>JANXTF010000060.1 GCA_025352565.1 Rhodospirillales bacterium | reverse complement strand
CCGCCGTGGGCACCGCCGTGGGCACCAGCGTGGGCGCCAGGCCCAGTTCGGCCACCACGGCGGCCGTCTCGGGCGCGTGCAGCACCAGCGCCGGGTCGGCGTCGGCAAGGATCGGACGCAGTTCGTGCGCGGTGTAGCCCGGATTCAGCGGCACGACCTGGGCGCCCGCCGCCTGGATGGCCAGGATCGCCACCACGAGGTCGATCGAGTTGGGCAGCAGCACCGCGACGCGCCGGCCGCGCAGATGCGCCAGTTCGGCGGCGAACGCCGCGACGGCGCCGAGATAGCCCGCGTAATCGAGCCGCTCCCCGCCGCAGACCAGCGCCTCGCCGTGCGGGTTGCGCGCCGCCGCGTCGGCCAGCATGTGGAGGACGGTGGGATAGACCGTTGGACAGACCTGCTGGCGGCTCACCTGGCCGCATCTCGCACGTCGATCACCACCGCCATCGCGGAATCGCCGGCGGCACAGCCCTGGAACAGCCCGCGCCCGCCGCCGCGCATCGCCAGCTCCTCGATCAGCTCGATCACGCCGCGCAGTCCGGTGGGGCCTTGTGGATGCCCCCACACGAGGGAGCAGCCATAATTGTTCATGCGCTCCGGCGGCAGGCCGAAGTGCCGGCAGAACGCGATGTCGTTCACCACGAACGGGTTGTGCGACTTGATCGCGTCCATGTCGCCGATGTCCAGGGCCGCCGCGTCGAGCGCCCGCCGCGCGGCGGGGATCGGGGATTCGGGCATGAAGCCCGGCGCGGCACGGGCCGACCCGAAACCGAGCACGGCCACCTCGATCGGCGCGCGCCGCAATTCGCGGGCGCCCTCCGGCGTGGTCAGCACCATCGCGGCGCTGCCATCGGCCGGATGGGTCTGGCCGCCATGCGTGACGGAGCCGCCATCGGTCACCGGGCGCAGTTTCGCGAGGCCGTCGGCGCTGGTGTCGTGTACCCCCTCGTCGCCCTGCATCGTGGCGACGGTCTTGCGGAAGCGCGCGTCGGGCACCGCGAACGGCAAATCCATGTAGCGGCGCTGGAACGCGCGGTCATCGGCGAGTGCCGCCTGGTACTGGGCGTAGCGCAGCAGCGTGACCTCGTTCTGCTCGGCGGTGCCGATCCGGTATTTGCGGGCGACGTTCTCGGCGGTGGCGACCATCGGCAGTTTGGCGAACGGGTCGCGCGCGAAATTATCCAGCACCCAGTCCTCGTGCGCGCCGTGGCCGCCGGGTCCGGCCGGGTCCGGGTAATAGATCATGGGTCCGTTCGAGACCCGGTCGGCGCACACGGTCAGCACGGTCTGGCACGCGCCCGCGGCGATCTCGGCCGCGGCGGTGGCGAGCGTGCGCACGCCGGTGGCGCAGGCCTGGTTGATGGTCGGGCCGGTGACATGGGGCGCGCCCAGTTCGCCCATCAGCCAGGGCAGCCCATAGAAGGCGTGGCGCTGCGGGACGGTGGTGCCGAGGACGCCGCCGTCGAACACGCCCGGATCGATGCCGCGCCGGGCCAGCGCGTCGCGCGCCACGTGCGCCGCGAACAGCAGGCTGTGGAGGTGGGACAGCGTTCCCTGCCATCTGGCGAACGGCGTGCTCCAATAGGCCCCGTATGGAATGGCGATCCCCGGCACGTGCGCGTCCTTGGCTGTGGCGCGGCCAGCAAGGTCCACAATTCGCGCGAGGACGCAAGCGGACGGGCGGGCCGGTAGTGGGTCAGTTTGAATTCGAAGATTCATCGCGTGCGGACCGAGCGCAGGGAGCCGGTCCGTGTGGCTCCACTCCCAGCTCCCTGCAACCCCGTCCCCGCCTGAGGAGGCCACCCAAGCGGTGCCTGCGTCACTCAGGTCAAGCGCCTAGCTCCGGACTGACCGGAGATCCTCCCTTTAGACTATCAAGATTGAACAGCCCCGCATGCTTGCGCGAGCGATGGAGCTTCTTCTCGACTCCCGAAAAAAGCATCCGGATGAAGTCTGCGCTGATATCGGATTAAATCCGACCCTGATCGCCGCATTCTGCAATCTGCCCGCAGAAAAGCTTGGACCCAGTGATGCGGATGCGCCCCAAGGTGGCGATTTAGACTTGAAATAATTCGCTTGACGGTAAGCAAGGAAGTTTAACGGCGGGCCGGCCAGCGGCATTTACGGCATCGCCGAAGCTGCCTAGCCTGAACGCATGGTCGGAAAGGCAATGCGATGATGGATGGAATGGCGGCAATGGACACGGCCGAGCGCGCGGCGCGGCTCGACCT
>JANXTF010000039.1 GCA_025352565.1 Rhodospirillales bacterium | reverse complement strand
TGAATTTGGTGGTGGAGTGCATCACGACCGCGGCGCCGTGGTCGAACGGGCGGACCAGGAGGGGGGCTGCGGTGTTGTCCATGATGAGGGGGACGCCCAGGGCGCGGCCGATGGCGGCGACTTCGGCGATGGGGAACACCTCGAGCTTCGGGTTGGGTAGGGTTTCGGCGTAGTAGGCGCGGGTATGGGCGTCGGTGGCGCGGCCGAACGCCTGGGGGTCGGCTGCGTCGACGAAGCGGACTTCGATCCCCATGTCCTTGAAGGTGTTGGCGAACAGGTTCCACGTCCCGCCGTACAGGTCGGTCGAGGAGACGATGTTGTCGCCGGCGCGGGCGAGGTTCTGCACGGCGATGGCCGAAGCCGCCTGTCCGGAGGCCACGGCCAGCGCCGCGACGCCGCCTTCGAGGGCGGCCACGCGCTGCTCCAGCGCGTCGCAGGTCGGGTTCATGATGCGGCTGTAGATGTTGCCCAGCTTGCGCAGGCCGAACAGGTCGGCCGCGTCCTGCGCGTCGTCGAACTGGAACGACGTGGTCTGGTAGATCGGCACCGCGACCGCATGGGTCGCCGGATCGCGCCGCCAGCCGGCATGCAGCGCCAGCGTCTCAGGATGCTTGCTCGCCATGGTGTGTCTCCCCGTGTTGGCGAACGTTCAAGCCCGCCCGCTGGTCCCGCGCAAGGGTTTTGATACGGATCACGCCGCGACCACGTAGGTGACGCCGAACCGCATGACTTGCCTCCCGTCCGGCGCGTGCGCGTGGCCCACCACGCTCGCCAGGCCGCGCGCGGGATTGCTCGCCAGACGCCGTGTCTCGGTCCATCGCGCGGTGACGGTGTAGAGCGTGTCCGGCAGCACTGGCACCATGAACCGCGCCTCATGCAGCGAGCCGCCGGCGATGACCGCGACATCCGCGATCGCGCGCACCAGCAGCCCGATCGCCGCCGCCTGGGTGTGGACCCCGGACGCGACCAGCGTGCCGAAGAAGGATTTTTCCGCCAGCCCTTGATCGAGATGGAATGGCTGCGGATCGAAACGTTCCGCGAAGGCGACGATCTCGCGGGTGGTGAAGCGGAACGTCCCGCACTCGAAGGGCACGTCCAGGGGCAGGTCTTCGAGGGTGCGCAAGGATTTTCCTTTGTCGTGGCGGGCCGGCGGATCACCGGGGCGGGTTCAGGTCCGCGCGAGCACTTCGTAGTCCTGCGAGGTCTCGCGGCCGGCTTTCGCCAGATCGGTGACGAGGCGTTCGGCGATGCCGATGCGGGTGTGGTGCGGGTCCCAGTAGTTATCGGCGTCCAGCGTGATCGGGCTGGGGCGCATGAAGTCCACGGCCAGGGTGTTGGGCGTCGCGCGGGCCAGCATGGCGACGCGGCGCTTGCACTCGGCCAGCAGGTCGCGCGCGGGGCCCGCGGCCAACGGCAGCAGCGAGCGGTGATAGGGGACGAAGAACAGCAGCTTGGCGGTATCGGCGGGCATGGCGGCGAGATCCGCGCGCAGCAGGTCGATGCCGGGCAGCGACCAGGCGGCGGGGTTGGGGCCGAGCGTCTCGGGCGGGGTCCAGGGGCCGGCGGCGGCGAGGGAGGCCGCGACGCGGATCGGGTCGTAGGCGCGTTCGTCGGGCACGAAGCTGGTGTAGCCGTCGCGGCCGTAGCGGCGGGGCTTGAGGCCGGTCCATTCGGCGAAGGCCCGACCGGCGCGCTCCAGCGCATAGAGGTCGAACAGGGCGCGGTACCCGGCCCAGGGACCGCCGGTGTAGAGCCATTCGGGCAGCTCGCGGCCGAAGCCGAACCGGCGGGCGCCGGCCTGGGTCACGCACCATTCGGAGTCCAGGCCGATCGCGACGGTTCGCGGGTGCGGGTGGGCGGCGAGGAACACCTGCAACAGCCGGGTCTGTTCGTAGGCGGTGGCGCTGTTCATCGCGAGGTTGGCGAAATGGCCGCCCAGCGCCGCGTTCAGCGCGACGGGACGCAACAGGCGGCTGGTGGAGGTGCCGAACACGGCGGAGTCGAACGCCGGATCGCGGGCCAGGGAAGGGAAGGCGTAGCGCGCGTTGCCGTCCACCGGCCCGCGGTCGAACGGCCACGAGACCGGCAGGGCCGCGAACGGATCGACCAGCACGACGAAGCTCCAGATGACCGCGCAGGCGAGGGCGGCGGTGGCCAGAAACAGGCGGAAGAACCGGCGCCCGTCGTTCAAGCGTGCGGCTCGGCGGGCAGGGTTATGCGGAAGGTGGTGCCCACGCCCAGGGCCGATTCCACATCGACCCGGCCGCCCATCACGCGGGTGAGCGCGCGCACGAAGGCGAGGCCGATGCCCTCGCCCGTGGTGTCCTGCACGCCGGCGCGGCGGAACAGTTCGAACACCCGGGCCTGGTCGGCAGGCGCGATGCCGCGCCCGTTGTCGGAGACTTCATAGACCAGAGTGGCGCCCTCGCGACGGCCAGAGACTGCCACGCGGCCGGGCCGGGCGTGGTCGTGATACTTCACCGCGTTGTCGAGCAGGTTGCCGAAGATCTGCTCCACCGCGAGGCGGTCCGCGACCAGCGCGGGCAGCGCGCCGACCGAAACCGCGACGGCCGCCTGCGCGGACTGGTAGCGTTGCGCGTCGGCCAGCCCGCGCACCAGATCGGCCATGTCGAGCGTCTCGGGCCGCAGGGTTCGCTGCCCCTCGCGGGACAGTGCGAGCACATGGCGCAGCAGCCCGTCCATCTTGCGGGTTCCGGCGCGAATGAAGCCGAGCATCTCGTCGAACTCGGCGGCGAGGCGGGTGCGCTCGGTGTCGGTCAAGACGGGGGCGAAAATCTGCTCGCGCAGCCCGGCCATCTCGCCAGCGAATCCGGTGACGTTCAGCAGCGGCCCGCGCAAATCGTGGCTGACCAGATAGGCGAATTGCTGCACCTCCTCGGTTGTCGCGCGCAATTCGGCGGTGCGGCTGGCGACCGTCGCCTCGAGGCCGGCATTGGCCTGGGCGAGCGCCGCCCGCGCGGTCCGCAGCGCCGCGAACGAGGCGGCATCGCGGGTGCCCTGCCGGAAGGCGAGAAGCGTGAGCGCCAGCAGCGCCAGCAGCGCCGCGAACGCGAGCGGCAGATAGCTCGCGAGCCAGCGGTGCCAGACATCGGATACCGCCGCGCGGGGGATCGTGACGCGCAGGATCAACGGCACGTTGGCCACGGCGCTCGCGGCGACGAGATCCGCCCCCCCTCCCGCGGCCGGCGCGGCCGCACTGGCGGGATATTGCACGAAGGTCTCCGACAGGCTGCTGCGCATGAGCGCCACGCGCCCGTCATACGGGATGCTCAGCCGGCTCCAGTAATCGCCGAAATAGGCAAGCTCGGCGGTCGCCGAAACCATGCCGCGGAAACCGCCATCGGGCCATTCGAGGCGGCGCGCGACCAGGAACGTCTTTTCCCCGGTGAGCTTGGCGGTGATGAGTTCGCCCACCACGAGCCCGCTATCGGCGGGGTGAACCTGCTGAAAGGAAAGCCGGTCGGCTGCATTGGAGGCGGGGCTCGGGAAGGCGAGGCTGGTCAGGCGCAGCGTGCCCAGTTCGTCGTTGAGCCAGATGTTGCTGATGTAAGGCAGTGCGAGCCTGATCGCTTTCATGTGGGCATAGAGCGCCGTCGAGCGGGCGACCTCGTCCCACGGCATCGAGCCGAATTCGGCCCTGGTGGCGGAGAGGGCCACGTCGGCCACCTCGAACAGCCGCCCCGCATGGTCGCCCAGGAACGCGGCGGTGCTTTCGGCCTGCGTGGCCGCGTCGCGGAGCAGGCGGGCCCGCTCGCTGAATGCGAAGCCCGCCGTGCCGCCGGCGATCAGCACCATGCCGAACAGCCCGAGAATGGCCACCAGGCGGCTCACGGACAGGCGGCTCACGGACAGCGAGGCGAGGTGACGGCGCGGTGAATGCGGGATGGCTGGCGGCATGGCGTCAGTATCGCCGCCGGAACAGGCGCTGCCTAGAACTGGAAATAGATGAACGCGGTACCGACGCGTCCGCCCGACAGCAGCAGCAGATACACCAGGGCCAGGGCGGCCGGCACCGCGATCCACGGGCGCAAGGGCAGGCGGGCACGGGCCAGGCGCAGGCTGGTGGGCCCCACGATCGCCAGCAGGGCGGCCAGCGGCAGCATCGCGCCGTCCTCCAGCGTCACATGGCCGATGCCGTGGGCGCCGGCCATGGCGGCGAACATCCGGCCGGCGGTGGCGAGGTCGGGTGCCCGGAACAGCACCCAGGCGAGCACGACGAACGTCAGCGTGAGCGCCCAGCCGAGCGGGCGCCACATGCGCCAGCCTCGCCGTGCCCAGGCGCCGGCGAGGGCGAGCGCGGCTCCGTGAGTGCCGCCCCACAGCACGAAGCCCCATCCCGCGCCGTGCCACAGCCCGCCCAGCAGCATGGTGAGGGCAACGTTGCCGGCCTGCCGCCACGGGCCGCGCCGGTTGCCACCGAGCGGGACATACAGATAGTCGCGCAGGAAGCGGGACAGCGTCATGTGCCAGCGCCGCCAGAAATCGCGGATCGAGGTCGCGGCATAGGGCGCGTCGAAGTTGTCGGGCAGCACGAGGCCGAACATCAGCGCGAGCCCGATCGCCATGTCGGAATAGCCCGAAAAATCGAAATAGATCTGCAGCGCATACCCCGCGGATGCCGCCCAGGCTTCCGCGCCGTTCAGCGGTATCGCGCCGCGCATCGCCTGGCCGAACAGGCGGTCGACGTTGGGTGCCAGGGTGTCGGCGATGGCGAGCTTCTTGAACAGGCCGATGACAAACAGCAGCGTGCCGCGCGAAAGACTGTCCCACATGTCGGGGCGTCGCGGGGAGTTGCGGAACTGGTGGATGATCTCGTTGTGGCGGACCAGGGGGCCGGCGATGAGCTGGGGAAAGAAGCTCACGAACAGGCAGAAATCGAGCAGCCCATACACATGCCGGTCGCGGCGGCGCAGGTCGATCAGGTAGGAAATCTTCTGAAACACGAAGAAGCTGATGCCGAGCGGCAGCACGATGGCGAGCGGCGTCCAGCTGTGGCCGACCAACGCGGCGGCGTTGGCGCCGAGGAAGTCGGCGTATTTGAACAATGCCAGGACAGCCAGGTTGAGCGCCACGCCGGCCGCCAGCAAACCCCGCCGCAAGGTGGCCGCGAACAGCTTCACGATCAGCCAGTTGGCCAGCGTAAGCGCCACCAGCAGCGGCACGTAGGCGACGTTCCACCAGCCGTAGAAGACCAGCGAGGCGGCGACCAGCATGGCCTGTCGCGCCGCGTGGTGCGCGGCCAGGGCGTAATAGGCCGCCAGAACGACCGGCAGGAAGCCAAGGATGAAGATCTGAGAGTGGAACAACATTGCCGGATAGTGCCGCCTTGCGAGGCAGGATGCACCATGCCGAGGGTCCGGTCAGGGAGAGGTTCGTGGACCGGTCAGGCGGGCTGCGGGACCGCAACCGCCTTGCCAGCTATCCGATCGGCTCGCTCGGTCTCATTCAAGCAAAGCGGCGGTGGGATTCCACGCGCATCCCACCGCCGAGGCCGAACCGAGGCATGAACCCGGAGCGGCAATCGCTGTGCGGAGCCCTCGTCCGGCGGGCGCGTTCAGCCCTGCTTCAGTCCCGGGGTCTTGGCGACCAGCGCCTTCACTTCCTCCATCGCCTCGGCGAAGCGGGCGTTGAGCAGCCCGATCGCCTCGCCGTTGGATTTCTGGATCAGGTCGCCCAATTCCTTGGCGTTGGCGATCGCGTGCTCATAGGCACGCTTGAGCATCTCGGTCTGCTTGGCGGCCTTCTCCTGCGGGGTCTCGGTCGAGGCCAGCGCTCTCATGCTGTCGCCCATCTCGGCCATGGTCTGCTGCATGATTTCCATGTTGCGGCGGCCGAGCGCCTGGGCGCCTTCCATGGCGACGCGGTTGGCGGCCGACAGCACGTCCATGTTTTTCTTGTGGGCGTAGAGCAGCGCCTCCATGTCCATGGTCGCGGGAAACTTTATGTCCGCGAACATGCGGGTGAAGTCTGCGGTTGCGGTCTTGGCCGCCGTTTGCGCTTGAGCCATGGCGCCGGCGAAGGGATTTTCGGGGGTCTTGTCGCTCATGGAACGCTCCTGCGTTTTGGCCGGTCCCGCTTTGGCGACGGGCAACCTGACCGAGCCATTGTGTCGGCGGGCATGTCATGAGGCAAGTCACGCTGTCGAGGTTGGGGTTTGCGGGTTCGGAGACCGCCTTGCCACCCGGCCGCCGAACGGCTACCAACGCCGAAATTCATTCTCCGTTTAAGTGGAGGGTGGCCCTTACCGGCCGCCTTTTTGTGTTGGATAACGAGCTTCTCAACCATACCGGCCTCGAAGGCCGCCTCGCCGGGATCGTGGCGCCCACCCTCGTGGACATGGGCTACGAGTTGGTGCGCGTGGCCGTGCTGGGGCGTGAGCGCCCCACCGTGCAGATCATGGCCGACCGTGCCGATGGCGCCATGATAAACGTGTCGGATTGCGAGGCCATCACCCACGCGCTCGGCGCCGTGATCGACGTGGCCGACCCGCTGCCCGGCGCCTGGACATTGGAAGTCAGTTCCGCCGGCATCGACCGCCCGCTCACCCGCCGCAAGGACTGGAACCGCTTCATGGGCCACCTCGCCCGCGTGGAAATGGCGATCCCGATCGAGGGGCGCCGCCGCTTCAACGCCGTCATTCTGGGTGCGGACGAAACAAACGCCCGCCTGCGCCTGGACGACGGAGTGGAAATCGGGGCACCGCTCGCCGATATAAGGCGGGCCAAGCTGGTGCTGACCGACGCGCTGATCGCCTTCACCTCGCCCGAACCGCCTCCCTTGGCCCATTGAGAGGATCCGTCATGGATACCGCTGTCGCCCGTCCCGAGCTGCTCCTGGTCGCCGATGCCGTCGCGCGCGAGAAGTCGATCGACCGTGAGGAAATCCTCGAGGCGATGGAACAGGCCATTCAGAAGGCCGGCCGCGCCAAATACGGCGCCGAGAAGGACATCCGCGCCACCATCGACCGTAAGACCGGCGACGTGCGCCTGTCGCGCTGGACCGAGGCCGTGGAAGTGGTCGAGAACGAGGAGACTCAGATCCCCGTCCACATCGCCCGCAAGTTCAAGCCGGATATCGAGCTTGGCGGCCATATCGTCGATCCGCTGCCGCCGATCGATTTCGGGCGGATCGCGGCGCAGACCGCCAAGCAGGTGATCGTGCAGCGGGTGCGCGAATACGAGCGCAAGAAGCAGTACGACGAGTTCAAGGACCGCGTCGGCGAGATCATCAACGGCGTGGTCAAGCGCACCGAGTATGGCAATCTCATGGTCGAGGTCGGCCGCGCCGAGGCGCTGCTGCGGCGCGACGAGCTGATCCCGCGCGAGAGCTTCCGCAACGGCGACCGTGTGCGCGCCTACATCTACGACGTGCGAGAGGAGCCGCGCGGCCCGCAGGTGTTTTTGTCGCGCACGCATCCTGGCTTCCTGGCGAAGCTGTTTGCCCAGGAGGTGCCGGAAATCTATGACGGCATCATCGAGATCAAGGCCGTCGCCCGCGACCCCGGCAGCCGCGCCAAGATGGCGGTGATCAGCCGCGATGCCTCGATCGACCCCGTGGGCGCCTGCGTCGGCATGCGCGGCAGCCGCGTGCAGGCCGTGGTGCAAGAGCTTCAGGGCGAAAAGATCGACATCATCCCCTGGAGTCCCCAGGCCGCCACCTTCGTGGTGAACGCGCTGGCCCCGGCCGAGGTCACCAAGGTGGTGATGGACGAGGATGCCGGGCGCGTTGAGGTGGTGGTGCCGGACGACCAGCTTTCGCTGGCCATCGGAAGGCGCGGCCAGAACGTGCGCCTCGCCAGCCAGCTCACCCGCTGGGACATCGACATACTGACCGAGGCGGAGGAGAGCGAGCGCCGCCAGGAGGAGTTCCGCCGCCGCACCGGCCTGTTCGTCGAGGCGCTGGACGTGGACGATGTGATCGCCGGGCTGCTGGTGCAGGAAGGCTTCAACACCATCGAGGAACTGGCCTTCACCCCGCTCGACGAACTGGCCTCCATCGAGGGCTTCGACGACAGCATCGCCGAGGAACTGGTGCGGCGTGGCGAGGCGTATCTGACGAAGCGGGACGGCGAGCTGAACGACAAACGGATCGAACTCGGCGTGTCCGACGACGTGGCGAGCTTCGAGGCGTTCACGCCGGCCATGCTGGTGGCACTGGGCGAGAAGGGCGTGAAGTCGCTCGACGACCTGGCCGACCTCGCGGGGGACGAACTGGTCGAGGCCGTGGGCGAGGCCAATATGGACGAGGTGATCGCCAACGAGATCATCATGGCCGCGCGGGCGCATTGGTTCGAGGGCGAGGGCGGTGCCCCGGCGGCGACAGGGGAGGCGGGTCACGCCTGAGACCGACCCCGACGATCCGGAAGCCGACGAGCCCGAGACCGGCCCGCTGCGCCGCTGTGCGGTGACGCGGGAGCGGCTGGCCAAGGAGCGGATGATCCGCTTCGTTGTCGGGCCCGACCGGCGGATCATCCCCGACATCGCCGCAAGGCTGCCCGGCAGGGGAATCTGGTTGAGTGCGCGGGCGGATGTGCTAGAAACCGCTCGCACCAGGGGTGCTTTCACGAAAGCGGCCCGTGGGCAGGTGCTGGTTCCCCCCGATCTCACCTCTTTCCTGCAGGCGTCGCTGGCGCGGCGGATCGGCGAAATACTCGGCCTCGCCCGGCGCGCTGGGCAGGCTGTTGCGGGGTTCGGCAAGGCGCGCGAGTGGCTTGTGGCGGGACGAGTCGGCGTGGTGGTGCAAGCCAGCGACGGCAGTCCGGACGAGCGGGCGCGGTTTCTCGCCGGGTGGCGGGAGAAGGTCGCCGTGATCGCCCCGTTGGACGGCGCGGCCCTCGGGTCCGTGTTCGGACGCGATCACGCGGTTCATGTGGCCGTGGCGGAGGGCCGGCTGGCCACCATGCTGCGCCACGAGGCGGAGCGGCTGGCCGGGATATCTCTGGCTGGGATATCGCTGGCGGGGATACCGCTGGCCGGAAGGTCGGCGGATTTCGACAAGGCTCTCGGCGGTGCCGCGGGCCGGACCAAGCGCCCGGCGCTGTCGGGCGGAACGAACGAGCAGGATGCAGGCGTATAGATGAGTGAAGGCGGCAACGATCAGGACGCGGGCAAGGCCCGGCTCTCCATGCGGCCCGCCGGGCGGCTGGAGCTCGGCCGTACCGTGGATGCCGGGTCCGTTCGACAGAGTTTCAGCCATGGCCGGTCTAAGGTGGTGCAGGTCGAGGTGCGCAAAACCCGCGCCCCCGGCCCGACCCGCCCGACCTCGCCGCCCCTGAGTGGCGCGTCGAGCAACGCGCCCGGACTCACCGGCAGTTCGCCCGCCACCCCGGTGGTTGGCCGCGCGCCGGGCGGCATGAACCGCCCCGGCGGCCGCGCGCTGACCGCGAATGAGCTGGCCGTGCGCCAGCGCGTGCTGGCCGAGCAGCAGATCGCCAACGCCCAGCGCGACGCCCAGCGCGATGTCGAGCGCCGAGAGCAGGAAGAGCGTCGCGAGCGGGAGAAGATTTCGATTCTGTCCGCCGCCGAGGAGGCCCGACGCCGCGACGAGGAAGCCCGCAAGGCCGCCGAGGAAGAAGCGCGGCAGACCGCCGAGGCCGACGCGAAGACTCGCGCCGAGGCCGCGGCGCGTCAGGTTCAGGACGCGACCGTGACGGCCCAGGCCGCCGCCGTTCCGTCGAGCCGCGAGGAGCCGCGCCGCGCGGTTCGCCCGGCTGTCGCGCCCACCGGTGCGATGCCGCCCGCCGAAACATTGCGCCTCACCGCCAAGCGTGCCGGCGAGGATGACGACGATGCCCGTCCGATCCGCAGGCCCGGCGGCGGCCCCGCGCTGCCGCCGCGCAAGGGGCAGGTTGCGGCGCCCAAGAAGGTGGTCGATGACCGCCGCCGTCCTGGCCGCATCGACGTGCAAGCCGCGATGGAGGGCGAGGATGACCGCGTCCGCAGCCTGGCCTCCGTCCGCCGCCAGCGCGAGCGCGAGCGCCGCCAGCAGGAACTGGAGATGCTCCGCTCCGACCAGATGAAGGTCACGCGCGAGGTCATCCTGCCGGACACCATCACGGTGCAGGAACTCGCGGCCCGCATGGCCGCCCGCACTCCGGACGTAATCAAGTCGCTCATGAAGATGGGCGTGATGGCGACGGTCACGCAAAGCCTGGACGCCGACACCGCCGAGCTGGTGGTGCAGGAATTCGGCCACCGCGTGAAGCGCGTGTCGGAGGACTCGGTCGAATTCGGCCTCGAGGGTGCGACTGACATCGACGAGGATCTCATCCTCCGTCCGCCGGTGGTCACCATTATGGGCCATGTCGATCACGGCAAGACCAGCCTGCTCGACGCGTTGCGCGCCACCGACGTGGCGGCCGGGGAAGCCGGCGGCATCACCCAGCATATCGGCGCGTATCAGGTGACGTTGCCGTCGAAACAGAAAATAACCTTCATCGACACGCCGGGCCACGAAGCCTTCACCGCCATGCGTTCGCGCGGGGCGGGGGTCACCGACATCGTGGTGCTGGTGGTCGCGGCCGATGACGGCGTGATGCCGCAGACGATCGAGGCGATCAAGCACGCGAAAGCGGCGGGCGCCCCGATCATCGTGGCCATCAACAAGATGGACAAGCCGGACGCCAACCCAAGCCGCGTTCGCCAGGAACTGCTCAGCCACGACATCGTGGTCGAGGAGATGGGCGGCGACACGCAGGACGTGGAGGTTTCGGCCACGAAGAAGACCGGCCTCGACAAGCTGGAGGAGGCGATTCTGCTCCAGGCCGAGGTGCTGGAACTGCGCGCCAACCCCGACCGGGTGGCGGAGGGCGCCGTGCTGGAAAGCCGGCTCGATCGCGGCCGTGGCCCGGTCGCGACCGTGCTGGTGCAGAAGGGCACGCTGAACCAGGGCGACATCATCGTGGCCGGCGCCGAATGGGGCCGGGTGCGCGCCATGCTCGACGCCAAGGGCCGCCCGATGAAGAACGCCGGGCCGTCCATGCCCGTCGAGGTGCTGGGCCTCGGCGGCGTGCCGAGTGCCGGCGAGCCGTTCGTGGTGGTCGAGGATGAAGGCCGGGCGCGCGAGATCAGCGAGCTCCGCCAGCGCAAGCTGCGCGACAAGGCGGCCGGCGTCGCCACCGCGGCACGCGGCACGCTCGACGAGATGCTCGCCCGCATCCAGGCCGGCGTGCAGAAAGAAGTCGCCATCATCATCAAGGCCGATGTGCAGGGCAGCGCCGAGGCGATTACCCAGACGGTGCTCAAGCTGGCGCATGAGGAAGTGCGCGTGCGGGTGCTGCTGGCCAGCGTGGGGCAGATCACCGAGAGCGATATCCAGCTGGCGCGTGCCAGCGACGCGGTGATCGTGGCGTTCAACGTGCGCGCCACCAGCCAGGCGCGCGAGCTGGCGACGCGGGACGGCGTGGATATCCGCTACTTCTCGATCATCTACCAAGTGGCCGACGACATCGAAAAGATGGTCCGTGGCAAGGTGGCGCCGAAGGCACGCGAGCACTTCCTGGGCTATGCCGAGATCCGCAAGGTGTTCGACATCACCAAGACCGGTAAGGTCGCGGGCTGTATGATCACCGAAGGCCTCGTGAAACGCGGCGCCGGCGTGCGGCTGCTGCGCGACAACGTGGTCATCCACCAGGGCGAACTCACCCAGCTCAAGCGCTTCAAGGACGATGTCCGCGAAGTGGCGCGCGGCTATGAGTGCGGGCTGTCCTTCGCCAACTACAACGACCTTCGCGAGGGCGACATGGTGGAGTGCTACGAGATCGAGATGGTGCCGGGTTGAGGGCTGCCGCAACCACGACCAAGATTTCCGCCAAGCCGCCCACGCAGCGCCAGCTGCGTGTGGCGGAGGAAATCCGCCACGTGCTCGCCGCGATCTTCCTGCGCGGCGAAATCCGCGACCCCGATCTGGTCGACGTCATCGTCACGGTGACGGAAGTGCGGATCGGGCCGGATTTGAAGCGTGCCACGGCATTCGTGACCCGTCTCGGCCGTGCCGATATCGCCGACAAGCTGCCGGCCTTGCGCCGCGCGGCCCCGTTCTTGCGCGGCCAGGTGGCCAAGGAATTGCGGCGGTTGCGGGTGGCGCCGGATATCTCGTTCCAGGCCGATACCAGCATCGACTACGCGATGCATGTCAGCTTGTTGCTGCGCCAGCCTGAAGTGGCGCGCGACCTCGGCGACGAGACGTTGCCGTAGAACGATTCTCCGTCATGGTCGGCGAAGGCCGACCATCCACGTCTTACCGCGGCATTTGAAGACGTGGATGGCCGGCCTTCGCCGACCATGACGGGCAAATTTGATCATTCCTTGAAAGCTGAGCACCAAACAATGCGCCGCCGCCGCCAGCAAGGCCGCCCGCTCGACGGGTGGCTGATCGTCGACAAGCCCGCGGGCATCACCAGCACCGATGTGGTCAACCGCGTGCGCCGTTGGTTCGACGCGCAGAAGGCCGGCCACGGCGGCACGCTCGATCCGCTGGCCACCGGCCTGCTGCCCGTCGCGTTCGGCTCCGCCACCAAAACCGTGCCCTACGTCATGGACGGCACCAAGCTGTACCGCTTCACGCTGCGGATGGGCGAGGCGCGCGACACTGACGACGCCGATGGCGCGGTGACCGCCACCAGCGACCACCGCCCGGACAATGCCACCCTTTCAGCGGCGCTCGCGGCGTTCACCGGCGATATCATGCAGGTGCCACCGGTGTATTCCGCCATCAAGGTGGCCGGCGAGCGCGCCTACGACCTGTCGCGCGCGGGCAACCCGCCCGTGCTGCCGCCGCGCCCGGCGCGGGTCGATCGCTTCGAGCTGATCGAGCGGATCGATGCCGACACCGCGATTTTCGAGGTCCAGTCCGGCAAGGGCGTGTACATGCGCAGCCTGGCGCGCGACCTCGCCATCGCGTGCGGCACCTTCGGCCACATCGCCGCCCTGCGCCGCCTGCGGGTCGGGCCGTTCACCGAAGCACAGGCGATTCCACTGGACAAACTGCAGCGGGGGGACGATACCCCGCCCACTTCCTCGGACTTCCTGCTCGAGGTCGCGACCGCGCTGGCCGACATCCCGGCGCTGGCCCTGACCGAGGCGGAAGCCTTCGGCCTCTCGAACGGACAGGCGATCAACCTGGTTTCGCTCATGGGCCGCATTCCACGGACGGCCGACCCCGCGGGCGGGTTGGCACGGGCCATGGCGGGGAGTCGCGTGCTCGGGTTGTGCCGCCTCGAAGATGGTTGGCTCAAGCCCGAACGGCTTCTGTAGGCCGCACGCGCTTCTTCAACCTTTCATTCAGGAGTAGAATGATGTCGATGACAGCCGAGCGCCGTACCGCGCTCATTGCCGAACACGCCACCGGCGAAAACGATACCGGCAGCCCCGAAGTGCAGGTGGCGCTCATCACCGAACGGATCAACTACCTCACCGAGCACCTCAAGATCCACGCGAAGGACTTCCACAGCCGTCGCGGCCTGCTGGTGCTCGTCGGTCGCCGCCGCAGCCTGCTGGACTATCTGAAGGGCAAGAACCACGCCCGCTATCAGGCGCTCATCACCAGACTCAGCCTCCGCCGCTAGACGCCACGCTCTCCCCGCGCCATGGGGGCGCGGGGCAATGCCGCGCCACGCGGCGAGACCGATGCGATCCGGATTTTCGCTGGGAGACATGACGGCGTTTCCGGCCACATGGACGTCGCGACCGCCCCGCCGGGTGGCTCGCTCCATGCCGCCCGAGACGCCGTGTCCCACGAGCACCCGATCGCCCGCGGACTTCGCCGACTGTCACGGTTCTATAGGAAAAACCGCATGTTCAATCACTTTCGCAAGGAACTCGACTGGGGCGGCCGCAAGCTGATCCTCGAGACCGGCAAGGTCGCGCGTCAGGCCGACGGCTCCGTCATGGCCCGCTACGGCGACACCATCGTGCTCTGCACCGCCGTCGGCGTGCGCTCGCCCAAGCCCGGCCAGGATTTCTTCCCGCTCACGGTCAACTATCAGGAAAAGACCTTCGCGGCCGGCAAGATCCCCGGCGGCTTCTTCAAGCGCGAGGGACGCCCGACCGAAAAGGAGGTGCTGACCAGCCGCCTGATCGACCGCCCGCTGCGCCCGCTGTTCCCGAAGGGCTTCCGCAACGAGGTCCAGGTGGTCGCCACCGTCCTCAGCCACGACCTTGAGAACGACCCCGACATGGTCGCCATGGTCGGCTGCTCGGCGGCGCTGACGCTGTCCGGCATCCCGTTCTTCGGGCCGATCGCGGGTGCCCGCGTCGGCTACATCGATGGCGCCTATGTGCTGAACCCGACCTCGGACCAGATGGAGACATCGAAGCTCGACCTCGTGCTCGCCGGCACCACCGAAGGCGTGCTGATGGTCGAGAGCGAGGCGTCGGAGCTGTCCGAGGAGATCATGCTCGGCGCGGTC
Source organism: Rhodospirillales bacterium (assembly GCA_025352565.1). GTDB lineage: Bacteria > Pseudomonadota > Alphaproteobacteria > Acetobacterales > Acetobacteraceae > JANXTF01. Next base: position 23,154 of record JANXTF010000039.1, on the reverse strand, counting down.
ACGTTCGGCCATGCGGCCCTGCTGCCGGTGATCCAGGCGATCATCGAGCTGGCCGAACATGCCGCCCGCGAGCCCTGGGCGCTGGTCGAGAAGACCGACGCCGAGAAGGCGCTGGCCGCCCGCGTCGACGCGCTGGGACGCGCCGGCCTCGTCGAAGCCTACACCGAGAAACTGAAGCAGGTCCGCCAGGACAAGGTTTCGGCCGCCAAGAAGGCCGCCTCCGCGGCACTCACCGCCGAGGGCCTGGACGCCGACAAGGCGAAGGGGCTGTTCAAGGAGCTTGAGGCCGACATCGTCCGCAACGCCATCCTGGACACCGGCCTGCGCATCGACGGCCGCGACACCAAGACCGTTCGCCCGATCGCGGCCGAGGTGGGCGTGCTGCCGCGCGCGCATGGCTCGGCGCTGTTCACCCGTGGCGAGACGCAGGCGCTGTGCGTGGCCACGCTCGGCACCGGCCAGGACGAGCAGATCATCGACGCGCTCGACGGCGAGTACCGCGAGCACTTCATGCTGCACTACAACTTCCCTCCGTACTCGGTTGGCGAAGCGGGACGCATGGGCAGCCCGGGCCGCCGCGAGATCGGCCACGGCAAGCTCGCCTGGCGGGCCATCCACCCGCTGCTGCCCGCGAAGGACAAGTTCCCGTACACGCTGCGCATCGTCAGCGAGATCACCGAGAGCAACGGCAGCTCGTCCATGGCGACGGTCTGCGGCACCTCGCTGGCCCTGATGGACGCGGGCGTGCCGCTGGAGCGCCCGGTCGCCGGCATCGCCATGGGTCTCATCAAGGAGGATCGCGGCTATGCCGTGCTGTCCGACATCCTGGGCGACGAGGATTTCCTCGGCGACATGGACTTCAAGGTGGCCGGCACCGAGCGCGGCATCACCAGCCTGCAGATGGACATCAAGATCACGTCGATCACGCCCGACATCATGCGCGTGGCGTTGGATCAGGCCCGCGATGGCCGCATCCACATCCTCGGCGAGATGGCCAAGGCGCTGACCAGCGGGCGTGAGGAAGTGGCGCCGACCGCGCCGCGCATCACCATCATCACCGTGCCGAAGGAGAAGATCCGCGACGTGATCGGTACCGGCGGCAAGGTGATCCGCGAGATCGTGGAGATGACCGGCGCCAAGATCGACATCGAGGACGACGGAACGATCAAGATCGCGTCGAGCGACCCCGAGAAGGCCCAGGCCGCCATCGACCGCATCCGCGGCATCGTGGCGGAACCGGAAGTGGGCGTGATCTACAATGGCAAGGTGGTGAAAACCGCCGAGTTCGGCGCGTTCGTGAACTTCCTCGGTGCCAAGGACGGCCTCGTGCATATCAGCGAGCTGTCGCAGGGCCGGGTGAACAAGACGACCGATGTGGTCAACCAGGGCGATGCCGTGAAGGTGAAGGTCATGGGCTTCGATGACCGCGGCAAGGTGAAACTGTCGATGCGCGTGGTCGATCAGGCGACCGGCGAGGACATCACCGAAAAGGTGGGTGCCAAGGCCGGCGGCGGGCGCGAGGGCGGGCGCGAAGGCGGCGGCGGGCGCGAAGGCGGGGGCCGCGAGCGCGGCGACCGCGAGCGTCACGAGCCGACCGCCGCGGAATAACCGCATCCACCGGCCGACGAACCGAGTACCAGCCTGGATGGCGCCCGTTGATACCAACGGGCGCCATCACCATTACAATGCGCTGACAGGCGACCCCGATCTGCGGGGCACGGGAGACGGGCGATGAAGGCGATCAATGCGATCCGCATGGGCGGGGTGGACGTTCTGCCCATCGTCGAGGGCGGCAAGGGTGTCTCGATCTCCACGGGCGTCACCTCCGGCCATTGGGCCGCGGGCGGCGGCACCGGCACGTTCAGCGCGGTCAATGCGGACAGCTTCGAGCCCGACGGCACATTGATCCCGCAGGTTTATCACGGCCGCACGCGGCGGGAGCGGCACGAGGAACTGGTGCAGTACGCCATCCGAGGCGGCATCGCCCAGGCCCGGCAGGCGCATGAGATCGCGGGCGGGCAGGGACGCATCCACGCCAACATCCTGTGGGAGATGGGTGGCGCGGAGCGTGTCATCACCGGCGTGCTGGAGAACGCCAAGGGCCTGATCCACGGCCTGACCTGCGGTGCGGGAATGCCCTATCGCCTGTCCGACATCGCGGCCAGGTTCAACGTGCATTACTACCCGATCGTGTCCTCATCCCGCGCGTTCAGCGCGCTGTGGAAACGCGCCTACAGCAAGGCGGCCTCCCTGCTGGGGGGCGTCGTGTACGAAGACCCGTGGCTTGCGGGCGGCCATAACGGCCTGTCCAACAGCGAGGACCCAAAGCGGCCGGAAGACCCGTTCCCCCGCGTGCTGGCGCTCCGCAAGCTGATGCGGACCTTCGGCCTCGGCGAGACGCCGATCATCATGGCCGGCGGCGTCTGGTGGCTCGAGGAGTGGCAGGACTGGATCGACAACCCCGAGCTCGGCCCGATCGCTTTCCAGTTCGGCACGCGGCCGCTGCTGACGCGCGAGAGCCCGATCGGCGAGGCCTGGAAGCAGCGCCTGGTGACGCTGAAGGAAGGCGACGTGTTTCTCAACCATTTCAGCCCGACCGGCTTCTACTCCTCGGCGGTGAACAACCACTTCATCCAGGAACTCCGCGCCCGCAACGACCGGCAGGTGGCCTACACCACCGAGCCGGTTGGCGAGCACGTCGCCGAATTCGGCGTGGGGCCCCGCAAGCGCGTGGTTTATCTCACGCCCGCCGATTTCAGCCATGTCCGCGCCTGGGAGGCCGCCGGCTTCGTCGAGGCGCTGCGCACGCCCGACAGCACGTTGGTTTTTGTGACGCCGGATCAGTCCCGCCAGATTTTGGCCGATCAGGTGGCCTGCATGGGCTGCCTCAGCACCTGCCGCTTCTCGAACTGGGAGCAGCACGAGCCGGATTTCTCCACCGGAAAGAAGGCTGATCCGCGCAGCTTCTGCATCCAGAAGACCCTGCAGGATATCGGCAACGCCAAAGACGACCCGGTCGCGGTGGACAACAACCTGATGTTCAGCGGCCACAATGCCTATCGCTTCGCGACCGACCCGTTCTACGGCAACGGGTTCGTGCCGACGGTGCGCCAACTGGTCGAGCGTATCCTGACGGGGAGATGAATATCCCGTCCCTCCCAACAGGCTGCGGCATTCACATATCGGGTTGAAGCACGCGCTTGCTTGCCCTCCCCCCTCGTGGGGGAGGGGGAAGCACAACGTCGGGTCGTTCATACCGCCCGGGCGCGCTCCCGCAGGACGAATTTCTGCATCTTGCCGGTCGAGGTCTTGGGCATCGGGCCGAAGACCACCTTCTTGGGCAGCTTGAAGCGGGCGAGGTGCTCGCGGCAGAAGGCCAGAAGCTCGGCCTCGCTTGCCTCGCGGCCCGGCTTGAGGGTGACGAAAGCGCAGGGTGTCTCGCCCCAGACCGGGTCGGGCCGCGCCACGACGGCGGCTTCCAGCACGGCGGGGTGGCGATAGAGCACGTCCTCCACCTCGATGGTCGAGATGTTCTCGCCGCCCGAGATGATGATGTCCTTGCTGCGGTCCTTCAGCTCGATATAGCCGTCCGGGTGACAGACGCCGAGGTCGCCGGTGTGGAACCAGCCGCCGGCGAAGGCCTCCGCGGTGGCGGTGGGGTTTTTCAGGTAGCCCTTCATCACCGGGTTGCCGCGCATCAGCACCTCTCCCATCGTCGCCCCGTCGCGCGGGACCGGGGCGAGCGTGACCGGGTCCGCCACCATGAGGCCGTCGAGCGAGTGATACGGCACGCCCTGCCGGGCCTTGATGCGGGCGCGATCCGGGGCGGGCAGGGCATCCCACTCGTCCTGCCAGGCGCATAAGGTGACCGGGCCGTACACCTCGGTGAGGCCGTACACATGGGTGACGTGGAAGCCCCGCGCCTCGATCGCCTCGATGACCGCGGCGGGAGGCGAGGCGCCGGCCGTCATTATTTTCACGATCACGCCGCCAAAATCCGGCCAGGCGGCATCTGGCGTCTGGGCCAGCATGTTGAGGATGATCGGTGCCCCGCAGAGATGCGTGACGCGTTCGGCCGAGATCGCGGCGAGAATCGAGGGGGCGTCGGCCCGGCGCAGGCAGACATGGGTTCCGCCAAGCGACGTGATGGTCCAGGGGAAGCACCAGCCGTTGCAGTGAAACATCGGCAGCGTCCAGAGATACACCGGGTGGCCTGCAAGACCCCAGGCCAGCACGTTGCCGATGGCGTTCAGGGCCGCGCCCCGGTGGTGGTAGATGACGCCCTTGGGGTTACCGGTGGTGCCGGAGGTGTAGTTGAGCGCGATCGCGTCCCACTCGTCCGCCGGCGGCACGCAGGCATGGTCGGGCGTGCCGGCGGCAAGGAAGGCCTCGTACTCGATGGTGCCGAGCAGCCTGCCGGGCGGCGCGAGCGGGTCGTCGATGTCGATCACGAAGGGACGCGAGTCGGGCTCCATCAGCGCGAGGGCCGCCTCGATGGTGCCCGAGAACTCGCGGTCGGTGATGAGCACGCGGGCCTCGCCGTGGGCCAGGATGAAGGCGAGCGTCGCGGCATCGAGGCGAATGTTGAGCGCATTCAGCACGGCCCCCGTCATCGGCACGCCGAAATGGGCCTCGAACAAGGGCGGCGTGTTGGGCGCCATGACGGCGACCGTGTCGCCGCGGCCGATGCCGCGCGCCGCGAGTGCCGAGGCCAGCCGGCGGCAGCGATCATAGGTTTGCGCCCAGGTGGCGCGGTGCGCGCCATGCACCACCGCCAGGCGGTCGGGGTAGACTGCAGCGGTGCGCGCGAGGAAGCTCAGCGGCGAGAGCTGCGCGAAATTGGCGGCGTTTTTCGGCAGGTCGTATTTGGCGTAAGCCGGCGCGCGATCCATCGTTTCCCCTTGGTTGGGGGAGCTATAGCACCTGCCGCGCGGAATCGGGCGCCGGAACGTCCGCAGGCGTGTAGCGCCAGACGCTGGCGGGCGGGAAGTTCAGCGGCGTCCAGGCCTCGCGCCGCGCGACCAGCCCGTGCTTGCGCGCCGGAAGCGGGGAGGTGGCGCAATAGCTGAAGTGCAAAAAACCGCGCCCGGGGGCCACACGGTCCATCGCGTCGATGAAGCGGCGCTGTTCGGCCAGGCTCAGCAGCACCAATGGAATGCCGCACACGACGGTGCCGATGCGGCCATGCCACTGCGCGGGGATCAGCTCGGGCAGGCGGCGGGCGTCGCCTTCGACCACGTTGACCCCCGGCAGCACGCGCGCCAGATGGGCCGACATGTCAGGCACGATCTCGACCACGAACAGCCGCTCGGGCGGAACGCCACCCTGGAGCAGCGCGCGGGAGATGACGCCGGTGCCGGCGCCGAGTTCCAGCACCGATTCGCCGGGCCGCCGCCGCACCTGTGCCACGACGCGGTTGCACAACGCTGCCGACGACGGGATGACCGAGCCCATCTGAAGCGGGTTGCTGAGCCAACGACGGAAGAACATCCAGGGTTTGGCAACTTGAACGTTGGAATTGCCAGAGATTGTTGCTGTATTGTGAATGCGGTAATTCATAAAATCCATCATTTTTCTGTCATATTTAACTTACGATGCGTCCATATTCGTTATCATGTACTACAAATTTTCCGAATTGGAAAGATCTGGCGGCGTGACGTTTGGCTCGGACGTGCCACGATTGAGGTTCGCCTTTCGCGCGCCCGCCGCAGCCTCTATGGTCGCCGCACCTGACAGGGAAGGCTCACGACAGCGCCGATGACCGCTCGCATTCTCATCGTCGATGACGTGGCGGCCAACACGCGGCTGCTGGAAGCCAAGCTTTCCGCCGAGTACTATCAGATCGCGACGGCGCAAGATGGTTTCGAGGCGCTGCGGCTGGCCTATACGTGGCAGCCTGACCTGATCCTGCTCGACATCATGATGCCGGAGCTGGACGGGTTCGAGACCTGCCGGCGGCTGAAGTCCGACATCAAGACCCAGCACATCCCGATCGTGATGGTGACGGCGCTGGGCGAGCCGCGCGAGAGGCTTCGCGGCCTCGAATCGGGCGCTGACGATTTCCTCACCAAGCCGGTGGAATACGACACGCTGCTGGCGCGGGTGCGCTCGCTGGTGCGCCTCAAGCGGCTGCTGGACGAGTTGCGGGTGCGCGGCGAGACGGCGCGTGCGCTGGGGCTCGCGGGCGAGATGGTGGCGCTACCGTCGGTTTCCGGTGCACGGGCGTTGGTGATCGACGACTGGGATCTGGGCGCGCGGAACGTGCAGGCGGCGCTGGCGCGGGAGGGCATATTGCCCGGCCGCGCCTCCAGCGAGGCGGAGACCATGGCGCTGACGGCGGCCATTCCGTTCGACCTGATCGTGCTCAGCCTGTCGATGGCGACGGACGATGCGCTGCGCCTGGCCGCGCGCCTGCGGGCGGCCGATGCCACGCACGACATTCCGCTGCTGCTGCTGGCCGAGCCGGACCAGCGCGACCGCCTGCTGCGCGGCTTCGATCTGGGTGCCAATGACTGGCTGCTGCGCCCGGTGGACGAAAACGAACTGCGGGCGCGGGCGCGCAACCAGATCCGGCGCAAGTTCTATCAGGACCGGCTGCGGGCCGATCTCGGCCACGCGCTGGAGATGGCGCTGACCGATCCGCTGACCGGATTCTACAACCAGCGCTACCTGATGCGGCATCTGGGCACGCTGCTCGGTTCGGGCCAGCCGGGCGGGGTCGCGGTGCTGATGGTGGACGTGGACCATTTCAAGGCGGTGAACGATCGCTGGGGCCATGCGGTCGGCGACCGCGCACTGAAGGCTGTCGCCGACATGCTGCGCGGCCGCACCCGCGTGTTCGACAGCATCGCGCGCTATGGCGGCGAGGAGTTCGTGGTGGTGATGCCGGGCGCCAACCCGCAGGACGCGATCGCAGCGGCCGAGCGGCTGCGGGGCGCCGTCGAGTGCATGGATTTCTCGCCGGAGCCGGGCGTGGGCCACGGCATGACGATCAGCATCGGCGTGGCGTTCGGCCAGGGCGGCGAGATCACCGCCGAGCAGTTGCTGCAGAGCGCCGACCACGCGATGTACCTGGCCAAGCGCGCCGGACGCAACCGGGTGGAGGTCGCCGGCGCGGCGGAGCGGACGACGGTGGAGGGGCTCTGAATAACACCGCGCGCGCCACATCTCCGATGCAACAAAAACGCGGCCCGCCGGTGCGGGTTGCGTGGGTGGCGGGACGGCCGCACCATAAGGGCTCGGATGAACGGTCTTGCGAGGGAGTAGCGCCATGCCGCAATCGGGCTACGTGATGGTGACGGGCGGCGCCAGGGGCATCGGCGCCGCGATCTGCCGCAAGCTGGCGGCGGACGGATATGCGGTGGCGGTAAACTACGCCACCAGCGCCAGCCTCGCCGAAGCGATCGTGGCCGAAATCCGCGCGGGCGGGGGCCGGGCGCATTCGATCCGGGCCGATGTAGGCGATCCGGCACAGATCGCCGGGCTGTTCCTCGAGGGCGAGCGGGCGCTGGGAGCGTTGGGTGCGCTGGTGAACAACGCGGGGGTGACCGGGGCGCATGCGCGGGTGGATGCGCAAACGGCCACGGACCTTGCGCGGCTGTTCGCTGTGAACGTGGTGGGCACCATGCTGTGCTGCGGGGAAGCCGTGCGGCGCATGTCCACGCTGCATGGCGGGCCGGGCGGCGCGATCGTGAATCTGGGCTCCGTGGCGGGGCGGACCGGCGGAATGCAGGGGATCGCACCCTATGCCGCGACCAAGGGGGCGATCGAAACGTTCACCAAGGGGCTGGCCAACGAGGTGGCGCGCGAGGGCATCCGGGTGAACGCGGTGGCGCCGGGGCTGATCGCCACCGACATGGCGACCGACACGATGCGGGAAAATGCCAAGGGCGGCATCCCGTTCGGTCGGCTTGGGGAACCGGCCGAGATCGCCGAGGCCGTGGCTTGGCTGATTTCGGGAGCTGCGAGCTATGTGACGGGGAGCATCCTGACGGTGTCGGGCGGGCGGTAAGGGATTGTTAAGCCTGGGCGGCCAAGCTGGCCGCGAGGCACATGCGGGCCCGTGTCGCCGCCACAAACATGGTGCTTGGCCGGCGGCGACCGCGCCGCGTTCGGCCGCCGGAGATTGCGGGAACGGGTGCGGCGCGGCTAGGGTCCGCGCCGACTGGGGCGGGAGCGCATGGCGACATCGACACGGACTGGCCGCCATCTGCTGCAGATCGAGGGCATGCACCCGCCCGAGATCGCGGCGATGCTCGATCTGGCGGAGAGCTACGTGCTGCTCAACCGCTCGGGCAAGACCCAACGCGACCTGTTGCGCGGGCGGACGCTCATCAACCTGTTCTTCGAGGACAGCACCCGCACGCGCACCAGCTTCGAGCTGGCGGGCAAACGGCTGGGCGCCGATGTCATCAACATGGGCGTGTTCACCAGCAGCGTGAACAAGGGTGAGACGCTGCTCGATACCGCTGGCACGCTGAACGCGATGCAGACCGATCTGCTGGTGGTGCGGCACCCCGAATCGGGAGCGCCCAACCTGCTGGCGCAGAAGGTCGATGCGGCGGTGATCAACGCGGGCGACGGCACCCATGAGCACCCCACCCAGGCGTTGCTGGACGCGCTGACCATCCGCAGGCGTCGTGGCCGGCTGGAGGGGCTGGTCGTGGCGATCTGCGGCGATGTGCTGCACAGCCGCGTCGCGCGGTCCAACATCCATCTGCTGACCGTGATGGGGGCACGGGTTCGGGTGGTGGGGCCCGCCACGCTGATGCCGTCCGAGATCGGAAGGCTGGGCGTGGAGGTGTTCCACGACATGAAGGCCGGGTTGCAGGACGCCGATATCGTGATGATGCTGCGGCTGCAGCGCGAGCGGATGACGCGTGGGCTGGTGCCGAGCGAACGGGAGTATTTCCGATTTTTCGGGCTGGACGCGGAAAAGTTGCGGGTGGCCAAGCCCGATGCGCTGGTGATGCATCCCGGGCCGATGAACCGGGGCGTCGAGATCGACAGCGCGGTCGCCGACGACCCGGTCCGCAGCCTGATCCGCGAGCAGGTCGAGATGGGGGTGGCGGTGCGGATGGCGGTGCTCGACATCCTCTCGCGGCGCGCGCGCCGGAACGACTGAGATGGTTGTGACGACCGAGATGGTTATGACGCATACCTATTTTCGCCACGCCCGCCTGCTGGACCCCGCGAACGGGCTCGATCAGGTGGGCGATCTTTGCACCGAAAACGGCCGAATCCTGACGTTCGGAGCCGCAATCGGGGTGCCGGAGGGTGCTGAAATCATCGAATGCGACGGCGCCGTGCTGTGTCCCGGCCTGGTCGACATGCGCGTTTCGCTGGGCGAGCCCGGATACGAATATCGCGAAACCATTGCCACCGCCGCCCAGGCCGCCGCCGCTGGCGGCATCACCACCCTGGCGGCGCTGCCCGATAGCCGCCCGGCGATCGACGATCCCGCCCTGGTGCGGCTGCTGCGGGCGCGTGGGGAAGAAACCGGCAGCCTGACCATACTGGCCTATGCGGCGTTGACGCGCGGATGCCGGGGCGAGGAGTTGGCGGAACTTGGGCTGCTCCGCGAAGCGGGCGCGGTGGCGTTCACCGACGGGTGCCAAGCCATTGCTTCCACACGATTGATGCGCCTTGCCCTCACCTATGCGAGGGGTTTCGGCGCCATGGTCGTGGTGCATCCCGAGGAGGCCAGCCTCGCCGCCGGGGGCGCCGCCACCGAGGGCGAACTGGCCACGCGATTGGGCCTGCCCGGCATCCCGGCCGTGGCGGAAGCCATTGTGATCGCGCGCGATATCCGCCTGGCCCGGCTCACTGGCGGGGCCGTGCATTTCGCCCATGTCTCCACCGCCGAGTCGCTGATGCTGATCCGCCGCGCCAAGGATGAGGGCCTCGCCGTTACCTGCGACACGGCCCCGCCTTATTTCGACCTGAACGAGACCGCGATCGGCGATTTTCGCACCTACGCGAAACTGTCCCCCCCTTTGCGCCGCGAGGAAGACCGCATGGCGATTGCCGCCGGCCTGGTGGATGGCACCATCGACGCCATCGCCAGCGACCATCAGCCGCGCGATGCGGACGACAAGCGGCTGCCCTTCGCCCAGGCCGCTGCCGGCGGATCGGGCCTCGTGACCCTGCTGGGCATCACGCTGGCGCAGGTTCACAACGCTTCCCTGCCGCTCGCGCGGGCCATCGAGTTACTGACCAGCCGCCCGGCCAAACTCCTGGGCTCGGATGCCGGCACGCTGGCCAGGGGTGCGGCCGCCGATCTCTGCCTGTTCGCGCCCGAGCACGCCTGGCGGGTCGTGGCCGGCGAGTTGCCCGGCAAGGCGCAGAACACGCCGTTCGACGGGCGGGCGCTGGAAGGCACGGTTTTGGGCACCTGGAAGGCCGGGCGCAGGGTGTTCGGCTGATGTTCGAAGGACTTACGCTCCTCGGGCTGATCGTGGTGGCGGGCTACCTGCTCGGCTCCATCCCGTTCGGCCTGCTGCTCATTCGGGCCGCCGGCCTCGGCGACATTCGCCGCGTGGGCTCGGGCAACATCGGCGCCACCAATGTTCTGCGCACCGGCCGCAAGGGTCTCGCCGCCGCGACCTTGCTGCTGGATGGCGCGAAAGGCGCCGCTGGCGCGCTGATCGGGGCCGCCGCCGCCGGACCGCTCGGCGCCTTCTGGGGCGGAGTGGCTGCCGTGCTTGGCCATCTGTTCCCCCTCTGGCTCGGCTTTCGCGGCGGCAAGGGGGTGGCTACCGGCTTCGGCGCGCTGATCGCCGCCAGCCCTGGCGTGGGTCTGACCGCCGGCGCCCTCTGGCTGCTGGTCGCGAAAATCGGCCGCCGATCCTCGGTGGCCTCCCTCTCGGCCTTTGCGGCCGCCCCGATCGTCGCCGCCATCCTGCGGGCGCCGTTCGAGATCCTCGCACTCGCCATCGCCATCGCGGTGCTGGTGTTCGCCCGCCACCACGCCAATATCGCCCGCATCATCGCGGGCACCGAACCGCGCATCGGTGACAAGACATGAGCGTCGCCCGCCTCCGCCTGATCCGCACCGACGGCGTGGGGCCGGTCGCGTATCGCCGCCTCATGCAGCGTTACGGGAACGCCGAGGCGGCGCTCGACGCGCTGCCGGACCTCGCCCGCGCCGGTGGCCGGGCCATTCCGGCGACGCCCCCGAAAATCTCCGACATCGCGGCCGAGATCGAACAGGTCGCGCATCTCGGCGGCCGCTTCCTGTTCGTCGGCGATGCCCTCTACCCGCCGTGGCTCGCGTTGCTGGACGACGCGCCCCCCGCCATCGCCGTGCTTGGCCCGGCGGACCTCGCCACTCGCTCCGTGGCCCTCGTCGGCAGCCGCAACGCGTCGGCCAACGGCCGCGCCATGGCCACCCAGCTCGCCGCCGAACTAGCCGAAGCGGGCCTCAATGTCGTCTCCGGCCTGGCACGTGGCATCGACCGTGCCGCCCATGAAGGCGCGATGGCCGGCAACGCGCGGGGAGGGGGCATCACGATCGCCTGCGTCGCCGGCGGCCTCGATATCCCCTACCCGCCGGAGAACGCCGCGTTGCAGGACCATATCGCCGAAACCGGCGCCGTGATCTCCGAAACCCCGCTCGGCACCTCACCCCAGGCCCGCCACTTCCCGCGCCGCAACCGCATCATCGCGGGCCTCTCCCTCGGCGTCATCGTGGTCGAGGCCGCCCTCAGATCCGGCAGCCTTATCACCGCGCGCCTCGCCACCGAATACCACCGCGAGCTGTTCGCGGTCCCCGGTTCGCCGATGGACCCGCGCTGCCGGGGCAGCAACGACCTGCTGCGCCAGGGCGCCCATCTCACGGAATCCGCCGCCGACGTGCTCGCCAACCTGCCGGACCACCCGCTCCGGCAGGGCGTCAGCCGCGACCCGATGTTTGCCCCGCAGACGGCATCGCCGGGTTTCTCCGAGCCCGAAATCGCCTGGGCCGAAATCGCCGCCACTCCCGCCGCCGAGCAGGATCGCGCCCGCGGCGAAGTGCTCATGCTGCTGGGCCCCGCGCCCGCCTCGGTTGACGTTCTCATCCGGCACTGCCAGTTGTCAGCCGCCTCGGTAGCCTCGGCTTTGCTTGATCTCGAGATCGCCGGGCGTCTGGAGAGGCTGCCAGGCAACCGCGTGGCCCTGCTCGCCAGCTGAAACCACTTGCCGCCCCCTTCTGCCCGTATCCCTGCCGCCCCCTCTGCCGCCCCCTCTGCCGCTAGGATCACATGACCGACGTCGTCGTCGTCGAATCACCCGCCAAAGCCAAGACGATCAACAAGTATCTTGGCGACGGCTTCACCGTTCTCGCAAGCTTCGGCCATGTTCGCGACCTGCCGCCCAAGGATGGCAGCGTGCGGCCCGACCAGGATTTCGAGATGGACTGGGCCGCCGACGAGCGCGGCGCCCGCCAGATCGCCGCCATCGCCAAGGCCCTGAAGGGTGCGAAAACGCTCTATCTCGCCACCGACCCGGATCGCGAGGGCGAGGCGATCAGCTGGCATGTGCGTGCCATGCTCGAGGAAAAGAAGCTGTTGCGCGGCCTGACCGTGCGCCGCATCACCTTCAACGAGATCACCCGCAACGCCGTTCAATACGCGATGAAGCACCCGCGCGACCTCGATATGCCGCTGATCGAGGCCTATCTTGCTCGCCGCGCGCTGGATTACCTCGTGGGCTTCACCCTGTCCCCGGTGTTGTGGCGCAAGCTGCCCGGCAGCCGCAGCGCCGGGCGCGTGCAATCCGTGGCACTCCGCCTCATCTGCGAGCGCGAGGCCGAGATCGAGGCGTTCCGGCCACGCGAGTACTGGAGCATCGACGGCCACTTCGCCACGCCGGCCGGCGCCCCCTTCACCGCCCATCTGACCCATCTCGACGGCAAGCGCCTCGACCAGTTCGACCTCAACAACACCACGCTCGCCCATCGCGCCAAGGCCCTCGTCGAAGGGGGCGACTACGCGGTCGCCGCCGTCGAGCGCCGCCGCGTCAAGCGCAATCCGCCCGCACCCTTCACCACATCCACGCTCCAGCAGGAGAGTTCGCGCAAGCTGGGCTACGGCGCCCAGCAAACCATGCGGATCGCGCAAGGGCTGTATGAAGGCGTCGATATCGGCGGCGAAACCGTCGGCCTCATCACCTACATGCGGACCGACGGCGTGCAGATGGCGCGCGAGGCGGTGTCCGAGATCCGCGACCACGTGAAGGACGCTTACGGCGCCGCCTACCTGCCGGTCGCCCCGCGCGAATATGTCAGCAAGATCAAGAACGCGCAGGAGGCTCACGAGGCGATCCGCCCCACCGGCGTCGACCGCACGCCCGACAGCGTGGCCCGCTACCTCACGCAAGACCAGCGCCGCCTATATGAACTGGTCTGGAAGCGTGCTGTCGCCTCGCAGATGCAATCGGCCGAACTCGACCAGGTCAGCGTCGATCTCGCCGACCCCTCCCAGACCAACGGGCCGAAGCTGCGCGCCACCGGGTCCATCCTGGCCTTCGACGGCTACCTGAAGCTGTACCGCGAGGATCTCGACGATTCGGAGGAAAAAACCGGCGGCGAGGACGACAACCGCATGTTGCCGCCGATGGCCGAGCGCGACCCGCTGAAGCGCGGCGAGATCGTCGCCGACCAGCATTTCACCCAGCCGCCGCCGCGCTTCTCGGAAGCGAGCCTGGTCAAGAAGATGGAGGAACTCGGCATCGGCCGCCCCTCCACCTACGCCTCGATCCTGACCGTGCTGCAGGACCGCAATTACGTGAAGCTGGACAAGCGGCGCTTCATCCCCGAGGACCGTGGCCGCCTGGTGACGGCCTTCCTGACCAGCTTTTTCGAGCGCTACGTCGACCCCGGCTTCACCGCGGGCCTGGAAGACCAGCTCGACGCGATAAGCGACGGCAGGGCCGAGTGGCGCGACGTCATGCGCGCGTTCTGGGTGGATTTCTCGCGCGCCATCGATTCCACCAAGGATCTCAAGATCGGCGACGTCATCGACGCGCTGGACCGTGACCTCGGCGAGCATTTCTTCCCGCCCCGCGACGACGGCACCGACCCGCGCGGCTGCCCGTCTTGCAACAAGGGTCGCCTGGGCCTGAAGCTCGGCCGCCACGGCAGCTTCATCGGCTGCTCCAACTACCCGACCTGCCAATACACGCGCCGCCTCGCCATCGAAGGCAGCGACGAGGCCGGTGACACCCTCAAGGAAGGCCTGCGGCTGCTCGGCCACCACCCCGACACCGGCGAGGACGTCACCGTAAGGCGCGGACCTTACGGGCTTTATGCCCAGCAGGGCGAGCAGATCAAGGACAGCAAGATCCGCCCCCGCCGCACCTCGCTGCCCAAGGGCATGGACGGCGACACCGTCACGCTGGAGATGGCGCTCGGCCTGCTGTCGCTGCCGCGCATCGTCGGCATCCACCCGGAATCCAAGGAGCCGATCGAGGCCGGGATCGGCCGGTTCGGGCCGTATGTGAAGATGGGCGGCATCTTCGCCTCGCTGGACAAGGACGACGAGGTGCTGGCCGTGGGCCTCAACCGCGCCGTCGACGTGCTGGCGAAAAAGCTCGCCAGCGTGCGGGCACTTGGGCCGCATCCGGCGGACAAGGAGCCGGTGCTGGTCCGCAAGGGCCGTTTCGGGCCGTACGCCCAGCACGGCAACAAGGTGGCGAACCTGCCGCGCGACATGATGATGGAGGAGATGTCGCTGGCCGACGCGGTGGCGCTGCTGGCCGAGAAGGGCAAGGTGCTGAAGGCCAAGGGCAAGCCAGCCCGTGGCGGCAAGAAGGCGGCACCGGCCGCCAAGGTCGCCCGGGCCAAGGCGCCCGCGAAGGCCGCGCCCGCGAAAAAGAAGCCCGCCGCTCGGAAGGTCGTGAAAAAGAAGGCACCCGTGGCCCGAAAGAAAACCGCCTGACCGCGCGCGCTTCCACCGCCGCTCTCCTTGGGCGAGGGGCTCATCCACCAGGAAACCCCCGGCCCTCCCCACAGGGGGTAGGGGGAAGGCATCGCGGTCTGGACGCGCATCTCCCAGGGCTCCCAAATGCCCCGTAAACCCCGCCCCGAGCTTCCTTCTCGCGACGATATCCGCGCCTTTATCCGCGCTGCCCCCGGCCGCGTGGGAAAACGCGAGATCGCACGTCATTTCGGCCTCGGCCCGGAACATCAGGTCGCCCTCAAGGGCGTCCTGAAAAGCCTCGGCGGCAGCGGCGAGGTCGCTCCGGCCGGCCATAAGCGCTTCACCGCCCCCCATCGTCCAGCCGGGGGCAGCACGCCCGCTTCCACCCCCGATTCCACCATCGTCCAGATCACCGGCACCGACCGCGACGGCGATGCCGTGGGGCGCCCGGTGGACTGGCAGGGCAACGGGCCGGCGCCGATGGTGTTCATGCACCCCCAGCCGCGCGGCGAACCCGCCTTGGCCCCCGGCGAGCGGGTGCTGGCCCGGCTGCGCCCCATCGGCACCGGCCGGATGGAGGGCCGCACCCTCAAACGCCTGACCGATACCCCCGGCCGCATCGTCGGCGTGTTCAGTCCCGCCGCCCCCGGCAGCACCCTGGGAGGGCGCATCCAGCCCACCGACCGCCGCGCCAAGGCCGAATGGACCGTGCCGCCGGGCGAGGAGAATGGCGCCGAGGCCAACGAGATCGTGCTCGCCACCCCGTTGCCGACCGGCGGCCATGGCCTCAAGCCCGCCCGCGTCCTCGAACGCCTCGGTCGCGCGGGCGAGGCGAAGTCCGTCAGCCTTGTCGTGCTCCATACCCACGACATCCCCCAGGCGTTCCCGGAAGAAGCCATCGCCGAAGCCGAAGCCGCCCGCGCGGTCACGGTCCGCGGCCGTACCGATCTGCGCGGCCTGCCCCTGCTGACCATCGACGGCGCGGACGCGCGCGATTTCGACGACGCGGTGTTCGCCGAGCCCGACGGCGCCGGCTTCCGCCTGATCGTGGCCATCGCCGATGTGGCGCACTACGTCCGCCCCGGCTCGCCGTTGGATCGCGAGGCCCGCAAGCGTGGCAATTCCTGCTATTTCCCCGATCGCGTGGTGCCGATGCTGCCCGAGGCGTTGTCGAACGGCTGGTGCAGCCTCAAGCCGCATGAGCCGCGCGGCTGCCTGTTCGTCGACATGCGGATCGACGCCGCCGGCCGCAAGCAGTCGCACAGCTTCGGGCGCGGCCTCATGCGGAGCGCCGCGAGACTGACCTATGAGCAGGTCCAGGCGGCCCACGACGCAGGCGATTTCAGCCACCCCATCGCCCCGCTTTATGCCGCCTTCCGCGCCCTGCTCGCCGCCCGCGTCGCGCGCGGCACGCTCGATCTCGACTTGCCGGAACGCAAGGTGGTGCTCGACGAGGCAGGCCAGGTCAGCTCCATCGCCCCCCGCCCGCGCCTCGACAGCCACCGGCTGATCGAGGAGTTCATGGTGCTGGCCAACGTCTGCGCCGCCGAGGAGTTGGAGCGGCTGCACCAGCCTTGCGTCTATCGCATCCACGCGCCTCCCTCGGAGGAGAAGCTGGAGAGCCTCCGCAGCTTCCTGCATGGCTTCGGCGTCTCGTTGCCGCCCGGCGACCAGATCCATCCCCGCGACCTCGACCGGGTGCTGCAAAAGGTGGCCGGCACCGCCGAGGCGCCCTTGGTCAACGAGGTGGTGCTCCGCAGCCAGTCCCAGGCCGCTTACGCCACCGAGAATATCGGCCATTTCGGCCTGGCTCTGTCGCGCTACGCCCATTTCACCAGCCCGATCCGCCGCTACGCCGATCTCATGGTGCACCGTGCCCTGATCCGCGGCCTCAAGCTCGGCGCCGGCAAGGACGCGCTGACCGAGGGCGAGGCCGCCGGTCTCGCCGACACCGCCGAGCACATCACCGGCACCGAGCGGCGCGCGGCGGTTGCCGAGCGCGACGCGATCGACCGCTATCTCGCGGCATTCATGGCCGACAAGGTGGGTGCCACCTTCGCCGCCCGTGTCTCCGGGGTCACACGCTTCGGCCTGTTCGTCACAGTTTCGGGAAGTGGCGCCACCGGGCTTCTGCCGATGACCGCATTGCCCGATGATTTCTACATGCACGACGAATCGACTCACAGCCTCACCGGCCGCCGCGCTCACCGCGTGTTCCATCTGGCGCAGGAGTTGCAGGTCGTGCTGGCCGAGGCCAACGCCATCACCGGCAGCCTGATGTTCGGTCTCGCTGGCGAACGCGCGGCGTCGCGGCGCGGCCCGCCCGTCCGGGGCGCCGGGTCCTCGCGACGGCGGTGAGCATCGCCCGCCTCCTGCTGGTCCTGCTCCCCTGCGCCCTGCTGCTCGCCGTTTCGTCCCACGTCTCCCGCGCCGATCCGTTCACCCCCGCCCAGACCTATGACCGCGCGCTGTTCGCCGATGTCGCGGCCACGGCGCTCGCCTTCATCGCCCCGCGCACGCTGGAAAAGGTGTCGAACGCGCAGCTCACGCTCTGGGGGTTGGGGGGGCTGGCCATGCTGGAGCCGCGAATTTCGATCGAGTCGCGGGATCGCACGCTCAATCTCCTCCTGGCCGGCCGGCCCGTGCTGGCGCTCGACGCACCACAGGACGACGACGCGGGCGCCTGGGGCGAGGCTGCCTCGCGCGTTGTGCAGGCAGGCTGGAACGGCTCCGAGAAGCTGCGCCGGGGCGGCATGCAGCGGATCATCGCAGGCTTCTTCGACGAGCTGTTCGGCCATCTCGATCCGTATTCCCGCTACGTCCCCCCCCACCAGGCGGCGGATGAGAGGGCGGGGCGGCGGGGCCAGGTCGAACTCGGCTTCGATTTCGAAATCCGCGCTGGCGTGCCCGTGTTGACGCGGCTGATACAGGGCGGCGCCGCCTTCATCGCCGGAATGCGCGTGGGCGACGCCCTGTTGTCGATCGACGGCGAATCGACCGACGGCGAGGACGCCGCCGACATCGTGGGCATGCTCGCCGGCGACGAGGGCAGCGTCGTCGCCTTCGAGGTGCGAGGTCGCGACGGGCGGACCCGCCCACTGACCGCGACCCGCGAACTCGTGGTGGCGCAAACCGTGTTCGTGAGCCGCACCGGCGGATTGCTCGTGCTCCGCATCTCCAGCTTCAACCGCGACACCGGGGCCAGCATCGCCCGCGAACTGGCCCGCGGCCTGGTCAACGCGCGCGGCATCGTGCTCGATCTGCGCGGCAACCGCGGCGGCCTGCTGCGCGAGGCGGTGGCGACGGCGGGCACCATGCTCGCTTCGGGCCCGGTCGCGCGCACGGTGGGGCGCGGCGTCGAGTCGTATCACGACTATACCGCCGATGGCCGCGACGTGTCGGGGGGCCGCCCGATCGTGGTGCTGGTCGATGGCCGCACCGCGAGTGCCGCCGAGGCGCTGGCCGCCGCGCTGGCCGATGACGGCCGCGCGGTGCTGGTCGGCAGCGCCACCTATGGCAAGGGCCTGGTCCAGACCATCGGCAGGCTGCCCGATGGCGGAGACGTGCTGGTCAGTTGGAGCCGTATGCTGGCCCCGCTCGGCTGGCCGATCCAGAGCCTTGGCGTGCTGCCGCAAATCTGCACCAGCCTCGGCGAGCCCAGTCTGCGCGCGCAACTGGCGGCCCTTGGCCAAGGGCGCCTGTCGCTGGCCCCCGCCTTGGCCCGCGCCCGCGCCGCGCGCGCGCCCCTGCCGCCGGCCGAGACCCTCGAAATCCGCGACGCCTGCCCCGCCGCCGAGGGCCGCGCGCCCGATCTGGCCACCGCGCGCTTCCTGCTCGACCACCCGAAATCCTATGCCGCTGCCCTGATCGCGCCCTGACAAGGCTGAACCCCGCCACGCCCGCTTGACGCGACGGCCCCCCGCGAGGCAATTAGCCGCTCTTTCCGGGGATCGAAGCTATGGCGAAGACGAACACCGTTCAAATCAAACTCGTGTCGACCGCCGACACCGGGTATTTCTATGTCACGAAGAAGAACGCGCGTGCCCAGACGGGCAAGCTCGAATTCAACAAGTACGACCCTGTCGCGCGCAAGCACGTCGCGTTCAAGGAAGCCAAGATCAAGTGATCCGGCGCGGCCGTTGGCGGCCGCGTCCCGTTCCTCGTCGTCATGTCCGGGCTCGTCCCGGCAAACCTCGTCATGTCCGGGCTCGTCCCGGCAACTTGCGACTTGGAGCCTAGCCTCCCACCGCGTCCGCAATCCTCGCCAGGCTCTCGGTCCGCCCGAGTGCCGCCAGCGTCGCGTCGATTCCCGGGCTTGTGGTGCCCCCGGTCAGCGCCGCCCGCAGCGGCTGGGCCACTTGGCCGAGCTTGCGCGCCTCCGTCTCGGCGAACGCCCGCAGCGCCGCATCGACGCCGCAAGCGGTGAAATCGGTTGCGGCCAGCGCGCCCGCCACGCGGCCCAGCATCGCCCGCGCCTCCTCGGTCAGCAATGCCGCCGCCTTCGGCTCCATCGCCAGGGGGCGCATGCGCGCGAGAAACGCCGCGTTGTCCGCCAGTTCCACCAGCGTTCGCGCGCGCTCCTTCAATCCCGGCATCAGCGCCCGCACCCGCCCCTCGACCAGACCGCTGACCTCCCCCAGCCGATCCATCACATCCGTCGCTAAACGCCGGTCATCGGTTTGGCGTATGTACACGCCGTTCAAGTGGGTCAGCTTGGCGTAGTCCATCCGGCTCGCCGCACGCCCCACGCCGTCGAGGTCGAACAGCCTGATCGCCTCGTCGCGCGGGATGATCTCGTCATCGCCGTGCCCCCACCCGAGGCGCAGCAGGTAGTTCCCCAGCGCCTCCGGCAAAAACCCCTGCGCGCGGAACTCGGGCACGCCCACCGCGCCATGGCGCTTGGACAATTTCGCCCCATCCGCGCCATGGATCAGCGGGATATGCGCGAATTCCGGGCGGTCCCAGCCCATCGCCGCGAAAATCTGCACCTGGCGGAACGTGTTGGTCAGATGGTCGTCGCCGCGGATCACGTGGCTGATCTCCATGTCGTGGTCGTCCACCACCACGGCATGCAGATAGGTGGGCGAGCCGTCGCCGCGCAGGATGATGAGGTCGTCGAGTTCCGCGTTGGCCACCCGGACCTCGCCCTGTACCAGATCGCGCACCAGCGTCTCGCCCGATTGTGGACAGCGCAGCCGGATTGCCGGTGACACGCCGGCCGGCGCCTCGGCCGGGTCGCGATCGCGCCACGTGCCGTCATAGCGGGGAGGGCGGCCCTCCGCCGTCGCGCGCTCGCGCATCGCGCGCAACTCGTCCGGTGTGCAATAGCAGCGATAGGCGTGGCCGCTCGCCAGCAGCGCCATCGCCACCTCGGCGTGCCGCGCCGCGCGCGCGCTTTGGAACACCGGCGGCGCATCGGGAGCGATGCCCATCCAGGCCAGATCGTCGAGTATGCCTTGCGTGTATTCCGGCTTGCCGCGGGCGCGGTCGGTATCCTCGATGCGGATCAGGAACGCGCCGCCGTGGTGGCGGCTGAACAGATAGTTGAACAGCGCGGTCCGCACCCCGCCGATATGCAGCAGGCCGGTGGGGCTGGGCGCGAAGCGGGTGCGAACGGTCATGGCGGGGCGGTTCCGTAATAATGCGTGACGCAGCCGATTAACATGGTCCGCGGCGTCGGGCGCGGGGTGTGAAGCCTTAGCGTGCCCGCCATGCAAACGACCACCCTCGCTTTGCGCGCCCGCTCCGTTCGCTTGGCATGGCTCCCGGCGGTGCTGCGCGCATGGGCCGCGGCCGAGCGCGGACGGTTCACCTTGTGGCTGCCGATGTTCATGGGCGCGGGCGTGGTCGCCTATCATGCGCTGCGCTTCGAACCTCCCGTCTGGCCCGCCTTGGTCGTGCTCCTGGGCGCCGCCCTCGCGGTTCGGCTCGCCCGCCCGTTTCCGCCCGCCCGCGCGGCCTTCCTCGCCCTTGCCGCCGCCGCCATAGGGTTCGGTTCGGCGAGCATCGCCACGATGCGCGCGACGCCCCCGATCGAGGTCCCCCGCCGCGCCGCCATCCTGCTCGGCCGCGTCCGCGCAATGGAGGCGTTGCCGCAGGGCCAGCGCGTCACCATCGAGCGCCCAAGCATCGACGGCGCCGCCCCGGCCGGCCGCCTGATCCGCGTCCGCCTCCGCCGTGAGGACACCCAGCCCATCGCCACCGGCGACACCATTCGCCTGCGCGCGTTGGTCCAGCCGCCCTCCGCCCCCGCCTACCCCGGCGGCTGGGACCTCCAGCGCGACGCCTACTATTCCGGCATCGGCGCCTACGGCTTCGCGTTGAACGCCGCCGAGATCGTGGCCCATGCCAGCCCGACTGGCCTGCCACGCTGGCTGCAATACCTGCGCGAGATCATCGCCGACCGGATCCGCGCCGTGCTGCCCGACGAGTACGGCGCCATCGCCGCCACGCTGCTCACCGGCAACACCGCCGCCATTCCGCTGGCCGACCGCGAGGCGTTCCGCGATTCCGGCCTCGCCCATCTGCTCGCCATCGCCGGCCTGCACATCGGCATCGTCATGGGCCTCATCTTCGGCGCCACCCGCCGCGCGCTGGCCTTCTCCGAGCACGCCGCCCTGAACTGGCCCTGCAAGCAGATCGCCGCCGTCACCGCCCTTGCCGTCGGCGGGCTCTACATGATGCTGACCGGCGGCCATGTGCCCATCATGCGCAGCTTCGCCATGGCGTGCCTGGTCACGCTCGGCGTGGTCGTCGGCCGCCGCGCCATCTCGCTGAGGGGCCTGGCGCTGGCCGCCACCATCATCATGCTGATCGCGCCGTGGGAGGTGCTGGGCGTCAGCTTCCAGATGAGCTTCTCGGCCGTGCTGGCGCTGATCGCCGGTTACGAGGTGCTGCGCCCGCTGCTCGCCCGCCTGCGCGGCAACCATTCCGGCTGGCGGCGCTTCACCCACCACGTGGTTGGCCTCGCCCTCACCAGCGCCTTCGCCGGCACCGCGTCGGCGCCGTTCGCTGCCTATCATTTCGGCCGTATGCAGATCTATTTCGTGCTGGCCAACATGATCGCGGTCCCGATCACCGCCATGATCGTGATGCCTGCGGGCCTCCTGGCGCTCGCGCTGATGCCGCTGCACCTCGAATTCCTCGTCCTGGTGCCGATGGGTTGGGGCATCCAGGCCATCGTCTGGATCGGCCGCACCGTCTCGGCGCTCCCCCAGGCGGTCATCGCGATCCCGGCCATGCCGCTCTGGAGCCTCGGCGTGTTCGCGGTCGGCCTCGCCTGGCTCGGCCTGTGGCGCACCCGCATCCGCCTCGCGGCGTTGCCCGTCCTGGCACTGGGCCTCGCCTCGCCGTTCCTGGCCACGCCCCCCGACCTGCTGATCTCGGCCGACGCGAAGCTGCTGGCGCTCCGCTCGGGCAATACCCTGTTCGTACAATCCCGTCCCGGCGCCTCGAAATTCACCCGCGACGCGTGGGAGCAGATGTGGGCCATCCGCGATATCCAGCCGATGCCCGTCAGCGGGCCGGATTGCACCGGCGATGCCTGCATCCTGCGCGCGCGTGACGGCGGCCCCTCCGCCCTCCTGCTGCGCGGCCGCCCGCCGCGCGGCGCCTGCGACGCGGCCATGGCGGTGTCCGCCGAGCCGATCCGCCTGCGCTGCTGGCCGCACATCCCGTTCGTCGATCGGTTCTCGGTCTGGCGCGACGGCGCCCACGCGATCTGGCTCGACGCGGCGGGCGTGCGTATCGTGTCGGATCGGGAGACACGCGGCGATCGTCCCTGGGTCCCGCCCACTCCCGTGCCGCGCAGCCGCGACTAGGGCGGGTTGAGCCTGACGGACGCGCAATGGGCGAAGATGGCGCGAGCCCTAAGGCTTTGATGACAATTAATCGCTGCAAGATTCGCACGGTCGTATCATCCCGTCTTGGTCCGCGAAGGCGGACCATCCACGACGTGTGCCAGGCATTGGCACGTCTCTACAGGGTGCAAGTCCCGAACGGGCCGGATGGCCGGAACCGTTGGCTGATGGCAACTGCGTCACCGCGAGGTGGGGTGGGGAGGCAGCCCTGCGGCAAACTTCGGAGCTGACGAACAGGAACCGGTTACAAGGCCGCTGCGGTGGGGCGACCCTGCGCCTGAAGGGAAAGCCCGATGTCCATCCAGACGCCGCCTCAGGTAAATCCGGCAGCATTCGAGGGAAAGAGGCGTGTCTTACCCTGGGAGATCTCTCCGCCGCTCGGCGTGACGGAGTAG
>JANXTF010000092.1 GCA_025352565.1 Rhodospirillales bacterium | reverse complement strand
TGAAGGCGGCACCGCAGGCGGGGCGCCTGCTGCGGCCGGTGTTGTGGATGACGGGCATCCGGCCGGTCCCGGACATCGTGAAGCCCAAGGCCGTGCGCCGGCGGAAGAAGCGGGCAGGGCGGGCGCGGCCCGAGCGTCCCCGACATGGCCAGCCTGTTTCGCACGGCCTCTGGCGCGTGCCCGTGCGCCGCGGCCGGGCCTCCGGGGCGGGGCCGCCCTGGCGCCCCTGAGCCGCCGCGCCGCCAGGCGGCGGCCCGCGATTGGGGTCATTCACGCGATTGCGCGGTGATTCGGCGTGTCCGGATTGACGTGGGCCGCCGGTTTGGCCTAACACGCGCGTCCCCGGGGAACGATGGCGGTCGTAGCTCAGTTGGTAGAGCGCCAGGTTGTGGTCTTGGATGTCGCGGGTTCGAGACCCGTCGATCGCCCCATCCCCCCGGGGGCCCCTCGCCATGACGGACAGGCTTGCCGCGCCGCGCGGCCCGTGCATTGCTTTGCCCCTGTTCGCGATCGTTGGGGGGCTGCATGAAGCGTTTCGGGATTTCTTTGTTCGCCATGGCGGCGGCATTGGCCGCCGGTGCGCCGGCCCAGGCGGCCGACGAGGTGGTCATCGGCGCCGTGTATCCACTGACGGGCAATGGCGCCGCCGTCGGGCTGGACGCCAAGGCGGTGCTCGAAGTCGGCCAGGATCTGCTGAACAACGCGCATGACCCGATCCCGATGCTGATGGGCAAGGGGGGCGGGCTGGCCCATCTTGGCGGCGCCAAGATCCGCATCGTGTTCGCCGACAGCCAGAACGATCCGCAGAAGGCGCGCGCGGAGGCCGAGCGGCTCATCACGCAGGAGCACGCGGTCGCCATCATCGGCAGCTACACCAGTGCCACGGCGGCGACGATCAGCCAGGTCACCGAACGCTACGAGGTGCCCTACATGTCGGCGGACAATTCGTCGCCGAGCCTCAATCAGCGCGGCCTGAAGTGGTTTTTCCGCACCAGCCCGCACGACGAGATGTTCACGGCGGCGATGTTCCAGTTCTTCAAGGACATCGGAGCCAAGACCGGGCATCCGGTGAAATCCGTCGCTTTGTTCTACGAGGATTCGATCTTCGGGTCAGACAGCAGCGGCGCGCAGCGCAAGCTGGCCGGGACCAGCGGGATCAACGTCGCGGCCGACATCAAGTATCGCGCGAGTTCGCCTTCGCTGTCGGCGGAGGCGCAACGGCTGAAGGCGGCGGATGCCGATGTCATCATGCCGTCGTCCTATACCAGCGACGCCATTCTGATCCTGCGGGCGATGAACGAGATCGGCTACAAGCCCAAGGCGATCATGGCCCAGGCGGCGGGCTTCCAGGAGCAGGGATTCCTGACCGGGGCGGGGCCGCTGGCCGAGGGGACGATGAGCCGGTCGAGCTTCGCGCTGGACGCGGCCAGGACGCGGCCCGCGATCCCGGCGGTGAACGCCATCTACAAGGCCAAGAACGGCAAGGATCTGAACGACAACACCTCGCGCGAGATTACCGCGCTGATGGTGCTGGCCGACGCGATCGACCGGGCGGGGTCGGCCAAGCCGGACGATATCCGCAAGGCGCTGATCGCGACCGACGTGCCGGGCAGCCAGACGATCATGCCGTGGGCGGGGGTGAAGTTCGACGAGACCGGGCAGAACACCAAGGGGACTCCGGTGATCCAGCAGGTGACGAACGGGACGTACCACACGGTCTGGCCGTTCGATCTGGCGGTGCAGGAGACGGTTTGGGGCGTGAAGTAGCCGCTCGGTCACCTGAACGCCTCGATGAAGCAGCATGACCCCTGCTTCCCCCCGCTCCTCGAGGGGAGGGGGGAAGCAGGCATGGCCGCTCTGGGCCGTCACGGCTTCACCTCGTGACCGCAATCATCCTCCAGGTCGTGATCGGCGGCCTGCTGATGGGGTTGATCTATGCGTTGGTGGCCGCCGGGCTCAGCCTGATCTTCGGGCTGATGGACATCGTCAACTTCGCCCATGGCGAACTGATGATGCTGGCGATGTTCGCGGCGTTCGTGCTCTGGCAATACGCCGGGCTCGATCCGCTGATGATGCTGCCGGTGGTGGCGTTGCTGCTGTTCGGGCTGGGCGTGCTGATCTATCGCGGGCTGATCGCGCGGGCGCTCAGCGTCAGCTTCAATCGCGGCATGGTGCAGATTTTCGTGACGTTCGGGCTGGCGATATTCATCCGGGGCGCCGCGCAGTTCGTGTTCGGCGGCGAGTTCAAGAGCATCAACACGGGCTGGCTGGCGGGGCGCACGGCGCAGATCGGCGGGGTGTACCTGCCGCTGCCGCAGGTGGCGGCGAGCCTGGTTTGTCTGGTCGCGTTCGCCGGCCTGTTGGCGATCTCGCGCACCGAGTTCGGCCGCGCGCTGGAAGCCACGCGCGAGGACCGCGACGCGGTGGCGCTGATCGGCATCGACCGCGACCGGATTTTCGCGCTGGGCTGGGGTCTCGGTGCCGCGACCGTGGGTGTGGCGGGCGTGATGCTGGCCGGGTTCTATTACGTGGCGCCCAATGTGGGGGCGAATTTCGCGCTGATCGCCTACGTGACGGTGGCACTCGGCGGCTTCGGCAGCCTGTTGGGCGCGCTGGTGGCGGGCGTGCTGATCGGCGAGGTGGAGGCGGTGACGGCGGCCCTGCTGGAGCCGTCGCTGAAGCAGGTGAGCGTGTTCGGCATCTACATGGTGGTGCTGATGTTCCGGCCGCGCGGGCTGTTCGGCAAGCTGTGATGGACAACCGCATCACCCGCCGCCGCCGCCGCGAACTGGTCGTCGGCGCCGTCCTGCTGGTCGCCCTGATCCTGCTGCCGCTGCCGATCGGGGATGTGTACACCCGCAATCTCATCATCATCTCGATCCTGTTCGCGGGACTGGCGCAGGCGTGGAACATCCTGGGCGGCTATTGCGGGCAGATATCGCTCGGCCACTCGCTGTATTTCGGCATCGGCGGCTATGTCTCGACGCTGCTGTTCGTGCAGGCCGGCGTGCCGCCGCTGATCGGCATGTTCGCGGGCGGGCTGGTGGGCGGCCTGGTGGCGCTGCTGGTGGGCTGGCCGTGCTTCCGGCTGTCGGGGCATTACTACGCGATCGCCACCGTCGTGGTGGCCGAGATCGGCTATCTGCTGTTCCTCAACTGGGATTTCGTCGGCGGCGCGATGGGCGTGTATATCCCGTTCAAGGGCGATAGCTGGCTTGCCCTGCAATTCCGCACCCAGAAGCTGCCTTACCACTACGTGGTGCTGGCGTTCGCCGCCGCGACGTGGCTGGCGGCGTGGTGCATCGAGGGCTCGCGCTGGGGCTTCTCGTGGCGCGCGGTGAAGGACGACGTGGTGGCCGCGCGCAGCCTCGGCGTGCGCGTGTTCCCGAGCAAGATGGCGGCCGCTGCCATCAGCGGGTTCTTCACCGGCATGGGGGGTGCGATCTACGCGCAATACGTGGGGTATATCGACCCTGACAGCACCATGAGCGGCCAACTCGCCATCCTGATCGCGCTGCCCGCCGTGCTGGGTGGCGTGGGGACGTTGTGGGGGCCGTTCCTGGGGGCGGCCGTGCTGACGCCGCTGAGCGAGCTGAGCCGGTCGTATCTCGGCGGTTCGGGGCGGGGCGTCGATCTCATGATCTATGGGCTTGTCATCGTGGTGGTGGCGCTCGCGCGGCCTGCCGGGCTGCTCAGCCTGTTCGGCCTCCGCCGCCGCGCGAAAGGGGCGCCCGATGGCAGCCCTGCTTAGGGTCGATTGCGTCAGCAAGTCGTTCGGCGGCGTGGCGGCCAACGTGGACGTGTCGTTCGAGGTGGCGGCGGGGGAAATCCTGGGACTGATCGGGCCGAACGGGGCCGGCAAGACCTCGCTGTTCAACGCCATCGCGGGGGAGGTGACGCCCGACCGGGGGGAAATCCGCCTGGTCGGGGAGCGGATCTCGGGCCTCGGGCCGGTGACCTGCGCCGAGCGGGGCATCGGGCGGACGTTCCAGGTGGTCCGCAGCTTCGACAGCATGACCGTGCTGGAAAACGTGATGGTCGGGGCCTATGCGCGCCACCGCCGCACCGCGCCGGCCATGAAGGCGGCCATGGAGACGCTGGATTTTTGCGGCCTCGCCAGCCGCGCGGACCGTCCCGCCTACAATCTCAGCCCGCCCGAGAAGCGCCGCCTCGAAGTCGCCCGCGCGCTGGCGACCAAGCCGCGTTTGCTGCTGCTGGACGAGATGCTGACCGGGCTCACCCCGACCGAGGCGCAATCGGGCGTGCAATTGATCCGCGACGTGCAGGCCCAGGGGGTGACGATCATCATGGTCGAGCACGTCATGGAGATCGTGCTGCCGCTGGTGTCGCGCGCGGTGGTGCTCAATCTCGGGCGCGTGCTGACCATCGGCTCGCCCGAAGAGATCGTGCGCAACCCCGACGTGATCCGGGCCTATCTGGGCGACCGCTATGCTGCGGCTTGAAAATCTCTCCGCCTCGTATCGCGGGCTGAAGGCGCTGCAAGGTGTGTCGATGCAGGTGGCGGCCGGGGAGATCGTGGCCGTGGTGGGGGCCAACGGCGCGGGCAAGAGCACGCTGCTGAAGGCGATTTCCGGCCAGGTCGCAACCGAGGGGGAAATCGCGTTCGAGGGGGCCGATCTGCGCCGCATGCGGCCGCACATGATCGCACGGATGGGCGTGAACCTGGTGCCGGAGGGGCGGCGGCTGTTTCCGCGCCTTTCGGTGGAGGATAATCTTCGCCTCGGCGCCTACGCCAAACGCGGCGACCCCGACCGCTTCAAGCCGCTCGATCTCGTGTTCTCGCTGTTCCCGCGGCTGCAGGAGCGGCTGGGCCAGCGCGCTGAGACGCTTTCGGGCGGCGAGCAGCAGATGCTGGCCATCGGCCGCGCCTTGATGACGCAGCCGCGATTGTTGATGCTGGACGAGCCGAGCCAGGGCATCATGCCGCGCCTGGTGGATGACATCCTGGCGGCGATCTTGCGTATCCGCGACCTCGGCGTGACGGTGCTGCTGGTGGAGCAGCGTCTGGCCGAGGCATTGGAGATCGCCGACCGCGCCTATGTCCTGCAAACCGGGCGTGTGGTGATGTCGGGCAGCGCCGCCCAGATCGCCGGGAATGCCGATGTGCGACGTGCCTATCTGGGAATGTAATGGGGAACCAACGATGACCAACCGCATCAGCCGACGCTTCATCGCCACCGCCGGGGCTGCCGCCGCCGGGATCGCGCCCGTTGCGGCGCTCATCGGCACCGCCCACGCGCAAAGCGCCAATGAGAGCACGTTCGAGCGCATCAACCGCACCAAGACCATGCGGATCGCCGCATTGCCGGGAGAGTTGCCGTATTTCCAGAAGGATATCGCGACCGGCGAATGGTCGGGCGCCGCCATCAGCATGGCGCTCGACATCGCCAAGGTGTTCGACGCCAAGTTGGAATATGTCGAGAGCACCTATGGCAATTCGGTGCTCGATCTGCAGGCCAACAAGGTCGATCTGGCGTTCGCGCTCAACCCCACACCGCAGCGGGCGCTGGCGATCGGCTTCACGCACCCGATGATCATCCACCCGTTCGGCTGCATCGCCAAGAAGGGCTTCACGCCGACGACGTGGGACGACATCAACAAACCCGATATCCGCGTGGCCTGCGATCTCGGATCGCTGCACGAGACCTCGGCCCGCCGCTACGCCCCGAAATCGCAGATCACCGCGTTCAAAACGCGCGACGACTGCATTCTGGCGTTGCAGTCCGGACGCGCGGATGTGGACATCCTGGCGGCGATCCTGGCACTGACGGCGCTCGGCAAGAACCCGAGCCTGGGCAGCTTCGTGATGCTGAGCGGCCCGACGGTGGCGCTGCCGAGCTGCCTTGGCATCCGTCGCGAGCCCGACATCCGCTTCGCCGACGTGGTCAACGCCTGGCTCGATTTCAACCGCGGCACGGGGCAGATCCGGGAGTGGATGCTGCAGGGGCTGGAGAAGTCCGGCGCGCGGCGCGAGGATGTGCCGAAGGAATTGTCGTTCTGAACGTTGCGGCGAGACAAGGCTGACGGGTTTTGCCCTACGAATGGAGCTTCGGCTTTCTGTGGCGGTACGAACGCCTGTTCGTCACCGGCATCGAGGTGACGCTCGCCTTTACGCTGGGCACGATCTTTCTTGGCCTGATCGTGGGGCTGCTGGTCGGGCTCGGCCGGCTGTCGCCGTCCAGATTGGTGAACGCGCCGCTGGTTGCCTACATCGAGGCATTCCGCTGCACGCCGCTGCTGGTGCAGATCGTGTGGTTCTATTACGCGCTGCCGGTGATACTGGGCATCCAGATCCCGGCGCTGGCGGCGGCGGGGCTGGTGCTGTCGCTTTATACCGGCGCGTTCTACGCCGAGATTTTCCGCGGCGGCATCGTCTCGATCGAGCGTGGACAATGGGACGCCGCCCGGGCGCTGGGGTTGCGGCGCTGGTCGATGATGCGGCTGGTGATCCTGCCGCAGGCGGTGCGCCGGATGGTGCCCCCATTCGTCAACCAGTCGATCACGCAGTTGAAGAACACGTCGCTGGTCTCGACCATCGCGGTGCCCGATCTGCTGTATCAGGGCCAGCTCATCACGGCGGACACCTACCGGCCGCTGGAGACCTACACCGTGGTGGCGCTGATCTATTTCGCGCTGCTGTTACCGGCGACCATGCTGGCGCAGGCGTATGAGCGGCGGCTGGCGGCGACATAACCGCCGCGCTATCTCCTTGCGGGCGGCCAACGGGGAGGTCAATGGGAAGGAGCACGCGAAATGGCTTTGGTGAAGCTGACCGGCGACGCGGAGATCGCGCCCCTTCTCGGGTGGGAGCGGGGCGCGGATGGGCAGCCGTTGCGTGGGCAGGCCCGCCATAAGCTTGTTTCGGAGCGAGGCGCATGACAACCGATTTCACGGCCTGGACTCCCGCGCATTTCCGCTGGTCGTTGGAGGGCGGCGTCGGCACCGTGCTGCTGGCGCGGCCGGAGAAGAAGAACCCGCTGACGTTCGACAGCTATGCCGAGTTGCGCGACATGTTCCGCGCGCTGGCTTACGCCTCCGCCGTCAAGGTTGTGGTGATCGCGGGGGAGGGGGGGAATTTCTGCTCCGGCGGCGACGTACACGAGATCATCGGGCCTCTGGTGCGGATGCAGGAGGCCGGCGACATGGGCGGGCTGCTCGATTTCACGCGCATGACCGGCGATCTGGTGAAGGCGATGCGCGCCTGTCCGCAACCGATTATCGCCGCCGTGGATGGCGTGTGCGCGGGTGCGGGCGCCATTCTGGCGATGGCGTCCGATTTGCGGCTGGGCACGGCGAATGCCCGCGTGGCGTTCCTGTTCGCACGGGTGGGTCTGGCCGGAGCGGATATGGGGGCGTGCAACATCCTGCCGCGCATCATCGGCGCGGGACGGGCGGCGGAGCTGTTCTACACCGGCCGGGCGATGGACGGGGCGGAGGCGGAACGCTGGGGATTCTTCAACCGGCTCTGCGCGGCGGATGCGTTGCTGACCGAAGCGCAGGCCTTGGCGGGTCAGATCGCGGCGGGGCCGAACTTCGCCCATGCCATGACCAAGAAGTGCATGCACCAGGAATGGAGCATGGGCGTGGACGAGGCGATCGAGGCCGAGGCACAGGCGCAGGCGATCTGCATGCAGACACGCGATTTCGGCCGCGCGTATCACGCCTTCGCCGCCCGGCAGCGTCCCGTGTTCGAGGGCAATTGATGGCCGACCGGAGCTATCTCGACTGGCCGTTCCTCGACGACCATCACCGCGATTTCGCGCGGCGGCTGGAGGCCTGGGCCGAGCTTCATATCGGCATGGGCGTGCATCCGCATACCGATGTGGATGCGGAGTGCCGTGCGCTGGTGCGGGCCTTGGGGGAAGGCGGGTGGCTTTCCTGCGCCGTGCCGGAGCAGGGGGCGGACGCGCTGGATGTGCGGACTTTGTGCCTCGCGCGCGAAATTCTCGCGCGATATTCGGGATT
Source organism: Rhodospirillales bacterium (assembly GCA_025352565.1). Classification (GTDB taxonomy): domain Bacteria; phylum Pseudomonadota; class Alphaproteobacteria; order Acetobacterales; family Acetobacteraceae; genus JANXTF01. Next base: position 4,630 of record JANXTF010000092.1, on the reverse strand, counting down.
GAGCGATTTCGCGTTCGCCATGCAGGGCCTTGGGACAGGTGCCATCACGCTGTTCGGGACGCCTGACATGCAGGCGCGAATCCTGCCCGGCGTACGTGCGGGCGAACGGATCGCGGCGTTCGCCCTGTCCGAGCCTGAGGCGGGATCGGACGTGGCCGCGATGGCGATGACGGCGGTGCGCGTGACCGGGGGGTGGCGGCTCGACGGCGAGAAGACCTGGATTTCCAACGGCGGCATCGCGGATTTCTATGTGGTGTTCGCGCGCAGCGGCGAGGCCGCCGGCTCACGCGGGATTTCGGCGTTTCTGGTCGAAGCCGGCACGCCCGGACTGGCGATCGCGGAGCGGATCGAGGTGATCGCGCCGCATCCGCTGGCGACCTTGCGGTTCGAGAACTGCCTGATCCCGGCAGCCGATCTGATCGGCGTGGCGGGCGAGGGCTTCAAGGTGGCGATGGCGACGCTGGACGTGTTCCGCACCACCGTGGGGGCGGCGGCACTCGGCTTCGCGCGGCGCGCGTTCGACGAGGCGCTGCAACGTGCGTCGTCGCGGCAATTATTCGGCGCGCCGCTCGCGGATTTGCAGATGACGCAGGCCAAGCTGGCGGACATGGCGGTGGCGATCGATGCCAGCGCGTTGCTGATCTATCGCGCGGCGTGGTCGCGCGATGTGCAGGGACGGCGCGTGACGCGCGAAGCGGCGATGGCGAAACTGCATGCGACGGAGGCGGCGCAGAAGGTGATCGACGACGCGTTGCAGATATTCGGCGGGCTTGGCGTAAAGGTCGGCGTGAAGGTCGAGGAACTGTACCGGGAAATTCGCGCGCTGCGAATTTACGAGGGGGCCAGCGAGGTGCAGAAATTGATCATTGCGCGGCAGGCATTGGCGGCCTTTCGAAACTAGCTCCCGGCACGGTCCCCCGGCTCAATGGCGCGGGGGGCAAAGTGGGAACCGCCTGGAGCGCCGATGATCGCCTTTCCCCCGGCCGGGCGCGAACACAGGCACGGCGTCCGCGATCCCGGCCATTGCGATGGACCCGCCGGGCTTGCGCGCGACCGCGCTATCGCCCGGTCCGATTATCGCGCACGGCGCCAGTCGGGCGCCGCACCCGTTTCACCGCCCCACGGCATAGCCCTGCATCCCGCGCGGATTGGCGCCCGCGAACATTTGGCCATCGGGCTCGATGCGGGCGGCGGACAGGCGCCCCTCGGTCCAGTCGCCGCCGAGTTCGGCCAAGTGGCCCCGGACCAGCATTTCGTGCAGCACCGTGGGGTCGTAGCGGCCTTCGAGCACCACCTTTCCCGGCCGCGCCACGCGAGGCCAGAAGCTGCTGGGCCAATGTTCGGTGTGGAAGCTGGGCATGTCCACCGCCTGCTGGATGCCGAGGCGATGGTGGACCATGCGAAGGAACATGATGGCGGACCACTGGTCCTGCTGCTCGCCGCCGGGTGTCCCGAACGCCATCCAGGGCTTGCCGTCGCGCAGGGCCATGCTGGGCGAGAGCGTGGTGCGGGGGCGCTTGCGGGGGGCGAGGCTGTTGGGCAGGCCCTGCTCCAGCCAGAACATCTGGCCGCGCGTGCCGATGCAGAAGCCGAGGCCGGGAACGATCGGGGAGGATTGCAGCCAGCCCCCCGAGGGGGTCGCGCTGATCATGTTGCCCCAGCGATCGATGACGTCGATATGCACGGTGTCCGCCCCGATCACGCCCAGGCGGGCCACCGTGGGTTCGCCCACGCCGGGGGCGCGGGTGAGCATTTCGGCGCGGCTTTCGGCGTGGCGATCGACCTTGGGGGTGAATCCGGGGACAATGCCGGGGCGGAGTTCGAGCGAGGCACGGTGGCCGATGAGGGTGCGGCGTAAATCGTTGTATTCGTTTGAAAGCAGATGGTCGAGTGGCACTTCGACCATGTCGGGGTCGCCGTAATAGGCCTCGCGGTCGGCGTAGGCGAGCTTCATGATTTCGATGGCGGTATGGGCGAATTCGCTGCCCAACGGGTCCATGCCGGCCACGTCGATGCCGCGCCACAGGGCCAATTGCTGGAGCAGCACGGGGCCCTGGCTCCAGGGCCCGCATTTGAGGACGGTGTGGCCGTGATAGTCGAGGCCGACGGGTTCCTCGACCGAGGCCGCCCAGCGGGCCATGTCGTCGGCGGTGAGCAGGCCGCGATGGCGGCGGCCCGACGCGTCCAGCACGTCGGTGCCGGCGTAGAAGGCGCCGATGGCCTCCGCCACGAAGCCGCGATACCAGATGTTGCGGGCGGCATCGATGCGGGCCTCGCGGGTGGCGCCGACGCTCTCGCGCAGTACGCGCTCCCAGGTATCGGCCAGCGCCGGGCGGGCGAACAGGGTGCCGGGGCCGGGGACCTCGCCATGCGGCAGGAACACCTCGGCGCTGCTGGGCCATTCGGCCTCGAACAGCGGGCGCACGCTCTCGATGGTGGCGCTGATGCGGGGGACGATATGGATGCCGCGCCGCGCGTAACCGATGGCGAAAGCGAGCACATCGGCCAGTTCCCAGGTGCCCCAGTCACGCAGTAGCAGGCACCAGGCATCGAATGCGCCGGGAACCACGGCCGGAAGCAATCCGGTGCCGGGGATGAGGTCGAGGTCGTGGCGGGCGAAGTATTCGGGGGTGGCGGCATCGGGGGCGACCCCCTGGCCGCAGATGACATGCTGCGTGCCGGTGCGCGCGTCATGGATGATGATTGGCGCGTCGCCGCCCGGGCCGTTCAGATGCGGCTCGGCGACTTGCAGCGTGAAGGCCGAAGCCACCGCCGCGTCGAACGCGTTGCCGCCGCGCTCGAGCACGGCCATGCCGACCCCGCTCGCGATCCAGTGGGTGGTGGCGACCACGCCGAACGTGCCGGCGATTTCGGGGCGGGTTGTGAACATGCGAATGCGGTCCGAGAGTGGGTGGAGGGGGGACGAATGTTGTTTCTGATAGTTGGGCCATCCGGCGCGGGCAAGGACACGTTGCTGGCGTTGGCGCGCCAGAGGCTGGCGGGGAAGGGCTTTCGTTTCGCGCGGCGCGCGATCACGCGGCCGGCCGATGTCGGCGACGAGGGGCACCTCGCGGTCGGACGCGCGGAATTCGAGCGGGTCCGGAACGCGGGCGGCTATGCGCTGTGGTGGGAGGCGCATGGATTGTTATATGGCATCCCTATCGACATCGAGGACGACCTTCGCGCCGGCCGGAACGTGGTCGCCAGCGTGTCCCGCGCGGTGCTGGAATTCGCGGATTCCCGCTATTGCGTGCGGATTTTGGAGGTTTTCGCACCGCCGGAGATCCTCGCCGGAAGGCTCGCGGGGCGGGGAAGGGAGGATGTGTCCGACATCGCCGCCCGCCTGGCCCGCGTGGTTCCGCTGCCCGAACATCTGCGGGTGACGCGCGTCCTGAACGACGATTCGGTGGAACTAGGCGCGGCGCGAATGATTGCCGCGCTTGATCGCGGGTGAAGACCAAGGCAGGGTCGGGCAAAGCTAAGGATACCGCTACCATGGCCCGCAAAACGCCCGAGGAACTCCGCAGCCATCGCTGGTACGGCGTGGCGGATTTGCGCAGCTTCGGGCATCGCAGCCGGACCAAGCAGATGGGCTATGCCGCGCAGGATTGGCAGGGCAAGCCGGTCATCGGCATCCTCAACACCTGGTCGGACCTCAACCCGTGCCACCAGCATTTCCGCATCCGGGCCGAGGAGGTGAAGCGCGGCGTGTGGCAGGCCGGCGGATTTCCCCTTGAAATTCCGGCACTTGCCCTGCCCGAGAACTTCATGAAGCCGAGCACCATGCTGTATCGCAACCTGCTCGCCATGGAGATCGAGGAGATCGCCCGCTCGCAGCCCTTCGACGCGCTGGTGCTGATGGGCGGCTGCGACAAGACCACGCCCGCGATGCTGATGGGTGCGTTCTCGATGGACCTTCCCTGCATCTTCCTGCCCGCGGGCCCCATGCTGCGCGGCAACTGGAACGGCCACACGCTGGGCTCGGGCTCGGATACCTGGAAATTCTGGGACGAGCTGCGCGCCGGCAACATCACGCAGTCCGATTGGGAAGGTGTGGAGGACGGCATCGCCCGCTCCTGGGGCACCTGCATGACCATGGGCACCGCCAGCACCATGACCTCGGCCGCCGAGGCGCTTGGCCTCGCGCTTCCGGGCAGCTCCTCGATCCCGGCTGCCGACAGCAACCACGCCCGCATGGCCACCGCCTGCGGCCGCCGCATCGTCGAGATGGTCTGGGACGACTTCAAGCCGTCGCGCTTCCTCACCCAGGCCAGCTTCGACAACGCCGTCAAAGTGGCAATGGCGATCGGCGGCTCGACCAACGCCATCATCCATCTGATCGCCATGGCGCGGCGCAGCGGCCTGTCGCTCGACCTCGACCGGTTCGACGCGCTGTCCCGGGCCACCCCGCTGCTGGCCAACATCCGGCCCTCCGGAAGCACGTATCTGATGCAGGATTTCTACTATGCCGGCGGCCTGCGGGCGCTGATGGAGCGGCTGGGCGACCTGCTCGACCGGTCGGCGATCACCGTCACCGGCCAGACCCTCGGCGAGGGCATCGCCGGCGCCCGCGTGCTGAACGACGACGTCATCCGCACCCTCGACAATCCGCTGAAGCCCGAAGGCGGCC
>JANXTF010000052.1 GCA_025352565.1 Rhodospirillales bacterium | reverse complement strand
AGAGGTCGCTCGGGTAGCGCAGACGGTCGCGGTTGTAGCGAGGGCGGTTTTCAACGGTCCACATGACAGCCTCTCAAACGGAGCGGCCTTCCTTGAATCACATCCGATTCGTATGACTCAAGAAGTTTCTGGACGGACACTAAGGGTCGCCATGCGGTCAGGTAAGGCTTACCCTCCGATGCGCGAGGTGTGCTTCGTGTCGCGCATGAAGAAATACACCAGCAGGGAGCAAAGGCACATGAAACTCACATACCAGTAGAAGTAGCTCTCGACCCCCCAGTCCTTCAATTGGAGCGCGATGAGCGGGGCGGTGCCGCCGAACAGCGAGACGGCGATGGCGTAAGGCACGCCCACGCCGAGCGCCCGCATCTTGGTGGGGAATAATTCGGCCTTCACCACCGCGTTGATCGAGGTGTAGCCCGACACGATCACCAGGGCCGCCATCACCAGCAGGAGCGCCGTGGTGAAATCCCGTGTCTGGGACAGGGCGGTGAGCAGCGGCACGGTGCAGAGCGTGCCAAGCACGCCGAACCACATCAGCACCGGGCGGCGGCCGACGCGGTCCGAGATGGCGCCGAACACGGGTTGGATGCAGGCGTAGATGACCAACGTGATGAGCGAAATCAGGTTGGCGTTCTCACGCGTGAGCTTCACCGTGTTGGTAAGATAGGTCGTCATGTAGGTGGTGTAGGTGTAGAACGCCGTGGTGCCGCCCATGGTGAGGCCGAGCACGATGAACAGCTCGCGCTTATGGGCCAGCAGCATCCGGATCGAGCTCTCGCGCGGCGCGCGGGCGGCGCGCTCGAAATCCTCGGACTCGGTGATGCCCCGGCGCAGATAGAGGCCGAACACGGAGAAGGCGGCGCCCAGGACGAACGGGACGCGCCAGCCCCAATTTTCCAGCTCCGGCGCGGTGTAGAGGCTTTGCATGATGAGCAGCGTGAGGCTGCCGAGCACCTGGCCGCCGATGAGAGTCACGTATTGGAACGAGGTGTAGAAGCCGCGGTTGCGGGCGAGCGACATCTCGCTGAGATAGGTGGCCGATGACGCGTATTCGCCGCCGAGTGAAATGCCCTGGATGAGCCGCGCCACCAGCAGCAGGACGGGCGCCATGACGCCGATGCTGGCATAGGTCGGCAGTATCGCGATGATGAGCGAGCCCGCGCACATCAGGATCACCGAAAGGCTGAGCGCCGCGCGCCGGCCCTTCCGATCCGCGAGCGATCCGAGAATCCAGCCGCCGACCGGGCGGATGACGAAGCCCAGGGCGTAGATGCCGAACACGGTGATGAATTGCTGCGTGGGGCTGCTGGAGGGGGCCGAGAACTGCTTGGCGAAGTAGAGCGCGAAGGTGTTGAAGACGTAGAAGTCGTACCATTCGATGAGGTTGCCGACCGAGCCGCCGAAGATGTTGCCGATGCGGCCGCGCATGGTTTCCGGTTCGGCGAGGTGGGTCTGGCTCATGGAAAGACTCCCGTCATCGGCGACATTGCGCCTTATTCTTGAGCGTCGAAGCTTAGCCGATGTTGGGGGGCGTTGCTATCGGCCAAGGCAGATGAACGCAGATCGACGTCGAGGGAGGGCCGGATGGCACGCTCGGGCTCGGCCGGCGGCGTTCACGGCTTCGGTGCCGCTGACACCGACATTTCGCCTGGCGGTCAGGCGGATTGCCCGAATATGCATCGACCCTGGCGGCATTCGAGAGCAGGCGGAACGCCGCCGGGCGATAGTGTGCTAAAAGCCTTCGCGCTCGAGCCGCTTACGCTCCATCTTGCGGGCGCGACGAACCGCTTCGGCGGCCTCGCGGGCGCGGCGCTCGGACGGCTTCTCATAATGGCGACGCAGCTTCATCTCGCGGAAGATGCCTTCGCGCTGCATCTTCTTTTTCAGCGCCTTAAGCGCCTGATCGACGTTGTTGTCTCGAACCAGAACCTGCACTTGGCCGCCAACTCCTCTTGCGAACGCCCCGATTGCCGGGACGTGTCAAAATCTTCTCGCGTGGCTCCCCACGCGTGAGGCGGCGGCTATAACAGAGATCGCCGAACTCGCCAAAGCCTTTCCGCACCCTATCTTTAAAGCCTCAGCCGAGCGGAGACCACATGGCCATCCTGAAGATCGCCCGCATGGGCCACCCCGTGCTGTTGGGGCGCGCCGAACCGGTGGCGGACCCGACCGCGCCCGAAATCCGGCGTCTGGTCGCCGACATGGTCGAGACCATGATCGACGCCAACGGCGCCGGGCTTGCCGCGCCCCAGGTTCACGTGCCCCTTCGCCTGTTCGTATTCCGCGCCAGTCCCGACCGGGGCACGAATGACCCCGAGGACACGCCGATGGCGACCACGGTCGTCATCAACCCCACGGTGGAACTGCTCGGCGAGGATGCGCGGCTGCGGTGGGAGGGGTGCCTGTCGATCCCTGGCCTGCGCGCCGCGGTGCCGCGGGCCTGGCGGGTGCGCTACACCGGCGTCGATGGCGAGGGGCAGGCGTTCTCCCGCGAGGCGACAGGCTTCCATGCCGGCGTGGTGCAGCACGAATACGACCATCTCGACGGCATCCTGTATCCGATGCGCATGCGGGATTTCTCTCTGTTCGGCTTCTCCGAGGAGCTTGCCCGCGCGGCGCAGGCCGAAGCGGAGGCCAGGCAATGAGTGCCGCGCCCGAGGGGAGTCCGGATCGGGATGCCGCCATCGACGCGCTGCTGCCACTGGTCCCGGCCGCGGGATGGAGCATGGCCACCCTTCGCCGGGCGCTGCGGGACGCGGGAGGCGATCCGGCCGATGCCGAATTGCTGTTCCCGGGCGGTCTGCCCGATCTGATCGAGGCCCATTCGGACCTCGCCGATCGTCGCATGGCGGCGATCGGCGTGGCGCCGGAATTCGCCGCGCTGCGCCTTCCGGCGAAGGTGCGCGGGCTGATCGTGGCGCGGCTGGCGCGGGGCGCGGCCCACCGGGAGGCGATCCGCCGCGCCCTCGGCGTGCTCGCTTTGCCACGCAATGCCCGGCTCGCCGCGCGGATCGTCGGCCGCACGGTCGACACGATCTGGCACGAGGCCGGCGACCGCTCGGCCGATTTCAGCTGGTACACCAAGCGTGCGATCCTGACCGGGGTCTATACCGCGACGGTGTTGTTCTGGCTGCGCGATGAGAGCGAAGGGCAGGCGGCGACTCACGCCTTCCTCGACCGGCGGTTGGCGGGCGTGGCCCGGATCGGCAAGCTGCGCCGCCGCCTCGGGCGTGGCGGCGCGGCAACCTGACGCCGCTGGGGCAACCGTACTCATAATTCTTGCGTTACGGCAGCATCGCTTCACGCTGCCCCAACGGAGGAACGGTCATGCGCGGTGGTCTGCTCTGGCTTCTCGGAATTCCCATCCCGATCATCATCCTGCTGTACATTTTCCACGTTATCTGATTGCCCGGCTGATCTTTGCCCCGCCTGATCCTTGAGTCGTGCCGATGATTGCCTAAATATTGTGCAACCGCGATCCGCGCCGTCGCCTCTCGAGGGGCGGCAACGGAGGCGTCGCCTGGTCAAAGGGACACGACATGGACATCGAGAAATTCACCGACCGCGCACGCGGTTTTCTCCAGGCCGCGCAGACCATCGCGGTGCGCGACTATCACCAGCAACTGACGCCCGAGCATCTGCTCAAGGCGCTGCTCGATGACGAGGAAGGAGCGGTCGGCGGATTGATCCGCGCGGCCGGCGGCGACGACAAGGCGGTTCGCCACGCCAATGACGCCGCCCTCGCCAAGCTGCCGAAGGTGCAGGGAAGCGGGGCGGGATCGGCGCAGGCGACCTCCGCGCTGGTGCGCGTGCTGGACGGCGCGCAGCAGGCCGCGACCAAGGCCGGCGACGAATATGTGGCGCAGGACCGCCTGCTGCTGGCGCTCGCGGGCGGCGATGGGCCGGGCGGGGAGGCGTTGCGCCAGGGTGGCGCCACGCCTCAGGCGCTGGAGCGGTCCATCGCGGACATCCGCAAGGGCCGCAAGGTGGACAGCCAGAACGCGGAAGCCAATTTCGAGGCGCTGAAGAAATACGCCCGCGACGTGACCGAGATCGCGCGCGAAGGCACGCTTGACCCGGTGATCGGCCGCGACGAGGAAATTCGCCGCACCATCCAGATCCTCGCTCGCCGCACCAAGAACAACCCAGTACTGATCGGCGAACCCGGCGTGGGCAAAACCGCGATCGTTGAAGGCTTGGCGCTGCGCATCGTCAACGGCGACGTGCCGGAGGCGCTGAAAAGCAAGCGGTTGATGGCGCTCGATCTGGGGGCGCTGGTCGCCGGTGCCAAATTCCGCGGCGAGTTCGAGGAGCGGCTGAAAGCCGTGCTGAAGGAGATCGAATCCGCCCAGGGCGAGATCATCCTCTTCATCGACGAGATGCACACCCTGGTCGGCGCCGGCAAGGCGGATGGCGCGATGGACGCGTCCAACCTGCTGAAGCCCGAGCTTGCGCGCGGCTCGCTGCATTGCGTGGGCGCGACCACGCTCGACGAGTACCGCAAATACATCGAGAAAGACGCGGCCCTTGCGCGGCGCTTCCAGGCGGTATTCGTGGGCGAGCCCTCGGTGGAGGACACCGTCAGCATCCTGCGCGGCATCAAGGACAAATACGAGCTGCACCATGGCGTGCGGATCACCGATGGCGCGCTGGTGGCCGCCGCCACGCTAAGCAACCGCTACATCACCAACCGTTTCCTGCCGGACAAGGCGATCGACCTGATCGACGAGGCGGCGAGCCGGCTGCGGATGCAGGTGGACAGCAAGCCCGAGGCGCTGGACGAGCTGGACCGGCGCGTCATGCAGCTCAAGATCGAGCGCGAGGCGCTGCGGCGCGAGGAGGACCGCGGGTCGCGCGACCGGCTGGAGAAGCTGGAGCACGAACTGGCGGGAATCGAGGAACGCGCGGATGCCATGACAGCGACGTGGCGGGCGGAGAAGGACCGGCTGCTGGTGACCCAGAAGCTGAAGGAGCAGCTGGATCAGGCGCGCAGCGAGGTCGAGGTGGCGCAGCGCCGTGGGGATCTCGCCCGGGCGTCCGAGCTGATGTACGGCGTGATCCCGACGTTGGAGGCCAAGGTCGCGGCCGGCCAGGACGGCTTGCTGGTGAACGAGGCGGTGAACGAGGAGGCGATCGCGGGGGTGGTGGCGCGCTGGACCGGCATCCCGGTGGACCGGATGCTGGAGGGCGAGCGCGCCAAGCTGCTCCGCATGGAGGACGAGTTGCGCCGCCGCGTGGTAGGGCAGGAGGATGCGCTGAAGGCCGTCTCCGATGCGGTGCGCCGCGCCAGGGCGGGCCTGCAGGACCCGGGCCGGCCGATCGGCAGCTTCCTGTTCCTGGGGCCAACCGGCGTGGGCAAGACCGAGCTGGCCAAGACGCTGGCCGCGTTCCTGTTCGACGACGAACGCGCGATGATCCGCATCGACATGAGCGAGTTCATGGAGAAGCACGCGGTGTCGCGGCTGATCGGGGCGCCGCCGGGCTATGTCGGCTACGACGAGGGCGGCGTGCTGACCGAGGCGGTGCGGCGCCGGCCCTATCAGGTGATCCTGTTCGACGAGGTCGAGAAAGCCCACGAGGACGTGTTCAACGTGCTGCTTCAGGTGCTCGACGACGGGCGGCTGACGGACGGGCAGGGCCGGACGGTGGATTTCCGCAACACCATCATCGTGCTGACCAGCAACATGGGCAGCGACATCCTGGCGGCTCAGCCGGATGGGGGTGATCTGGGCGCCGCGTACGGGCAGGTGATGAACGTGGTGCGGGCCCATTTCCGGCCCGAGTTCCTCAACCGCCTGGACGAGATCGTGCTGTTCCGCCGGCTGGCGCGGGCCAACATGGCCGCCATCGTGGATATCCAGCTGGTGCGCCTGCGGAGCCTGCTGGCGGATCGGAAGATCACGCTGGCGCTCGATCCCGGTGCGATGGATTGGCTGGCGAACGAGGGGTACGACCCGGTGTACGGCGCAAGGCCGCTCAAGCGGGTGATCCAGCGCAGCCTGCAGAACGCGCTGGCGGGGCTGATCCTCGAAGGCACCGTGAAGGACGGCGACACCGCGCGGGTTTCGGTCGGGGACGAGGGGCTGGTCATCAACGCCCAGCCCGCCAACGCGGCCTGAATCGACGACCAGTGTTCGTTTCGCATGACTCGTCTGCGAGCCAGGAAAACGACGCATATCGGCGGGGCGCCCCCGCCGATATGCGCAAATCCTCGATCCCAACTGCGTATTTGATGAAATCGGCCGCCTGGGAAAGTTTGTGTCATCGGTTTGACATCGCCTGATCGTGGTCGTAGAAGACGCCTCCCGACGCGGCCGGCACTTCTCGCCGACGACGGCGGGCCCCGAAAGGGGTTGTTCATTGACAAGTAAATCTGGATTGGAAGGGATACGTTGGCGGCGTCTTTTCGATGCTTTGTCCTGGTAACGGGATGCTGTGTTGGTTTGGTATTTGGGTGGTTTGACCTGGACTCTGATTGGGGCGTTTTGTTGG
>JANXTF010000050.1 GCA_025352565.1 Rhodospirillales bacterium | reverse complement strand
CCGCCTGCGGACGCCGCATCGTGGAGATGGCCTGGGACGACATGACGCCGTCCAGCTTCCTGACGGCGGCGCATTTCGAGAATGCCGTGCGCGTGGCTCTGTCGTTGGGCGGCTCGACCAACGCCGTCATCCACATCATCGCCATGGCTCGCCGCGCAGGCATCGCGTTCGACCTCGACCGCTACGACACGCTGTCGCGCGAAATCCCGTTGCTGGCCAATATCCGCCCCTCCGGCAAATACCTGATGGAGGATTTCTTCTACGCGGGGGGCCTGCGGGCGCTGATGGATCGCCTCGGCGACAAGCTCGACCGCACGGTGATGACCGTCTCCGGCCGCACCCTCGGCGAGAACGTCGCCGGCGCCCGCGTGCTGAACGACGATGTCATCCTCCCCCTCGATAAGCCGATGAAGGCCGAGGGCGGCCTCGCCGTGCTGCGCGGCAATCTCTGCCCCGACGGCGCCGTCATCAAGCACAGCGCCGCCGACCCGCGCCTGCTCAGGCACACCGGCCCCGCCATGGTGTTCGACGACTACGCCGACATGTCGAGGCGCATCGACGACCCCGACTTGCCGGTTACCCCCGACAGCGTGCTGGTGCTGCGCAACGCCGGCCCCATCGGCGGCCCCGGCATGCCGGAATGGGGCATGCTGCCGATCCCGAAGAAGATCCTGAAACAGGGCGTGCGCGACATGGTCCGCATCAGCGACGCCCGCATGTCCGGCACCAGCTACGGCACCTGCGTGCTGCACATCGCCCCCGAAAGTGCCATCGGCGGCCCGCTCGCTTTGGTGCGCACCGGCGATCCGATCACACTCGACGTCGCGGCCCGCGCCCTGACGCTGGGCGTGCCCGAGGCCGAACTCGCCGCTCGCCGCGCCGCCTGGGCGCCGCCCCCCGCGCATTACGTGCGCGGGTTCGGGCTGCTGCACACGCGCGAGGTGCGGCAGGCGAACGAGGGATGCGACTACGGCGTGCTGGAGGGGGCCGCTCGCGTGGCGGAGCCGGAGATCCACTGAGGCCCACGCCGCGCGGTCATGCCGCGCAACCCGATCCGTCCCGCTTCTCCGCCGGGCGGCTGAGCGAGAGTCAGTGTCAGCGGCGCCTGCGCCGGCACATCGAGGACGTGACGGAGGCATTCGGCGGTGCCGTCGAGGCGCCACGTCGTCCATGCGCGGCCGCCGACGATGACCTGGACCTCGATGGGCGCCGGCGTGGCGGGGACGGGAATGATTTCGAACTCCAGATCGAGACGGGCGCCTTGATCGGCCGCGACGGCGAACACCAGCCGGGACGCGGGCGCGTCGGAAAGCACGCCCCATTGCTGGGGGTGGGTCCAGCCGGCGGCGGCGATGCCCCTGGCCTCGCCGTCGCCATGCGCGAACGAGACGCGGGCGTCCAGGGGCAGGCGCGGGACGCTCAGATGAACGGCGGCGAAGGCGTTGACGGCGCGGACCAGATGGGCGGCGAACACCGGGCGGGCGGGTTCGCGGCTGACAGCGCGATTGGCAAGCTCCAGCGCCTCGGCCCGGCGCCCGAGCGCCAGCAAGGCGTGGCTGTAATAGTAGGCGACGTCCGCGCTCTCGGGATGGCGGAGGAAACACGCCTCAAGCGTATCAATGATGTCGGCGGCTGGCGCCCCGCCGTCATAGGCGCCCACGGTCCGCGCCAGGACCGGGTCGTATGCGAACTCGACGTAGCGGCGGGCATACTCCCATCCGGTGAAGACGCCTTCCTTGAAAAACCGGCTTCGGGTGCCGTCGTGGCACCACCGCAAGCCGAAATGGCGGCGCACGCTGGGATGGATCGGCGCCTGCAGGAACTCCATCGGATCGTCGAGCGAGAACAAGGCGTTATCGACGGTGCGCGAGGGGCCGCCGGCGACCGCCTCCAGGACCGGCCGGCACAGCGCGCGCATCAGCCAGCCGGCCGGATGCAGACTGGTCCAGAACGCCGGATGGTCCCGGAACACGCCTTCGATCGATCGCCAGTGATCGGTACCGGCGCGCGCGTCGCGGGCCAGGGCCGTGGCCCGGTCGGCCACGAAAACCGCGTCCAGATCGACCATCGTCGCGAAATCCGCGGCCATGTAGCGGTCCGCCAGCGCGCGCGGGTCGGCCCCGGGATCATCCCGCATGAGCCGGTTGAGGAATGCGTCCGAGACCTGCTGGTCATACGGGCCATGCAGGCAGAATTCGGCCTTGCCGGTCGGGTTGAGCGGATGGTCCTCGGTGCTGAACGGCCATAGGAAATTCGCCGCCAGCAGGGGCATCGTCATAAGCCGGCATCCGGCCGGGGACTGGACGCGCGGGCCGCCCTCCTGCGTCACGACCAGGTCCGCGCCGGCGAGGAACGCCCGGTTCGCGGTGGTGAGCGGGATGCGGTCGTTGATGAACACGCAATCCGCCCTGGCCTCCGCCGCGAGGCGCTGGACCGCGATGGCGGCGACCTCCGCCTGGCAGTTGCCGACCATCGCGACGCGCATCTTGCGGCCCGCGCCTCCGCCGGTCACTCCGCCGCCTCCGCGAAACCGCCCGACTGCCGCGCCCACAGGCGCGCATACGCCCCGCCGGCGGCGAGCAAGACCGCGTGGCTTCCCTGCTCCACGATCCGCCCGTGCTCCATCACGACCAGCCTGTCCATCCGCGCGATGGTCGAAAGCCGGTGCGCGATGGCGATCACGGTGCGGCCGCGCATCAGCCGCTCCAACTGCCCTTGAATCGCCGCCTCCACCTCGGAGTCGAGTGCGGACGTCGCCTCGTCCAGCACCAGGATCGGGGCGTCCTTCAATATCACCCGCGCGATCGCGATGCGCTGGCGCTGCCCGCCAGACAGCTTCACCCCGCGCTCGCCGACATGGGCGTCGAACCCCGTGCGCCCGTTCCAGTCCTCCAGCGTGGCAATGAAATCGAGCGCCTCGGCCTGCCGCGCCGCCGCGACCACCTCGGCCTCGGGCGCCTCCGGCCGGCCGTAGCGGATGTTGTCGCGGATCGAGCGGTGCAGCAGCGAGGTGTCCTGCGTCACCATCGCGATCTGTCCGCGCAGGCTCTCCTGGGTCACGTGGGCGATATCCTGCCCGTCGATCACGATGCGCCCCGCCTCGGGCGTGTAGAACGACAGCAGCAGGTTCACCAGCGTGGACTTGCCGGCGCCCGAATGGCCGACCAGCCCGACACGCTCGCCCGGCGCGACGGCCAGGTCCAAATCGTGCAGCACGCCCCGCGCGGTGCCGTAGCCGAACCGCACGCCCTCGAAGCGGATTTCGCCGCGCGACACCACGAGGTCGGTGGCACCCTCGGCATCGGGCATCTGGCGCGCCACCGCGATGGATTTCATGCCGTCCTGCACCACGCCGACATTCTCGAAGATGCCGGTCACGTTGTCGGACACCCATCCGGCGATGTTCGAAATCTGCCACGCCAGCGGCAGGGCGGTCGCGACCATCCCCACCGGGATGCGGCCCAGCGTCCACAGCCATATCGCCATGCCCCCGGTCGCCACCACCATGGCCGCGTTCAGCACGGTCAGCGTGATGATGAACCGCGTGATCATGCGCAACTGGCGATGGTAGGCGCGCGTGTGGTCGTCCACGCCCTGGCGCACGAACGCGTCCTCGTCCCGCGCGCGGGCGAACAGTTTCACCGTCAATATGTTGGTGTAGCTGTCCACGATCTTGCCGGTGAGCGCCGAGCGCACCTCCGACATCGCGCGCGAGCGGTCGCGCATCCGGGGCACGAAATACCACAGCAGCGCCACGTAGCCGACGAACCACAGCAGCATCGGGGCCGCGAGTCGCAGATCCGACGTCGCCAGCACGATGGTGGCGCCGGTGCCGTATACCGCGATGTACCAGACGGCGTTGGTTCCCTGCACGATGCTCTCACGCAAGGCAGGCCCGGTCTGCATCACGCGGTTGGCGATGCGGCCGGCGAAATCGTTCTGGAAGAATGTCCAGCTCTGCCGCACCACGTGCCAGTGGCTCTGCCAGCGCACGAGGTTGGTGAGGCCGGGCGCGATCGCCTGATTCGTCACCAGAAAGCGCAGCAGCAATGCCGCCGGCCGGGCGATCAGGAACGCGAACACCATGAGGAGAAGTTGCGGCCAGGCATCGGCCAGCAGCGTCTCGGGCCGCGTGGTGGAAACCAGCGTGACCAGGCGGCCGATGAACAGCGGGATGGCGGTGTCGAGCAACGCCACTACCAGGCCGATACAAAACAACGCGATGACCAGCCCGCGCGCCTGTCGCACGAAATGCCAGTAGAACCGCGCCAGGCCCCGGCCGTCGCTGGCAATGGGCGGCGTGGCGTCGGGCGGGAGTGCGGTGGGGCGCAGCCTGCGTTCGAACCAGAGGAACATGATTCAGCCCTGAACCCGCTGGCCGAACGCGTCAACCGCGCCGCCATGACGCGGCGGCGCGGCTCCCCTGACCTCGAACGCGTGCGGTTCAGTACGGGCGATACGGGTAGGCGTAGGGAGCACCATAAGGAGCGGCGTAAGGGGCACCATACGGGGCACCATACGGGGCGGCGTACGGCACCACGACGGGATAGGACGCGAACCCAGCCGGCGGGGACTGCACCGAGTTCTGGTTCGCATACATGCACTGCGTATAGACGATATCGAAACGCTGCTGGAGCGAGTAATTGGCATAGGCAGAGGAATTGGCGCCATAGCTGCCGCCGATGCCGAGCCCGGCGGTGGCGCCGATTGCCGCGCCGGCCCCTGGATTGCGGAACGCCGAGCCGATCAGCGCGCCGCCGGCGGCTCCGAGTGCCGTGCCGAGCACGGCGCCGCCGACCGCGTTCTGGTTCGCCGCCTCGGCCTGCCCCGCCGTCGCCTGCTGGGCCGTGGCGCGGCATTGCAGATCCTCGGACTGGAACTGGCCATAGGGCTTGTTCTGCCCCGGAAGGGCAAGCACCGAAGGGGCGATCGGTGCGACAACGCAGGCGCTGAGGGTCGCTGCCAGAGCGACGGCGGTGAGCGAACTGGTTTTCGACATGATGCGTCCTTCCGATGGATTTCTGCCGCCTGTATGCCCGCGCACACGCCGTGGCGGAACCGCAATTTTGCGTGCTCGTTTTCTATCGGCTGCTCACCATCGCCCGCGCGGGGCCGAGGGCGGAGCCAGGGGCGGACGAATCCACCACCACCAGCGCATTGCCGGCCAGCAGCGTCGGGCGGCGTCCACGCAGCAGCAGCGCGCGATACCGGATGTCGTCATTCGCCGCGTGCTCGTAATCCACGTCCAGCACGCCATGCCAGTCGAGGAAACGGTTCATCGTCTCGGGCAACCTGATGCAGCCCTGAGACGCGGTGCGGCCGATGCGGCTGGCGAGGTAGGTCGGGTCGGTCGCGTGCATCTCCATGCGGATCTGCCCCTGCTCGCCGTCGCGCCGCCAGCCCTTGGTCGCCATCTGCCAGCCGAAATCCCACACCCGCATCCCCTTCACGCCGAGGCCGCGGATGCCGTTTTCGTTCAGTGTGCCCTCGGCACGGTAATCCAGGATATCGGCGGTGTGCAGGAACACGCCGGTGGGCGTGACGTAATGGTCGAAGCGCCCTTCCTGCCCGGTCGAGACATGCACGCCGCCCAGCACTTCCCACGGCTTGTCGGCGCGAACGAGAACCAGCGCGAGCGCCTGCACCTGGGGCGCCCGGTCGATCACCACGATCAGTTGCGGCCGGTCGAGCCGGATTTCCGGTTTCAGCGCCAGCTCCGCCTGCGCCAGCCGCACCCAGTCCCGCGCGTCGCGCCGGAACGCGAACGATAACGCGACCGATAACGGCACCTCGTGGGCCAGGGCGGCCCGGAGCCGTGCCACCTCGATGTCGATTTCCGCGGAACTTAAAATCCGCAACGGCGCGAGCGCCCAGAACACCGCGGACTGGTCGCCGGGGCCGCTTGCCCAAGCCTCGGCAACCGGCGCCGTCGACAGCAGAACCGCGAACGCCAAAGGTCGGAAGAGGAGACGAGCGCACACATCCATGACGCTATGTTGTTCGCGAACCGAACGATCCACAAGCAGCTACGGCGCGATGTCAATAAATTGAACGTCGTGGACGGGAGGCCTCGCCGGATCGGCCAGACGAAGGTCGGCCAGACGAGGATCGGCCAGACGAGGATCGGCCAGACGGCTTAACCGATGACGTCGCGGACGATCTTGCGGATTTCGGCGGGGGACAGGCCGCGCTTGGCGGCGGAAGGCGTTTCGCCCTGTTCAGGGCTCCGATCGGGCTCACGGCCAGGGATCGGGAAACGCGGGGTGGAGGCAACAACCCGTCGAGCGGGATTGGTCGGTAGCCGGTAGAGGTTAGGCATGAATTCTTTCTGGGGGTTTGGGTAGGCGCGGGGCGGCCGAAGCCGCCCCACCGGAAATCAGCGAGCCTGCAGGTTGACCGCGGAGGTCTTGCCCTGCTGACCCTTCTCGAGCTCGAAGCTGAGCTTCTGGCCCTCTTGCAGGCTGGTCATGCCAGCCCGCTCAACGGCGGAAATGTGCACGAACACGTCCTTGCTGCCGTCGGTGGGCTGGATGAATCCAAAGCCCTTCTGGCCGTTGAACCACTTAACTGTGCCTTCAGGCATATCGGTCTCCATCAATGGAGTGTCCGCCCGCGCGAAATGTGCGGACGGGTCGTGTCTCGATGATGGGTATGGGAACCGAATTCAACGCACGAGGCGGAACAAGGATACGGCCGACCAGCGGGAGTTGACGCACAGACACATAGGAGAGTTCGAGACGGATAGCAAGGGCTACCCGCCGTGCCGTTTCGCCCTCAGGCACCACCGAGATACGTCGCCGTGACACGCGGGTCATGCAGCAGCTCCGCCGCCGGCCCGTGCAGGCTGATCTCCCCGGTCTCCAGCACATAGCCGTAATCCGCACTCTCCAGCGCCGCCCGCGCGTTCTGCTCCACCAGCAGGATCGACACGCCCAGTTCTCGCAAGCCCATGATGATACGGAAAATTTCCCGCACGATCAGCGGTGCCAGCCCCAGGCTCGGCTCGTCCAGCATCAGCAGCCGGGGCCGCATCATCAGCGCGCGCCCGAGCGCCAGCATCTGCCGCTCGCCACCCGACAGGGTGGACGCGGTCTGCCCCCGCCGCTCGGCCAGACGCGGAAACCGCGCGTACACGTCGTCCAGCTTCGCACGGAAGCCACGCTCGCGGCGGAACGGATAGGCGCCCAGCAGCAGGTTGTCGGCCACGCTCATGTCGCCGAACAACTCCCGCGCCTCGGGCACCAGGCACAGCCCGCGCTCCACCCGGTCCTCCACCTCGAACCGCGCCAGGTCGGCGCCGTCATAGGTCACCGTCCCGCGCGACGGCAGCAGCCCCATCAGGGCTGCCAGCAGCGTGGTCTTGCCCGCCCCGTTCGGCCCGATCACGGTCACGATCCGCCCGGCCTCCACCGCCAGCGACACGCCGCGCACCGCGTCGACGCGGCCATAGGACACATGCAGCCCCTCCGCCCGCAGCAGCGCCGTCATGCGACACCGCCGAGATAGGCTTGCTGCACCCGCGCATCGGCGCGGATGGCGGCGGGCGTGCCTTCGGCCAGTCTGGCGCCGAAATCCATCACCACGATCCGGTCCACCAGCTCCATCACGAACTCCATGTCGTGTTCGACCAGCAGAATCGTCAGCCCCTCCGCCCGCAGCGACCGCAGCAGATCGGCCAAAGCGCGCTTCTCGGGCCGCCGCAACCCCGCCGCCGGCTCGTCCAGCACGATCAGCATTGGGTCGGCGGCCAATGCGCGGGCCACCTCCAGCACGCGCTGGCGTCCGAGCGGCAGGTTGCCCGCCAACTCGTGCGCCATGTCGCCCAGGCCCACGCGCCGCAGCTGCGCCATCGCCTCGGCGCGCAGCTGCCGCTCCTCCGCGCGATCGAGCCGGAACACCGCGCGCAGCATCCCGGCGCGGCCTCGCGGATGGGCCCCCAGCATGGTGTTCTCCAGCAGCGACATGGTCGGCCGCAGCCGGACGTGCTGGAAGGTGCGCGCGAGACCGCGCATCGCCACGAGGCGGGCCGGCTCGCCGGTGATGTCGGCGTCGAGAAACCGCACCCGCCCCGCCGTGGGAGGCGCGGCCCCGGTCAGCAGGTTGAACGTGGTGCTCTTGCCCGCCCCGTTCGGCCCGATCAGTCCCAGGATCTCGCCCGCCCGCAACTCGAACGACAGATCGTTCACCGCCACCAGCCCGCCGAACCGCTTCACCAGCCCGTGCGCGGCGAGCACCATCGTCCCTGCGGCGGGCTGCGCGCGGCGCGGCAGCTTCGGCGCATCCGGGGGAGGCGGCCTGGTCGCGCGCGGCAGCCAGCGCAGCACCACCGGGATCAGCCCGCCCCGCGCCCGTTGCAGCACCACGATGAACACGGCGCCGAACACCACCACCTCCAGTTGGCCGCTGTTGGCGACGAATTTAGGCAGCACGTCCTGCAGCACGTCGCGCGCGATGGTCACCAGCCCGGCCCCGACCACGGCGCCGAAGATGTGTCCGGCACCGCCCAGCATCGCCATGAACAGGTACTCGATGCCCGGCCCCACATCGAACGCGGTCGGGCTCACATATCTCTGCACATGCGCCACCTGCCAGCCGGACAGCCCGGCCAGCAAGCCCGCGATCACGAACACCGAAAGCCGCAGCCGGAACGTTGAGATGCCGAGGCTTTCGGCCATGGCGCTCCCGCCCCGCAGGCTGCGGATGGCGCGGCCCTGGCGGCTGTCGAGCAGATTGGCGCAGGCCCACATCGCCAGCCCGAGCCCGACCCAGATCAGATAGAACCCGGCATTGGCGCTGCGCAGCGCCATGCCGCCAAGGCTCGCGGGCGGGATGTCGCCGATGCCGTTGTGCCGCCCGAGCGCGTCGAGGTTGCCGAACAGGAAGAACAGCGCCAGCCCCCAGGCGATCGTGCTCAGCGGCAGCAGATGCCCGCCCAGCCGCAATGTCGCCCCGCCCAGCAGCAGCGCCAGCCCCCCGGTCGTGGCCATCGCCCCCAGCAGCCCGAGCCACGGCGATACGCCCGCCACCGTGGTGAGCCACGCGGTCGTGTAGGCGCCCACGCCGACGAACGCCGCCTGGCCGAACGAGGTGAGCCCGCCCATCCCGGTCAGCAGCACCAGCCCCAGCGCCGCGGTCGCCGCCATGCCGACATAGCTCAGCAGCGTGATCGGGTAGCCCTTCAGCACCAGCGGCAGCAGCGCCATCGCCATCGCGAAGCCGAGCGGGAGAAGGCGCCTCAAAGCTCGTCCTCCTCGTCGTCGGCGGGCTTGGCCGTGACCAGCGAGCGCAGCACCAGCACCGGCACCAGGATGGCGAACACCGCCACCTCCTTGAACGAGCTGTCATAGAACGCGGTGAAGCTCTCCAGCAGGCCCACGAAAAGCGCCCCCAACGCCGCCCCCGGATAGCTCACCAGCCCGCCGATGATGGCGCCCACGAAGCTCTTCAGCCCGATCACGAACCCGCTGTCATAGCTCAGCGTCGTCACCGGCCCGATCAGCAGGCCCGATAGCGCGGCGAGCGCCGAGGCCAGCAGAAACGCGGTGCCGCCGGTCACGCCGGGCCGGATGCCCACCAGCCGCGCGCCCACCCGGTTCACCGCCGTCGCCCGCAGCGCCTTGCCCGCGATGCTGCGCTCGAAGAACAGCCACAGCCCAAACGCCGCCAGCGCCGAGCATGCCAGCATCAGCAGCGTCTGCGCGGAGACGATCATGTCGCCGATCTCGAACATCGCCCGGATGAGCGGCCGCGGCCGCCCGCCCTCGGGGCCGAAGAACACCAGGGCCACGCCCGAGATCGCGAAATGCAGCACCACGGACACGATCAGCAGCACCAGCACCGGCGCGTCGGCGATCGGCCGGTACGCGATCCGATACAGCAGCGGCCCGATCGGCAGGATCAGCGCCACCGTCAGCACGATGCCCAACAGGTCCGGCAACTCCCGCCCCGCCAGCGGCCACGCCGCCAGCGCGGGCAGGGCTGGCAGCACCAGCCACACCAACGCGGCGCGGGGCAGGCGGTGCGCGGCGCCCTTGTGGAGCAGCGAGGCCGCCTCCACCGCGAACGCCAGCACGGCCAGCATCGGAACCAGCCAGATCGTCCCGGGACGCTGCCCCTCCTGGATCGCGGCCAGGGTCAGCGCGCCATAGGCCACCAGGTCGCCGAACGGCACGAAGATGATCCGCGTCACCAGGAACACCAGCACGATGCCGAGCGCCACCAGAACATAGATCGCCCCGTTGGCGATGCCGTCCTGCGCCAGCAGGAGTGCCAGGTCCAAATTCATGCGCATCACTATGGCACGGAGGCGAAACGGAGCAACGGCCCTCCCCAACCGCCTCCGCCTGCGACAGACTGTCCCGATGAACCGCCCGCCCACTGCCCGCGACGACGAGAATTCCGGCTACCGCCCCGGCAGCCTCTGGCGATGCGAGGCCGGCGATTTCGTGGCGTTGCGCACCGCGACCGGCCAGGCGGTATGGCAGGCCCGCCACTTCGTATCCGCCCTGCTCGACCAGTTGCACGGCCCGCGCCCGCTGGCGGCCTACGCCATGACGCGGCTGGCCGCCGGCGTCGTCACGCCATGCCTCGACGTGGTGCGCCCGGCCGACGGCGCCACCGCCACCATCGGCTTCACCGCCGCCGGCCGGTTCGACCGCGCCGCATTCGCCCGCTTTCTGGGCGACGCCGCTGGCCGCGTCACGCGCTGGTACGACCAGTCCGGCCACGAGCGGCACGCCACCGCGGATGTGGCGACCGCCCCCGCACTCACCCTGTCCGCCGCGCCGACCCTCGTGTTCGACAGCGTCGATGCCCCCGGCCAGCCCGCGCGCCGTTGCTTTATGGAAATCCCGGACGGCCTGCGCGTGCGCCTCGACTCGTGCAGCGCTTTCGCCTGCGGCCGGTCCCTGTCCAGCCTGAAGCCTTCGGTGTTCTTCCAGCTGGGCGGCCCCGGCACCCCCGCCCCCGTCATCGTCGGCGGCTGCCTGCCCGGCAGCCCCCAGGTCTCGGCCAGCTTCGGCGCCGTGCTCGCCCCGAGCGGACGCCTCCCCACCCAGGCGCTGCGGGTCGCGGGCGTCACCATCCTGCCCGACCGCGCCCATGTCATCCACGACGACGACGGCTTCACCACCCTCGCGGTCACGCCGGATGCCAGCTTTGCCGGCATTGCGCGCGGCGGTCTGATCGGGGGCTGCGACGCAGGGCTGACCGGCCATGTCGAACTCGCCTCCCTCGTGGTGCTCGACGGTCCGGTGTTCGGGCCCGGAGACCCCAACCACGACGCCATCCGCGCCTGTCAATACGCCGCCATGGGCATCGTCCCGCAGATCCGCGACCTCTATGTGGCCGACGGCGACAGCATCACCGAGGGCATCGGCGCGTCCCACGGCGCCAGCTATCCGCGCCAGATGGAGGCGCTGCTCGGACATGCCTGGCGCATCCATAATTGCGGCATCTCCGGCGACACGCTGGCCGGTCGCGACCAGGCCTATGCCGCCCGCATCGCCCCGTTCTGCGATCCGCGCGCGGCCCGCCGCGTGCTGTCCATCTTCGCCGCCACCAACGACCTCGCCCTCGGCGCCGATGCGGCGAGCCTCGCCGCGCATCTGCGCAGCTATTGCGCCCGCGCCCGTGCCACCGGCTTCCGCGTGATCGTCGCCACCACGCTCCCGCGCCCCGATCTCTCGCCCGGCCAGGGGCGCCAACTGCACGCCCACAACGCCTTCATACGCCAGGATTGGCGCGGCTTCTGCGACGGCGTGGCCGATGTGGCGGCGGACCCGGTGTTCGCCGGGACCGCGATCTACGCCGATGGCCTGCATCCCACGTCGCTGGGCCACGCCCACATCGCCCAGATCATGGCCGGCGCCGTGGACGCGCTCGCGCGTTAGCTTGGGCGGAACGCCTCCGCGATAGCCCGGGCGGAACGCCTACGCGACAGCCGGGCGGAACGCCTGGCCGACCAAAGCCATCGCCGGAACCGTGCGGGACCACCCCACCCCGCGCCCGACCGCATCCCCGATCAGTACCAGCGTCGGCCCCCGCGTGGACCAAGCGGCCGCCTGGTCCACCAGCTCGTCCAGACTCCCCCGCAGCTCCCGCTGCCGGGGCGTCCCCCCCCGCTCGATCAGGGCGGCCGGCGTGCCCGCCGGCAACCCATGTGCCAGCAGCCCGTCGCGCAGTTGCGGTAGCGACACGATGCCCATATAGACGGCGAGCGTCGTCTTGCTCCGCACCAGCGGCGCGAAATCCATGTCCAGCCGGCCCTGCTTGGTATGGCCGGTCACGAACGTCACGCTGCGCGCGACATCGCGATGCGTCAGCGGAATGCCCGCCTGCGCCGCACACGCCAATGCCGCCGTCACCCCCGGCACCACCTCGACGTCGACGCCCGCCTCGGCCAGCGCCTCCGCTTCCTCGCCGCCGCGCCCGAACACGAACGGGTCGCCGCCCTTCAGCCGCACCACCTTGCGACCCTCGCGCGCCAGCCGCACCAGCAGCGCGTTGATGTCCTCCTGCGCCATGCAGTGATTGGCCCGCGCCTTGCCCACATAGATGCGCTCGGCGTCGCGCCGCGCCATGTCGAGCACTTCGGGCGTTACCAGCCGGTCATGCACGATCACGTCCGCCTCTCCCAGCAGGCGCTGCGCCCGGATGGTCAGCAGATCGGCCGCTCCGGGCCCGGCCCCCACCAAGGCCACCATCCCCCGCGCCGGCTCGTCGCTTTCCAGCGCGCGGGCGAACTCCGCCCGCGCCGCGTCCTCGCGCCCCGCGAACACCAGATCGGCCGCCCGTCCGCCGAGCAGGCGTTCCAGCACCCGCCGCCGCAGGCCCATATCGGGCAGGCGTCGCCGAATTTCCGCCTTGAAGCTGTCCGCCAGCGTCGCCAGCCGACCGTAGGCCGGCGGGATCAGCGCCTCGATCTTGGCGCGCAGCAGCCGCGCCAGCACCGGCGCCGCGCCCCCCGACGACACCGCGATGGTGATTGGGTCGCGGTCGATGATCGCGGGCGTGATGAAGCTGCACAGGGCAGGGCGGTCCACCGTGTTCACCGGAATGCCGGCCGCGCGCGCCGCCTCGAACAGCGCCACCAGCTCGGTCTCGGCGGCATCGGCACCGATCGCCAGCGCGCAGCCTGCCAGTTGGCCCGCGTCGAACCGATCGGCCATCTCGACCACGGCGCCCGCGCGCGCCAGCGGCTCGGCCTTGCGGTGCGCGACCTTGCCGGTGCCGAGCACCAGCACGCGGCGGCCCCGCAAGTCCATGAACAACGGAAAATGGCGCATCAGGCCGGCTCCAGAACCGGCGCCAGCAAAGCACGTATCTCCGGCTTGCAGGACCCGCAATTCGTGCCGGCCTTGGTTGCGCGCCCCACGGCCTCGACCGTGTCGCAGCCATCCTCGATCACCCGGCGGATCGCCCGCTCGCCGATGCCGTGGCACACGCACACATACGGGTCCGCCGCCCGCGCCTCCGCCGGCCGTCCTGCCAGCATCACCCGCCGCGTGGCCGGGCTCAGCGTCTCGGCGAACAATGAAATCAACCAGTCGCGCGGCGGCAGCACGCGGTCCGGGCCGATGAACAGCACTGCCATCAGCCGGCCCTCGCGCACCCGAGCCGCGCGGTGCAGGCCGCGCGCCGCATCCTCCAGCGCCAGCCAGCCCGCCCCGCCGTCCGCCAATTTCCCGCCCAGCCGCGCGAACGCCGCCTCCGCCGGGCCTCGCCCCGCAAGCTCGTGCCGCCACACGCCGTCGCCCACCGGCAGCACGGCGCACCAGGGCGCCAGGTCGGTGCCCAGATTCTCCCGTGCCAGCACGAAGCCATGCCATGCGGCCGGCCACGCCCGCACGCTGACCGGCGTGTGCTTCAACTCCGGCTGTCCGCTCACCGGGTCCACCGCCGGGTTGACCGCGCCATTCACCCGCGCCGCCGGGCAGAACCGCGTGGTCCAATGCATCGGCGCGAACACCGTGCCCCGCCGCAGCCCGGTATCGTGACGCAGCCGCATCACCGCCGTGCCCCAGGCACTGGCGACCTCGCCCAGCCCGCCGTTCTCCAGCCCCGCCGCGTCATCCGGATGCACCGACAGCACCGGCTCGGGGATATGCGCCAGCAGCCGCGCCGATTTCCCGGTGCGGGTCATGGTGTGCCACTGGTCGCGGATGCGCCCGGTCATCAGCACCAGCGGCCACTCGGGCGAAACCGCGTGCGCTGGCGCACGGAACGGTGTGGGCACCATCCGTGCCCGCCGGTCCGCATGGGTGAAGCAGCCCCCGCCCAGCAGCCGCCCGCCGCGCGCGCCATCGGCGGGGCAGGGCCATTGCGTGGGCGCCATCGCCGCGTATGCGTCGTCGCTCAGACCGGCCAGCCCGGATATGTCGAACGCCCGCCGCCCGTTATTCACGAGCCCGGTCACCGCCGCGTGTTCGCGGAAAATCTCCGCCGGTCCGTTCCACGCGAACGCCGCGCCATGCCCGAGCCGCGCCGCCACCCCCGCCACCGCCCGCCAATCCGGCCGCGCCTCGCCCGGAGCTTCCAGAAAGGCGCGCTGGCGGCTGATGACGCGCTCGCTGTTGGTCACCGTCCCGTCCTTCTCGCCCCAGCCGAGTGCCGGCAGCCGGACATGGGCCAGGTCCATCGTGTCGCTCTCGCGCACGCAGTCCGACACCGCCACGAAGTCGCAACCCGCCAGCGCCGCCCGCACCGTCGCGCCCGCGGGCAGCGAGACCGCCGGATTGGTCGCGATCACCCAAACCGCCCGCACCTTCTTCTCGCGGATCGCCTCGAACAGCGGGATCGCCTTCAACCCCGGCCCGGCCGCCAGGTTCGGCGCGCCCCAGAATGCCTGCAGCGCGGCGAACTCGTCCGGCCGGTCCCATTCCAGATGCCCTGCCAGCATGTTCGCCAGCGCTCCCACCTCGCGCCCGCCCATCGCGTTCGGCTGCCCGGTCACGCTGAACGGCCCGGCCCCCGGTTGGCCGATCCGCCCGGTGAACAGATGCGCGTTGATGATCGCGTTCGCTTTGTCGGACCCGGCACTCGACTGGTTCACCCCCTGGCTGAACAGCGTCACCACGCGGGGCGTCAGGGCGAACCAGCGGTAGAATTTCGTCAGCAGGGCCTCATCCAGACCGCACAGCAGGGCGGCCTCCGCGATGGTCGGCGTCGCCTTGAGAGCCGCCGCCGGGTCGCCCACATGGGCGGCCAGATACGCGGCGTCGCCCAGGGCCGCGTCCCGCAGATATCCCAGCAGCCCCGCGTACAGCGCGACATCGCTCCCTGGCGCCAGCTTCAGGTGCATGTCCGCGTCCTCGCACGTCGCGGTCCGCCGCGGGTCCACCACCACGACGCGCATCCAAGGCCGCTCCGCGCGCGCCGCCACGATGCGCTGGTACAGCACCGGATGGCACCAGGCGGTGTTGGACCCGACCAGCACCACCAGATCGGCCAACTCCAGATCGACGTAGGTGCCTGGCACCAAATCCTCGCCGAACGCCCGGAGATGCCCCACGACCGCACTTGCCATGCATAACCGCGAATTGCTGTCGATGTTGGCGGTGCCGAGAAACCCCTTCGCCAGCTTGTTGGCCGCGTAGTAATCCTCGGTCAGCAACTGGCCCGACACATAAAGCGCCACGCTGTCCGGCCCGTGTGCGGCGATGGTGTCGCGGAACGCCGTCGCCACCCGGTCCAGTGCGGCGTCCCATGTCGCCCGCACGCCGTCGATCTGCGGATACAGCAGGCGTCCATCCAGCGACAGCGTTTCGCTCAGGGCCGAGCCCTTGCTGCACAGCCGTCCGAAATTCGCCGGATGCGCCGGGTCGCCCTGCACCGGCTTGTCCGGCCGCGCGAGAACCCCGCACCCGACGCCGCAATAGGGGCAGGTCGTGCGAACCGCGTCGGTCAATCCACATCCCGCTGGTGGCGGCCTCGAGGCCCGTCGACAGATGATCGAATTACCGGATAGTCTTCCTTCGCAATGGGTGCGGAGCGTGTCGGCCGCAATGGGCGCGGAGAATGTCGGCGACGGGTCATTCGGCGGCCTCCATGAACTCCGGGGTCGCGAAGGCGGGGCCGAATGGCAGCGTGCCGCGCAGGCCGGTCAGTTCGCGGCCCTGTCCGATGAGGCTCTGATACCAGGGCGCGTCCCGCGTCTCGCCATACAGCATGGCGCCCACAAGACGGCCGTCGAACAACACGAACTTGCGGTACTCCTCGCCGTCTGGGTCATGGTACACGATGGTCTCGGCCCCGAGGCCCTCGGTCTGGCCGGCGGACCACACGCCAGCCCCGGCCACCTTCAACGCCGTGGCATCGGCCGCCGCCACGTAAGACGCGTCCTCGCCGCCGATGACGCGCGCCGCGATCTCGGCCTGGGCCAGGGCCGGGGCTACCAGCCCGCAACATTGCCCATCATGCTCGGCACACTCTCCCACCGCCCAGATCGCCGGGTCCGACGTCCGCATGGCGTCATCCACCTTGACGCCGCGCCCGATATCGAGCCCTGCCTCGCGCGCCAGCGTCACCTCCGGCCGGATGCCGACAGCCATCACCACCAGGCTGGCCGGGATCACGCTTGCGTCGGTCAGCCGCACGCCGGTCACGCATCCGGTGCCCTCGATTGCCTCGGTGGAACCCGACAGCACCAGCGCGATGCCCTGGCGCGCCAGCCGCCGCGCCAGCAGCATGGCCGCCGGCATGTCGAGCTGCCGCTCCATCAGCCGGTCCACCGCATGCACCACGGTCACCCGCATCCCGCGCAGCGCCAGCCCGTACGCCGCCTCCAGTCCCAACAGCCCGCCGCCGATCACCACGGCGTCGCCGCCCAGTTCGGCGGCCGCAAGCATGGCGCGGACCTCGTCCAGCGTCCGGTACATCGACACACCCGGCAGGCTCGCGCCCGGCAGATTCAGCCGGAATGCCTGCGAGCCCAGCGCCAGCACCAGCCGGTCGTAAGATACGTCGTCGCCCGCATCGGTGCGCAGAATCCGCGCCTCCCGGTCGATCGAGGCGATCCGCGTGGCCGGGCGATACGCCACCCGAAGCGCGGCGAGCCGGGCCGCGCCATGCGTCACCAGATCGGCCTCGTCCACGTCGCCCGCAAGGAGCTTGCTGAGCGCCACTCGATTATAGGGCAGGGACGGCTCGGCCCCGATCAGCGTCACCGCGGAGCCTGCCCCCAGCATCTCGGCGCATCGCGCCCCCGCAGGACCCGCCCCCACCACCACCACGCGCATCGCGCGGGCGTCCGGCCCGGTCGGTCGCGCGCAGGCTTCCACTCGCGCGCAGGCTTCCACTCGCGCGCCAGCTTCCACTCGCGCGCCAGCTTCCACTCGCGCGCCGGGCTCCGGCGCGTTGGTGCGGGGCAGGGGGGCTGGGTCCATCGGTCTCTCCGTTTCGAGTCATGGGGACCAGCGTTCGCCGCGGGTTGGCCGGACACGTTGCAACGCCCGACACCCTGCAACGCCCATGCCAAGCCCATTTGCCAACCAACCGTGCGTTCGGAATGCGTCAGCCGAATATTTAAGCATTTTCGCCGAGGCGATGGCGCTTTCGGCGACAGCGGGCAGGCGTGTGCCCCGGCTTCCGTCAGATTCTGTCGACTGGCCCGCGCCGGTCATGTGGCCCACATTGAGGCATCGTTCTGACGGAGCGCCGCCGTGACTGTCCTGCTCACCGGCGTCGCCGGCTTCATCGGTTCCCACGCCGCCGCCGCCCTGCTCGATCGGGGCGAGGAGGTCATCGGCCTCGACAACCTCAACTCCTATTATGATCCAGGCCTGAAGCACGCGCGCCTCGCGCGGCTCTCGTCGCGGGCCGGCTTTACCTTCCACGCCATCGACATCGCCGATCGAGCGTCCATGGAGCGGCTGGCGGCCGGCCGCGGGGACATCGAGCGCATCGTCCACCTCGCGGCGCAAGCCGGCGTCCGGCACTCCATGGTCGATCCCCACGCCTACATTCACGCCAACGTGATGGGCCATCTGCAAATCCTCGAACTGGCGCGCAACCTGCCGAACTTGCGGCATCTTGTTTATGCCAGCTCGTCTTCCGTCTATGGCGCGAACCAGGCGCTGCCGTTCGAGGAGACGGACCGGGTGGATACCCCCCTGTCGCTCTACGCCGCGACCAAGCGCGCCGACGAGCTGATGAGCCACGCCTACAGCCATCTCTACGGCATACCGCAGACCGGGCTGCGCTTCTTCACCGTCTACGGTCCCTGGGGGCGGCCCGACATGGCGTATTTCTCCTTCGCTGAGGCGATCCTGTCGGGGACGCCGATCACTGTCTACGACAACGGCACCCCAAGGCGGGATTTTACCTATATCGACGACATCGTGACGGGCATTTTGGGTTGCCTCGATCGACCGCCTGATCCTACCAGTCCAGCGCGCCTGCTCAACATCGGCAACCACCGGAGCGAGACGGTCGCCACGCTGATCGCGCTGCTGGAGGTGTCGCTGGGCCGCGCGGCCGTCCGGCGCCACGTCGCCCGCCCGCTTGCGGACGTGGCCGAAACCTTCGCCGACATCGACGCCATCGCCGGACTGACCGGCTTCGCGCCGTCCACGCCGCTGGCCGTCGGCATCCCCCGCTTTGCCGAATGGTTCCTCGTTTGGCGCGGACTTCGTGAAACGACGATCAAATAAGGGTTGACCGCCCCGGCGCCGAGGCCTAAACCCCCGTTCATCGAAACGGCGGGCACCTTGCTTCGGCGCTTCGGTTCATATAAGTTCTCTGGCCTGCGCGAAAGCGCTGGCCATCCGGTGAGGGCAGGGTCCTACCAAGTGTGGGGCGCTCTGCCGTTATCGGTTGTTCATTGACAAGTAAATCTGGATTGGAAGGGATACGTTGGCGGCGTCTTTTCGATGCTTTGTCCTGGTAACGGGATGCTGTGTTGGTTTGGTATTTGGGTGGTTTGACCTGGACTCTGATTGGGGCGTTTTGTTGG
>JANXTF010000048.1 GCA_025352565.1 Rhodospirillales bacterium | reverse complement strand
CACCGGGCAGCGCGGCGGCATCCACAACTCGGTGACGCGTGTCGTGCTCAAGCCGACGCACATGATCGGCGGCTACGCCCACCAGGCATACGGCTTCAATTACTACGGCACGGTTGGCAGCAACCGCGACGAGTTCATCGTCATCCGGCGCATGAATAAAATCGACTGGCTGGATAGCACCACACCCACGATGCAGCCCGCCTCGATGAAGGAGACCGTGGCATGAGAATCCGCGCGCAGATTGGCATGGTACTGAACCTCGACAAGTGCATCGGCTGTCACACCTGCTCCGTCACCTGCAAGAACGTCTGGACCAGCCGCGAAGGCGTCGAATACGTCTGGTTCAACAACGTCGAGACCAAGCCCGGCGTCGGCTATCCGAAGGACTGGGAGAACCAGAAGCGCTGGAAGGGCGGCTGGAAACGACGTGCTGACGGCGCCATCGAACCTCGGATCGGCGCCAAGTGGCGGGTTCTCTCCAACATCTTCGCCAACCCCGACCTGCCGGAGATCGACGACTACTACGAGCCGTTCACGTTCGACTACGCCCATTTGCAGACCGCTCCCGAGGGCAAGGTCATGCCCACGGCGCGCCCCCGCTCGCTCATCTCGGGCGAACGCATGGAGAAGATCAAGTGGGGGCCGAATTGGGAGGAAATCCTCGGCGGCGAGTTCGCAAACCGGTCTAAGGACTCGAATTTCGAAGGCGTCCAGAAAGACATCTACGGCCAGTTCGAAAACACCTTCATGATGTACCTGCCGCGCCTATGCGAGCACTGCCTGAACCCGACTTGCGTCGCCGCGTGCCCGTCCGGCGCCATCTACAAGCGCGAGGAGGACGGCATCGTCCTTATCGACCAGGACAAGTGCCGTGGCTGGCGCATGTGCGTCTCCGCCTGCCCCTATAAGAAGATCTATTACAACTGGTCATCCGGTAAATCCGAGAAGTGCACGTTCTGCTTCCCGCGAATCGAAGCCGGCCTGCCGACCGTCTGCTCGGAAACCTGCGTGGGCCGCATCCGCTATCTCGGCGTCGTTCTCTACGATGCCGATCAGATCCTTGCTGCCGCGTCGGCGCCCGATATCGGTGACCTCTACCAGGAGCAGCTCAAGGTCTTCCTCGACCCCCACGACCCTCGCGTGCAGGAGCAGGCCCGTATCGACGGCATCTCGGAAGCCTGGCTCGAATCGGCCAAGCATTCGCCGGTGTGGAAAATGGCGATGGACTGGAAGATCGCCTTCCCACTGCATCCGGAATACCGCACCCTTCCGATGGTCTGGTACGTGCCGCCGCTGTCGCCGATCCAGGCGGCCGCCGCCAAGGGCGACCTCGGTGAGATCGGCGGCATGCCCGACGTGAAGTCGCTGCGGATCCCGGTCGAGTATCTGGCGAACCTGCTGACAGCAGGCCGAACCGAGCCGGTCCAGCTCGCCCTCGAGCGGATGCTGGCGATGCGCGCCTACATGCGGACCAAAACCGTCGACGGCGCGCTCGACGAAGGCATCGCCGAGCGTGTCGGCCTCTCCGGGGCCGACATCGAGGACATGTATCAGCTGATGGCCATCGCGAACTACGAAGACCGCTTCGTCATCCCGACAGCGCACCGCGAAACCGGCGAGGACGCCTTCGAAATGCGGGGCTCATGCGGCTTTTCCTTCGGGGAGAATTGCAGCAGCAGCAAGACCGGCTTCGACCTTTTCGCGGGCAACAAGCCGCGCACCAAGGCGCCGGAGGAGGTGGCGTAATGGCCCGCACCTACCGAGCACTGGCGGCGCTGTTGTCCTATCCGACCGAGGCTTTGCAGGCTGCCACGGTCGAGATCGCGGCTGCGCTGGCTGAGGAGGGTATCGTACCAGAACCGCGGCTGGTGGAGATCCGGACCTTCCTCGGCGAGTTGGCGGACGCCGACATCTATGACCTTCAGGAACGCTACTTCGCCTTGTTCGACCGGAGCCGCACGCTGTCGCTCCATCTGTTCGAGCACATCCATGGCGAGAGTCGGGACCGCGGCCAGGCGATGGCGGACCTGATCACGCTCTATCAGGAACACGGCCTGGAAATGCGGGCGGACGAGCTGCCGGATTTCCTGCCGTTGTTCCTGGAGTTTCTGTCGCTGCTGCCGGACGCGGAGGCACGAGCGATGCTGACCGAGCCTGCGGGAATCCTGCGGGCACTGACCGATCGGCTCGCCGCCCGAAATACCGGCTACATGACTGTCATGGCAGCGCTCGCCGACATCGCAGCGGCCCCGATGCTGGCGACGTCGGATATCCCCGGGGAAGACCCGGACGACCTCGAAGCGATGGATGCAGCCTGGGAGGACGCGGTCGTCACCTTCGGGCCCGGCGAAGCCGTCGATGCCTGCGGCACGGACCGAATTCGCACTCAGATCCGGGCTGCCGCACGCGATGCACGCAAAGCCCAGCCCCAACGAACCGCAACCGCAACCGCAACCTAGGGAACAGCCACCATGAACGCCTGGCTCAACAACGCTCTCTTTGGCTGGTATCCCTACGTCGCGCTGACCGTGTTCCTGCTCGGCAGCCTGCTGCGTTTCGACCATTCGCAATACACCTGGCGTACCGGCTCCAGCCAATTGCTCCGCCGCCGTCAGATGATGTGGGGGTCGAACCTCATGCATGTCGGCATCCTCGCCATTTTCGGCGGCCATATCGTCGGCCTGCTGACGCCGGTGATCGTGTGGGACACGCTGGGCGTCAGTCACACCTTCAAGCAGCTACTCGCCATGACGGTGGGCGGCATTGCAGGCGTGGCCTGCTGGGTCGGCATCGCATTGCTGGCGCAACGACGCCTGTTCGATGCCCGCATTCGCAACACCTCGAGCTTTGCCGATATCGCGATCCTGCTGGTGCTGTGGGTCCAGCTCACCCTCGGGCTGTCGACGATCTTCGTCTCGGCGAACCATCTCGACGGCCATGAAATGCTCAAATTCATGGCGTGGGCTCAAGGCATCGTCACGCTCAACCCGGGTGTTGCGGTCCTGGTCTCCGACGTCAGTCCGCTCTTCAAGCTCCACTTGTTCCTCGGCATGACGATCTTCCTGCTCTTTCCGTTCACAAGGTTGGTCCATGTTTGGAGCGCCCCGGTCTGGTACTTGGGCCGCACGGGCTATCAGATCGTGCGTACGACCCGCGCCGTCCTGGGACGTCCGAAGTCCCCGGCACTGGCTCCGCAGAGAGTTTTCATTCCGATCCGCGCACCGGTCGCCCAGCCAATCCCCGCCACAGGAAACGACTGAGCCATGCGCACAGGAACCATGCGGTCCTCCGCACCCAAGATCGTCGCCGTCAACGAAGCGGTCATCGCCAGCGCCGATATCGCGCGAGAGGTCCAGAACCATGAGGGGATCTCGCCGGTTGTCGCCTGGGAGGCGGCGACCCGGGCGCTGGTCGTGCGCGAGCTCCTGTCGCAGCGGGCGCGCGCCCTCGACTTGGTAGCGGAACCACGCAGCGAAGGCGGCCTGCGCGAGACCGACGAAGAGGCGTTGATCCGCATGCTGCTCGAAGCGGAGGTCCAGACGCCTTCCGCGGAGGAGGCGGATTGCCGCCGCTACTACCAGTCCAACCTGGCCCGCTTTCGCAGTCCGGACCTCTACGAGCCACTGCATATCCTGCTCAAAGCTGCCAGCGGAGACCAGGCCGCCTATGCCGAGGCCGTCACCCAGGCGGAGGTCGTGTTGGCTGAAGTCAGGCAGTTCCCGGACCGCTTCGAGAGCATCGCCAAAGCATTGTCGGCATGCCCGTCGTCCAGCGACGGTGGCCGCTTGGGTCAGGTCGCACAAGGCGATACGACGCCTGAGTTCGAAACGGCACTCCAGTCAATGGCGGCAGGTCAGATCTGCCCGGATGTGGTGCGCACCCGCTACGGCGTGCACGTCATCCGGCTCGACCGCAAGGTCGAAGGCGCGGTGCTTCCATTCGAGCAGGTTCGCGAGCGCATCGCCGCCTACCTGGAGGCGAGTTCTTCGCGCCGGGCTGCCGCGCAATATGTGACGTTGCTGGCCGGACAGGCCGTCATCAGCGGGTTCAGCATCGCGGGCGCCACGTCGCCCCTCGTGCAGTAGGAGGGTCGCCATGCTTGGCAATATCCTGGGCGGCCTGACCAATGCAGCGGCGGCGGAAGAGCTTCTCGCAACGATCGCCGACGAGGGTCTGCTCATGCGCGTGAAAATCGCTGCCGACGAGAACTCCGTCACGACTGGCGCCTACGTGGCGGCAAACGTACGCCAGCTTCTCGATTACGGTAGCGAAGAGATCTGGCTTGACCTGGTCAGCAAGATGGCCAACTCGCCCCAACCAGGGGCGGCCGCGTTGCAGGCTATTCTTGCACGGGCGTTCCCGGAGGCGACTGCCTCCGCCTGTTGCGGACATGACTCCAAGGGGCACGGCCACCATATCCAAGCGCAGGCTGTTCTTGTGGAAGGTCTCAAGTCGCCATGAATGCTATCGCGCCTGCGTTCGGTTGCGTCTATGGCGGCTTACCGTTTGAAGACGCGCTGAAGTGCGTAGTCGGCCTGGTGGAAGATCCTCTCCCGGCCGAATACGCCATCCTGACCTATTCGGTCGGCCGCATACTCGCGCAGGATTTCGATGCCCAAATGAACTTGCCTGCCTTCGATCAGTCCGCAATGGACGGATACGCCGTCCATTGTGCGGATCTCACGGCAGGCGGATGGCTTCCAATCATCGGCCGTACAGCCGCCGGGGAGGCGCCATGTGTTCTGGCGCAAGGCAGCGCACATCGCATCCTGACCGGAGCGGCGCTGCCGTCTGGAGCCGACGCGGTCATCGCGCAGGAGGACGTGCGCCGGGAAGCCAGCCGCATACATGTTGCTGTCGTCCCGTCACCGGGAATGAACGTGCGGCGCCGGGGCGAAGACATCCGCCGCGGAGATGAACTCCTCGCGGCCGGGACCCTGCTGGATTGGCGGCACCTGACTGTGCTGGCCGCGCAGGGCCTGGCAGGCATACGGGTGCGTCGCCGCCCGAAAGTGGTGCTGCTGTCCGGCGGGCAGGAACTGCGGGGCCTTGGTGAAAGCCTGACGGCAGGTCAGAGTCGAGATACCAACATGCCCATGCTCGCCGCCCTTCTGACTGCCTGGGGCGCCCACGTCCGCCCGATGCCGATCATGGAGGACAGCCCCGCAGCGGTAGGGCGCGCCCTTGAGGCGGCGGCCGTAGACGCGGACCTCATCCTGTCCACTGGCGGGATTTCCGTCGGCGACGAGGACCATGTCCGGGACGCGTTGCGTGCGCTGGGTGGGCACCTACCCGTACTGAAGGTTGCCATGAAACCCGGTAAGCCGCTGGCCGCTGGAAAGCTCGGCAATGCAGTGTTCATCGGCTTGCCGGGCAATCCGATGGCGGCGCTGACCGGAACCGTAGCGATTGTTCGCCCGCTGCTGGCACGAATGACCGGAACGGCGCCTGCCGCGACAATCCGCGCTCACGCCAGCTTTGATATGCATCGCAAACCCGGTCGCACCGAGTTCGTACCCGTAAGCCTGCATCAACAGGATGCGTCGGTCTGGGCTGCGCGGGTCGGCCCGGATGGTTCCGGCAGGTTGGGCCCGCTGCTCGCAGCCACGGGCTTTGCGGTTCTGTCTGCACAAGATGCGGACATCCACCACGGCGCCATGCTCGACATTCTCCCGTTCATGCCGAGTGCCGCTGAGACCAGCCGGGAGATGTCATATGGCTGAACTCACGAACAACACTGTCCGGCACCGCTACGAAATGGTGGTCCAAGATTGGATGGCCCATGTGACCTACGTCCAAGCAGGAAGAGAGATCGCTCTTGTGCACACATCGGTCCCAACCGCACTTGAGGGGCAAGGCGTGGGCTCGGATCTGGCCCGATCGGTCCTCGATGATATCCGCAGAAGCGGCCTCAAGATCGTGCCCGAGTGTGCATTCATCGCCGGGTTCATCAAACGCCATTCCGAGTTTCAGGATCGGCTTGCTGATCCAGGACAGGGTCGTCCATCGTGACTAACGTGCGACCGCTTCCATCAGGCCCTATCCCTGAATCAGAAGAGCGTAGGGCAGTTCTCACGCAAGAGATCAGTGCTGCAACCGGCTTGGATGAGGCTGTGCTCGAGCGTCTTGTTCGCGCGTTCTACGCGGCAGCTCGCGACGATGCGGTGCTCGGACCAGTGTTCGACCGGGTCCAAGACTGGGAGGCACATGTCGCCAAGATCACCGCCTTCTGGTCGTCGGTAGCCCTGTTGACGGGGCGCTATCACGGTCGGCCACTGGCGGCGCACATCCCGCTGGAATTACAGCCGCAGCATTTCGGTCGGTGGTTGGTCTTATTCGAGCAGACGGCGACCAAGGTCTGCTCCCCGGAGGCCGTGATCTACCTTATGGAGAAGGCACGCCGGATCGCGCAAAGCCAGCAATCCGGCATCGCAGTGCAGCGTGGTGAACTTCCACTGCGGGTCGTCGCAACCGCACAAGTCCAGCAAGGACCACTCGCATGAGGGTGTTCGGCATCGTCGGAGGCTGCGCATCCAAGTCGCTTGTAGTTCAGAGACTGGTGGCCGAACTGTCCGCACGTGGTCTGCGGACATCGACCATCAAACGGACGCACGACGACGTCGACCTCGACCGTCCAGGCACCGGGAGTTGGGGCCAACGGCAGGCTGGCGCCGAAGAGGTGATGCTGGCCAGCGGAACGCGTCAGGTCCTCATGCGAGAGACCCGCGTCGGCCCAAGATGAGCCGGACGTCGACACGCTGCTGGCGCGCATGTCGCGCGTAGACCTCGTGCTTCTCGAAGGTTTCCGCATGTCGCCATACCCCAAGATCGAAGCTGTCGGTATGGTGCAAGATCGGCGTTTGCTGGAATTCGACGATCCGTCGGTTCTGGCGGTGACCGGAGAGATCGCCATCGCGGCCCTCGTGCCGTTGTTACCCATAGACGACGTCGTCGTTCTTGCCGACTTTGTGCTGAGGCACGCCTGTGCAGCGGGAACGAACGTTTATGCATGCATGAGATATTAACGCGTTTGACCGTGTCCGGCATGAGTTAACGTCCAATCGCCGGGAAATATGCCGTAAAAGACCGCCTGAGCACGCCCAGATTAAGAATGGCGACAATCAGTTATTAACTGGCCTTCTCGCGCGCATTCCTGTAAATTGACTTAGGTCACATGTTCCGTGTGACACTTCCTCGGGAAGGGGCGACTTGATGGCGATCGTTGCTACCGTTTCGACGGGCACGTTCCTGACTCCTCTGTGCATGTCATGCAGTGTCCGGTCGGCAAGCGTCTGCTCAGCGATCAAAGACCAGGACGTCCCGCGCCTGGCGGGTATTGCCACGGTTATGGATGTTGCGGTCGGCAAGCTTCTCATTGAGGCTGGCGAGCAAGCCCTGTATTTCTTCAACGTGTCATCGGGTGCCGCCAAGCTCTACAGGCTGCTCCCCGACGGTCGTCGGCACATCATCGGCTTCGTCCGGTCCGGCGACTTCCTCGGCCTTGCCGCTGGTGAAGACTACGCTTTCTCGGCCGAAGCACTGACCCCGCTCAAGGTATGTCGGTTCACCCGTAAAAAACTCTATGACCTTCTAAGTGACTTTCCGGCAATGGAACGACGGTTACTTCAGGCAGCATCGAACGAACTTGCAGCCGCTCAGGACCAAATGCTGTTGCTGGGCCGAAAAACTGCTCGCGAGCGGGTCGCCTCGTTTCTGAGATCTGAGGCAGCGCACACACCCTCGGCACAGGGCCATTCTTGGGCGTTGCTGATGACACGGGGCGACATGGCCGATTACCTCGGCCTGACGATTGAGACGGTGAGCCGCACCATGACAGCGCTGCGCAAGTGCGGCGTCATTGCTATTTCGACAGCGTCTGACGTCTCCATCGAGGATACGGCAGCGCTCGAATCGATTGCTGATGGAACACTACTGAACTGAGATTTTAGGGTAACTGCCCAGGTAGGTCACTGGAAAAGACATTGACCGGCTACGGGCCGATATGAGTCAAGGTGTCGATGACACCGCCTGCGGACACTCCCAGACCGGACAGCGACGCTGCGATCTCGGCGCGCTACGAAGCGATCATCGCCGAATTGCGCGCCCAGAACGCCACTTTGGCCG
>JANXTF010000046.1 GCA_025352565.1 Rhodospirillales bacterium | reverse complement strand
CGCCACCACCGCCGTCCGCGCCCACATGAAGCCCAACGCCACCAGCCCGAACAGGCGCAGATAGTCGGACGCCGCCGCCCCCGCTTCCTCCGGGTCCGCCATGCCCTTGCCCGCGATGATGCCGGTGGCGAGCTGCAACGCGCCGAACGCCTTTCCAAGCCCCGTCACCATCCCGCCGAGTTGCGGATGCGCCGAGTGTTGCTCGATGAACTCCGAGACCGGGTGGAAGAACCCGCGCAGCAGCCGCCCGGCTCCCTGCGGCATCTTGCGGCCGACGAGGTCGAGCGCCTGGATGCCGTTGGTGCCCTCGTAGATCATGCTGATGCGGGCATCGCGGACATACTGCTCCATGCCGTGGTCGCGGATGTAGCCATGGCCGCCATAGACCTGCATCCCGATGTTGGTCGCCTCGAACCCCATGTCGGTGAACAGCGACTTCACCACCGGCGTCATCAGCGCGGTGAAATCCTCCGCCGCCTGCCTGGCCGCCGGGTCGCCGGAGCGGGCGAACACGTCCAGCTCGCGGGCCACCCAGCCGCCCAGCGCGCGGCAGCCTTCGGTATAGGCGCGCATCGTCATCAGCATCCGTCGCACGTCGGGATGCACGATGATCGAATCCGCCTGCTTGCCCGGCTCCTTGGCCCCCGACAGGGACCGCCCCTGGATGCGGTCCTTCGCGTAGGCCACCGCGCCCTGATAGCTCGCCTCGGCGGCCCCCAGCCCCTGGATGCCGACCGACAGGCGCTCGCTGTTCATCATGGTGAACATCGCCGCCATGCCCTTGTGCGGCACGCCGATCAGCCAGCCTTGAGCATCGTCGAAGCTCAACTGCGCCGTGGCCGAGCCCTTGATGCCCATCTTGTGCTCGATCGCGGTGCAGACCACGCCGTTGCGGGCACCCGGTCGGCCGTCTTGCATGGGCAGGAATTTCGGCACCAGGAACAGGCTGATGCCCTTCACCCCGGGCGGCGCGTCCGGCATCCGCGCCAGCACCAGATGGACGATGTTCTCGGTCAGGTCGTGCTCGCCGGCCGAGATGAAGATTTTCGAGCCGCTGACCCGGTAGCTGCCATCCGCCTGCGGCACCGCGCGCGTCCGCAACATGCCGAGATCGGTGCCGCAATGGGCTTCGGTCAGGCACATCGTGCCGGACCAGGTGCCGTCCACCATCTTCGGCAGATAGGTCGCCTTCAGCTCCTCGGTCGCATGGCTGTGGATCGCCTCGTAGGCGCCGTGGGTCAGGCCCGGATACAGGCTGAAGGCCAAATTGGCCGAGCAGATCATCTCCTCGATCAGCTTGTTCAGACTTTCAGGCAGCCCCTGGCCGCCGAATTTCGGATCGCACGCGATCGCCGTCCAGCCGCCGTCGCGGAACGTGTCGTAGGCCTGCTTGAACCCGGTCGGCGTGCGGACCACGCCGTTCTCCAGCCGGCAGCCTTCCTCGTCGCCGATCATGTTGGTCGGCGCCAGCACCTGCTCGGCGACCTTGGCCGCTTCCTCCAGGATGCTGTCGATCAGGTCGGCCGAGATTTCCTCGAGGCCGGGGAGGGCCGAGAGTGCCGCGCTGTCGTTCAGTTCGTGCAGCACGAAGCGCATGTCGCGCAAGGGAGCCTTGTAGGTCTGCATCGTATGTCTCCTAATTCCGCAAAGGCTTACCCGTCTCGAGCGTGTGCTCGATCCGCGCCAGGGTCGGCCCGGTTCGCGCCAGCCGCATGAACGCGGCACGCTCCAAATCCAGCAATTGCTGCTCGCTCACCACATCGACAAGGTCCGCCGGCCCGCCGGTCAGCACCTCGGCCAGCGCGTCGGCGACCACGAGGTCGTGGGGCGTGGCGAGGCCGCGCCTGGCGAACCCTTCGGCGGCCATGTTCAACCCGAACCGGCCAGAGGCGCCCGGAAGCCTGAACTCGGGCGGCGTGGGCGGCGTGTAGCCCTCCACCATCGAGAGCGCCCGCGCCTTCGCGTCGGCCAGCAGGCGGTCGCGGTTCATGCTGATGCCATCGGTCTCGCGGAGGAATTTGTGCCCCATCGCCTCATGCGCGGATTTGGACACGGTCGCCGTGCTGATCGCCTCGAACGCCTTGGCCGAAGCCGGCATCGGCCCGCGCGGCAGCTTCTTGTCCGCTTTCCACCGCGCCAGCATCTCGCCGCACCCGCCCCAGCCGGGCACCAGTCCCACGCCGGTTTCCACCAGGCCGATATAGCTCTCGGCATGGGCCTGCACGGCGGAGGAATGCAGCACGATCTCGCAGCCGCCGCCGAGCGCCATGCCGGCGGGTGCCGCCACCACGGGGAAGGGCGCGTATTTCATCGCCTTTAGAATCTTCTGTCCGCCCGCGATAAGCTTGTCGATCTCGCCCCACGCCGCGATGTTGGCCGCGAACAGGGCCAGCCCCAGATTGGCGCCCAACGAGAAATTTCCGCCCTCGTTGTAGATCACCAGCGCCTTGTATTCGGCGCCGACCAGTTCGAGCGATTTGCCCAGCAACTCCAAAAGCTTGTCGTCCAGCGAGTTGCTTTTCGAGGTGAACTCGAAACACGCAACCCCGTCGCCGATATCCCACAGCGACGCCGAGCCGTTTTTCAGCAGCGGCTTGGACGCCAGCTTGATGTCCTCCAGCAGCAGCACGCCGGCCTGGCGCACGACGTCATGGTACGCGCCGTCCGTGCCCAGGAACTGCCGCTTGCCGGCTGCCACGCGGTAGAAGGTTTTCCCCGCCGCATCCGCCAGCAACCTGGGCACCGGCATGCCCGCCTCAGTCAGTTTGCCGATCAGCCAATCCACGCCCAGCCGGTCAGCCAGCTCGAACGGACCCTGCTTCCAGTTGTAACCCAGCCGCATGGTTGCATCGACCGACACCACATCGGCGGCGGCCTCGGGGATCAGCGTCGCGGCGTACGACAAGGTTTGCGCCAGCACCCGGAAGGCGTAGGCGCCAACGCGGCCTTTCGCTTCCATCAGCGCCCGCAGATCGCGCCCCGCCGCGCGGATTTCCGGCAGGTCGGCTTTGCCCTCGGCGCGATATTCCCCCGTCGCGAGATCGATCGCCTGCTTGGCGCGCTTTCCGCCCGTGCGGTCCAGCCGGTAGAACCCGCCCTT
This sequence comes from Rhodospirillales bacterium, assembly GCA_025352565.1. GTDB lineage: Bacteria > Pseudomonadota > Alphaproteobacteria > Acetobacterales > Acetobacteraceae > JANXTF01. Next base: position 11,588 of record JANXTF010000046.1, on the reverse strand, counting down.
GCCCTTCCTTCCGGTGTTGCCTTCGGCGATCATGCGCCCGATCAGCGGAATCTCGCGGTCATAGGCATGAAACGCATCGGATTTCGGCAAGGCACGGCGCATGGACGCGTTCACCTGCGGACCGAGATCGATGCCCACCAGGTCCATCAGCCCGAACACGCCGGTTTTCGGGATGCCCATCGGCGGCCCCACGATGGCGTCGGCCTCCTCCACCCTCAGCCCCTGGTCGATCGCCTCGATCATCGCGACCTGCAGCCAGTAGATGCCGAGACGATTGGCGATGAAGCCGGGGCTGTCCTCGCAGCGGACCACGCTCTTGCCCAACGCCTTGTCGGCGAATTCGCTGACGGTGGCAACGATTTCGGCCGACGTCTCAGGTCCGGCCACCACTTCCAGCAGGCGCATGTAGCGTGGCGGGTTGAAGAAATGCGTGATGACGAAATCGCGGCGGAACTGCTCGCCCCGCCCCTCGGTCAACGTCTTGAGCGGAATGGTGGAGGTGTTGGAACTGATGACGCTGCCCGCACGCCGCACGGCTTCCAGCCTGGCATAGAGCGCGTGCTTGATGTCCGGCCGCTCCAGCACCGCTTCCACGATCCAGTCGCAGTCGGCCAGCTTGCCGAGATCGTCCTCGATGTTGCCGGTCTCGACCAGCTTGGCCGCGGCCTTGTGCATGAACGCGGCGGGCTCGGTCTTGAGCAGTTTGGCCACCGCGCCCTCGGCCAGCATGTTCCGCGACCTGGCACCCTCAGGCACGATATCCAGCAGCACCACCGGCACGCCCGCATTGGCCACCTGTGCGGCGATGCCCGCACCCATGGTGCCGGCGCCGATGACGCCGACGCGGCGGATGGCCATCAGACGCGCTCCAGGATCGTCGCGATGCCCTGCCCGCCGCCGATGCATTGCGTAGCCAGCGCATACTTCGCCCCCTCGCGCACCATCAGCGACGCGGCCTTGCCGGTGATGCGCGCGCCCGTGGCGCCCATCGGGTGGCCGAGTGCGATGGCGCCCCCGTCGATGTTCAGCGTCTCGTCGCGGAAGCCCAGTTCGCGGGCGCAGGCCAGCGCCTGGCTCGCGAACGCTTCGTTCAGCTCCACCACGCCGATCTCGCCGATATCCAGCTTGGCGCGCGCCAGCGCCTTCTTGGTGGCGCCGATCGGCCCCACGCCCATCACCTCCGGCCCGCAGCCGGACACCGCCACGGACTTGATGCGCGCGAGCGGCGTCAGCCCGTGCTTCATCGCGTAATCCTCGCTGCACACCAACACGGCGGACGCGCCATCCGTCAGCGGCGACGACGTGCCGGCGGTCACCACGCCGTCCTTGTCGAAGGCCGGCTTCAGCGTCGCCAGCTTCTCGGCCGAGGTATCGGCGCGGATGCAGCCATCCTGGTCGACCATGCCGCCCTTGATGGCGATCGGCACGATCTCGTCCTTGAAGCGGCCCCCGGCCTGCGCGGCCGCCGCGCGCTGGTGGCTCCGCACCGCGAACGCCTCCTGGTCGGCCCGCGTCACCTGCCATTTGCGCGCGACGTTCTCGGCCGTCTCGCCCATGCCGACATAGGCGCCAGGGACCATCTGTTGCAGCGCGGGGTTGAACAACGGGTTGAAGCCGCCGGTCGGCACCCTCGACATGCTCTCGACGCCCGCGCACACGAACACCTCGCCGGCCCCCAGCTGGATCTGGCCCGCCGCGATATGGATGGACTGCATCGACGAGCCGCAGAAGCGGTTCACCGTCATGCCGGCGGTGGTGATCGGCAGGCCGGAGAGCAGCGCCACAAGGCGGCCGGCGTTCATGCCCTGCTCGGCCTCGGGGAAGGCGCAGCCGAGAATGAGGTCCTCGATGTCCTCGGGGTTCACGCCGGTCCGTTCGACCAATGCCCGCACCACCTGGGCGGTAAGGTCATCAGGGCGAACGCGCGTGAGAGAACCCTTGTGCGCGGGCTGGTAGGGGGACCGGGCGTAGCCGGCGATCACCACGTTCTGCATGGACATTTCCTGTTCGGTAAAAGTCAGTCGGCGGCACGGTGGGGCATCTCGTCATCCAGCACCGCCTGCAATTGCAGCCGGATCTCATTCAGTTCGGCCAGCGTCTGCTCGATCGCCTCCCGCTGCTGTTCAAGCTTGGCGACGCGGTCCGTCACCCGATCCATCAGCAACAATTGCTGCGCGCGATGCGTGACGTCGGAGTCGTAAAGATCGAGATAGCGTTTGATCTCGCTGAGGCTGAACCCCAGCCGCTTGCCCCGCAAAATCAGCACCATGCGCGCCCGGTCGCGATGGCCATAGACGCGGGTGGTGCCCGCGCGCTGGGGTGCGATCAGCCCCTTGTCCTCATAGAAGCGGATCGCGCGCGGCGTGAGAGCCAGCTCGCGCCCCAGCTCCGAAACCGTGTAAAGCCGCTCCGTCATTCGCAACCTGTTTGTGGCGCCGGGGTTAACGTATACGGCAACCCCGCCGATTTCAAGAGGTTTGGCGTGCCGTTTCTTCGGCCACCAACTCCTTGCGCGAGAGCTTGCCGATCATGGTTTTCGGCAATGTGGCGCGGATTTCGATCGCCTTGGGAATCTCGATACGCGACACATAACCGCCGAGGAATGCCAGCAACTCCTCGGGCGTTGCCGCATGGTTCGGGCGGAGCACGACGAAGGCTTTCGGCGCCTGGCCACGATAGGCATCGGCGACGCCGATCACGATCGCCTCGGCCACGGCAGGGTGCTGGTACAAGGCATCCTCGATTACGCGAGGATATACGTTGTAGCCGCTGCAGAGAATGACATCCTTGAGGCGGTCGGTGATGAACAGATAGCCGTCCTCGTCCAGATGGCCGATATCGCCGGTCCGCAACGCGCCGTCGATGAAAGTCGCGGCCGTGGCGTCCAGCCGGTTCCAATACCCCGCCATCACCTGCGGCCCGCGGCCGCAGATCTCACCAAGCTCGCCGGCGGGCAGCACGCGCGTGATATCGGCGAGATCGCGGATTTCGATGGTGGTGTCGAGCATCGCCGGTCCCACCGATCCGTCCTTGATCAGCCCGTCGGGCGGGTTGCAGGCAAGCACCGGCGACGCCTCGGTCAGCCCGTAGCCCTCCGCCAGCTTGCAGCCGGTCAGCCTTTGGAAGCGGGCACGCACTTCGGCCGGCAGCGGCGCGCCGCCGGAAATGCAGATGCGAAGGCTGTCGAGCCGCACGGGCTTCTTTTCAGCCGCCGCCGCGATGGCGGCATAGATCGTCGGCACCGCGTGAAAGATGGTCGCACGGTCGCGGGCGATGGCGCGCAGGGTCGCCTTCAACTCGAAGCGCGGATGCAGCAGCAATTCGGCACCCATCTCGATGCCGGAATTCATGATCGCCGTCATCGCGAACACATGGAAGAACGGCAGCACGCCCATCATCCGTTCCTGACCGGGGCGGAAGCTCGGCATGTGCCGGCTCACCTGCTGGGCGTTGGCGGTCAGGTTCGCGTGGGTGAGCGCGGCCCCCTTCGGCTCACCGGTCGTGCCGCCGGTGTATTGCAGCACGGCCACGTCGAGCGCCGGGTCTATTCCCACCGGCGTGGGCGGGATGGCGGAAGCGGTGATTTCCGAAAGACGCAGGACGCCATTGCCATATCGCGGCCGAGCCGTCTGCTGGCGCTTGAGCAGCCGGTACATCACGGCCTTGGCGGGAGGCAGGATTTCGGCCATCGGGCACACCACGACGCGCCGCAAGGTTGTGGCGTTCATTAACCCAAGCACCTTGTCGTGGATCATCGCCAGATCGGGCACCAGCATCAGCGTGGTGCCGGAATCCTCGATCTGGCCGCGCAACTCGCGTTCCACATAAAGCGGATTGAAGTTCACCACCGTGGCGCCCGTCTTCAGCGCCGCGAAATACGCCACCACGAAATATGGCGTGTTCGGCAGGCACAGCCCCACGCGGTCGCCGGGGCCGATGCCGATATCCTGCAAGCCGCGCGCAAGCCGCGACACCCATGCGCCCAGCGCGCCATACGTCCAGCGGCGCCCCATGAAGGACATCGCCGGACGTGCGGCATGTTGCTTCACGGCACGATCCAACAACGCAGGCAGCGAGAGAAGCTCGATCGTGCTCATTTCACTCACGGTGATGGATGTCTTCCTTCCGCCGCTTGCAAGGGGGAAAGGAAGAGGTCGTCAGAACTTCACTTTGAAGCCCAGGCTCGCTGTCTCGGCACTGCTGCTGTATTTGCCGACCAGCACGCCCGATGTGGCGGAGGCCTGCGTGCTCACCGGCTGTCCCGCGAAGAACACGTGGGCATAGGCCGCCTGGACCGTGACATTCGGCATGATGTCGTACTGCGCGCCGAAGCCCAGGATCACGCGGTCGCTGTCGGGGATGCGGCTGGTGCGGTAGGCGGTGCTCACCGGGCTTTCGTCGTACGCCACGCCGCCTTGCAGCATCAGCTTGTCGGTCACGCGGTAGTTGGTGCCGATCGAGACGAAGGCGGTGTTGTGCCAATGCTCCTGCGTAACCGATCCCGGCACGCCGAGCGTGGTGGGCGTCACGCTGATGGCTTGCAGCACCGACCAATCGGTCCACTGCACGTCCGACATCACCGCCCATTGCGGCGTGATCTGATAGTACAGGCCCAACGTCACGTTGTCGGGCAGCGTGATCTTGGTGCGGGCGCCGCTGTTCAGGAAGTTGAGCTGTGCCGCCGTCTTGGGGCTGAGCACGCCGGTCAGCGGCGGCACGAAGATCGACTGCGTGCCGGTGATGCCGTGCTGGATGCGGCTGCGGTAGTCGAGGCCGATGCGGAACGCGGGCGTCAGCTGATACAGCGCGCCGATGTTGAAGCCGACGCTCACGTCGTTGCCATGCAGGTCGGCCACCGGATCGCCCGCCAGCGCCGCGAGCGGCCCGGTGTTGATCGCCTGGGTCAGCCGCGCGGTGAAGCGGTCGATGACCGGGCCGCCGCCGATCGAAAGCTGGTCGTTGATCCTGAGCGCGACCGAGGCTGAGAGCGCGATATCGCTGATCGAGGAAACCAGGCTCTGGTAGCGGCCCACGAAGTTTCCGGGGTTGGTCACGCGCTGGCCGAACGGGGCCATCAGCGCCACGCCGAACTTCACGTCGGGCGAGTAGCTCCATACCCCGAACGCGCCACCGGTGGCCGCCGACTGGATCAGGTTGCCGCCCTGCGAGCCGGGCGTCGTGCTGGTGGCGCCGGTCACGTTGGCGCCCTTGAAGTTGATGGTCGGAAAGATGCCGTTGATCGAGTTGTCGATCTCGCTCCGGTCCAGCCGCACCATGCCGGCCGGGTTGGACCAGGCGGTCGAGGCGTCATACGCCTTGGCGGCGCCGCCGGCGAAAGCATTGGCCATCCAGTCGCTGCTGCCCTCGCGAAGCCCGAAGCCGGACGCGGCGGCAGGCACCGAGGAAACGGCCAGTGCCACGGTCCCGAGACCGGCGACGAGCGCGTTTCGGCGAAGCTTCGATGTCGTCATTTGGCTACCCTCCCCAAGCGCGGCTCGCATGACCGCTTATTCATTGGACCCGAGGTTAACCTTTACGGCAGGGCTGGGGAACCACTTGTGCAAACCGGTCACGACTTTTCACAAAATGTTGCCGGAAAGCCACAAAGCGTGGTTTTCCCTTGCGCGACACATCGCCGCGCCACAAAAGTCACGACAAAATCGGGCCAGATGCGCCTGGGTCGCAAGGGAGCCGCCTACCGTGGAAGAAATCGAAACCAGAACCATCGCCAAGGTGTCGGCACGGCTCATCCCGTTTCTGATCGTGTGCTATTTCATCGCCTATCTCGACCGCGTGAACGTCGGCTTCGCGGCTCTGACCATGAACAAGGATTTGGGCCTTTCGGCCAGCATGTTCGGCTTCGGCTCCGGCGTGTTCTTCCTCGCCTATTTCATCTTCGAGGTGCCATCGAACCTGTTGCTGCACAAATTCGGCGCGCGGCGCTGGATCGCGCGGATCATGATCACGTGGGGCATCCTTTCGGGCGCCATGGCCTTCATCCCACAGATTTCGGCGGCCACCGGCGTGTCGCGGGAATGGACCTTCTACCTCGTCCGCATCCTGCTGGGCTTCGCCGAGGCGGGCTTCTTCCCCGGCGTCATCTTCTATCTGACGCTCTGGTTTCCGGGCGTCTACCGCGCCCGCATCACCAGCGCCTTCATGGCCGCCATCCCGCTCTCATCGGTGATCGGCTCGCCGCTGTCGGGCCAGATTCTCCGCATGGACGGGCTGTACGGGCTCGCCGGCTGGCAGTGGCTTTTCATCGTGGAGGCCATCCCGGCGCTGATCCTCGCCGCCGTGGTGCTTGGCTACCTGACCGACCGACCGAGCCTGGCGACCTGGCTGGCGCCGCAGGAGCGGACATGGCTCGACACGCGGCTTGCCGCGGAGGATCGCGAGCGCGAATCGGTGCGGCACTTCTCGGTGTGGCAGGTGCTGTTGAATCCACGCGTGCTGGCGATTTCGGTGATCTATTTCGGGGTGGTGGCCTGCAACTACGTGCTGAGCTTCTGGCTGCCGACGATGGTGAAAAGCTTCGGCGTGACCACGATGCAGACCACCTGGATCACCGCCATTCCCTTCCTCGTCGGCACCATCGGCATGGTCTGGTTCGGCCGCCGGTCGGACGCGCGGCGGGAGCGCAAGGGCCACATGGCGGTGGCGCTGCTGCTGGCCGCCGGCGGGCTCGCGGCCTGCACGCTGACCAGCGACCTCACCACGACGATGGTGCTGATCTCGGTCGCCGCGTTCGGCATCTTCTCAGCCCTGCCACTGACCTGGACGTTCCCGACCTCGTTCCTGACCGGGGCCGCGTCCGCCGCCGGGATCGCGGTGATCAACTCGCTCGGCAACCTCTCGGGGTTCGCGGGGCCGTACGCGATGGGCTACCTGAAGGACCATACCGGCGGCTATGGCGCCGGGCTGCTGTTCTCGGCCGGCCTGGCGCTGGTCGCGATGGTCGTGGTGCTGTTGCTCAACCACTCGCCCAAGCTGGAACTCGACCCGCGCGCCGCGCTGAACGCCGCCGAGTAGCCCACGCCTTCAGTAGCCACGCCCTCAGTGGCCGCCTTCCAGGTAGGCGGCCCGGATTTCGGGGCGGGCCAGCAGGTCCGCCCCGGTGCCCGCCATGGTGATGGCGCCGTTCACCAGCACGTAGCCGCGATGCGCGAGCCGCAGAGCCTGGAACGCGTTCTGCTCCACCAGCAGCACGGTGAGGCCGGTGGTGCGGTTCAACTCGCGGATCGCGCCGAAGATCTGGCGCACCACCAGTGGCGCCAACCCAAGGCTCGGCTCATCCAGCAACAGCAGCCGCGGCCGGCTCATCAGCGCGCGGCCGATCGCCAGCATCTGCTGCTCGCCGCCCGATAACGTGCCGCCGCGCTGGAGGCGGCGTTCGCGCAGGCGCGGGAACAGGCCGAACACCTGCTCCATGGTCTCGCTCGCCTCGGCGGCCGGGCGGCCATGGGCGCCCATCAGCAGGTTCTCGTACACGCTCATGCGCGGAAAGATGCGGCGGCCTTCCGGCGACTGGGCGATATCCCGCCGCATGATGAGATGCGTGGGCAATTGCGTGATGTCCTGCCCGTCATAGGTGATCCGCCCATCACGCGCCCTCGGGCTGCCGCAAATGGTCATCATCAATGTGGATTTGCCGGCCCCGTTGGCCCCGATCAGCGTCACGATCTCGCCCTCGTTCACCTCGACATCGACGCCCTTCAGCGCCTGGATCGCGCCGTAATAGGCCGTGACGCCCGCCAGGCTCAGCAGGGCGGTCATGCGGCGCTCGCTTCGTGGCCTTCGTCCTCGTCGCCCTCGCCCAGATAGGCCGCGATGACATGCGGGTCGTTGCGGACCTCGGCGGGCGTGCCGTCGCTGATCTTCTCGCCGTGGTCGAGCACCACGACATGATCGGAGATCCGCATCACCACGCCCATGTCATGCTCGATCAGCAGAATCGAGCATCCGCCGCCCACCTGGCCGCCGCGAATGCGCAGCAGCAGGTCCGACAACTCTTCGCTCTCGCGAGGGTTGAGGCCGGCGGCCGGTTCGTCGAGGCAGAGCAGCACCGGGTCGATGCACATGGCGCGCGCGATCTCCAGGCGGCGCTGTGCGCCGTAGGGCAGGGCGCCCGCCGGGTCGTCGGCGCGCGCCATGAGTCCGATCGCGTCGAGCCACAGCTTCGCCTTCTCGATCGCCGCGTGCTGGATCGGGCGGTAGCCCCCCAGGCCGAACACCGCGAGCAACCCGCTCGCCACGTTCGGCATCAGCCTGTTGTGCTGCGCGACCATCAGGTTCTCCAGCGCCGTCATGCCCGCGAACAGCCGGATGTTCTGGAACGTGCGCGCGACGCGGGCGCGGCGGGCGATGTTGTGGCCCGGAATGGTCTGCAACTCGAAGCCGTCGCCGCCCGCATGGGTCAGCGCGAGGCGCCCGGAGGTCGGCCGATAGAAGCCGGTGATGCAGTTGAACACGGTCGTCTTGCCCGCGCCGTTCGGCCCGATCACGGCGGTGATCTCACCCGCACGCACGGCGAAGGAGAGGCTGTCGACGGCCAGCAGGCCGCCGAAGCGCATCGTCAGGCTCTCGACGGAGAGGATGTCAGCCACGGCCTTCAGCCACCAGTTCGGCCGAAATTTCACGCGGCCTGCCGAGCGACACCGACGGCGTGCGGCCCGAGACCAGCCCGCGCGGCCGCAGCACCATCACCACGACCAGCGCGATCCCGAACAGCAGCATCCGGTACTCCACGAGATCGACGCCCAGGATAATGATGCCGCGCAGCATCTCCGAGCCGCCGATCATCACCAGCGCCGCGAGCGCCACGCCCAACTGGCTGCCAAGCCCCCCAAGCACCACGATCGCCAGCACGATCGCGCTCTCGATGAAGGTGAAGCTTTCGGGGCTGATGAAGGCCTGCCGCGTCGCGAAGAACGCGCCGGCAAAGCCGCCGAACGTGGCGCCGATCGAGAAGGCGGTCAGTTTCGTCACCGTCACGTTGATGCCGAGCGACCGGCACGCGACCTCGTCCTCCCGCAGCGCCTCCCAGGCGCGCCCCAGCGGCAGGCGCCGCAGCCGGAGCGAGACCCAATTGGTCAGCAGCGCCATGGCGAGGATGACGTAGAACAGAAAGATCACGCGCTGGGTGATGTTGGGCTCGATGCCGAAATAATCCGCGAAGCTGCCGGGGCCGCCGTCCGCCAGGAAGGTCAGGCCAAACAGAGTCGGACGCGGGATGCCGGAGATGCCGTTCGGCCCGCCGGTGAGCGACACCCAGTTCAGGATGACCACCCGCACGATCTCGCCGAAGGCCAGCGTGACGATCGCCAGGTAGTCGCCGCGCAGCCGCAGCACCGGGAAGCCGAGCAGCACGCCGAAGATCGCCGCGAACAATCCCGCCAGCGGCAGACAGGTCCAGAAGCCCAGCCCGAACGTGGTGGCCGCGATGGCAAAGGTGTAGGCACCGACCGCGTAGAAAGCGACGTAGCCGAGGTCGAGCAGGCCGGCCAGGCCGACCACGATGTTGAGGCCCCAACCGAGCATGACGTAGGTCAGCACCAAAATGCCGAGATCCAGGTAATAGCGTCCGGCGTAAAGCGGCAGGGTGAGGGCCAGGATAAGGAACACCGGCGCCACGTAGCGGCCCGCATGGGTCATCCCCTCTGCCAGACGGCGCGGCGCGGCGGTGCCGGCGGGGCGGGCGATGCGCCAGCCAGACAGCGCGAGGCGACCGAAGAACACGATCGCCACCGCGACGGCCACCGGGACCGGGTGCCACGACAATACCAGCGAGCGCGCTCCTGGATCGGTCCGCAGCCCGACCATCACGCCGAAAATCCCGAGGGCGACCAGCGCCGAAAGAAAGGCGTCCCGCAGCGCCCGCGCGGCCGGGGAGCGAAGGGCGGTTCCGCTCATACCTTCTCCACATCCGCGCGGCCGAGGATGCCGGTCGGCATGAAGATCAGCACGATGATGAGAATCGAGAACGCCGCCACGTCCTTGTATTGCGTGCTGAAATAGGCCGACCAGAAGGTCTCGATCAGGCCGATGGCGAGCCCGCCCAACACGGCGCCCGGCAGCGAGCCGATGCCGCCCAGCACGGCGGCGGTGAAGGCTTTCACGCCGGCGATGAAGCCGATGTAGAAGTCGATCACGCCGTAATACAGCAGGAACATCAGCCCCGCGACGGCGGCCAGCGCGGCGCCGATGACGAAGGTGAGGCTGATGGTGCGGTCGGTGTCGATGCCGAGCAGCCCGGCCATCTTGAGGTCCTGCTCGCAGGCCCGCATCGACCTCCCGAGCGACGTGCGCGTCACCAGCCAGGTGAACAACGCCAGCATGCTCAACGTGGTCGCCACGATGGAGATCTGGACGTAGGAGAGCTGCACGGTGAAGCCCTCGATGGTCAGCCCGAAGCCGCCGGGGATCAGCCCCGTCATCGGCTTGGACCGCGCGCCCTGGCTCACTTGCGCGAAGTTCTGCAGCACGATCGACATGCCGATGGCGCTGATGAGCGGTGCGAGGCGAAACGAGCCGCGCAGCGGGCGATAGGCGATCCGCTCGACCGTCCAGCCGTACAGCGCGGCGATCGCCGCCGCGAACAGCAGGGTGAGGGCCAGGGCCAGCGGCACGGAGGTGATGCCGAGCGCCGAAAGGCCGAGGAGTGCGATCAGCGACAGGAACGAGCCGATCATGAACACGTCGCCATGGGCGAAGTTGATCATGCCGATGATGCCATAGACCATCGTGTAACCGACCGCGATCAGCCCGTAGATCATGCCCAGCGTCACGCCGTTGATCAGTTGCTGAAGCGCATAGGCCACTCGAACCCCCGTTCGTTCGCGCCAAAATCCTGGCTATCGACGGAAGCACGGGGCTGCGCATGGTGCAAGGCAGCAATGTGAGCGCCGCTGGGCAGCCGCAATCCGCATGGGCCGCGTCGATCCTCCCTTTCCACGACGCGACGCGCTTGCTATAGCGCCCTTACGTTCGAGGTGCCTTTCCAGGGGACCCTCGCGGCGGGCGCATAGCTCAGTTGGTAGAGCAGCTGACTCTTAATCAGCGGGTCGCAGGTTCGAGCCCTGCTGCGCCCACCAAATTTGATATGGAATCAGAGATTTAGTGGTTTTGATGAGTTGGCGGTTTGCAACACTTCTGAAACCCGACTCCGTCCTGACACCGAGCAGCCAAATCCATCCTCTGAAAGAGCGAGGATTTTTATGATATTACTCCCGCCGTGGGTTGGCGCGGCAGCCCCGTGGGGGACTTCCGTTCTCCACTCGCAAGATGCTCACGAGCAGAGTTGCTTTACGATTGCTACGCAATCGCGTTGGCGTGTCCAAATGTCATACTGTTGTGGACATACCGATTTTCTTCGGTGAGTTTCTCGAACGCGCTTTTTTTTGATAATGAAATATGGTAACTGCCCAGGTAGGTCACTTGAAAGACACTGACCGGCTACGGGCCGATATGAGTCAAGGTGTCGATGACACCGCCTGCGGACACTCCCAGACCGGACAGCGACGCTGCGATCTCGGCGCGCTACGAAGCGATCATCGCCGAATTGCGCGCCCAGAACGCCACTTTGGCCG
>JANXTF010000014.1 GCA_025352565.1 Rhodospirillales bacterium | reverse complement strand
CCAGCGCCGCCTCCACCCGCCAGGGCAGGGCGCGCCGCACGCGCTCGATCACAAGGGCCCTGTCCCAATCGGCCGGCAGTGTCGCATCGGTGGACATTGCCCCATCGTCGGGCTCACCGAGCCAGGCTGCGATGCCGCCTGCCATCGCGTCGGGCATCGCGCCCGTCGCCAGGTTGAGCATCAGCCGCTGGGTACCCTCGCGCTTCTCGTCCGACAGGGCGGTATAACGAAAATCGAGCACCAGATAGCGGGTCCAGGCCGGAGCGGCGTCCAGCAGCCGGAAGGTGGCGTTGTCCAGAACCAACTCCTGCGCGAGCAGCCGCTCGGCATCGGGCGCCTTACGGGGACCGGGATCGAGCACCCGGCGGCTCCAGCGCCCGCGCTCGCCCACCACGCGCCCAAAGCGGCCGAGCCAGTCGCTCTCGATGCCGACGCGTTGGGCGCCCGCGGGGAGCGAGGGGCCGAAGCCGAAGCGCGAAAACTCGCCGACGCCCAGCGCCTTCTGAAGCGGCGGCGGCGCCAAAACCTCCAGCCCTTCGGGTTCGATCGGCTCGGCCAGGGCGCCGCCTTCGGTCAACAGGCTGGCGGCAAACCGCTGCATGCGGCCATGGTCAAGCGGCATCGAGTTCGCTCCCGAACAGCGCCTCGTCCAACTCCTTCGCCCCCTCGTATTGCCGCCGCGCGGCCAGCAACTGCCCTTCGAGGGCCGCGAATGCGGCGTCGCGCGCCGCATCGGTGCTCTGCAGCCAGGCATCGAGCACCAGGCCGGAAAAATCCTGCTGGTCGTCGATCTCGCCCAGGATGGCGCCGACCTCGCCCACCACCAGTTCGAACATGTTGATCTTCTCATCCAGGATGCGAAGCATGGCGTCCTCTATGGTGCCGGCGGTGACCAGGTTGAACACGAACACCTCGCGGGTCTGCCCGATCCGGTCGATGCGGCCGATGCGCTGCTCGATCGCCATTGGGTTCCACGGAATGTCGAAGTTCACCAGCGTGTTGCAAAATTGCAGGTTGCGCCCCTCGCCGCCCGACTCGCTGCACAGCAGCAGGTTGCCCGACTCGCGGAACGCCGCCACCGCCCGGTCCTTCTCGGGGCCTGACATGCTGCCGTCGAACAGCAGCGGCGCCAGTCCCTGCTGGCGGAGCAGGTCGGCCAGATGCGTCATGCTGTCGCGATGATGGATGAACACCATCTTCTTCTCGCCCGGATTTTGCGCCAGCAGCTTCAGCAGCGCCGCCTGTTTGGCGCCGGCCGACACCGCCTGATATCGGGCCCGCAGCGCCGCCCAGCCCGGCTGCTTCGGGTGCCGCTCGGCAAAGCGTGCCACCGCCGCCTCCGCCGCGGCGGGCGACGAACCGGCCGCGGAGAGCAGATGCTGCACCGCCAGCCGTGCGTGGCCGCCTTCGGCGGTGGTGCGGGCGAGGTCGGACAGCTCCTGGTAACAAGCTGCCTCGGCATCGTTCGGCACCGCGCGGATGGTGGCGGCGTGCCGGCGCGGCAGGCGCAGGGCGGCAAGGGCGCGTGTGTTGCGCACCATCACGCCGCGCATCAGGTCGCGCAAGCGATCCCGGTTGACCGGCTCGCGCGGCTTGCCCGGCACCATATAGGCGGCGCGGAATTCCTTTTGCGTACGGAAGATGCCGGGCTGCAGCAGGGTCAGCAGATTGTAGAGTTCGAGCAGGCTGTTCTGCACCGGCGTGGCTGACAGGAGCAGCAGGAACCGCTTTTGCAGCGCATTGACGAGCCGGTAACTGGCACTGGCCTGGTCGCGCAGATGATGCGCCTCGTCGACCACCACCACATCGTAGGCGCTGCGGGCCAAGGTCTCGGCATGTTCGCGACGGCGGGCTGTGGCGATCGAGGCGATCACCATTTGCTGCGCCCAGAACGCGTCCGGATCGTTGCGCAGCAGGGCATCGTGGGTGGTGGCGCAGTCGATGCCGAATTTCGTGGCCATTTCGTCGCGCCACTGCCCGACCAGCGGCGCCGGCACCAGGATCAGCACGCGCTCGGCCATGCCGCGCAGCATGTATTCCTTCAGCACCATGCCGGTCTCGACGGTCTTGCCCAGCCCGACCTCGTCGGCCAGCAGCACCCGGCCGCGATACTGCTTGAGCACCTTGCGGACGGTCTCGATTTGATACCAATGCGCCTCCACCCCCTGCAGCGACGCCAGGCACAGCAACTCATCGAAGCCTTCCACAAGGCCGAGTTGGGTCAGCTCGTGGCGCAGCCCGAACCAGACCGGGTCCGGCGCCACTCCGGCGAGCAGGATGGCTTCAGGCGCTGCGATGTCGAAGTTGAGCGACAGCGCCACTTCGAGGCGCGGCAGATCGGCGATGATCGGTGATGGTTTGGCAGTTTCAGGCTTGGTCTTGGTCCGCCCAGCACCGGGTGCCGGCCGAGCCGCGGTCTTGCCGGTGGCTGCCTGCCTGGCGACGCGTGCCGCGGCGCGCTCTTCGCGTTGGTGGAAGGTGCGGAGTCCGTCCAGACGCTCGAACAGCCACCCCTTGAGGGTCTGGCCGCCGACGAACCAATGGATCGCCTTGTACGGGTTGAGCAGCTGATCCTGGTCCAGCAAGGTCCAGGCACGTGCCATGTGGCCCTGTTGCGCCACGGCAAGCCCGGTCAGCAGCGTGACGGACAGGTCGCGGTCGCATTTGCGCTCGAAGCGCTTGATGAAGCCGATCGCGCGATCGGGCTGTTCGGCCACCAGTGCGGCAAGGGCCGCGATCAACAGCAACGCGAAATCATCAGGACGTGCCCGAAGGGCCGCTTCCGCGATGCGCAGCGCGTGGGGCGAAAGCGCGGCCAGCGCCGGACGCAACATGTCCAGCCAGTCCTCCCGCGTGCCGGGCGCCGGCTCACGTGGCGCAGCCGGTTGGCCGAGGTTGGGCAGAACGAATTGCCTGGCTATCCTGGCCAAGGGACCACCACCATCCATCGTTCACCTGCTCCTGATAAAGCCCCGCTGAATTACACCAGAATCTCCGGCATGACGCAAGATGTGGGTAACAGTGGCACAAGCAACGCTAGATGTTGCGGATGAAGCAGATTCGCGACGCTCCCTATTCACCGGCCGGTGCTTGCCAGCACCATCGCCATCAGGAATGCAGTGGCCTGGCTGTCACCCCCGCGCCTTCCACTTCGCGCCGAGGAACCGGTCAGCCCGCGGCCATGCGCTCCACCCAGCGATGATAGTGCTGCAATGTCGGCTCATTGCGGCCGAACAGGAACGATGTGTTGCCGCCTGAAGCCAGGCCTTCCTGGATGCGAAAGCCGACCGCGTAATCCTCGTCGCGCACGGCCTCCAGCACCATGGAACTGAACGCCGCGTTTGCCTCGCGCTCCCGGTCCGTCACGGGCGCCACGCGGCAGAGCAGGCTTTGCACTGTCAACGAACGGTCGGGTGTGGCACCTGGATACAGTTGGGAAACCAGGCAGTGATCGCCGAGCACGCCCGAGATCGAAAGGTTCGGAAAGGCCGAGTGGATCAGTCGGATGTGCTGCGCCGGCTCCCACTCGGCCTCCGGCTTGCGCACCAATCCAGCAAGCGACTTGCGGCCGAACACGATACGCTGGTGCGGGCCGAATGCGTCCACGACCATCATGTTGCCGATGGTGTTCTTGCCCACGGTGTTCGGGTGAAGGGCAGACTGATGGTAACCCTCCAGATAACCGTCCCACGCGACCTTCCAGCCTGGGCCTTCGATTTCGCGCTGCTCGAAGATGTGCCACTCACCGAGGTCGAGTGCCTCGAGTTGCGGCGCGAAATCGCCAAGCCATGCATCGATGTCGAAGGCGGCATCGGGCTTGAGCGCGACCCATAGCAGTCCGGCGCGCTCCGCGATTGGCAGTGCTGTAAGCGCCAGGGCGGCAGGCTCTATGTCGCCGAAGGTGGACGATCCGTACACGCCGACGAGCGCGCCCGTATGGTCGTACGACCATGCGTGATAGGGGCAGGTGAAACGCGTCGTGGTGCCGCGCCCGGCCTCGCACAACGGCGCGCCACGGTGACGGCAGACGTTGATGAAAGCCCGTGCCACCCCGTCGTCACCGCGGACGAGCAGCACCGGCACGCCCAGCACGCTCCGGGCCACGTAGCTCCGGGGCGCGGCGATCTCGGAGGCGAGCGCGAGCGCGAGCGGTACCCGGCGAAAAATGCGATCGACCTCACGCGCGTAACGCTCGGGATCGAGGTAGGCCGCGACCGGCAACGCCATGGTGCTCTCGGCCTGGTCCGTGGTCCGCGCCGCGACATGGGCGACGGCGCGGCGGGCGAGGGACATAAGGTCGTTGACATCGGCATTCATGCCGCATCTCCGTTGCGATGCTCGCGCTCGAATGCCTGCCAGGCAGGGAGGGCTTCCGGGTAGTCGGCCGGTTGGCGCCGCCCCTGGACCGTGAGGCGCGTGGTTGTGGCCAGCGCTGTCGCAAAATCGCGCGCGGGCACGTAATACAGAAAGCCGATCTCTCGTCGCGCGAACCGCCAGCGCCCGGCCTCCCGGCGGTAGGCGTCGCGATAGCGCATCGCGGCGAGGCTTACCTCGTTGCCGGGCGAGGTCTCGGCGTGCGCCAGCACCAGCCCGGTCGCGTTGTCCGCGTCCGCGCCCGGCGTCACGAAATGATCGTGCGTCCAGTGGAACGATGGGCCCCGTATCTTGAGCGTGCGGATGAACAATTCGGTGATGGCCTGCTTGCCGGCCGCGTGCATGAGGCCGCTGGGCGTGTTCAGGACCGCATCGTCGGTGAACAGGTCCATCAGCCGCTTCATGTCGTGGTCGTCGCAGGCGATGGCGTAGGCGCTGACCAGTTCGCCGATCTCCGCGCGGGCTTCGAGCCGGTCCACGCGGCGTCGCAGGTCATCGAGTTCGGACATAGACCCCTCCATGCGTGGCCGTTCTCAAGGCGCGAGTTGGAACGCGCCGTTTCTGACCGTCAGCACCAATGGCTCGTAGGTCGGTTCCCGTGCAGGATCGAAACTGAAATCTGAACTGCCCAGCACCGTGTCGAAGCCGCGCACGCGGCCGATCCCGTCGCGCACGGCATCCCGGGTGAGCGGGCCGTCGATGCCGGTCATGGCGCGCGCGAGCACGCGGATCAGGGTGTAGCCCATCGCCGACCACTGGGACGGCGCGGCATCGTAGCGCTGGCGGTAGTCGGCCATGAATTTCGTTGCAAGCGGATCGCGCCGCGCCTGCACGAACGAATCCGCGGCCATGTAGGACCCCTCGACAGCCGGGCCTCCGATGCGGATGTAGCTCGGCGACGCCGTCGCGTTGTTGCCGACGAAAATCGTGTGCTCGTCGAGGCCCGCCTGGCGGCATTGCACGATGAGGCTGGCCGCGTTGGCGTCGGCCATTGCGATCATCACCACATCCGGCTTGCGATCGACGATCTTGGTGGCAAGGGCGGAAAAATCTGTCTCGGCCATCAGCGCGCTCTCCTCCGGCAGCAGCGCGACCCGGCCAGTCATGTAGTCCCGCGCGGCCTTGATCTGCGCCACCGCGCCCTCGTTGTCGCGGCCATGCACCGTCATGACCGTGTGCGGCTTCAGCTTGTCGATCACATACTTGGCCAGCGCCGTCATCAGCAGGTTGGGCGGTGCCATCACATGGTATGACCACGGCCCTGCCTTGGACACAGCCGAGGACACCGCGATGCTCAGCATGGGGATCTTCAGGTCGTTGACGACGGGTGCCACCGCCAGCGCCGTCACGGTGGAATTCGGCCCAGCGATGGCGATTGTGTCGCCGCGGCCCCAGCGGTTCACCAGCGTGATCGCCTGGTTGCGGTCGCTCGCGTCGTCGCCGACATCGATCTTCAGCGTGCGGTTGGCCCCAATCTCGTGCGCCGCGTTGATCTGGTCCACCGCGAGCAGCATCCCGCGCTGCACGTCCGGCCCGATATAGCCGTACGTGCCGCTCATCGACAGCGGCGCCCCGATCGTCACATCTTCCGCGCGGGCGATCGGCGTGAAGAGCAGCACACACAGAGCGAGTGGCACGAACAGGCGTTGCGTCTTCATGCGGCGCTCCTTTGGGGCTGGTCGAACACGACGGGATAGCTTGCCCATTTGACCCGGGTGATCGTCGGGTCCTGACGCGGGCGCTGCTGCGGGTCCGGCCGCCCGCCATGACGCAGCAGGGCGAGCACCAGCATGGTGATCGTGCCGAAATGGTGTTCGGCCGGGTCCGGTGTGCCGCGCGGCAACGCGCCGGCGGCAAGGTTGCGGCCGATGCAGGCGTGCGCGCCGAGCCCGAACGACAGGCCGAAGGGCGGGATGTTGGGCGCGATCCGCCGGTACGGGTTGAACACCGCCGCATCGTCGCCGAAACGCGGGCAGTCCTGGTTGGCCGCCAGCAGGTCGATGTTGACGGTGTCCTCCGGCGAGACCTTGCCCAGCACGGGCATCACGCCGCTGACGGTCGGGCGGCGGCAGGCGACCGCGCTGGACGGATGCAGCCGCATGCTTTCCAGCACGCAGCGTTGCGCGAACACCGGGTCCGCCAGAAGCCGCGCGGCACGGTTCGGGTGCCCGTCGCGCCAGACGAACAATTCGTGCATGGCGTCCGTCATGGAATGCACCGACGTGAACGCGCCGGCGAGCAGGTAGAAGGCAAGCTCCTTCATCAGCGTGTCGTGCGAGTCGTCGGGCAGCCGGTCGCGGAAACGCAACAGCGCGGTGAGCACGTCGCGCGGCAAGGTTGCCTCGTCGGCGCGGCCCGCTTCGACCGCGGCGATCAGGGTAAGCCGTCGCTGCATCGAAGGCGTGAAGAACCGCGCGTCGAAGTCTGCGAGAGCCGCCCGCACCTCCGCGCGGATCGCATCACGGTCGCCCGTCGCCTGGCCCAGCGTCGCCGCCTTGCCGAACACGCGCAACATGCCGAGCAGCGTCGCGGTCTCGGCGGCGCTGCGTTCAGGGCGATCGATGCCGGAGAAGTCGGCAGTGAGATTCAGCATCACCCGGTTGCCGAAATCGTTGAGGTCGGCCCGTCCCGCTTCCAGGAAAGGCGCCAGGGTCTCGCGGATCGTGCGCGGGAACTCGTTCTGTTCGTAGGCATAGAAGTTGTCGCGGCGGAACACCTTGGCTTCCACGGCGCGGCGGATACGATGCTCGTCCCCGTGAAGGTTCACCAGAACCTTGTCCATCAGCACCGCGCCCTCGTCGTAGAGACCCTGCCGCAAATCGTCGCGACGCAGCAACTCCTGGGCATCGGCGTATGCGCGAACCGTCAGAGTCGCCATCGGGCCGTCTCTCCCTCGTGTTCGATGCGCCTTGAGCCAGCGCTTGTCAGTGCAGTTCCCGGACCTCGACCGGCTCGGTGAAACGGCGCGTGTTGGAGAAGGCCACGTCGCGGGTGAGTTGGCCACCCATTGCCGCGATGGTCCAGCCGTCCAGCTTGCGGCGCGGGGGCAAAGGCGAGATGTCCATTTCCCGCCCGCCGATCATGACCAAACGGATGCGGTCGGGCTCGCCCAGGATGGTCACGTCCTGCGACGGGTCGCCATCCACGCAGATCAGGTCGGCCTGGTACCCAGGCAGCAGCGCGCCGATCACGCCTTCCATCCTGAGACCGATGGCGCCGGCGCTGGTGCCGCAACGTATCGCCTCCAGCGGCGTCATGCCGAGATAGCGGACGAACACCTCCATCTCGCGATAATGCCAATGCCCGTAAGGCACCATGGAGAAACCGCTCTCGCTGCCGCACAGCAGCGGCACCCCAGCCGCGTGGGCGCGCATGAGAGTTTCCGCGCTGTCCGTGATCTCCTTCTCGAACAGGTCCTGAAGCGAGCGGTCGGTGCCGATCTTGTCGCCGAAATCGGCCATGTTGGCCTGGAAAGTCAACGCCGGGCAGATCGGCACCTTGCGCTCGACCACCGCCTCCAACGCCTCCTCGTCCATACCGGTCGCATGGAACAGCAGATCGAAGCCGGCGCGCGCGGCGTCGCGCGTGGCCTTGGCGCCGCGGCAATGGCCCATGACGGGGGTGCCGAGATCATGAGCCACCTCGCAGATCAGCTTCAGCTCGGCGAACGACCACACGGACAGTTCGCCCTTGTGCGCCTGGCGCGGAACGATGCCGGTCACATGCACCTTGATCCAGTCGGCGCCATACTTGATTTGGCGTCGCACCTCCGAAACCAGCTCGTCGCGCGAGTTGACGACGCGGCCGTATCCGGTGACGCCCGTGTCCGCGATCAGCCGTCCGGCCGTGCCGCCCACCGCCGTCATCAGCGCATAGGCGCCGCAGGACATGCGCGGCCCCTGGATGATGCCGGCCTCGATCGCGTCCCGCAAATCCAGCATGTTCTCGAACAGCGAGTCCGGATCGAGGATGGCGGTCACGCCGGCGCGCAGCAGCTTGCGGGCGTTGTAGGCCGCGACCAACGCCGAAAGCGCGTTGCGGCGGTGGGTGAACAGCTCGATGTTCGACCCCGCGTCGTCGAAGCCCAGATGGCAGTGCGTGTCGATGAGGCCGGGCATCACCGTGCAGCCGCGCGCGTCATATCTGGCGACCTTGGCATCTTGCGCCGCCCGCTGCTCGGCTTCCGCGCCGATCGCCGCGACGGCGCCGTTCACGACAAGGAGCGAAGCCGCTACGGGCGGGGCGCCGGTGCCGTCGATGATCGAGCCATGCTCGATGAGGAGCGAACTTAGCATGGTGTTCGATAACATCGAAGTCGATAGACCGCAACCTCCAAACGGCCGCTGCATTGCAGCAAGGAATGTGGGGTTTGCGTTTATTTCGAGGCTGGATAATATCGAAAGCAATCGAGTTAAGGACCCTGCCAATGACCGGCATTGCCGAAGCGGGCGTGATCGACGTCCACGCCCATGTCGTCCTCGACGCCAGCATGGGCGCGGCCGGGCGTTTCGGGCCGGAGATCGGTGCGGCTCCGGACGGCACCCCCACTTTCCGGGTCGGCGACTACAAGCTGATCGGGGTGCGCTATCGCGGCAGCGCGTTCATGGACGCGGCGGTCCGGCTTCGGCAGATGGCTGAGGCGGGCGTCGATTTCCAGCTGCTCAGCCCCAACCCGCTGACCTATTTCAGCCATATCGACCCACCCGATGCGGTCGCCTTCTGCCGCGCCCACAACGACGCGCTCGCGGCCCAGCTGGCCGCCCATCCAGGCCGCCTCGCAGGACTCGCGGCCCTGCCGACCCAGGATCTCGGCGCTTCCGTCGAGGAATTGCACCGCGCGGTCTCCGATCTCGGCCTGTGGGGTGCCCAGATCGGCACCGACAACGCGGAGCCGCTGCACGCGCCGGCCTTCGACGCGCTCTATGCCGCGTGCGTGAAGCTCGACGTGCCGTTGTTCATCCATCCCGCGCCGGCGGGCCTCGACGGGCCGCCCGGCGACCTTAACCTCAAGCGCTTCGATCTCGATCTCGTCGCCGGCTTCGCCTCGCAGGAGACCATCGCCGCAGCGACGCTGGTGTTCGGCGAGGTGCTCGAGCGGCACCCGGCGTTGGATGTGTGCCTCAGCCACGGCGGCGGCACCATCGCCTTCCTCGCCGGGCGATTGGCGCAGGCGGCACGCAAGCGGCCCTGGGCACCGGCTTCGCTCAAGCCCGACGGTGCGTTCGAGGCGATGCTGGCGAAGCTGTGGTTCGATACCCACGTGAACGACGACCTTTCGCTGGAATTGCTCGAGCGTCGTGTCGGCACCGAGCGCCTGGTTTACGGCACCAACTTCGCCGGCTGGGACGCGCCGGACCGCGCCCACCATGCGCCGCCCGCGCCGAACCTCGCCAACAATGCGCGCCGCCTGCTGCGAAGGGTTGCCCGATGAGCGTGCTGGAAGTCGCCGGATACGAGGACGCCTCGGAAATCCTCCGCCACAAGGATCTCCGCCAGTCCATGTACGACGCGGGCGCCGTCATCACCGATCGCGTCCTGCTGACCCTGCATGGGAATGAGCACCGGGAACGCCGCCTGCTCGAATTCCGCGTGTTTCGCCGCGACTTCTTCCACCATTATGAAACCGACGTGTTTCCCGCCGCGCTTCGCGAAACGCTCGATCCTTTCGCCGCGCGCGGCGGCGGCGACCTGCTCGACTTCGCTTATCGCGTCACGATGAACCTGTCGGCCGATTTCGCCGGCATCGATAGGCCCGCGCGCAGCTTCGCCGAAACCGAGCAGCTGCTGAAGCTGGTCAGGACGTTCAGCGAAGGCGCCACTATGGTCCACTCGACGCGCGACACGGCTGCGGTGAACCGCGAGGTTCGCGCGGCACTTGCCGAACTGGACGAGGTCTTTCTCCGTCCCTCCATCGCGCGGCGCCAGGTCTTGCTGGCGAAGTTCGCGCAGGGCGGCGTGACCGAGGACGATGTGCCGCGGGACGTGCTGACCGTGCTGCTCCGCAACGAGGACCGGCTGAACCTGCCGGCCGACGTGCTGCTGCGCGAGATCGCGTTCTATCTTCAGGCCGGCTCCCACAGCACCGGCAATTCCACCGCCCACGCCTTCCACGACCTGGCCTGCTGGCTGGCCGATCATCCGGAGGACGAGGCGCGGCTCCAGTCCGATCCGTTCTTCCTGCAACGCTGCGTGTTCGAGAGTTTTCGCCTGCATCCCGCAAGCCCGGTCGCCTGGCGTCGCCCGGTCTGCCCGGTGAGCCTCGCCGGCGGCCGCACGGCGACCGAGGAGGACACCGTGATTCTGGACCTGCACGCGGCCAACCGCGAACCCGCCGTCTTCGGTGCCGACGCAGACCGGTTCAACCCGCATCGCGAAGTCCGCCGGCCCATTCCGCCCTACGGACTCACCTTCGGCACCGGGGTCCACACCTGCCTCGGCCGCGACCTCGATGGCGGCGTGATCCCGAGCGCCGACAGCGACCCAGCCACGCACCAGTACGGCATCGTCACCCGGCTGCTGGCCGAACTGCGCGCGCACGGAGCGCGTCCCGACCCCGACCGGCGGCCGACGCGCGCCACCCACACACAGCGCCCGAACTGGGGCACATATCCGGTGGTGTTCGATGCCCGCTAGGACCGCGATTGTCACCGGCGCCGGGGCCGGGCTGGGCGCGGCCATCGCGACGCGGCTTGCGGCGGAGGGCTACCGGGTCGCGGTGCTCGACTTCAATGCCGAGACGGCCCGGTGTACGGCCGCGCGCCTCGACGGGGCCATCGGCATCACCGTCGATGTCAGCGACGAGGCATCGGTCGAGGCGGCGGTCGCCGCGGCCGTCGCGCATCTCGGCATGGCGCCGGACCTGCTGGTGAACAACGCCGGCATCGTCCGTTTCGGCCCGCTGCTGGAACAAAGCGTCGCCGACTTCCGCCGCGTGGTCGAGGTCAATCTGATGGGCTGCTACATCGTCAGCCGCGCGGTGGCCCGGCGCATGGTCGCGCGCGCATCTGGTTGCATCGTCAACATGACTTCCATTAACGCGCTCACGCCAGGGCCCAACGCCGGTGCGTACCCCGCCACGAAAGCGGCGGTGGCAAGTCTCACCGAGCATTTCGCCGTCGAACTCGGGAAGCACGGCATCCGCGTGAACTCGATCGCCCCCGGCTTCATCGACGCCGGCATGTCGGCACCGATCTTCGCCGATCCGAAAGTGCGCGCGCTTCGCGGCTCGGGCGTGCCGCTTGGGGGGCTTGGCACCGCGGAGGACATCGCGAACGCGGTCGTGTTCCTCGCTTCGGACGCGGCGCGCTACATCAACGCGCACCAGCTTGTTGTCGACGGCGGCGTGGTCGCGAACCTGCTGGCGCTGCTGCCTCGCGAGAAGCAGGGCGCATGATGCGGCCGGTCGAAGGCATGTCGGTCGTCGTCACCGGCGCGGGCTCCGGCATCGGCGCGGGAACCGCGGCGCACTTCGCCGCGCAAGGCGCCCGCGTCACCATCTCCGGCCGCCGCGCCGACAAGCTTGCCGAGGTCGCGGCTCGGCTCGGCTCCCGCTGCCGCGCCGTCCCCGGCGATGTTACGCGCGCCGAGGACCGTTGCGCGCTTATCGCCGCCGCCGCCGATCATGGCGGCGGGATCGATCTGCTGGTGAACGCGGCCGGCAACATGCTGCGGGGTTCCATCGACGCGCTGGACCCGACGGCGTTGCTCGATTTGTTCAACACCAACGTCGTCGGCGCGATGCTGCTCACCGGCCTTGCCGTGCCGCATCTCGAAGCGCGGCGCGGGAGTGTTGTCTTCTTCGGCTCCGTCCACACCCGCCGCGCCTTCCCCGGCGCTTCCCCGTATGCGGCGACAAAGGGCGCCCTGGAAGCATTGACGCATGTGCTGGCCGCCGAGCTTGGACCGCGCGGCATCCGCGTGAACTGCGTGGTGCCCGGCGCGGTACTGACCGAGATCAACCAGCGCGCCGGCCTGTACGACGATGCCGCCGCCGCCGCGCGCCTGCAAGCGATGGCGCCGCTGCACGCACTGGGCCGGATCGGCACGGTGGAGGAAGTGGCGGAGGCTATCGAGCACCTCGCGCGCGCCGACTGGACCACGGGTGCCGTGCTCCACGTCGATGGCGGGCTCGGGCTCGGCGTTTCGAATTTCTGACCGAATGGACGACGATCCGTTCGACGCGCGGCTGACCTTCCTGGTCTACCGCGTGACCGCGAAGCTGACGTTGGTGGCCAACCGGCTCTTCCGCCAGTACGGACTCGACATTTACAGCTCTCGCATCCTGCTGCTGCTGCTCGACGCGGACGACCGTGCTGTCGGCGAGTTGGTGGAAGCGATGGCGCTGCCGCAATCGACGGTATCGCACCAGTTGCTGCGGCTGGAGAAGCAGGGCTTCGTTGCCCGGCGTCGGGCGGAAGGCGACAGCCGGGTCGTGAGGGTCACACTCACCGATGACGGAAGGCGCGCGGCGAAGGCGGTCGGGCAGTTCAGCACGCGCATCAATCGCGCGATGATGGAGAGCATCGACCCGGTCGAGCGGCTCGTATTGCCGCAGGCACTGCGCAAGCTTGTGGGTGCGCTGGATGCGGAGCGAGACGGGAATGGATCGGAGACGCCACTATGACCTGGCCGATCGCCACGCGCTGTCGTACGTCGGTTGAATAAGATGCGAAATTTGTATTGCGCACTCGTGTATTGGCATCGCGCGTGGCCCGACGGTGGAATGCGTGGCGTATTCCACCGTGCAAGCACCGTCCAGCGGTTTGACATCGTAAACTCGTCTCGGCATGGTCACGGACGAAGCCAAAAAGAATGCGCTCCGGTCGTAACGACCGCGCGCCGGCCATGTGGGAGGCGTTCGATGTTGGCCTGCCCGACCAAGCCGCAGGCCGCGCGATGATCGCGCAGCAACTCCTCAACGGCCTCGTTTCGGGCGGCGTCTACGCGTTGTTCGCGCTCGGATTCACGCTGGTCTTCGGGCTGCACGGCATCCTCAACCTGGCGCACGGCGGCGTGCTGATGGCGGGCGCGTTCATCGCCTACTACACCGTCCAGGCCGGCCTTCCGCTGGCGCTCGGCCTCGTGCTCGCGATCATCGGGGGCGGCTTGCTCTCCGTCCTGCTCGAATTCACCGCGTTCCGCCGGCTGCGCCGCAGCGGAGAGGTGGAGTTCGGCGCGATCATCTCGTCCATCGGCGCCAACCTCGTCCTCGTCACCATCGCCCAGCGCATCTCCCACACGCAGGTGATGCGGTTTCCGTTCGGCACGTTCCCAATCGTGATCTACCAATTCCTCGGCGTGCGGGTCTCCGCGCTGCAGCTTTTCATGGCCGCGTGCTCGCTGGTACTGGTGGTTATCCTGACGTTCTGCCTGTACCGCACCGGGGCGGGCCGGCAGATCCGCGCCGTGGCCAGCAACGAGCGCGCGGCGGTGCTCGTGGGCACCAATCCGAACGCGGTCTACTTCCAGACCTTCTTCCTGTCGGGGGCGCTGGCGGGGGCGGCAGGCGTGCTGGTCGGCCTCGCCTTCAATTCGATCCACTTCATGATGGGCGAACCTTACCTGCTGCGCGGCTTCGTGGTGATCATTCTCGGCGGCCTCGGCAGCGTGCCTGGCGCGATGCTCGGGAGCCTGCTGTTCGGCATGATCCAGACGCTGACCATCGCCTACCTGCCCTCGGGCCTGACGGACGCGATCATCTACTCCATCCTGTTCCTGATTCTGCTGGTGCGGCCCAATGGGCTGCTGGGCAAGCCGGCTGCGGGCGTGATGCGGGGGCGGCGATGATCAAGTTCCTCGCCGCCTACCGGCCGCTGATCGACCTGTTCCTGCTGCAGTCCGGCTACGCGCTGAGCCAGTACATCGTGCTGCGCGCTGGCGTGTTCTCCATCGCGAGCGCAGGCCTCGCCGCCATCGGCGCCTATGTCGCGGCACTGCTGACCATGCGGCTCGGTCTCTCGCCGATCCTGAGCATCCCGATCGGCGCCGTGGCCGGCCTCGCCTCGGCCCTCCTTATCTCCTGGCCGCTCGCGCGCCTGCGTGGCGTGTATCAGGCCATCGCGACCCTGGCCTTCGTGCAGATCGTACTGTCGCTGAATCTCTATGCCGAGGCGGTGACCGGGGGTGCGATGGGCCTCAACGGCATCCCGAGTCTGGTCGGCACCTGGACACTCCTGCCGGTGCTGATCGGCGTGGGCTACGTCGTGACCGCGGTCAACGCAAACAAGCTCGGCCGTGCGTTCGAGGCGATGCGGCAGGACGAGGCGGTGGCCGCATCGCTCGGCGTGTCGGTCACGCTGAACCAGTCGATCGCGTTCGGGCTGTCGGGCGCGATCGCCGGGCTGTATGGCGGATTGGAGGCATTCCACAGCTATGCGCTGGAACCCAACCAGTTCGGCTTCGCCTTCGTGGTCGCGACCCTCTCCTACGTGGTATTCGGCGGAAGGCGGTCGGTGCTCGGCCCCATCATCGGCACCGCCGTGCTGGTGGCGTTGCCCGAGCTGGCCCGGCCGCTCGCCGAAAACCGCACGCTGGCTTACGGCGTGCTGCTGATGCTGGTGATCAACTTCATGCCGCGCGGCATCGTCGATAGCCTGCTCGAATACGTCCACCGCCGCCGGATGGCACGGCCATGACCACGTTGGTGCTCGACCATGTGACAAAGCGCTTCGGCGGCCTGGTGGCCACCAACGACGTGAGCCTCGCCATCCCGCCGGCGCGCATCACCGGCGTCATCGGCCCGAACGGCGCCGGGAAGACCACCATCGTGAACCTCATCACCGGCATGCTCCCGCTCACCGCGGGCGCGATCCGGCTGGGTGGACGCGACCTCACCCACGCGGCGGCGCATGAGGTCGGCCGGGCCGGGATCGCGCGCACCTTCCAGAACATCCGCCTGCTGCGGGAGGCCAGCGTGGCCGACAACATCATGGTGGGTTTCCACCGCCACGAGGCGGTCTCGGTCACGGCCAGCCTGTTCGGCCTGCCGTCCGCCCGCCGCGAGACGGCCCGCATCCGCGTGCGCACCCAGGCGCTACTGGAGCGCTTCGGCATGCAGCGCTTCGCCGACCATCCGGCGGGCGCGCTCGCCTACGGCCATCAGCGGCGCGTGGAGATGATGCGCGCGCTGGCGACCGAGCCGGACATCCTGATACTGGACGAGCCGGTCGCCGGGATGAACGACGTCGAGGCGCGTGAGCTGGGGGACATCTTCGAAGACCTCGCCCGGTCTGGCATGGGGATCATGTTGATCGAGCACAATATGCGCTTCGTCATGCGGCTGTGTGCCAACATCTTCGTGCTCGATGGCGGCCGCCTGATCGCGGAGGGACCGCCCGATGCGATCGCGGCCGACCCGGCCGTGATCACCGCCTATCTCGGGATCTGAGCGGTGCTCACAATCTCGAATCTCAGCGCGAGCTACAGCGGCATCCAGGCGCTCCGCGGTGTCTCGCTCGATGTCGCGCAAGGGGAGATGGTGGCGTTGATCGGCCCGAACGGCGCCGGCAAGTCCACGCTGCTGAACTGCGTGAGCGGGATCGTGGCGCCCAAGGCCGGCTCGATCCGCCTGGAGTCGCGCGACATCACCGGCCAGAAGCCCTGGCTCGTGTCCCGGAGCGGCCTGCTGCAGGTGCCCGAGGGGCGGCAGGTGCTGCCGGAAATGACGGTGCTGGAAAACCTGCGGCTTGGCCTGACCGCACTCGGCACGCGCCCCGCGACGTATCCGCTCGCACGCGTGCATGAGCTGTTCCCCGTGCTGGCCGCGCGCAGCGCCCAGCTCGCCGGCTCGCTCTCGGGCGGCGAGCAGCAGATGCTGGCGATCGGCCGCGCGCTGATGGGCGCGCCTCGGCTCCTGCTGCTGGATGAGCCGAGCCTCGGCCTGGCGCCCGTGCTGGTGCAGCAGGTGTTCGCGGCGCTGCAACGGCTGAACCGCGATGGCATGACGATCCTGCTCGTGGAGCAAAATGCCAGGCAGGCGTTGGAGGTCACCTCACGCGCCTACGTGCTCGAACAGGGGCAGGTGATGTTCGGCGGCCGCAGCGCGGACCTTGCCCAAGACCCAAACGTCATCGCCCTCTATCTCGGCCAGGAACAGAAACGCGAAACATTCGGCGCAAAGCCGGTGAACGGGGAACCATGAATATCATCCGAAGCCTGGCGCTTGGCGCGATCGCGTTGTCGCTTGCCGCCGCCGCCCGCGCCGAAGACGTCAAGATCGGCGTCGTGATGGGCCAGACCGGGACGTTTGCCTTCGTCGGCCAGCCCGCCACCGACGCGATGCGGCTCGCCTTCGACGATCTGCGGAGCAAGCATTTTTTCGATCCGATGACGGTCAGCGCGATATTCGAGGACAACCGCTCCGACAAGCAGGAGGCGATCGCGTTGATCACCCGCCTCGTACGCCGCGACGGCGTGGTGGCGATCATCGGCCCGGTCTCCTCGGGGGAGGCGCAGGCCGCCGCACCGGTGGCAGTGGAGCTTAAGGTGCCGATGTTTACCACTGCGACGACACCCGAAGTGCTCAAGGCCGGCCCGTGGGTGTTCAAGACCCCGGAGAACGCCGAGAGCTACATGACGACGCTCGGCACCTATGTCGCGAGCGTGGCCAAGCCGAAAGCGTGCTTCATCGTCTCAATTCGCGACAATGACGGCTACATCCGCCAAAAGGATATCTTTCGCGACGTGCTGGTGAAGGGCGGGGTGCGGATCGCGGCGGAGGAGTCGATCCTGGCCGCCGACACCGACTTTACCGCGCTCTCGACCAAGATGGTGGACTCCCAGGCGGACTGCATTTATCTCGGCACACCGCCGCAGCAGGGTGCGAACATCGTGCTGCAGTCGTTGCAGGCGGGGATGTCGTCGAAGACTCTGCTTGTTGGAAACACGGGTATGTCCACCGACCTGTACACGAAGGCGGGTGGGCAGGCGGTGGAGGGCACGATCGTCCCTGCCGAGTTTGTGCCGGCGGGCGTGAACGACCTGAGCCGCGGCTTCATCACCCGCTACACCGCACGTTTCGGCAAGGCGCCGGACAACTTCGCCGCCGAGGGATACACCATGATGCTGGTGGTCGCGAACGCGATCAAGAACGCCGGACCGAACCCAACGCGTGCCACGGTGCGCGACGAGATCGCCAAGACGCGGGAACTGACCGCGGTGCTGGGCAACGGAACCTACTCGCTCGATGCCAACCGCATTCCGAGCTATGGCATTGCCGTGCTGAAGCTCGCGGGCGGGCAGTGGGTGCGGCCGTAATCTTCTCAACGCATCGGCAGGAAACATCATGCGGGATGTTGCGGATCGCGTAGCCGTCGTGACCGGCGCGGCCAGCGGGATCGGCCGCGCCATGGCCAACCGCCTTGCCTCGGCAGGCATGAGCGTCGTCCTCGCCGATGTCGAGGAAGCCGCCTTGTCGCAGGCCGCGGCCGAGATGGCGCGTGACGGCCACCGCGTCCTTGCCGTTTGCACCGACGTCTCGAAGCCCGACGATATCGACACCCTCGCACGCCGCACGCTGGATGCCTTCGGCGCCGTCCACGTGCTTTGCAATAACGCGGGCGTCGTGCCACGTGGCCGTTTGCAGGCAGTGTGGGAACACCCGCTCGACGATTGGGCCTGGACGTTCGATGTGAACGTGTTTGGCGTCCTGCACGGTCTCCGCAAGTTCGTGCCCATCATGCTGGCACAGGACACCGAGTGCCACATCGTCAATACGGGCTCGATCGTCGGTTTCATCAGCGGAAGCGCGCATGCCGTGTACAGCACCAGCAAGTTTGCCGTGACCCGCATCACCGAGGGCCTGCACGCAGCGCTGCGCCAGCGAAGCAGCCGCATCGGCGTCTCCCTGCTTTGCCCTGGCGTCGTGCGTACCAACATCCGCGAAGCCGACCGCAACCGGCCGGCAGGCAGGCGTGGCGACGCCGTGGAACCCGAAGCAGCAACTTACAACGATGCGATCGCCGAGATGGATGCCGTCGCCATGGAGCCGTCAGAGGTTGCCGGGATGGTGCTCGATGCCATCCTCCAGAACCGATTCTACGTGTTCACCACTGATGCGTGGGACGAAGCCATCGCGGCGAGGTCGGCGGGTATCCTCGCTCGGGCTGACCCGGCATCCCCTGACATGGTCGAGTTGATCCGTCGTGAAGGTCGAGCCCGTCGTGGCTCGCTCACCTGACATGGCGGGCAGCGCGGGGCACGCCTCGTCGATCCTGTTGCAACCGTTCGACGTCGGTTCCGTGGTGTACGCGTGAGCATGGAGCGGGCTTTTTCCCTATGCCATGCCACCGTTCCCGAACTGGCGCCCGCCGAGGCCGTCCGCGTCGCGGCGCAAAACGGCTGCCGTTTCGTCAGCATCCGCCTCATCGTCGAGCCGCCGGGCGGCGCCACATACCCGATCATGCACGACAAGGGTGTGTTGAATGAGACGCGGGAGAGCCTGCGCGAAACCGGGGTGCGCGTGCTCGACGCCGAGGTGGCGCGGCTGGCGGGCGAAACCGACGTGTCCGCTTTCGCGCCGTTCCTGCACGTCGCGGCAGAGCTTGGGGCACGCTGCGTGCTGACCACCGGCGACGATGCCGAGCCGGCACGGATGGTGGAGACCTATGGCCGCTTCTGCGGTCTGGCAGCCGAGTTCGGCCTCAGTGCCGACCTCGAGTTCGTGCCATGGCTTCGGATCGCGAGTCTTGCGGACGCCGTGCGCGTCGTGAGCCAGGCGGCCCAGGCAAATGGCGGCATCCTGGTCGATGCACTGCACCTTGACCGCTCCGGCGGCCGTGCCGCCGATCTGCGCGCGCTGCCCCCGGAATGGTTGCGCTACGTCCAGATCTGCGATGCGGCGGCGGAGCAACCCGCAAGCATTGCCGACTTGATCCATACCGCGCGCGAGGAGCGGCTTTTTCCGGGCGATGGCGCGCTCGATCTCGTGTCGTTCATGCGCGCCGCGCCGGCGGGCATCCCGGTCGCGATCGAGGTTCCCACGGCCACGCTCGCGCGCCGGATGGCCGCGTCCGAGCGCGTAAAGTTGGCCGTCGATGCAACGCGCCGCGTGCTTGCCGCGGCGCAGCGGGAATAGAATGCCGCACCCAACCCCGAGCCTGGACGATCTCGTTGCCATCCAGGCAATCACGGCGGTCATTCACCGATGCGCCCGCGCGCTGGACCGGTTGGATCGGATGCTGTTGCTGTCATGCTTCCACCCGGACGCGACGGACGATCACGCCCCCTTCTTCCACGGCTCCGCCGTCGCCTTCGTGGAATGGGTGCTCCCGGCGCTGGCGAGCATGGAGGCGACCCGGCATATCGTGACCAACATCAGTGTAGAGCGCGATGGAACGACAGCCGGCACCGAGACCTATTGGTCGGCCACGCTCCGGGTTTCGAAAGGCGGCGCGGTGTTGCATCGAGGCGGCCGGTATCTCGACCGCTTCGCCTGCCGCGAGGGAGGCTGGGCGATCCTTCATCGACAGTCGATTACCGAGTGGAGCCGCAGCACGCCGGAAGCGGAGCAAGAGTTGGCACCGTCGGCCATCCCGCGGGAGACACGGGACCTGCCGATGGTGTACGCTGCGCGCGACCGATCGGACCCCTCGTACCGGGTCCTCAGCAACGCAATCGGCCCTGGGAGAGACACATGACCAGCACAACCTGGCGTATCGCCGCGGCTCTGTCCGCGATCGCCGCCGGCGCGACGCTCAGTCCCGTGGTGAAGGCGGCGGAATATCCGGTCGCGATCCTCCATGCGCAGACCGGTGCGCTCGCCTTCGTCGGTGTTCCCGCCGCCCAGGGCATCCGCCTCGCCGCCGAGCAGATCAACGCCACCCACTATCTCGGCGACAATACCATCAGGCTGATCATGGCGGACTACGCCAGCGACAAGGCCCAAGCCATTACCCTGATCGGCCGTCTGGCCAAGCAGGATGACGCCCTGTTGGTGCTCGGGCCGACCGGCAGCATCGAGGGTGCGGCCCTGGCGCCGGTGGCTAACGAGTTGCGCGTTCCGATGTTCAGCACTGCCATCACCGCCGAAGTGCTGAAGGCTGGGCCATGGTCGTTCAAGATCACCGCCGCCGCGGACGGGCTGATGAACGCGCTGG
The DNA here is from genome assembly GCA_025352565.1 of Rhodospirillales bacterium. Lineage (GTDB taxonomy): Bacteria > Pseudomonadota > Alphaproteobacteria > Acetobacterales > Acetobacteraceae > JANXTF01. The sequence goes on along the minus strand of JANXTF010000014.1, from coordinate 53,274 downwards.
CGCGTTACGCGTCGGAGAAGGTGCGCTGCAAGCGCGTCGTTACGGTGTTCAACCGCGACAATGACGGACACATCAACAACGCCCGCGTGTTCCGCGACTACGTGCGCGGGCACGGCGCCGAGATTGTCGGAGAGGAAGGCAACCTCGGCACTGATTCCGACTTCACCGCGCTCGCCACCAAGGTGTCGTATCTCGCGCCCGACTGCCTGTTCATCAGCTCCAACGGCGCACAGGGCGCCAATATCGTCGTGCAGCTGAAGCAGGGTGGGATGTCGGACCAGGTCAGGCTGTTCGGCGTCGCCTCGATGGCCACGCGCGAATACATCGAGTCCGGCGGCAAGGCGGTCGAAGGCACGTTCATGGCCACCGACTATAACCCCGCCGGGACATCGTCGCGTAATCGGGAGTTCATCGAGGCTTATCGCAAGCGTTTTGGCACGACGCCCGACAACTGGGCAGCCGTCGGCTACACCACCATGCAGCTCGCGGCGCTTGCGATCCGTGACGCCGGACCCGGGCCCGACCGGGACAAGGTTCGCCAAGCGTTAACGACGCTTAAGGACATTCCCGTTGTGCTCGGAAATGGGCAGTTCAGCCTGGATGCCGATCGCTATCCGATCTACGGCGCTTCGGTCTTAGTGGTGCATGGCGGACAGATCGAGGCGGCGAACTGACGGTCTGGTTTCGTGCCGGGATCTTGCGGCTGACGGGGACGGGGACGGGCACGCGCAGGCCGAGGATAACGAGGAATCCGGACAGCCGAAGCTGCGGCGCAAGGTCGTCCTCGTTGCGGTCGAGGTGAGCCCGGCGATGGATGCGGCTCGCGCACCCGCCAATCACTTGCAGAAAACGATTGCCGCTCTCGATGGGATCAGGGAGCCTTGATCGCAACGCGGCCACAGACCGCGCTGATCCGTCCGGAGCCCCCCCATGAGCCTGTCTCAGAAGCTGGCCGCCCTTGCCGAGGCTGGCACACCAATTCGCGTCGGCGTCATCGGTGCCGGCAAGTTCGGCTCGATGTTCCTGTCGCAAGGGGCGCGAACTCCCGGCATGCATGTGATGGGCATCGCGGACCTCGATGTCGCGCGCGCGTGCGCGGCGACGATGCGGGTGGGGTGGAGCATGGACCGTACGCAGGCCCGGTCGTTCGCGGAGGCGCGACGCGACGGGACGACGTTCGTGACGGACGATGCCGAGGCGCTGATCGCAGCCGAGGGCATGGACGTCATCGTCGAGGCGACGGGCAGCCCAGCGGCCGGCATTCGCCACGCGATGCTGTGCTGCAGGCACAAGCGGCATGTCGTGATGGTCAATGTTGAGGCGGATGCGCTGGCCGGGCCGCTGCTCGCCCGCCATGCGGCGGCGGCGGGGATCATCTATTCGTTCGCCTATGGCGATCAGCCGGCGTTGATCGCGGAGATCGTCGACTGGGCGCGGACGGCGGGGTTGGAGGTGATCTGCGCGGGGAAGGGCACGAAATACCTGCCGGCCTATCATGCCTCGACGCCGGCAACTGTTTGGGGTCATTACGGATTTTCCGAGGAGCAGGTGATTGCGGGTGACTTCAATCCGCAGATGTTCAACTCGTTCCTCGACGGCACGAAGTCGGCGCTCGAGATGGCGGCGGTCGCGAATGCCTGTGGGCTGACGCCGCCGGCGGATGGGCTCGCCTTTCCGGCCTGCGGCGTCGATGATTTACCGGAGTTGCTGCGGCCGCGGGGGGCGGGCGGGATTTTACCGCACAAGGGGACGGTCGAGGTCGTGTCGTCGGTCGAGCGCGATGGGCGGCCAGTGTTCCGCGACCTGCGGTGGGGCGTTTATGCGACGTTCGAGGCGCCGTCGGAGTATGTGCGTCAATGCTTTTCCCAATATGGGCTCAAGACCGACAGCTCCGGCCGCTACAGCGCGATGTACAAGCCATACCATCTGATCGGGCTGGAGCTGGGCTTCTCCATCGCCAGCATCATGCTGCGCGGCGAGGCGACCGGGTCGACGCGGGATTTTGCCGGGGACGTGGTGGCGACCGCCAAGCGCGATCTGCAGCCCGGGGAGCGGCTGGATGGCGAAGGCGGCTACATGGTCTATGGCAAGCTGATGCCGGCCCAGGCGTCGTTGGCGGCGGGCGGGCTGCCGATCGGGCTGGCGCATAACCTGGTGTTGAACCGGGCAGTCGCGGCAGGACGGCCGGTGCGGTGGGACGACGTCGCCTTCGACGAGACGAACGAGGCGATCCGGTTCCGCCGCGAAATGGAGGCGGCGTTCCGGACTGGCTGGGCCGGGATGGGGGGATATCGGCAGGCTTCGTGAATGGGATTTCAGGCGGCGGAGGTGACTGCGTCACCCCAGAGCGTGCTCTGGGGTGACGCAGTTTATTGTCGGTTGATGAGACCGGTTCGTCAGTCGAACATGTCGGGTTGGTTCGCTGCGATCTGGTTATAGAGCGTCTGGAAGTGTAGCCAGCCGATGAAATCGTTGCCGACGTGGTCGCGGCTGTATTGGGCGGTCTTGTCCGAGAGGATATGTGGCTTCACGCCGGAGGCTTCCACCTGCAGCTGCACCTGGCAGCAGCGTTCCAGCGCGATGAACCAGAAGGCGGCATCGTCGATGCTGTGCTGGCTGGCGGTCAGCAGGCCGTGGTTCTGGTGCAGGATCGCGCGGTTCGTCCCGAACTGCTCGGCGACCGATGCGCCGCTCTGCCGCTCCACCGCGACCGCCCCGGCGGAGGCGCCGATGACGGCGTGGTTGTTGTAGAAGCAGGCGGCGTCCTGGCTGAGCATGTCCAGTTTGCGGCCGGTCGAGCACCACGCCGTGCCGTAGGTCGTATGGGCATGGCACATCGCCATGATCTCCGGATGCATCTCATGCGCCGCGGCGTGCAGCACGAAGCCCGCGCGGTTGATCGCGTGACCCCCCTCGACCACGCGACCGGCATGGTCGGCGAGGACGAGATTCGAGACCTTCACCTGCGAGAAGTGCACGCACATCGGGTTGGTCCAGTACAGCTCCGGGTGCTCCGGGTCGCGAACCGTCAGGTGCCCGGCGAAGCCGTAGTCGAAGCCGTGCATCCCGAAGGCCCTGGTGGCGGCCACCAGATGCTGCTTGCGATACAGTCGCTCCTCGGCCAAGGACTCGAACCGCGGGATCGCCGGAAAGATCAGCCCGGTCTGCTCCGGCTGGTAGATCGAGACCCTGGTGTCCACGGTGTCGAGCATCGTCGTCCTTCTCCGCTTGTTAGGGGACAGCCGTGCGACGGCCCCGGTTGTCATATCACATGTTTGGGCAGGCGCAGGCGAACTTGCCGACCGCATGTCCGAGGCGCCCCAGGCGCACGGCCTTGCCGGTCGGGGCCACGTTGCCGCCCAGTTCCACCAGCTCGGCGATCCTGGGTCGTTTAGGAATTCCGCATTCCTGGTCGTCCCGCCCGGATGCAGGCGTTAATGTGAAACCGGAGCGGAAGACAGCCTCTGGCGACTTTTTCATCGCCACTCGTCAGGTATCGACTTCACGGATGCCGGAAGGCGTATCGGTCCGTTTCAGGGCCTGACGGACGTCGCCCGCGGTTCCGGGCTGGTGTCCGCTCTCCCTCACCCGACGAACCATCTTCGTCACAAGCTGAGAGTTCGTCTCCCCCGTCCCAAAAGGCGCATCTTCGAGGCCTGTCCTGAGATGACCGCCTTTCTCGAGCGCCATTTCGATGAGCGGTTCGATGTTGACGCCCAGACCGGCAACCATCCACGGGGCACCGGCGGCAACCTCGGAAAGCAGCGTCACATGGGCATCGAGCGCGTAGGCTCGTGGCGGGAAACCAAAGGCAAACTCGTCGGAAAACATGAAACGATAGAGGGGCGTCGGAACATTGCCCACCGCCTTGGCGAGCGCGGCCCCGAGCCGGGTAAAGCCCGGCTCGTAAATTGCGAAACTTGGGCGGATGCCATGTGCGGCTGCGATTCGAAGGCCCTCCCGGATGTGATCCCCGGGATTATGGTAAACGAAGCCGTTGTCGCCCTGCCGTAGACGGTCGTAGCGGGTGAAGTTGACCGTTCCTGGATCGCAGACCGCCCACTCGATAAGCCCTCTGCCCCCAAGTTCATCCACGTGCCGATACCGGTCGGCAGCGCCACTGGGCTCGTAGGAACCCAGTCCCGAGCCAGCCAGCGGGATCGTTGGGTAGGCAATCACATCGACCTTGGACCGAATCCCTTCGATGATCCTGGCGTAGAGCTGCCAATCGTCCTTCTGCCGGCCTGTCGTTTCGTCATAGGCGTGGAAGTGCACAATGGCCGCACCAGCGTGCGCTGCCTCGATCCCTTCCCGCACGATGGCATCGACCGCCCACGGAGCCCCGGGCTGCAAATCCGGCCCCCACGGACCATTGAGCGCCACCTCGATCCAGGTCTTCTGCGCACACATATCGCGCGCGCCTCAGGCTCGAACGTCGCCGAGGTCGCCGTTGAAGAAGGCGAGGAGCTCGTCGCATAAAACACCGGGCTGTTCCTCGGCAATCCAATGCCCGCAATCCTGCATGACACCCCCCCGCACATCGTCTGCGACACGCTGCAAGGATTGCAGGACTTCGATCCCCCGCCCGAAGCTCTCGGCGCCGCCGAGTGCGAGAACCGGCATTTTGAGTTTGCCGTTTTGCGCCAGGATGGCCCGGTTGTCCTCCGCATCGACGGGCAGATTCCGATAGAAGGCCAGCATCGCCCGAAACGCGCCGGAGGTCGTGTAGGTGCGGAAATACTCGCGCTGGTCTTCGGCCGAAATGCTGTTGGGGCGTTGCCCGTAGTGATCGAGCAGCCAGCCGACCACCAGCTTCTCCCGGCCGTAACACAGGGCCTCCGGCAGATCGAGGGTGCGAAAGAAAGCATGATGCCAACGGCGGCCGCCCTGCGAGAAGTCGCCGCCATCGCCCGGGATGACGACGTCGAGGATGGCGAGCCGACGCACCGCCTGCGGATGCTGCGCCGCCAGGGAGAAAGCAACCGGACCACCCCAGTCATGGCCGACGACGAAGAACCGATCGATGCCAAGATGGCCGTGGAGCAGCTGCCACAGGTCGTCCGCGAGCGTTTTCTTGTCGTAGCCGGCGGCCGGTCGCGAAGAATCGCCCAGCCCACGCAGATCCGGCGCAATCACCCGATAGCGCTCGGCCAGGCGGGGCATGACATAGCGCCACTCGTGCGAAGTCTGCGGAATGCCATGCACGAGCAAAACGACGTCGCCTTCCCCGGCAGCGAGATAATGCAAGGTTACGCTATCGAGGTCGGCGAAATGGCTTTCTATTTTCAACATTTTTCGGCCTCTGAAGTTAGGCGGCGGCACCCAGCCATCGCTTTCCAATTGAACCACCCGTGCGCCTGGATCTCACCCGGTCAGGCAAGCTCGCCCGTAAATTCCTCCAGCATAGCCCAGGCCTCGTTGCCGAACTTGCCCCGCCACTCCTTGTAGAAGCCGCTCTTGGTCAAGGCGTCGCGGAAGGGTATCGGGTTGACGTCATTGAAGATCAGGCCCTTCCCGGCAAGGTCGGCCTTGAGGCTCTCATTCTGTCGGGCGACCTCCTCGCGCTCCGCCATCGCCGCCTTGTTCACCACGCGCGCGAAGACCTCCTGCACGTCGGCTGGCATCTGCGCCCAGGCGCGCCGGTTCATCAGGAACCACCAGCCGTCCCACATGTGGTTGGTGAGCGAACAATACTTCTGCACTTCGAACAACTTTGCGGCGGATATGATCGCGGGTGGGTTCTCCTGCCCATCGACGATATGGGTCTGCAAAGCGGAGTAGACCTCCGCAAAATTGATGCCGGTCGGCGATGCCCCAAGAGACTTGAACAGCGACGTCCACAGCGCGCTGACCGGCACCCTGATCTTCAATCCTTGAAGGTCGCTTGGCTGGGCAATGGGTTTGGTGGAGGTCGTGATCTGCCGGAAACCGTTGTCCCAGATCTTGTCCATCACAACGAAGCCGGCTTTCGTGATCTGCGCCCGTAGATGTTCGCCCAGCCTTCCGTCGAGCGCCTTCCATAGAGTGGGATAGTCTTTGAACGCGAAACCAAGACCGTAGATGGAGGCGGAGGGGATCAGGGTCGACAGGACATTCACGCCGGACAGGGTGAAGCATTCGAGCGCGCCTGACCGCAACTGCGAGAACATGTCGGAATCGCCGCCGAGCTGATTGTTCGAGAAAAGCTGCAGATCGACCCTCCCGTTCGTCGCTTCCTTGATTTCCGCCGCCGCCCGCCGGGCATGGACGTTGAGGGGATGCGTGTCCGGGACATTCGTGCCCCATTTGAACGTGAACTCCGCCGCCCGGGCGTAGCGCAGCGGAAGGGCCGCCCCGATCGTCGCGCCAGCTCCGATCTTGGTAAAAAGGCGGCGTGAAATGATTTCTGGCATCGCGTTCTCCGTTTTCGTTTCGGGTTTCCTGGCACGGTGTCGAGCAGGCTCAGGCCGGGGGCGCCGAGCCGCCGCGCTTGAACATCAATCCGGCCGCGCGAAAGCCCCCATCGACATTCAGCGTGTGCCCGTGGATGTAACGGCTCTCGTCCGAGCACAGGAATACGGCGGCGTCCGCGACCTCCTCCGGCGTGCCGTAGCGAGTCATCGGGATCAGGTAATTGTAGGCGGCACGCGTGGCCCGATCATGGGCGAACTTCGCCATCTCGGTCTCGATCGCACCCGGCGCGATGTTGTTGACATTGATGTTGTGTCCGGCCAGTTCGACCGCCATCACCTTCGTCAGGAGCTCGAGGCCGGCCTTCGCCGAACCGTAGGCGGCACGGCCATCTCCGCCTCGCTGACCAGACAGAGAGGCGATGTTGACGATCTTGCCGCCGCCGGCCTTCACCATCTCACGCGCGCAAGCCTGGGCCACCAGAAACGCGCCTGTCAGGTTGATGCCGATGATCCGGTTCCAATCGGCGAGGCTCGTCTCCAGGAATGGCGTGTTGCCACCCACCCCTGCGTTGTTGACCAGAATATCCAGGTGGCCGAACACCTCGAAGATGGCGGCAATCATCGCCTCGACCGAGGCGGGATCGGCGACATCGACCGCGATCGCCAATGCCTGCCCACCGCTTTGCACCAGTTGGGCGGCAGCGTCTCCGGCGCTCACGCCATTGACGTCGGCGATCACGACGGCCGCACCTTCGCGGCTGAAGGCGCGAGCCACCGCGAGCCCGATGCCCCGCGCGCTCCCGGTGACCAGGGCAACCTTTCCGGCGAGTCTCTGGCTCACGGCGTTACCTGTGTTGTTTGAGTATTGCGCACCCGTCATCCTACGGCGTCCAGGGCACGCTCGAGTTCGGGGTGTTTGCGCGCGTGGTCGGCAAGCGGGATGCCGGCCACCGCCGCGTCCCAGGCGTGACGCATGGCGGCGACGCCCGCGGCAGGCCCGTCGGGATGCGCCATGATCCCGCCGCCCGCCGTCACGATCAGATCGGTCGAACGCAGCGCCTCGTAGGTTCCCGGTGCCTGTTTTGCCGTCTGCCCCGAGGAGAACACCGGCATGGCCAGGCAGGGCTTGTCCGGGAACAGCGGGGTCAGGCAGGTCCGGGCCGAGGCGATCACACTCTCATCCGGCTCGGCAAATTTGTTTGCCAGCCCGTTGACGTGCATGTGGTCGGCCCCGGCCAGCCGCCAGATCTTCTGCCACGCGACATACGACCACCCCAGCAGAGGGTGTCGCGACATGGAACCCCAGCCGTTGCGATGGGCATGGATCGGCAACTCGCTGAACCGGGAAAGTTCGATCATGCCGACAAGACCGACCGAGTTCAGGCTCGCCATCAGGCAGGTCGCTCCCTCGGCCACCAGGAGGTCGTGACGGCGGCGCATCTGGTCGAGGTCGCCGGTCAGGTTGAACGCGTACATCACCTTCCTGCCCGTCCGGTCGGCATGCGCGTTCACGACCTTCATGACCGCGCGGACACGCGCCTCGAATGGGCAGCTCGGTCCGTCCGACTGCAGTTCGTCGTCCTTGATGAAGTCGATGCCGCCCTCGCACAACGTCGCGACAAGTGCGGCCGTCTCGTTCGGCCCGAAGCCGACGCTCGGCTTGACGATCGTCCCGATCAACGGGCGTGATTCGATCCCCGTCAGGCGCCGCGTCCCCTCGATTCCGAACCGCGGACCGGGATATGCCTCGGCGAACGCAGACGGCATGCGGAGGTCGAGGAGCTTGAGGCCGGTGAGGGGCTTCAGCTCGAACAGGTTGCCTGCGACGGTCGCCAGCAGGTTCGGCAGCGACGGTCCAAGATTTTCGAGCGGCCACGAGAGCGTGATGAGCGCCCGTCTGATCGGCATGCCCGGCCGCGTTGGCAGCCCGGCCGAGGGCAGCGACGGGGCCGCGATGTCTTCGTCCACCACCGCGAGATGCTCGACGACGGCAGCCGCGCGCGCCTTCAACTCGGGTGTTTCGCCGGGGACCGCCACGAACGTTCCGCTCGATTGCTCGCCTGCGATCGCGTCGGCAACCTGCCGCGGGTCGCCCGGGGTCTCGATCAGGTAATCCGCCTCGATCCGCGGCGGTTGGGCCATCGCATTCAGGTCGCGCGGCACGACAGGCCTCCATCGACGGGCAGGCTGATGCCGGTGATGTATTGTGCGTCGTCGGATGCAAGGAACACGGCCGCCTTCGCAATGTCCCATGCCGTGCCCATCTTGCCGGTCGGGCAGGCCGCGTCGCGCGCCGCCACCATCTCGTCGGCGGTCCGGTACTGCCCCGATATCTGCTGAAAGATCAGCGGTGTGTTCATCAGGCCGGGCATGATCGCGTTCGCCCGGATGCCCTCCTTCGCGTATTGCAGGGCAATGCCCATGGTCAGGTTGTTCACCGCAGCCTTCGCCGCGTAGTAGGCGGCGTAGGCATAGCCGGTGTACCGCACGGCCGCGATCGAGGAGACGTTGACGATGGCGCCCGAACGCCGCGCCAGCATGTGCGGCAGGACGTGCTTGCAGGTCAGGAAGCAGCCTGTGACGTTCAGATCGATCGTCTTGTGCCAGTCGGCCTCGTCGAGTTCGATCGGGCCGCCCATCTGCGCATAGCCGACATTATTGTGCAGGATGTCGATACGGCCATGCTGGCCGATCACCGCCTCCACCACAGCCGCGACCGTGTCGGATCGCGTTACGTCGCAGACCGCGGCCGTGGCCGAGCCACCTTCGGCCCTGATGATGCCGACGGTTTCCTGCGCGGCGCTGCCGTCGATATCGACACAGACGACATGCGCGCCGCTGCGGGCAAACAATGTCGCCGTTGCCTTGCCGTTGCCCCAGCCGGGCCCGACGGAGCCGGCTCCAAAAACGATCGCGACCTTATCCTGAAGTCTTTGACTCATGCGTGGTGCTCATATTCGGAGGGATAGGCGGGGCCGGGTGCCCTCCCGCAAAACGTCACCCGAGCTTGCCGGTGGTGGCTTCCAGCAAGGCCCAGGCCTCGTCGCCGTAGCGCTTCTGCCATTCCTGATAAAACCCGGCACCGATCAGCCGTTGACGGAAGTCCTCGTTGTTCACTTTGAAGAAATCGAGCCCCTTCGACTTCAGCTCGGCTTGGAGGTTCGCATTCATGTATTCAACCTCCTTGCGCTGCGCGATGGCTTCTTGATTGATATTCCGTTCAATGATCTCGCGGAGGTTCGGCGGCAACCGATCCCAGAACCGCCGGTTGGCAAGAACCCAGAATCCGTCCCACATATGGTTGGTTTCTGAACAATATTTCTGCACTTCGTACATCTTGTCGACGAGCAGACCGATCAGCGGCTGCTCAAGCCCGTCCGCGATTTTCGTTTGCATCGCGGAGTAGGTTTCCGCCCAGGGAATGGAAACGGGCGAGGCGCCGAATGCCTTGAACATAGAGGTCCAGAGCGGGCTCGGCGGGACGCGTATCTTGAAGCCGTTGAAGTCGTCCGGAACACGGATCGGTTTCGTCGACGATGTCGTCTGGCGGAAGCCGTGATTGTAGGAATTCTCCATGCACACGAGATTGGCCTTCTCGAAGGCACCGCGGACCTGCTTGCCCAACGGGCCGTCCAGGGCCGACCAAACCTTCTCGTAGCTGGAAAAGGCGAAGCCGATGCCGGTTATCGACGCAAGCGGCACCAGGGTGGACATCAGGACGCCCGTTTGAGCAAATAGCTCGAGTGCGCCGGAACGCAGTTGGCTGAGCATGTCGGCATCGGACCCGAGCTGGTTCTTGGGGAACAGCTCGATCATGACCTTGCCGTCGGTTTCCCGGGCAACGCGGTCACGAACCTTGGCCATCGACGTGTTGAGCGGATGGTCGCCAGACACGATGTTTCCGAACTTGAGCCTGAAGTCCGGTTCGGCCGCCCTCGCGACCCAGGGAGCAGCAAGACCAGCCACTCCGGTAAGCACAACCGTACGGCGCGTCGGCTTCGTCATGATTGTTTCCTCTGTTTTGCCGGTGAACTTTTGAGGTGCTGCCGGAGCGTTCCGGCCAAGGCTCATAGAAACCCGATCGAAATCCATGGCACGGCGATGACCACGGCGAGGCCCACCACGAGGGCGGCGATGTAGCCCACGATCGGCCGCATCCCGGCATCCGGATGAATGCGACTGATGGCGCAGGCAGCGTAATAGCCGACGCCAAACGGTGGCGCGAACAGTCCAATCCCCATCGCCAGGATCACCACCATGGCGTAGTGAACCTCGTGCACGCCGACCTGCTTGGCGATTGGGAACATCAGCGGCCCGAACAGAACTATCGCCGGAATGCCTTCGAGGACGGACCCCAGGACGACGAAGGCGAGCGCGGACACGATCAGAAAGGTCAGGGTTCCGCCTGGCAGGGCTTTCATCATGATCGCGAGCGTGCCCGAGAAGCCCGATTGCGTGAGCGCCCAGGCCATGCCGGTCGCAGCCCCGATGATGAGCAGGATGGCACCCGACAGGGCGGCCGTCGTGACGAGCATCGGGAAAAGGCGAGCGACCGGGAACTGCCGATAGACCAGGAGTCCGGCAAGCGCCGCATACACGATACCGATCGTCGATACCTCGGTCGCTGTCGCCACACCCTCCACCACGGCGGCCCTGATCACGAACGGCAGAAGGAGCGCCGGAAACGCGATGACCAGCGCGCGCCCGATGGCCCGGCCCGACGGCCGCGCGACACCGCTGAGGTCCTCATCCCGGTAGCGCCACCAGACGAGCATGCAGAGCGTGGTCCCGAGCACCAGACCAGGGAGCAGACCCCCCGTGAACAGCGCCGAGATGGATACGCCTGTCACGGAACCGATCGTGATCAGAACGATCGAGGGAGGAATGGTCTCCGTTTGCGCCCCGGTCGCGGCAAGGAGCGCCACCAGGTCGCCCTCCTTGGCGCCACGCGCCTTCATTTCAGGAAACAGCACGGGCGCCACGGCTGCCATGTCGGCCGCCTTCGACCCTGAGATGCCAGAGACGAGGTACATCGCCCCGACCAGGACGTAGGAGAGGCCGCCCTTCACGTGGCCGAGAAGGCTCGCCAGGAACCCGACCATGGCCCGCGCCATCCCCGTCATCTCGATCAGCAGCCCAAGGAAGACGAACAGCGGAACCGCGAGCAGGATCAGATGGCTCATCCCCTCGTCCATGCGGCCGACCAGAACGATCACCGGCAGCCGCGTCGTCAGCGCCAGGTAGCCGAAGGTGGCGATGCCGAAGGTGAAGGCGATCGGTACCCCGGCGAGCACGAGAGCTCCGACGAGCCCGACAAAGAAAAGGAGCAGGTTGTAGTTGCCGAGTGGCCGGAAGAGTGGCCCGGCGAGAAAGAGGGCGAAACCGACCACCGCAACAGTGGCAGCAGCCGCCAGAACCAAGCGCCGGTTGGGGCTTTCGATCAGGCGGAAGACGCCGATCGCCAGCATCAGGACAATGCCCAGCGGCAGGGCCGCCGCGCGCCATACGTTCGAAATCTCCAGGGCCGGGGTCGTGATGAAACGCTCCTCCAGCGCGAACTCGAACGCAGGCCCGATCGTGAGCGCGAGAAAGCCAACGCTCACTGCCAGCGCGAGCGCCTCGAGAAACGGACCCGCGGCGGGACCGGCCATGTTGACCAGCGCAGTCATCCGCATGTGCTCCGCCCGCCGGAACGCAACGACCGAACCCAGCATTGCGAGCCAAAGGAACAGGATGGACGCGAGTTCATCCGACCAGACGATCGGGTTATGAAAGACATAGCGGCTGATCACGCCCAGGAAGAGGATCAGTATCTCCGCGAGGACCAGCAAGGCGGCTGCACGCTCGACCACGCCCCCGATGCCACGATCGATGATTGTAATCAGCCGCCGGCCCAGCCCCATGGGGCGGGCAGCGTTCACAGCGGCAGGCGCAATTGCAGGCACGATTGCGGACATGGACATCCCTATGAGTACGAGGAGCTAGCCGACGAGGGTGTCAGAGGTCGCTTTCGGTCCGTGCGAGGGCCGCTGGCTGCACATTTTCGGGTCGGGCTTGCCCCCAGGTCGGAGACAGTTGGCGCGGCCGGCTCGACGTTCTTGTTTCCACCCTAACTGATTTTACTTGTTGTCGGGCAGGCTACCCGGCGTTGCCGCTCCCCTTCAATCTATCATCCACGCGCCAACCTGTGATAAAATCTGACAGCTCCAGATCGAGAGGAGAGCACCGTCGCCATGTCGTTGCCTCGCTTGCCACTCAACGGCCTGAGGGCGTTCGAGGCGACCGCCCGCCTGGGCAGTATGAGCGCCGCGGCAGCGGAGTTGGGTGTGACGCATGGCGCCGTGAGCAGGCATATCAAGGCGCTCGAAGTTCAGTTCGGACTCCTCCTGCTTCAGCGACTTCCCCGTGCGGTTTCGACGACGACCGAGGGAGCGCAGCTCGCTATCGGCTTGGCCGATGCATTCGGGCAGATGCATCTGGCGGTTTCGCGCGTCCAGCCGGGGCCGCTGACCCTGTCATGCTCGGCCACGATCATGATGTATTGGTTGATCCCGCGTCTCGAGAGCTTCAAGCAAGCCAACCCGGACGTCGAACTGCGGTTGAATATCAGCCATGGCGATATCGATTTCATTCGCGACGGGATCAGCGTGGCGATCCGCACCAGCATGTACCGCCCACCTTCGACGGCGGTCACCAAAAATCTGATGACCGAAGACATTGGCCCGGTATGTCACCCTGATTACGCGGCGCGCTTCGCCCACGCGACGCCGGACGACCTGGTCCGCGCGCGTATCCTTTCCACCGCGACACGACCGGGGGCCTGGGCGGAGTGGACTGGCACTATCGGACGGCCAGATATCGTCGTCGTCCCGCATGAGAGTTACGGCCACTTCTACCTGCTGATCCAAGCGGCTGCCTGCGGCCTGGGCCTGGCGCTCACGCCGCGCCTTCTTGTCGAAAGCGAGATCGACGCTGGGCATCTCGCTGCGCCGTTCGGTTTCGTGCCCGGCCCGCATCGGCTTGAATTATGGTATGCCGACCACCTCCGCGCCCGCCCCGGCCTGCGACGCCTCGTGCTGTGGCTGGAAAGTGAAATGAAGCGCTCGGAAGCCAGCGGCGATTGGTGCGGGAGTGCCTGTGTTTCGAGCAAGGCAGGGTTGAACCGGGTCGCCCGGTTTTGAGTGGATTTGCAATGCGGATCAGGTCGGCAATCGCCGACGGCCTCGCTGCCCACCACGCCGGCCGATCAATAAGCTTCTTCATCGAAAGGTCCTGCATGTCTCGTCTCGTCGATACCGTCATCGCCCAGGCCGGCGCATTCCTGGGCGACAGGATCACCGTCAACGCGGCACTGCGCGAACAGCACAGCCACGGCGAGGACGCGCTGCCCCACGCCATGCCCGACGCCGTCGCGTTCCCCGAAACAGCCGACGAAATCAGCCAATTGCTGGCTTTGTGCCATGCCCATAACGTGCCCGTCGTGCCGTTCGGCGCCGGCACCTCGCTGGAAGGCCATGTGACACCGGTGCGCGGCGGCATCACCTTCGACCTCAGCCGCATGAACGCCATCCTCGAGGTCAACCAGGACGACATGGATTGCCGCGTCCAGCCCGGCGTCACACGCCAGCAGCTGAACGAACATTTGCGCGACCAGGGCCTGTTTTTCCCAGTCGATCCCGGTAGCGTCTGCACCATCGGCGGCATGTGCGCGACGCGCGCCTCGGGCACCGCGGCCGTGCGTTACGGCACCATCCGCGAAAACGTGCTGGGGCTGACCGTGGCACTGCCCGATGGCCGCGCGATCCGCACCGGCGGACGGGTGCGCAAATCGGCCACCGGCTACGACCTGACGCATCTTTTCATCGGCAGCGAGGGCACGCTTGGCATCATCACCGAAATCACCCTGAAACTGCACGGTATTCCGGAGTCGATTTCCTCGGCCGTCTGCCAGTACGACAGCATGGCCGGCGCGGTCGAGACCGTGATCGCGGTGATGCAGGCTGGCATTCCGGTGGCGCGCATCGAGCTCATCGACGATGTGCAGATGGGCGCGTGCATCGCCTATTCCAAACTCGAAGGGCTGCAAGCGGTGCCGACCCTGTTTCTCGAATTCCACGGCACACCTGCCAGCGTGTCCGAACAGGCGGAGCAGACCGAGGCGATTGCCGTCGATTTCGGCGGTCTGGGCTTTCGCTGGGCGATCGACCCCGCCGAGCGCGCCAAACTCTGGCAGGCCCGCCACGACGCGTATTGGGCGGCCCTCGCGCTCAAACCCGGCCATCGCGGCATGACCACGGACGCCGTGGTGCCGATCTCCAGGCTCGCCGAGGCGATCTTGGGCGTGAAGGAAGATATCGCCGCGTCGGGCCTGACGGCCCCCTTGGTCGGCCACGTCGGCGACGGCAATTTTCACACGATCATCCTCGTGTCCGACGAACCGGGGGCGGTGGAACGCGCCTTCGAGCTCGACAAGAAAATCGTCGCCCGCGCGCTCGGCCTCGGCGGCTCGGCGAGTGGCGAGCACGGCGTCGGAATCGGCAAACGCGGCTTCATCGAGGAGGAGCACGGCAGCGAGGCGATTGCGGTCATGCGCACCCTCAAATCCGCGATCGACCCGCGCGGGATCATGAATCCCGGAAAGATGTTCCTCAACTGAGTTTGGACGCGGCACCGGCGCGCTGGTCCGGCATACTGGCCGGTTCGACCCGGTTGGCAACGATCAGGCCGAGCGTGTCCACCAGGATGTGCCGCTTGCGCCAGGGGACTCTGGTGAACGATTTCAGGCGGTGAGCAGGCTGGCCAGGGAGTCATCGTCCCCTGACGCCGCCTTGCGCCGTCCGCGCAAGGATTGCTTGCCGGGCGGCCTTCTCAGCAGGTATGGGACAGCTATCCGTATTCCCGGTAGGTGCCACGACCCGTGTTATCCCGCCCGGCCTGTGGCGTACCCCCGATTAGCGGAGATACCACCGCCCACCCGGCTCTTACGAGCTTAGCGAGCCGCCATCGACCTGATAGGTGGCACCGGTGCAGAAACTGGACGCGTCGCTTGCCAGAAACAGCATCATCGCCGCGACCTCGGCCGGCTGGCCGTAACGCTGCAGCGGTATCCGCGTCACGCCGGCCCGGCGCGCGGCGGCCGGGTCGCTGGGGTTCCGCCCCATTTCGATGGCACCGATCATCCTGGTGTCGATCGGGCCGGGATTAACCGTGTTGACGCGAATGCGGTCCGGCGCGCCCTCGACGGCGGCGGACTTCATCAGCCCGATCACGGCGTGCTTGCTTGCACCATACGGTGCCAGCATCGGCGTCCCCTTCAGGCCCCCAATCGACGACGTTATCACGATGCTGCCGCCGCCCGCTTTCATCGCCGGCATGAGGGCGGACAGGCCCAGCCAGACACCGCGCAGGTTGACCGCCATCACACGGTCGAAGGTTGCGAGCGAGACCTTGCCGATCGGCCCGACATCCCCCTCGATGCCAGCGTTCAGGATGGCGATATCGATCCGGCCGTAGCGCTCGATGGCGTCCCTGGTATAGCGACCCGCGGACTCCGCCTGGGACACATCCGCGACGTGATACGAAACGTTCGGACCAAGGTGTCCGGAAATATCCCCCAGCGCCGCCTCGTCGAGATCGATCAGCAGAAGGCGCGCGCCTTCCGCGACGAATAGCTCGGCGGCAGCCAGCCCAATGCCATTCGCTGCCCCGGTGATCACCGCCGTTTTTCCGTCAAGCTGTCCCATTGCCCTGCTTCCCTAAGATTTTTGCTTAGCCAGCGATTGCCGATCGCGTTGTTGCACCGCTCCGAAGCGCGATCCGGTGCATCGTGTTTTCGCGACATCCATCCGGCTGCCCCACGGTTCGCGCCACTCGCTTACCGAGCGGTAATTTTTGCAAGCCTATAGAAATGATTCCATCTATCAGTATCAAATGCCACCGGAAGTTACGTCAAACGAAATTCGGCATTCACGGTTTTGCAATTAGCATCTGTCGGTCAAGGAAGCAGCAGATGGCACCTGATCGTCTGGTAAGCGCGCCCCCGGCGCGGATCGGCATGGGTGCGGCCGCGTGTGAGATGGGCGTCACCGGCTCCGCGCTGACGATCGATGGCGGGTTCACCGCGCGATGACATCGGCATGCTGATCGAGAGCATCCTGCAACGCCTGATTACGGGCATTCTCGTCGGCGGCATCTACGGCCTGCTCTGCACCGGCCTCGGCATGATCTTCGGCGTGATCCGCGTCATCAACTTCGCCCAGGGCGAGTTCATGATGCTCGGCATGTATACAACCGCCTTCGTCGCCGTCTCGCTTGGATCGACGGCGTTCCTCGGGCCTGTCGCCGGGGCCTATATCGGTGTCGTGTGCGCGGGCGTGGTGGTCGGTTTCGCCGGCTGGGGAACGCAACGCTACCTGATCGCGCGCGTGAGTGGCACGCGGGTGGCCGACAGCGACAACGAGGGGCATTTCGCGCTACTCATCCTGACGCTCGGCCTCAGCCTGGTGCTGTCCCACGGTGCGATGACCCTGTTCGGCTCGTCGCCGCAGACGGTTCCCACCACGCTCGCATCGACCTCCTGGACGTTCGGCCCATACACCGATTCCGAGATCATGATCTTCGTCGACCGCGCCCGCGCTATCGGGTGGGTGTTCGCCGTGGTGATCGGCGGCGGCCTGTTCTGGTTCGTTCACCACACCCGTATCGGCACGACGATGCGGGCGGCGGCCGACAATCCCACGGCCGCGACGATCGTCGGCATCGATGTCGAACGGTCGTATGCGTATGCGTATGCGTTCGCGATCGGCATAGGTGTCACAGCGCTCGCGGGCGGCCTGATCGCCACATATTATTCGTTCCGGCCTCACATCGGCCTCGAGTTCGTCATCGTCATGTACGCGGGCGTGGTGCTGTGGCGTCCACAGGGCCTGTTCGGGCGTAGCGCGGAGCGCATGTGATGAGCCTGGTCGATGCGCGCGGGCGATCCTTCCTGCTTATCGCCCTGGTCGCGGGCGTGATGGCGGCGGTGACGATCATGGTCCATGACCCCTACCTGCTCGGGCCGCTGGTTTCGGCGCAGGCGCTGATCATGACGTTGTTCGGCGGCGTCGGCACGCTGTGGGGAGCCGTGATCGGCGCGGTGGTGCGGATTCCGCTCGCCGAGACGTTGCGGGCCTCGCTCGGGCATATCCTGCCCGGCATCCAGGGCGTCATCTACGGCCTCGTGATAATCGTCGTGATCGTGGTGGCGCCGGAGGGCCTGTACTGGCGCGTACGAGACCACATGGTCAAGCGACGCCCCGCTCCAAACCTGGCACCCGCGCGGCAGGCCCAGGTCCCGGCCCTCACCACGCCCCGCGTTCAACCTCGCGGCAAAGGAGCGGACTTGCTTCAAGTGTCGGGGCTGTCGAAGATGTTCGGCGGCCCCCAGGCTCTGAAGGATGTCAGCTTCACCGTCCGTAGCGGCACAATCGTCGGCATCATCGGGCCGAACGGGGCCGGCAAGACGACGCTGTTCAACCTGCTCAACGGCTTCTACGGCTACAGCGCGGGCGACGTCCTGCTGGGCGGCAAGACGTTGAAGGGTCTCCGGCCCAACGAAATCTGCCGCCTCGGCGTCGGCCGCACATTCCAGGTCACCCGACCATTCGCGCGCATGACGGTGCTCGACAACGTGGTCGTCGGCACCCTCGCATCCACCCATGACCGGGGTTCGGCCCTGGCCCGGGCGCACGCGGCCCTCGAACGCGTGGACCTCGCGCCCAAGGCCGGCTTCGGCGTAAAGAACCTCACCAACCTCGAACTGCGCCTGATGGAACTCGCCCGCGCGCTCGCGGCCAGGACCAGCAGGAACTCGCGGAACGGTTCAAGGCGCGCAGCGGCGAGCCGTGGATGATCGGGCAGGTTCTCGACGGCTACGGACAGGTGATGATCTTCCGCGACGCGCTCGAAAAGGCCGGCGTCGCCGACCGGCGCCGCGTCGCCGAGGAAATCCGCAAGATGGATACCACGACGGATGCCGGGCGCTTGTTCAACGGCCGGCTCAAATGGGACGAGACCGGCCGGCGCGCCGAAAATCGCCTCGTCATCATCCAGTGGCAGAGCGGTAAGCCGCGCGCGGTGTATCCGCCTGACCACGCCACGGCGAAGGTCGCGTGGGCCTCGAAGTGACCCGCATGGAGGACTGTTTCGAGGGGCGGTAATTCGTCATCACGGGTGGGGCCGGCGGCATCGGCAAGGCTTGCGCCGCCGGCCTGACCCGCAGGCGCGCCAGTGGCAAGGTCGAACGCCATCGCACCATGCTCGCGGCGAGCATCGTCGCACCCGGCCTGCCATGCTGGCGCCGGTGTGGACCATCGCTCCCACCGATCCGATCGCCGCCGACGTGCCGCCCTACTTCGAATTGGCCCAGAAGGCGATGTCCGGAGAGGTATTCCGCAGCGGCCGCTGCTTCCACCGCGGGCACGGCCGCATCTTCCATTTCCGACCAGGCCATGAGACCTTCCCAACCTGTCATGACCCAGTCGTGCAGCGTGTGATCGCCAACGCCGCGAGGTGGGCCGCCCCGGCATTTCATCAGACCCCTCTGAGCATCCGAAACGTGCAGGCGCCGGGCGCGTCGTAATTGGCCCCTCGTAATTGTCGAAACAGATGTTCTGGTGGTTGGCCCGTGCGTCTGAGCGGTACGGCGTACTGTCATAAGCCTGTACGGAAGCCCTGTTCGGATCTAGCCTGGCCTGGCTCAACCGACGCGCACGCGACATCAGCGCGGCAGGGGAACCTGGTCCCAGCCTGTCAGCTGCTCAATCGCCCGTCCGGCCCGCAGCACCGTCGCCTCGTCGAACCGCCGCCCGGCGACCTGGAGGGCGAGCGGCAGCCCGTCGCGGCCAAGCCCTGTCGGTACGCTGATGGCGGGGTGGCCAGTGACGTTGAAGACGGCCGGCTGCAGCGGCATGACCGCGCCCACGGCGTCGAATCGGGGCGCGGTGGCCATGGAAATCGCGGTCGCGAGCACGTCGCAGGACTGCAGGGCACGATCGACGGCATCGCCCAAGATCCGGCGCAAGCGCTGGGCGGCCAGGTAGTCGGCCGCATCCACGGCGACGCCACTGGTGAACCGCTGGGCGGCAATCTCTCCGTAATCGGTGAAGCGCCGTTGCAGCGTCGGTCGGTGGACGGAGAACATCTCCGCAGCCATGATCACCCGGTTGCACGAACGATAGAGCGCGTAGTCGGGTAGTTCGATGTCGATCACGTCGGCGCCGGCGTCGCGCAGCACGCGCAACGTCGCTTCGATCCCGTCTCTCGCATCGTCGCTGAGGGTGGGATCGTGCGTGAAGAACCCGCGCGGGACGCCGAAACGCAGTCCTGCGACGCCACGGTCCAGCCCCTCACGATAGTCCGGCACGGGCATGTCGGCGCTTCCGGGGTCGGCGGGGTCATGCCCGGCCATGACCTGTAGCGCGATGGCCGCGTCCTCGACCGACCGGGCCAGCGGGCCGCAATGGTCCAGGGACCACGCGAGTGGGAATACGCCACGGCGGGACACGCGTCCGTAAGTTGGCTTCAGCCCCACCGTGCCGCAGAACGCTGCCGGCCCGCGGATCGACCCGGCAGTACACGACCCCGTCGTAACCCGGACCATGCCCGCAGCGACCGCGACGGCCGAACCGGATGATGAACCGCCGGGAATATGGGCGGGGTTCCATGGGTTGCGCGCCGGGGGGAACGGGATGTCAAAGCTGGGCCCGCCCAACGCGAACTCGTAGGTCGCGAGCTTGCCCAGAAGGATCGCGCCGCCCTCGCGAAAGCGGCTGGCCACGGCGGAATCCTTGACGGCCACGTGGCCGTCCATGACGCGGGAGTGGCAGGTCGTGGGCAGGCCGGCAGCGTCAAAGATGTCCTTCAAGGCGTAGGGAATGCCGTGCATCGGGCCGCGATCGTGCCCGGTCCGAAGCTCCGCATCCGCAGCCGCGGCCGCAGCCATTGCAGCCTTGCCCTCGACACGGATGAACGCGTGCAGCACTGGGTCGAGCGAGGCGATGCGAGCCAATGCGCGTTCGGTCAACCCGACGGATGTCGCGGTGCCCTCGCGCAAGCGTGCGCCCAGGGCGGCGACCGAGTCCGGGTCCGTCACTGGCCGTTCCCGAACAGCGTCGCGGGTTCGCCGGCATCGGGGCAGGCGGCGTTCAGGCGGTCGATGTGGCCACGCAACTCGATGATCTCGGCGATCACGCCGTCGAGCCGATCGGGCGGGACCACGATCCCGCACGCGGCCAGGATCGCGGGATAGAGCGAGGGAAGCGCGGCGTCCGGCATCAAAAAGCTCCTATCGTGCATGGCGCCCAGCTTCGCCCTCTGGGGGTGGGCCGATCCATCACCAGGCGGACGGTCAATAGCGCCGCAGCGTCGATCGCACCAAGCCCCTCGTGTCGTGCCCGCGCTGGACCTGATTGCCCTCGAGAGCCCTTCGGCGGCGCGCAGGCTCCGGGATTAGTGGAACCGCTCGATCGCGTAGGGACTCATGTCGAAATCGGGCGCGGCACCGTGCCACATCTTCGCAAGGGCCCGTCCGGCGGCGGCGCTGTTGATCATCCCGGACGAGGACAGGCCGAACAGGTAATGCAGGCGCTCCACTGTCCGTGACGCGCCAATCACCGGCAGGGCATCCGGCAAATAAGATCTGAAGCCCCGCCATGTGGACGTGGCCCGGTTGTCGATGCCGGGCAGGACGGTCGCGACGTGCCGGAGCATGTCGTCGATCTTCGCCTGGGTCGGCGGCCGGGCGGCGCCGCCGAACTCGTAGGTGCCGGCAAGACGGATGCCGTCCCGCATCGGCGTGATCGCGAACCGGAAGTCGAGCGGCAGCAGCGGCGTCTCCAGCACGATGCCCGGCGCGCCGAGCATGACATGGTAGCCGCCGACGGCCTGGTGCGGGACCGCCTCGCCCAGGCCCGCAGCCAGCTTTGCGGTCCCGACGCCGGCGGCCAGCACCACGCTTCCCCCCGGCACCACGCCGTGGGCCGTCTGCAGCCCGACCGCCTTGCCGTCCCGCACCTGCACGCCATCCACCCGCGTCCGCACGCTTAACCCGCCTTGAGCAACGAAAAGCCTGAACAGCGTGGCGACGAAGTCCTTCGGGCTGGTCGTATGCTGGAAGTCCGGCGAGTAGACCCCAGCCGCGTAGCGGGGCGCCACGGGGGCCAGCGCGCGGATGTCCGCGGGCCCGACCCGCTCCATCGGCACGCCCGCGGCGCGGAAGGCCGCAAGCGGGCCGTCCCAGTCGCGGTCCCGCTCCTCCTCGGTCAGGTTGAGCGCGAGCGAACCGCGGGCCCGCACCAGGTCGCCCATCCCGGCATCCCGCCAAAGCTCCCGGTAGATCTCCTCCCCGCTGCGGCACAGATTGCCGAGCGCATCGGTGATGCGGCGCACGTCCCGGGGGTTGGCGTTCGCCAGCATCTTCAGGAACCACGGCGACAGACCGAGGAACTGCGACCACCGCACGTTCAGCGGCGACGCAGGGTCGCGCAGCATGGCGAAGAGCGTCCGTGCCGTCAGTCCGGCAAACACCGGCTTCGTCTTCGTGTTCACCACGATCCCCGCATTGCCGAACGAGGCCCCCATCCCCGGCTCGTCGGGATCGACGATCGCGACCCTGGCCCCGCCCTGCTGGATAAACAGCGCGGCACACACGCCGGCGATCCCGGACCCGACGACCAGGCAGTCCGGCTGCGGTTGCGTCACCATAGCTCGTCTCCGCTCCTCATCCTGACCGTGGCGCTGTTTCGAATTGCGGATTCGCCGGCCTGAGCAGCCCCAGGTGGTCGCGCAGCGTCGTGCCGGCATACTCGGTCCGGAACAGGCCCCGGCGCTGCAACTCCGGCACCACCAGGTCGACCAGGTTGCGCAGCCCGACCGGGACCATGGGGAACGTGATAACGAAGCCGTCGCACGCCTTCGCGCGATACCAATCCTCCAGCACGTCCGCGACCTCGACCGCGCTGCCCTTCACGACCGGCGTGCCGAAATCCGAC
The DNA here is from genome assembly GCA_025352565.1 of Rhodospirillales bacterium. Lineage (GTDB taxonomy): Bacteria > Pseudomonadota > Alphaproteobacteria > Acetobacterales > Acetobacteraceae > JANXTF01. The sequence goes on along the minus strand of JANXTF010000014.1, from coordinate 30,851 downwards.
ACCACGCGCTGGTAGGCCTGCCTTACGGTCAGCTTCTCGTCCCGGATCACCTTGACCACGAAGGTGCGCACGGTGCTGCTGCCGGCGACGGTATCGGGCAGGTCCGGCATCGGGCCATCGAGCGGCAGGCCGCTCAGATCCTGGGTGACGATCTTGGAAAGGTAGTCGATGCCCAGCGCCGGCGAGATCAGCTCGTTCAATTCGCCATACAGGTCGTCGGCCTCCCCGGCGCTGCGGCCGGCAAACACGTTGACGCCAGGAATGAAGCGCAGCATGTCGGGGTCGCGGCCATGCTTTGCCACCCGTCCCTTGATGTCCGCATACTCCGCTTGGCAGGTCTCCTTCGAATCGCCGGCCCCGAACATCGCATCCGCGTACCGGGCCGCCAGCTCCTTCCCCGCCTCGGACTGGCCGGCGGTGAATACGACCGGGCGGCCCTGGGGCGTACGCGGCACGTTCAGGGGTCCGGCAACCTTGAAGAATCGGCCCGCATGGTTGAGCGCCCGCACCCGGTCCGGGTCGAGGAACCGGCCCGACGCCTTGTCCTGCACAAACGCATCCTCGGCCCAACTGTCCCACAACCCCTGCACGACTTCGATGAACTCCTCAGCTCGCGCATAGCGTTCCTCGCGGTTGACGGGCTCGGAGCGGTTGAAGTTCAGCGCGTCGCCCGCGTTGGCAGCGGTCACCGCGTTCCACCCGGCGCGCCCGTTGCTGACGTGGTCGAGCGAGGCGAAGCGGCGGGCGACGAACCACGGTTCGTCAAAGGTGGTGGTCGCGGTCGAGACCAGGCCGATCCGGCTGGTGTGCCCGGCAAGCGCGGTCATCAGCACGACCGGGTCGAACACGCCGGGCCGCGCGGAGGGAAAGTTGGCGGCGAACAGGGCGCGCCTATTCATGTCCCGGATTCCGTTGCCGTCCGCCAGGAACAGGCCGTCCAGCTTGCCCCGTTCCGCAAGCTGGGCGAATTCGATCGTCTGCCGCAGGTTCATGACCGGATGGCTGTACGCGTCCCGGTGGCGCCACCCGCCCAGATGCGCGCCCACCAGATTGGGGATCGTGAACAGGTTCATCATCGCGTAGCGGACCTCCTGGCACCCACGCGATCCCGCTGACGCAAGGCGACGCGCTTCGCGTGCCCCAGGATCGTCCCGCCGAAACCGAGGGCGGTGTCGCTATCACGCCTGCCGTTGTCCCCGAGCAGATACGGACCGGTGCCGCGCACGATGATCGGAGCGCGGCCATCGAGCGCAGGCAGCGTGCGGGCGCCGCCGCAGACATGGTCGACCAGGTGGGCCATTGAATCCTCTTCCGTGGGTCAGTTCTTTTGCGGCTTGGACGCCATCCTGGATGCGTTGGCCACCACCATCAAGGCGATCGTGGCCACGACGAACAGGGTCGACGCCGCCGCGATCACCGGCGACAGGTTGAACTCGATATCCTCGAACATCTTCCGCGTGACCGTCTTGTGCTCGGTACCCGAGATGAAGAACGAAACGACGGTCTCGTCGAAGGAGGCGAGAAAGGCGAACACCGCGCCGGCCAGCACGGCGGGGGCGATCAGCGGCAGCACGATCCGCCTGAAGCAGGTTAGCCGCGAGGCGCCCAGGTTCAGCCCGGCCAGCTCCAGCGACGGCGGCAGGCGCTGCAACGCGGCCGAGACGACGAGCACGACGTAGGGCACCGCCAGCGCCGTGTGGATCAGCACGAAGCCCGTGATGGTGCCGGTGAGGCCGAGGGGCGCGAATTGGAGATAGACGGCGATCGCCACGATGATGGGGGGGATGATGAGGGGGGCGAGCAGCAGCGCCTCGATGGCCTGGCGGCCGGGCAGGCGGCCGCGGACCAGCGCGACGGAACCGGCCGTTCCGATCAGCACGCTGGCGACCATCGTCAGGGCCGCGACCTGGAGCGAGAACAGGGTGGCGTCGATCCAGTCGGGCGCGAACAGGAAGGCGCGATACCATCGCAAGGAAAGGCCAGGCGGCGGGAAGTGCAGATAGTTGTCCGGGCTGAGCGACATCGGCGCGATGATGAGGGTTGGCAACATGAGGAACACGAGCACGAGCAGGCAGGCCGCCCGGAAGGCCCATTCGCCGATGGAGCGGCTAGTCATGGGCGACCACCCGGTCCAGCCGCAGCACCCGGCGGAACGCGACCGTCAGGCCGACCGACATGAGCAGCAGCACCGTCGAGATCGCGCCTGCGAAGGGCCAGTCCAGCGCCTCGGTCGCCTGCTGGCTGATCAGGGTCGCGATCATCAGGGTGCGTGGGCCGCCGAGGAGGGCCGGGGTGATGTAGAAGCCGAGCGCCATGACGAACACCAGCAGGCAACCGGCGAAGACGCCGGGGAGGCTGAGCGGCAGCACGATGGTGAGGAAGGTACGCACGCGGCCGGCGCCCAGGTTCGCGGCCGCGCGCGGGAGGTCGGCGGGGAGGCTCAACAAGGCGGAGAAGATCGGCAGGACCATGAACGGCAGCAGGATGTGGGTCATGCCCACCAGGACGGCCGCGCTGGTGTAAAGCATGTTGAGCGGTTGGGCGATCAGCCCGGCATCGATCAGGGCCGTGTTGATGACCCCGCGCCGCCCGATCAGCGCGATCCAGGCGTAGGAGCGGACCAGGGCCGAGGTCCAGAGCGGGACCAACACGCAGATCGCCGTGAGCTTGGGCCAAAAGCGTCCGGGCCGGGCCATGAGGGCGGCGACGGGGTAGCCGAGCAGGAGGGCCGAGACGGTGCATCCGAAAGCGATCAGCAGGGTGCGGAGCATGACCCGCAGATGCAGCGGTTCCGTCAGCAGGCGGCGGTAATTGTCGAGGCTGGGCGTGGGTTCGGTGACGCTGGTGAGCAGGAGGCGTCCGATCGGCAGGAAGAAGGTCCAGGCCAGCAGGGCGACCAGCGGGGCGATGAGAAGGAGGGTCAGCGGCAGGGACAGCTGCCCTCGGAACGCTGTGGCGCGGCCGGTTGTGGTCATGCCGGTGGAGCGAAGCCGGAAAACACGATGGCCTGATCAGGCGCCCAGGAGGCAACCACCGGCGCGCCGGGCTGCAACGCGGCCTGCTCGGATCGGGTGCCGACGCTGGCGTGCAGCATGGTGCCGCCAGGCAGTTCGACCAGTATGACCGTCGTTCCGCCGTTAAAGACGGTCTGCGTCAGGCGGCCTTGCAGGCCCGGTGCGCCGGCCCTGGCGGGGGACAGGACTACGTGCTCGGGCCGGATGGCCACCCGGGCGGCGGCGCCGGCGACGAGTGGGTGCGGGGCGATGCCGAAGGCCAGGCCACCGTCGAGCTGGATGGTGCAGGCGGAGCCGGAGGCGGCTGTGATCGTGCCGGGCAGGAGGTTCATGTCGCCGATGAAGTCGGCCACGAATGGGTCGGCGGGCCGGTCGTACAGCTCGCGCGGGAAGCCGAGCTGGACCAGGCGGCCGTGGTTCATCACCGCGACCCGATCCGACATCGTCAGCGCTTCCTCCTGGTCGTGCGTCACGTAGATAACCGTGGCGCCGAGGCGGCGTTGCAGCTGCTTCAGTTCGACCTGCATGTGCTGGCGCAGCTTTTTGTCGAGCGCGCCCAGTGGTTCGTCCATCAGGATCACCGGCGGGTCGAAGACGATGGCGCGGGCGAGGGCGACGCGCTGCTGCTGGCCGCCCGAGAGTTCCGCCGGCTTGCGGGCGGCGTATTCGTCGAGTTTGACCATCGCCAGGGCGTTTCGGATCTTCTCGTCCCGCTCGGCCCTGCCGATCCCGCGGGTGCGCAGCGGGAAGGCGATGTTCTCGGCGACGGTCATGTGCGGGAACAGGGCGTATCGCTGGAACACCATGGCGATGCCGCGTTTGTTGGGGGCCACGTGGGTGAGGTCGCGGTCGCCGACGAGCAGCCGGCCCTCGTCCGGCTGCTCGAACCCGGCAAGCATCATCAGGAGGGTGGTCTTGCCGGACCCGGACGGCCCCAACAGCGAGAGGAACTCCCCGGCCGCGACCTGCAGCGAGACGTCGGCGACGGCGGTCACTCGTCCATAGCGGCGTGAGACGCCATCGATGTGGACAGACAATCCGCTGTTCCGGGTGGCGATGCCCCTGTTCACACATACTCCGGCGTGGTGCAACGACGTGCGTTCATTCCGAGGCACAATCCAGCAAACGAATTGGTCTGGCAACCCGCGCGGGATTGACATCTCGTCAGGTTGCCTGTCCAATTTGCCGTAATGTTTCGGGCTCAGACTCGAAGGAGTGATGGTGCCCCGCGCCTCGACTTCCGACATCTTCACGACGGATTGGCAGACCCGGCCGTTCTGGTGGGAGGATGCGCCCCCCTATCCGGCCGGCGCCGACGTGCCCGAGCGGATTGACGTCGCCATCGTCGGTGGCGGCTACTGCGGATTGATGGCCGCGCTGGCGCTGGCGCAGCACGGGATCGGTGCCCTGGTGCTTGAGGCGGACGATCCCGGCGCCGGTGCAAGCACACGCAACCACGGCCATATCGGCGGCGTGGGCAAGCTTCCGGCGAAGCTCGAGCGTGCGGTCGGCGCCGCGCGGGCGGCGATGATCAAGGAGGACGCTGTCCGAGGGTGGGACTATCTGCGCGACCTGATCCAGACCCAGGGTTTCGACGTGGACTATGTCCAGCGTGGCCGCTTCCTCGGGGCGCATAGCCAAGACGCATACGACGCCCTCGTTCGCCGCGCGGTCGAGCAGCGGCGGGATTTGAACCTGACGATCCGGGCGGTCCCGCGGGAGGAGCAGCGGCAGGAGATCGGCAGCGACTTTTATTTCGGCGGCACCGTGACCGAAGAAGCCGCCGCGCTGCATCCCGCCAAGCTGTATCGCGCGATGCGCCGCCTGGCGGAGCGGGCCGGGGTGGTCGTGTGCGGGCAGGCGCGGGTGGATGGGATCACCCGGGTCGCCAGGGGGTTCCGGGTCGGCACGGTACGGGGATCGGTCATCGCCGACCAGGTCGTGGTGGCGACCAACGGCTATACGGGTGCCGTGTCGCCCGCGTTGCGGCGCGGCCTGGTGCCTGTCACCGCCTACATCACCGCGACGGAAGAGATGCCGGAGGCGTTGGTGGCCGAGTGCCTGCCGACCAACCGGACGGGTGGCGACACCAAGCGGTCGCTGTATGCGTTCCGCAGTTCCCCGGACAGGCGGCGCATCGTGTTCGCCGCCCGGGCCAAGTGGTATGACGGGAACGAGCGCGAGGCCGGTGCGGTGCTGCATCGTCATTTGTGCCGGGTCTGGCCGCAGCTGCGCGGCGTGCGGCTGTCGCATACCTGGAAGGGGCAGATTGCCTTTACGTTCAACCATGTCCCGCACATGGGCAGCCAGAATGGGCTGCATGTCGTCGCCGGATGCAACGGCAGCGGCGTCACGCGGATGTCGTATCTGGGACGGCAGATCGGCCTCAAGATCGCGGGCAAACAGAACCGGCCGTGTGGTTTCGATGGGCTGCCGATGGCGACGATGCCGGGTTATAGCGGCCGGCCTTGGTTCGTACCGATACTGGGTCGATGCTACGAGTTGCTCGACGGGTTGGAGCGGGCAGGAGTACTGGGTCATCGTTGAGCGGGAGGATGGGATGGGACTGTTCGGGCGGCGGTATTTGCTGGCGGGCGCTGCGGTGGGTGGGGCCGGGTTGCTGCGGGGTGCGTCGGCGCAGGGCGCGCTCGAGGACAGCGTGGTCATCCGAACGACGGGGGGCGCGTTCGAGGCGGCATTGAAGCAGCATTTCTTCGATCCGTTCAGCAAAGCGAGCGGGACGCGCGTGGTGACGGTCGCAACATCGTACGGGGACATGGTGGCCAAAACTGTCGCAATGAACGCGGCGCGCCGGATCGAGTGGGACGTCATCTCGCCCCAGTTCTACGAGCTTGGGCGGCTGGCCCCCTATCTCCGCGATCTCGGCGATTGCGGCGCGCTGCCGAACGTCGCGGCCAGGGGTCTCGATGGGATCTGCGGGCGGTATGGGGTGCAGTATCTGACCGGCGGCGTCGTGCTGGCGTGGAATCCCGCGGCTTTTTCGAACCGGCCCGCCCCGGCCAACTGGGCCGATTTCTGGAATGTGCGCGCGTTTCCCGGGCGCAGGGCGCTGCCGAGCTATGGCAATCCTTGGAACAACACGCTGCTGTTCGCTCTGATGGCAGACGGGGTTGCGGCCGATGCGCTGTTTCCGCTCGACCTCGATCGGGCGTTCCGCAAGCTGGACGAAATTAAGCCGCATATCGACGTTTGGTGGAAGACGGGCGCGCAGTCGGTCGAGATGATACGGTCCGGCGACATCCAGATGGCGCCGATGTGGAGCGGCACCGCCTACGCCGCCAAGCGTTCGGGCATCGGGGTGGATTGGACCTACAACCAGGCGGCGGCCGATTTCGGCTCGTGGGCGATCCTGAAGGATGCGCCGCACCCGAGGGCGGCCCTGGCCTTTGTGGATTTCTACCTGGACAATCCCGCGAACCATGCGGCCTTCGCCCGTGAGATGGGGTACGCGACCACGAGCAAGGCCGGGCTCGGGCTTTTGAACCCGGCCGAGCAACATGAGCTGATCTCGAGCCCCGCTATGCTGGCTGGCCTCGCCCAGATCGATGGAGCCTGGGTTGAGGCGAACCGGACGGCAACACTGGATCGATGGAACCTCTGGCTGTCGTCCTGACGGCGGCAATAAACAACAACGGAGACTGACATGACCCCGACCCGACGTAACCTCATTCGCGGCGCCGCCGGGTTGGGGCTGCTGCCTCTGACGGAGACAAGGGTCCGTGCTGCCGGCACGCTCGAGCCGACGGTGCTGATCCGCACGACTGGCGGGGTGTTCGAGGCGGCGCTGAAGAAGAACTTCTTCGATCCGTTCACGAAGGCGACCGGGGTGCGCGTGGTCCCGTTCGCCGCGTCGTACGGCGACATGATGGCGAAATCGGCGGCAATGCAGGCGGCGCATTCGGTCGAGTGGGACATCATCTCGCCGCAGTACGACGAGCTCGGCCAGATCGCGCCGCTCCTGACGGACCTCGGCGACTGCGCCGAGATGCCGAATATCGCCAAGCTGGGCGTCAATGGTTCGTGCGGGCGGTATGGCGTGCTGTATCTGACGGGCGGCCAGCTGCTGACCTGGAACGCGGCGCTTTACAAGGACAAGAAGCCGCGGGATTGGGCGGATTTTTGGGATACGAAGACGTTCCCCGGACGCCGCGCCTTGCCGAACACAGGAAGCCCCTGGGCGACGCTGGTGACGGCGTTGCTGGCCGATGGGGTGCCGCGGGAAAAGCTGTTCCCGATGGACGTGGACCGGGCTTTCGCCAAACTGGACCAGATCAAGCCGCACGTCGCGATCTGGTGGCGCACCGGCGACCAGAGCCAGAAGATGTGGGCCGACGACGACATCGCCATGTCGCTGATGTGGAGCGGCACCGCGTTCGCGGCCCAGCGGAGAGGTATCCCGATCGAATCGACCTATACGCAGGCGATCGCCGATTTCGGGGCCTGGGCGATCCTGAAGGGCGCGCCGCATCCGAACGCCGCCCGCGCCTTCATCGACTATTTCATGGTCAATCCTGAGAACCACGCGCAGTTCGCCCGCGAGATGGGCTACACGACGTCGAATGCCGGGAGCCAGGCGCTACTGGGCGAAGCGGACAAGCGGGACCTGATCTCGAGCCCCGAGAGGCTCGCCGGGATCATCCGGGTGGACTACGACTGGCTCGCCAAATACCGGACCGTGGTGCTCACGCGCTTCCAGGCCTGGGTGTCCAGCTAGGGCGGAACCGGCTGGCGCCGAACGGCGAGAGGTCGATCTCGGGCGTTCGGCCCTGGACCAGGTCGGCGACCAGCCGGCCGGTGGTCGGCGCCCCGGTCAGCCCAAGATGGCCGTGGCCGAAGGCGTAGACGACGTCCGGCGTGCGCGAGGAGCGGCCGATGACGGGCAGCGAGTCCGGCATGCTCGGGCGATGTCCCATCCATGTCGTTCCGGGGCCGGCGGGCAGGCCCGGGAACAGGCGTTGACCGAGCGGCAGCAGGGCGCGGGCGCGGCGCCAGTCCGGGGGGGATGCGAGCCCGGCCAGCTCGATCGTGCCGGTCAGCCGCGTCCCGGCAGTCATCGGCGTCGCAACGAAGCGGTCCTCCGCGGACAGGACGGGGCGGTGGAGCGGCACGGGCGGCGCGCCCACGTTCAGGTGGTAGCCGCGTTCCGTCTCCAGCGGGACGCGATCGCCCAGCATCCGTGCCAGCGGGCCCGATCGGGCCCCCGCCGCCAGGACGACGCCTGACGCGGCCACGGTGCCGGAGGCCGTCTGCACCGAGCGAAGGCGTCCGTCCGCCACGTCGAAGCTGGTAACGCGGGTTGCCAAAAGCTGTCCGCCACCAAGCAGGAACGCCTCGGCCAGCCGGCGCACCAGCGCATGCGGATCGACGGTGTGGCTGTTGCCCGTCAGCAGCACGCCGCGATACAGGCCGGGGGACAAAGCCGGTTCCAGGTCCAGGAGGTCGATCGGGGTCAGTTCCTCCCAGGCAACCGCGTTGCGGCGGCGTAGGTTCCAGCCCGGTTCTGCGCCGGTCCAGCCCGCCTCGGTGCGATACACGATCAGCGATCCGCGCCGCTCGATCAGCGGTTCGGCGCCGGTCCCGTGCAGCAGGCTCGCCAGATCGTCGCTCGTTGACGCCAGCAGGCGGGCGAGGGCGGCGGCCTGGTGCTCGATCCGGGCCGGGGTACCGGCCCGGATGAACCGCAGCAGCCATGGCGCCAGTCGTGGCAGGTAGTGCCATCGGATGGCGAGCGGCCCTTGCGGGTCGAGCAGCCAGCCGGGGATCTGGCGCAAGATGCCGGGCCCGGATAGCGGCACGATGGAGGATGGGCTGAAGCATCCGGCATTGCCGGACGATGCGCCGGAGCCCGGTGGGCCGGGGTCGATCACGGTAACGGCCAGACCGTCGCGTTGCAGCCAGAGTGCCGCGGCGATGCCGACGATCCCCGCGCCCACGACGACGATATGCGTATGCCGGGTCATCAGGTTGCCTGTCCAATTACGCTGACATATGCTTTTAGGCCGGTCGCGGCGGCTTGGCTACGCGGCACACGCTCGCATGGAGGGTCGCAATGCAGCAATCGCCCCGTCTCAAGGGCCTGTTCTCCGTCACCATCACGCCGTTTGCGCCCGATGGCGCGCTGGACCTTGCCGCATTTGCGGCCATCCTCGAATGGCACATCGCGCAGGGGTCGGCAGGTCTCGCGATCGCCGCGGACAACGGCGAGGCGTCGCTGCTGACGATCACCGAGCGCCAGGCGATGGCGGAGACCGCAGTGCGGGTCTCGGCCGGGCGCGTACCAGTGATCATGGGTGCGATGGGGACGCACGCCTTCACCGCGGCGGACACGATCAAGATGCTCGAGGTGGCGGCGGCGGCCGGCGTCGCCGCCGCGCTGGTCAGTCCGACTCCGTACAACGGGACCGCGACCCGGGCCGAGGTCGTGGGCCGCTACCGGGAGATTTACCGCGCGGTGCCTCTGCCGGTGATCGCCTACAACAACCCGCGGCATTTCGGCGTCGCGATCGAGGGCGACACCTTGCAGCAGCTGATCGACGAGATCGACCTGGTGGGGATCAAGGAGTCGTCGCGGCACTTCCTCGACATCTCGAAGGGCATCGAGCGGTTCGGCGATCGTATCAGCATTTTCATGGGCTGCGGGTATCTGCTTATGCCTGGTCTGGCGTTGGGTGCGGCCGGCGTGCTCTCGACCGGCGTGGACCTGTTCGGGGCGGAGTCGGCGCGCATCGTCGAATTGGCCGCGACACCGACGGCGCCGGCAGCGCGGTGCCTGCACCTCAAGATCGCCCGCGCCTACATTTTTTTGCTGGAGACGGGCACCCCGCCAGCGGCGCTGAAGGCGCTGCTGAACCTGCTCGGCTTGCCGGCGGGCATCCCGCGGCAACCGGTGCATCCGCTGGCCGGCGAGGACATGGAGCGGTTGCGGGCGCTGTTCACGGAACTGGGCGTGCTCGGCGCCGCAATCCCGGGGACGCGCGTTGGCGGCTGACGGACCGGTCACGGTCGTGACCGGGGCGGCGACCGGCGTCGGCGCCGCCTGTGCCCGGATGCTGGCCGGGCGCGGGTATAACGTCGCGATCAACTACCGGGCGAGCGTAGGTGAGGCGGCTGCGGTGATGGCGGCTTGCGAGGCTGCCGGGGGCTCCGCGCTGTGTGTGCAAGGCGATGTCGCGGACGATTCGGATTGCAGGCGGATCGTGGCGGCGACTGTGGCGCGGTGGGGCCGGATCGATGCATTGGTGAATGCGGCGGGCGTGACGCGGTTCATCCCCCATGCAGAGTTGGACGCCGTTACCGCGGCAGATTTTGAGCGTATCTTCGCGGTCAACGTGGTGGGCCCGTTCCAGATGGCGCGGGCGGCGGCGCCGTGGCTGCGGGCGGGCGGACGCGGATCGATCGTCAACATCTCGTCGGTGTCGGGGTCGCTGGGCGACGGCAGCTCGATTCCGTATGCGGCGTCCAAGGGTGCGCTGAACACGTTGACCAAGTCGCTGGCACGGACATTGGCGCCGGAGATACGGGTCAATGCGGTGTGCCCAGATTACCTGACGGGCCGGTGGCTGCTGAAGGGGGTGGGGCAGGCGCAATACGACCGTACGCTGGGCGAGGCGCGGGCGAAGGCGCCGCTGGCCGATGTCGCGACGCCCGAGGACGTCGCCGATGCGGTGCTTTGGCTGATCGAGGGCGCGCGCATGGTGACCGGCACGCATCTCGTGGTCGATGGCGGGATCGCACTCGGGCTTTGAGTGTCAGGCGGCCTGGGTCTTCCCCCGTCGCCGCTTCGGGCGTGGGACGCCATCGAGCGACAACCGCTTGAGCGCGTTCGTCAGATGCTGCTCGGCTGCCAGGCGTGCGGCATTGGGGTCGGCGGCGGCGATGGCGTCGCGCATTGCGCGATGTTCCTGCTGCACCTCCTCGGTCAGGCCGCGATGGCGCGAGTTGGTGCGGGCGGTTCGGACGAAGTGCCGGACGCGTCCGTCGAGAAAATCCAGTATTTGGTTGAACAGCGGGTTGCCGGCGGCGTCGATGATGGCGCGATGGAAGGCGATGTCCTCGTCCTCGCCGGGCCGCCCGTCCTGGACTGCCTTGCCGATCGCCTTGTACCAGCGCGTGATCGCCGCGAGCTGCGAGGGGCTCCGGCGCACCGCGGCGAGGGCGGAGGCGGCGGCGCGGACGGCGCTGAGCAGCTCCACGACCCCGCGCAGGTCTTCGGCGTCCGACGGCTCGACATGCAGGCGCAGGGTTGGTGCGGTCCCCTCGGACACGAAGGCGCCCGCCCCCTGCCGGGACACCACGATGCCATCGTGATTGAGTCGTCCGAGCGCCTCGCGCACGACCGCGCGGCTGACGCCGTAGGATTCCGACATCTTGCGCTCGGTCGGCAAACGATCGCCAACTTTGAAGCTGCCGCTCGCGATCCGCTCCCGGATCGTGTTGGCCAACCGCTCTGCCAGCAATGGCGCCCGCGACATCAATCCGCCGGTACGTTCCGACACCCGATCAGCGCCGGATTGCGGCATCGGCGAGCGCGTCGAAGCGTGGGCGGTCCGCAGCTTCATGCAAGGCGTATCCCATCACCGCTGCTCCTGTCCGCCAGTTCGGGTGCAGCCTAGGACAGAGCGGCGGACGAACACAGGGCATACCGCAGCACTCGGGCTTCGGTTCCAGGCGCTTGCTGACCATCGCCATGGGAACAGCAACACGCAGTAGCCGGCGGCCAGCCCCGTGGACACGTCCAGCGCCCGCTGCGTCTCCACGACCATCGCGGTGCCGCGGTGCATTAGTTCGGGGATCGCCACGCACTGTGTGCCGCCGCGCGTTGACAATGGAAGAGCCGTAGCCGAGCGTGTGATCATTTGTGCAATTCGCGAGGCGCGGTGGGGTTCCTGATCAAGGGCGTTTGGCACGGCGGTGACGAGTGCCAGATCGGCGCGCAGGGCTGGGAGCCCCGCCAGGAGCATTGCAAGGGCCAGGTGCGCGCGCTTGCCATCGAAGGCGAGCCGAGCTTGCCTGCCGAAAGCGGCCGCTATCACCTTATTGTCTGTTCGGGCTGTCCTCTCTCCCATCGGGTTTCGATCGTGCATCGGCTGAAAAAGCTGGGGGGCGTGGTCTCGACCAGCCTGGTGCGTCCCGTCATGGGGCCGAATGGCCGCGAATTCGGCACGCGCGACGCGGCGGCGCCCGACGCCGTAACTGGCTACAGCTACCTGCATCAACTCTACACGGGGACAGATCCCGACTACTCCGGCCGGGATTCGACGCCGGTGTTGTGGGACCGGCAGACCCGGCGGATCGTGTCGAACACCTGCCGCGACATCCTTTCGATGCTGAACCGCGCGTTCGATGCCTTCACCGACTCTGACGAAGACGTCCAGCCAGCCGACCGGATGGAGGAGATCGACAGGATGCTCGCCGCTATCGGGGCCGGGCTTTCGGGGGCGGTCTATCGCTGCGGCTTCTCACGCGACCAGGCGGAGTACGAACACTACGCGGCCGCACTCGGCCGGATGGTGCCGGAGTTGGCGGTCCGGCTGTCCGACCAGACATTCCTGCTGGGCGATCGCATCACCGAGCCGGACCTGGCTCTGTTCGCATGCCTCGTGCGCTACGACGCCATCTACCTGCCGCTGTTCCGTTGCACCCGGCAGCGGATCGAGGACCATCCGACCCTCACCGCCTACATTGCCCGTATGCTCGCGGTTCCGGGTGTGGCAGAGACGTTCGATCTCAGGCTTACGATGAGTCACTACTTCGGCTCGCACGTGCATATCAATCCGACCAGAATCGTGCCGCTGCCGCCCGCGATGGCGTGGCATCATGCGTGACGGACATCGTGGGTTACGCCAAAAAAGGGGAAAGCGGATGACGAGAATACTGTCGTTGGCAATGACGCTGTGCGTACTGGCCGGGGGGGCGGCGCACGCCGAGTGCGCGTTTCAGAACACGGTGCCTGTCAAGGCCTATTTCGCAGCGTTTCCTGCCTGGAGGATCGTTGCCGCCGCGATGAAGGAGTGCGGCAACGTCACGGCCGAACTGGACCAGGAGATCCGCTCGAAGGGCGCCATCGCCTTCGCGGCCCGGCCGGCGTTGTACCACATTGGTGGCGTGCATAACGGCACGATCGTCCCGCTGCTAAACCAGAACACCATCCGCCCGCTCGATGACCTGGTGCAGAAATACGGCCAGACGTTGCGGCCGAATCAGCTCATCAAGATCGACGGCAAGACCATGGCGATCGCCTTGATGGTCAACATGCAGCATCTGGTCTATCGCCGCGACATCCTCGACCAGCTCGGCATCCCGGTCCCCGGAACCTATGACGAGGTGCTGGCGGCGGCAAAGAAGATCAAGGACGCGGGCGTCGTCCAGTTTCCGCTCGGCGCGACCTACAAGGCCGACTGGAACATCGGGATCGACTTCAACAACCTGTTTGCCGGGTATGGCGGGACGTTCGTGAACGCCGACAACACGCCTGCGGTCAACTCCGAAGCCGGGATCAAGACGTTGCTGATGATGAAGCGGATTTCGGAGTATCTCGACCCCGAATACCTCGCCGCCGATGCGACGACCGTGCAGCTTCAGTTCCAGCAGGGTAAGATCGCCATGTCGAATTTCTGGGCGTCGCGCGTCGCCTCGCTGAAGGATACGAAGGAAAGCCGCGTGGCCGACAAAATCGAGACGGCGTCGGCTCCCGCGGTGATCAAGGGCGGCATCCCGGCCGTGGAGTTCTCGTGGGACGGCTTTGCCATCGCGCGCAACATCACCGATGCCGAGGCCGAGGCAGCGTTCCGGGTTGCGGTGGCCGGAGCCAATGCGGCGATGGTGGCGGCGAACAACGACGCGGCGGTCTGGCTGATCGAAGGGTTCAAGCCCGGCTCCGCCGCCAAGGGCGCCATCGATACGATCGAGAACGGCGCGCCGGCGGCGCCCTCGACCTCGTGGCGGGGCGTCATGGACGCTGCGACGGTCAAGAACGTGCCTGACTTCATGTTGGGCAAGCTGACGGCCGAGCAGACGTTGCAAAAGATCGCGGCCGACTACACGACGTCGGCCCAGGAAGTCGGCTTGATCAAGCGTTAGGAAGGGCGGACGGCGATGGACGTCGGGTACGGCGCACTGCCCAGGCCGAAGCTGCGGGCGCCGCCGGGCGCCTGCGACTGCCACATGCACATCTTCGAGCCCCGCTTTGCGCCCCGGGCCGATACACCCTACCCGCCCCCGGTCGCGACGGTGCAGGACTACGCCGCCGTCCGCCGCCGGCTGGGCCTGTCCCGCGCCGTAGTCATCCAGTCGGTGACGCACGGCTCCGACAACTCCAATCTGGTTGCGGCCTTGGAGGGCTTCGAGGGCACGGCGCGCGGCGTCGCCGTCATCGACCTCGACACTCCGGACACGGAGCTGAAGCGCCTCTCGGCCCACGGCGTCGTCGGCGTGCGGTTCGAGATGGCCCACGGGATATTGCCCTGGGAAGCGCTGGAGACGATCGCGGGCAAGATCGCCCGCCACGGGTGGCACATCGACCTGCAGACCGATGGGCGGGATCTTCCGATGCTCGTCGACCGCCTGCTGGATCTGCCGTGCCCGATCGTGCTGGACCATTACGCCAAGTTCATCGACGCGCTGCCCGTGGATCACCCGGCCGTGCAGGCCGCACTGAAGCTGCTCGAAAGTGGGAAGGGTTGGGTCAAGCTGACCGCGCCCTATGCGGGCCGCCACATGCGGCCGGAGCCCTGGCCCGAGCTGATCTGCCTCGCCCGAGCCTTCCTGGACACGGCGCCCGACCGGGTGGTCTGGGGCAGCGAATGGCCGCAATCGATGCTGCCATTCTTCAAGGTGCCGATCCCCGATCACGCCCTGCTGCTGGACCTGCTGCTGGACTACACGACCGACGAGACGATGCTGCGGCGCATCTTGGTCGACAACCCAGCCGCTCTCTACGGCTTTCCCGCGATCGGCACACAGGCGGCGGCATCGTGATTACCCATCATCTCAAATCCGCGGACCTTCAGGGCAAGTCCCGCGTCCAGTCGGCCTCCGTCGTCGTGATCGGCGAGACGGCCTACATGACCGTCATCCCCCCCATCCCGATCGACCCGCACTCGACCGCCGGAGATCAGGCGCGCCAGATCCTCGCCACCGTGGAAAGCCGCCTGGCCAGCATTGGCTCCGACAAAAGCCAGATCGCGCATGTCACCATCTGGCTGTCGCATCTGCTGCATTTCGAGGAGGTCACGGCGGTGTGGAACGCGTGGGTCGATCCGGAGCATCCGCCGATCCGGGCCTGCGCCCAGGTCGGCCTCGCCAACAAGGATCTGAAGGTCGAGATGATCGTCATCGCCCACGCGCCTCCCGGCGGCAAGCCGGGCTGACCGCATGGCGCAGGTTTTACTCCGGGGCGTGACCAAGAGATGGGGCTCGTTCACGGGCGTCAGCGGCATCGACCTGGAGATCGCCGACCGGGAGTTCGTCGTCTTCCTCGGCCCGTCGGGGTGCGGCAAGACCACCACCATGCGGATGATCGCCGGACTGGAGGACCCAACCTCCGGCCAGATCCTGATCGGCGACCGCGTCGTGAACGACCTGGAACCCAAGGACCGCGACGTTGCGATGGTGTTTCAGAACTACGGTCTCTACCCGAACCTGTCGGTCTACGAGAACATCCGCTTTCCCCTGAAAGTGCGCCGGGTCGATCCCACGACGCACGACGCACGGGTCCGCCGGGCTGCCGCCATGGTGGAACTCGGCGACCTGCTGCATCGGCACCCGCGGGAATTGTCAGGCGGACAGCGGCAGCGTGTGGCCCTGGCCCGCGCGATCGTGCGCCAACCCGCGATCTTCCTGATGGATGAGCCGCTTTCGAACCTCGACGCCAAGCTGCGGGTCTCGACGCGGGCGCAGATCAAGCACCTGCACCACGAGATCGGCGTGACGACGATCTACGTGACCCACGACCAGATCGAGGCCATGACGCTCGCCGACCGGGTGGTCGTGATGAACAAGGGCCGCATCCAGCAATTGGGCACCCCAACCGAGATCTACGACCGCCCCGCCAACACCTTTGTCGCCGGGTTCATCGGGTCCCCGGCGATGAACCTGATCGACGGCGACATCGCGGACGGCGTGTTCACCGGGATCAACACGCGCGTGCCAGGCCTGGGCGCGGCCGCCGGCCCGGTCACCCTGGGCTTCCGGGCCGAGGACGCGACGATCGCACCGCCGGGCACCGGACAGGTCCGGGCGCCGGTCTACAGCGTCGAGCTGCTGGGCGACGCGACCCTGGTGACGGTGCGCGCCGGCGACAGCTACCTTGCGGTCAAGGCGCCCAAGACGTTCCGCGCCGCAATCGGCGAGCCCATCGGCTTCGATCTCGGGGCGGCCATCTGCCATGTGTTCGACCCGGGCGACGGCCGGCGGATCGACGCCGGCGCGCCGTGAGGACCCGCACGTTCCTCGCCTTCGTCACGCCGTCCTTGCTGATGATGGTGGTCTTCATCGCGTTGCCGCTGATCAGCGTATCATGGCAGAGCGTCCATACGACGCAGGCGGTGTTCCGTCAGGTCACGGTCGAATCCTGCTCCCCCGGCTTCCTGCGCCAGGTCTGCAAGAAAGAGGCGCGCGCCGAACCTGTCGTGGACGAGCAGGGTCGCCCGATGACCGAAACCAGCTTCGTCGGATGGGAGAGCTACCGTCAGCTGCTGCAGCCAGCGGCCGTGATGGATGCGCTCACGCAGGGATGGGCCGGGATATCCCACCTGCTCAGCCTCGACTTCTATCGCGCGCTGCGCTTCACCCTGACGTTCACCCTGCTGACGCTGCCTTTCGTCGT
The DNA here is from genome assembly GCA_025352565.1 of Rhodospirillales bacterium. Classification (GTDB taxonomy): domain Bacteria; phylum Pseudomonadota; class Alphaproteobacteria; order Acetobacterales; family Acetobacteraceae; genus JANXTF01. Next base: position 13,991 of record JANXTF010000014.1, on the reverse strand, counting down.
CGGCATTGGCCTGGCGCTCGCGCTGATGGTCGACAATACGGTCCGGTCCCTGCGCGGGGCGGTCATCTTCTTCTCTCTGCTGCCCTATATCATCACACCGGTGATCGGGGCGCTGTCGATCCGATGGCTGTTCATCGGCGACGGCATCCTGACGGCCGCGCTCTCGGCGATCTTCGGCCACAAGATCTACATGTTCGCGCAAGGTTGGACCATCGAGCTTTTGATGCTGTTCTACCGTGTCTGGCACGTGGCGCCGTTCGCCTTCGTCGTATTCTATGCCGGGCTGCAGACCGTCGACCAGGACACGCTGGAATCGGCAGTCGTCGACGGCGCCTCGCGGTTCGAGCGGCTGCGCTACGTGGTGCTGCCGCATCTGGCGCCGCTGATCGTCTTCGTTTCCCTTATCCATGTGATGGACGCCTACCGCGTGTTCGAGGAGATCATCGGCTTCTCCAGTCAGGCGCATCGCATCTCGCTGCAATGGCTGACGTTCCACTATCTCGCGCCCGACGAATCCGGCAACCGCGCCATCTCGCGCGCTTCCGCCTCGGCCATGCTGACCATCCTGGGCGTGGCGCTGCTGCTCACGCCGCTGCTGATGCGCACCTGGCGCGACCACCGGCGCGGGCGCTAGGGGCGTGACGCGGGCCAGGTCCCTCGACCAGCCGTTGGCCCTCCGGCTCGTCTCCGGGGCCGGGCTTGCGCTCTGGGTGCTGATCGCGGCGTTCCCGCTGTTCTGGATTGCGGCGATGTCGTTCAAGCTGCCGTTGGATGCCTTCTCGTCCAGCCCGCTCCAGGTGATCCTGGGCCCCGCCACACGCCAGGCCGCCGGGGGCGCCTCGCCGGTCGCGATCGCCGTAGCTGTCCTGGCGCTGGTGCTGGCCTGGTGGGCGGCCCGCCGCCTCCGCCATCTGACGGCGCGGCTCGGCTGGCCGGCCGCTGCCGCCGTCGCCGTCGCCGCCACCCTGCTGCTGGTCGTGGTCGCCGCGCCGCTGCTCGTTCGCGGGCTGGAAGCCGCGCTCGGCGCCATCCCCGCGCTCCGCGTCCTGTCCGAGCCCGTCCTCGGCATGACGATGCGGAACTACCGCGGCGTCTGGATCGACCGCGCGTTCTATCGTCAGTTCCTCAATTCCATGTTCGTGACCGCGGGAGTGGTGACCGTCTCGCTCACCGTCGGCACGCTGGCCGGCTATGGCCTGGCCAGGACGCGCACGAATCTCGCCTTCTGGCTGCTGATCGCCGCCCTGATCTTTCGCGCCATGCCGCATTCCGTGCTGGTCGCCGGCTACCTGCCTGCTTTCATCAACTCACGCGAGATCCTGGCGCCACTCTGGCAGAACGCGCTCACCGGTCCCTTCCTTCGCCTGTTCTCGGCCGAGGCGCCCACCCTTTATGGCCAGCCGGTGGCGGTCATCGCCGTGCTGGTCGCGATCAACCAGCCTTTCACCATCTGGATGCTGCGCTCGTTCTTCGCGAACATCCCCGCAGAGCTGGACGAGGCGGCAAGGGTGGACGGTTGCTCCCACTTCGAGGCGTTCCGTCGCGTCATCATTCCCGTCATGTGGCCCGGGGTCATCACCACCGGCCTCTTCTCGTTCCTGCTGGCCTACAACGACTACCTGGTGACCGCTCTGCTGCTGGACGCCCAGTCGCTGACCATGGTGCCCACCATCAGCCAGTTCCTGAACAGCGAGAACACCGCCACCGACCAGCTTGTCGCCATCGCCGCGGCCGTCTCGATCACGGCACCGCTGTTCCTGCTGGTGCTGGTCTTCCAGCGGCACATCGTAGGTGGGCTCACACAGGGAGCCGTGAAGGGATAACATATCGATACGCCTGCTCTATCGCGCCTTCTGGGTCGCCACCACGCACGCCACGATGGCGAGCGCGGTGCCCGCCATCGGCCAGGTGACCGCCTCGCCCAGCAGCAGCCAGGCCCAGGCGAGGGAAAGCACCGGCTGCGCCAGCTGCAACTGCCCGACCCGCGCCACGCCGCCCAAAGCGAGGCCGCGATACCAGGCAAAAAACCCGGCGAAGGCGCTGATCAGCGCGACATAGGCGAACGCGGCCCAGGCGCCGGGCGTGGCCCGCGCGAGCGCCGCGCCGTCCCAGCCGGCCCAGGTGATGGCGATGGTGAACGGCAGGCCGAGCGCCAAAGCGAGGCAGATCACCCGCACGCCGCCCATGGTCCGCGCCAGCGCGCCGCCTTCCGCATAGCCCAGCGCGCACAGCGCCACGGCCGCCAGCAGATACAGGTCCGCCAGTTCGAACGTCCCGCCGCCCTGCACGCCGGCGAAGGCCAGCACGCAAACCAGCCCCGCCATCGCCGCCAGCCAGAATCTCGGGGAAGGCCGTTCGCCGGACCGCAGCACCGCCATCACCGCGGTGGCCGCCGGCAGCAGGCCGGTGACGACGATGCCATGCACCGAGGGCACGCGGGCCAGGGCCAGCGCCACGAACAGCGGGAAACCGATCACCACGCCGGCCACCACGCCCGCCAGCCGCCCCAGCACCCTCCAGGACGGCCAGGGCTCCCGCATCGCAAGCAGGGCCGCCAGCGCCAGCACGCCCGCCACCACCGCCCGCCCGATGCCCACGAAGCTGCCCGGCATGCCGCCCTCGATGGCCAGCCGGGTGAACGGCAGCGAGAACGAGAAGGCCAGCACGCCCAGCGCGCCCCACAGCAGCCCCGCCCGACGCGGGTTCATGGGCGCGGAGTCACGCCGGCAGCGTGGCGGCGATCAGATCGGCGATTTCGGCCCGGCCTTCCGCACGCAGGGCCGCGATCACGCGCACCCGGTCGGCGACGCCGCGATTCTGGCTCATCTTCCACTGCGCCTCGACGCGCGTGGCACGGATGCGGAAGGCGCGGATGCCCTTGAACATCATCCGGCGGTATTTCTCGTCGAGCGCAGCCACGTCGAAATGGCCGGGATCGTGGCGGGCGAGCGCGTGGAGCGATGCCGCCACGTCCGCATCCGCGGCCACCGGCTCCAGCACGCCATGGATATGCGCCGCCGCGTAATCCCAGGTCGGCACCGCGGGCTGCGCCTCATACCAGCAAGGCGAGATGTAGGCGTGCGGGCCGGAGAACACCGCCAGCGCCGCTCCCCCCGCCTCGATCGCCCGGCATTGCGCGTTGGCCGCCGCGATATGGCCCGACAGGACCAGCGTATCCCCGTCCCGCTCGACCGTGAACGGGATATGCGAGGCATCCAGGCCGGTCGCGCCATACGTGGTCAGCAGGCCGAACGGATTGTCGCGGATCAACGCCGCGATGCGGCCAGGATCGGACTCGGCGAAGGCGGGGCGCAGATACATCAGCCCTGCATGTCCGGCGCGGCGGCGGGCTGGCCGAGTTCCAGCGTGCGGGCGGCGCGCAGCACGAGGTCGTCGCGATACATCGCGGCGGCCACCTGCACGCTGCGCGGCAATCCGTTGGCGGCGAACCCCATCGGCACCGAGATCGCGGGCTGGCGCGTGAGGTTGAAGCCGAAGGTCCAGGGCGCCCAGGAATTCCACAGGGCGCTGACCGGATCGACGGTCGGCGCATCGGCCAACGGCGGCAGATTCGGCACGGTGGGACACAGCACCAGATCGTATTTCAGGTGGAACCGCGCCATCGCATTGGACGCCTGAAGCCGCATGGCCTCGGATTCCATGTAGTCCGCCGCACTCATGCCGCCATGCGCCGCCGCCACCTCCAGCAAGCCGGGGTCGAGCATCTGGCGCCGCGTCTCGGGGAAGGAGTTGACCAGACGGGTGAGCGCGACGCCCCAGACGCGGCCGAAGATTTCGCGGATGTCGGGCAGGCCGGGATCGGCTTCCTCCACATCGGCCCCGGCCTCGGTCAGCACGCGGGCCGCATCCTCGACCGCCGACATGCTCTCCCAGTCCACCGGCGCATCGAAACCGGGCCGGCGCAGCACGGCCACGCGCAGTTCGGCGACGCCTTCCTCGATGGTGTCGCGCCAGTCGCGTCTGTCGTCCGGCAGGCAATAGGGATCGCGCAGGTCGAACCGCGCCATGGCGCCCAGCATCAGCGCGTTGTCGCGCACGTTGCGGGTGATCGGGCCCGCCGCCGCCACCGACGCGAAGGCCCCGAGCGGCCATTGCGGCACCCGCCCGAAGGTCGGCTTCAGTCCCACCACGCCGCACCACGCCGCCGGGATGCGAACCGAACCGCCCGCATCCGTGCCGACATGCAGCGGGCCGAACGCGGCGCCAGCGGCGGCCGCGGCGCCTGAGGAGGAACCGCCCGGCGTGTAGTCCGGGTTCCACGGATTGCGGGTGATGCCGTGCAGCGGGCAATCGCCCGGCGATTTCCAGCCGAACTCGGTGGTCGTGGTCTTGCCGATGATGACGGCGCCCGCGGCCTTGAGGCCCATCACCAGGGGCGCGTCGTCGGCCACCGGCGCCGGATCGCTCAGCCGGCTGCCCCGCCGGGTCGGGAAGCCCGCGAGGTCCACCAGGTCCTTGATGGTGCAGGGCACGCCATCGAGGCTCCCCATCGGGCGTCCCGCCCGCCACCGCGCCTCGCTCTCGCCGGCGGCGGCCAGCGCCTGCGGGTTCATCACCGCGAACGCGTTGAGCCGCGGGTTGAATCGGGCCACCCGTTCGGTGACCGCCTGCAACGCCTCCACCGGGCTCAGCGTGCGGCGGGCGTAATGGCCGAGGAGTTCCTCGGCGGTCATCAGGGCGGGGTCGGTAGCGGTCATGGGATTCTCTCAGGCCTCACCCCCGCCGGGAGTGCGCGGTGGGAATATCCTACAGAGTGGTTGTCCGCCAGGACAACCGCAGCCTTACAATCCGCTGAACCAATTATACCCCCGGTCCTCCCAGAACCCGCCCGGATAGCGGTTGGTGACATACATCGTCGTGACCCATTTCGGGTTCTTGAACCCAAGCTTGGTCGGAATCCGCACCTTGAACGGGTAGCCGTATTTCACCGGCAAAACCTCGTCCGACAGCTTGAACGCCAGTATCGTCTGCGGGTGCAGCGCGGACGCCATGTCGATGCTGCCATGGTAGCCGTCGGCGCATTGGAAGCCGACATACTTCGCGTTCAGATCGGCCCCCACCATCCGCAGCAGCACCGACAGCGGCGGGCCGCTCCATTTGCCGATCATGCTCCAGCCTTCCACGCACACGTGGCGCGTGATCTGGCTGGATTGCTGGGGCAGGCCGTACAGCATGTCGACGGTCCAGGGCTTCTTGTCGGCGATCAGCCCGGACAGCTCCAGCTTGTAATCGGCCGCCGAGAGCTTCGGGGCATCCTCGGCGGCGAAGAACGCGTTGTAGCGGAAATCCTTCACGGCATCCTTCTCGGCGAACACCGGGGCCAGCCGCGTGCCGCCGAACAGGGCGGCCTGCGCGCGGTCGTTCCAGCGCGACACCGCCGCCAGCGCCCGGTGGACGCTGTCCTGGTCCGAGATGTCGCACCCGGCCAGGAGCGTCAGCGCGCCGAGGCTGAAGCCGCCGCGCAGCAGCAGGCGGCGCTCCAACGTCGTCACCAGGGGCGTGCGTTCCAGCTTCATCGGCGGCCTCCCTCGTCGGCCGGTTCCGTGGCGATGCCGGTCACCATGGACTGCAGCGTTTTCGGCACCAGCAGCGCGAGTGCCACATGCACCACGATGAACGCCATGATCGCCGACATGCCGAGGAAGTGGACCACGCGGGCGAACTCGTAGCCGCCGAACAGCCAGGTGAGGCCACTGAACTGCACCGGCTTCCATATGCCGAGGCCCGACAGCAGCATCACCACGATGGCCAGCATGACGCCCCAATAGAAGGCTTTCTGCACCGCGTTCTGCTCGCCCAGCCGATGCGCGAGTTTCCCCCGGGCGGCCGCCGCGAAATCCCGGATGAAGCCGCGGGGCCCCACCGGCAGCAAATCCCGGCGAAAATGGCCTGAGAACACCCCGTAGGCGAGATACACGGCGAAATTCACCGCCAGCAGCCACATGGCGCCAAAATGCCACGCCAGCGCGTTGGCCAGCCCGTCCTCGCCGCTCAACCCCTGCGTCACATGCGGGTCGCCGCCCAGCGAGGCCCAGACCGGGAACGCGAAGCCGAAGGGCAGCGCCGGATACCAGTTGTAGATGCGCCAGCCGCTGCCGATCATCAGGACGACGGCCAGCGCGTTCAGCCAATGCGTGATCCGCAGGATCAGCGGCGTGCGGTGTACCCGCAGCCGCAGCGGCTCGATGCGGGCGAGGGCGGCGCTCATGGGGCGGGCTCCAATCCGGCGTCGCGCAGCCGCTTCTGGCCCTCGGCGGAGGTGAGCAGCGCCAGAAACTTTCCGGGCATGGCGCCCCGCGCGTCATGGCTGATCGCGGCAAGGTAGGTCACGCGGCGGTAGCTGCCTCCCGGCACCTCCGCGGCGATGGAGAGCGACGGGTTGGCGGCCACGTCGGTCGCAAACACGATCGCGCGGGCCACGTCGCCGCTCTCCAGCAGGAACACCGCGTCCGCCGTGCCGACCGTGCCGCTGAGCTTCGGACTGAGACCCGCCGCATCCAGCGCCTGCCGCGTGGCCGCGCCCGAGAGTTCGGCCACCCCGGCATCGACCGCAGCCACCCTGCCCGTCCCCAGTGCCGCGGCGAACCCGGCCTTGTCCAGCGCGCCGCCGATTTGCGCCACGACGAGGCGGTTGCCGCCGATGGCCGTGCGGGTGTCGGGACGGATGGCGTCGATAGACGCGGCCGCGTCCATCGCGGCGGAGCCCTCGACCACCAGGATATCGTTGCGCGTGTGCCTGGCCTGCCGCACCAGCATGGCGCCGGGTGCCGCGAACACCCGGACCGGCGTGCCGGTGCTGGCGCGGAACGCGGCGCCGAGCTCGGTCATGGCATGGCGCAAGGTGGGCTCGCAGAAGACCACGACGTCGGGCCAATCCGGCGGCGTTTCGGCACGGGCCGATCCGCCGGAAAGCGTCAACAGCGCGCCCAGCCCGGCCCAGCCAAGGCGCCCGGCCCAGCCAAGGCGCCCGGCCCGGCTAGGACGCATGGCCGTCCTCTCGCGCGGCGCCGATGATCGCGCCGCCGGCCGATTGGACCAGAACCGCGATCCGCTCGCCGGCGGGCACGGCGTGGCTGAACCGGACGGCCTCGCCCGACCAGGCGCCCAACGGCGAGACCGATCTCACGACGTTCGCCTCGACCAGCGACCGGCCGCCATTCTCGCCGCGCGCCACGCTGGTGCGGTGCTCGCCGTCATAGCCGATCAGCATCACTGCGCCGGCGCCCGCCCCGGCCCCGAGATCGACCATGACCGAATTGCCCTCGCGCCGCACCCGGACGGCCACTCCCGCGACGGCGGACGCGGCCATCTGGCGGATGGCGCCGAGCACCGCCGGACGGTCGGAGCCGACCACGTCATGCGCGCCGTCGATCACAATCTGCGGCGTATAGACCGTGCCGCGCAGGGAGGCCCCGTAATCCCGTTGCCGCTTCGTCGCCTCCGGAAGCGCGAACGGGTCGTGCCAGCCGAGATAGTCCCAGTAGGTGACGTGGAAGCCGAGCGCCAACACGTCCGGGCGGTCGCGCGCCAGATCGCGCAGCACGGCATCGGCCGGCGGGCAGGAGGAGCAGCCTTCGGAGGTGAACAATTCGACCACCACCGGGCGCTTCGAGGTCTCGGCCGGCGCGGGCGACGCGGCCATGAGCGCCAGGGTGAACAAAGCGGCCCGCGCGAACAAAGCGGCCGGCGCGAACAAAGCAAGATGCCGATACATCGGATCGATCTCCACGTTGGTGCCGCCCTTCCCTTTCGTCAGCGACCAAGAGAGGTTACCCAACCGAGCGAGCCATCGAGAGGCAATCCGCGTGACATCGGCCCGGCAGGAAGCCCGCGAGCAAGACCGGCGCGACCAGGACCGCCATTGGGCGGAACTGATGCGCGCGGCGCAGGATGGCGACACCGCCGCCTATGGCGAGTTGCTGCGCGACCTGCTGCCGGTGCTGCGCATCCTCACCCGCCGTCAGGGCATCCGGCCGGACCATGTCGAGGACGTGGTGCAGGACGTGCTGCTGACCATCCATCGCGTCCGCCACACCTACGATCCCGCGCGCCCGCTGCTGCCCTGGGTCGCCGCGATCACCTATCGCCGCGCGATCGACCTCAGCCGCAAGCGGGGACGGGTGGCGAAATGGGAGGAAAGCGGCTCGGATCGGTATGAAACCTACAGCGACCCCGACGCGAATAAGGGGCTTGATGCGCGGGAGCACGGGGATTGGCTGGCACAGGCCGTGGCCAGCCTGCCCCCCAAGCAGCGGGAGGCATTGCGTTTGGTGAAACTCAGGGAAATGTCGATCGCGGAAGCCGCCACGGTCAGCGGCCAGACGCCGGGTGCGGTGAAGGTGAACGTCCACCGCGCCATCGCGGCCCTGCGGGCGCTGATGGCGCGGGACGGATGAGCATGGCCGGCGCTCCGCAGACTGGCACCGACCAGGTCATTGCGCGGCTGATGCGCGACGCCCCTCCGGTACGCCGGCTGCGGCCGCCCTTCCTGCGCGCCTGCCTTTGGCTGGCGGCGTTCGCGGCCGTCAGCACCGCCGGCATCATGCTGTTCGCCGACATGGCGGTGTTCCACCACCGCATGGTGACGTTCGAGATGCAGATCGAGCTGTTCGGCACGCTGGCCACCGGACTGCTGGCGGTGATCGCCGCGTTCGAGCTGTCCATGCCCGACCGCTCGCATCGCTGGGCGCTGCTGCCCTTCCCCGCCCTGGCCGTCTGGCTCGCCGGCAGCGGTGCCGGATGCTACCGAAGCTGGCTCGTCTCGCGCGATGGCATGTGGGCGCTGGGCGACACCTGGCACTGCTTCGGCTTTGTCATGGGATTCGGCCTGCCGATCTCCCTGGCATTGCTGTGGGCGTTGCGCGCGGCGAGGCCGGTTTCGCCGTTCCCGGTGGCGTTGATGGGCGGCGTTGGAGCCGCGGCGCTCGCGGCGTTCCTGCTGCAGTTCTTCCATCCGTTCGACGTGACGTTCATGGACCTGTCGGTCCATGCCCTGGCCGTCCTCGTGCTGGTCTGTGCCGTCACTTGGCGCGGGCGGCCCGCCCTTGGCTGATTGGGCGGCACGCGGGCAGTAGCCAATCCGGTTGCCTGTCTCTACCATGGTAACGGGAAACACGGCCACAAGGCCGAAGATTCATAGGGCAGGGGAGTGTGCGAGGCCGATGGCCAACGTCTCGATCCGCGCGGTGCGCAAGGCTTTCGGCACGACCCAGATTTTGCATGGCGTCGATGTGGAGGTCGAGGACGGCGAATTCGTCATCCTCGTCGGCCCGTCCGGATGCGGCAAGTCCACCCTGCTGCGGATGATCGCGGGGCTGGAGAACATCACGCGCGGCGAAATCGCCATCGGCGGCCGCGTGGTCAACGACGTGGCGCCGAAAGAGCGCGACATCGCGATGGTGTTCCAGAACTACGCGCTCTATCCGCACATGACGGTGCGCGACAACATGGCGTTCTCGCTGAAGCTCGCCAAGGCGCCCAAGGCCGTGCTGGAGCAGAAGGTCGGCCGCGCCGCCGACATCCTCGGCCTCGGCCAGTTGCTCGAACGTTACCCGCGTCAGCTCTCGGGCGGGCAGCGCCAGCGGGTGGCCATGGGCCGTGCCATCGTGCGCGACCCGCAGGTGTTCCTGTTCGACGAGCCGCTGTCCAACCTCGACGCCAAATTGCGCGTCAACATGCGCGCCGAGATCAAGGACCTGCACCAGCGGCTCAAGACCACCATCATCTACGTGACCCACGACCAGATCGAGGCCATGACCATGGCCGACAAGATCGTGGTCATGCACGCGGGCCGGGTCGAGCAGATCGGCGCGCCGCTCGACCTGTACGACCGCCCGGCCAACCAGTTCGTCGCCGGCTTCATCGGCTCGCCCGCCATGAACTTCCTGAACGGCCATGCGCGCGGCGGCATGTTCGAGGTGAACGGCGTGCGGCTGCCGCTCCCTGGCGGGTCGGCCGGCGAGGACGGCCGGCCGATCGTCTACGGCATCCGCCCCGAGCACTGGGAGCTGTCCGATAGCGGCGTGCCCGCCACCGTGCGCGTGACCGAGCCGACCGGCTCCGAAACGCAGGTCATGGCGCGGGTCGGCGACACGCCCGTCACCTGCGCCTTCCGCGAGCGCGTCATGGCCCGGCCCGGCGAGACCATCCACATCGCACCCGCGCCGCATCAGGTGCATCTGTTCGACCAGCAGACCGGAATGCGCCTCAACTAGAAACAGACGCGGCCGACCAGCCGCCTTCGGGGAGTGAGTGACATGGACGAGATCACGCGACGCGGCTCGATCGGCCTGGCGGCGGGCATTGCCGCCGCATCGACGCTGACGGGCACGCAGGCCCGCGCGGCCATTCCGACGGCCGACGTGAAACCCCCGTCGCAGCCCATCGAGTCGGGCGCCACGCTGCGGGTTCTGCGGCCGGTCAAGTACATCGATCCCGACGGCGCGCTCTTCGACGCGAACACCAAGAAGTTCAGCGCCGCGATGGGCGTGCCAGTGCGCGTCGATTACGTCGGCTTCGAGGATCTGCGCCCGCAAACCGCCGTCGCCGCACGCACCGGCGCAGGCCCCGACATCGTGCTGGGCTGGAGCGACGACCCGCATCTCTACACCGACAGCATTCTCGATATGACCGAGCTCGCCGAGTACCTCGGCAAAAAATACGGCGGCTGGCAGACCCTGGCCGCGCTGTACGGCAAGAAGTTCAAGACCGACCAGTGGATCGCCATTCCGTTCGGCGGCTCCGCCGGCCCCGCCGTCTATCGCAAGTCCTGGATCAAGGAAGCCGGCTTCGACACCATTCCAGCCGATCTCGGAAAGTTCCTCGATCTGTGCCGCAACCTCAAGAAGATCGGCCACCCGCCGGGCTTCGCGCTCGGCAACGCGGTCGGTGACGCCAACTCCTATTGCGGCTGGCTGCTCTGGGCGCATAACGGCTACATGGTCGATGAAGCCGGCAAGATCGCGATCAATCGCAAGGAGACGATCGAGGCGCTGAAATACGCCAAGGAGCTGTATCAGACCTTCATCCCCGGCGTTCTCTCCTGGCAGGACCCGAGCAACAACAAGGCCTTCATCGCCGAGGAGATCAGCCTCACGCAGAATGGCTGTTCCATTTACTTCGCGATCAAGAACAACCCCAAGATGGCCGCCGTCGCCGAGGACGTCGATCACGCGCCGATGCCGCGCGGGCAGGCGTCCTCGCGGCCGGAAACCGCGTCCGTAATCAACGCGATGGTGTTCAAACACACCAAATTCCCGAATGCCGCCAAGGAATACATCCGCTTCATGATGGAGGCGGACCAGTACGACCCGTGGCTCACCGCCACCACCGGCTACTGGGCGCACTCGCTGAAGGCCTATGGCGAGAGCGCCGTGTGGAAATCCGATCCCAAGCTGATCCCCTACCGCGATGCCTGCGCGATGGAGTTCTACAGCGGCTACAAGGGCCCGATCAACGCGGCCTCCGGCGCCGTGCTCGCGGACTACGTCAACGTGCAGATGTTCGCCGCCGTCTCGTCCGGCCAGGCCACGCCGGAGGAGGCGGCCGCCGAAGCCGAACGCAGGGCGAAGCGCATCTACAAGCAATGAGCACGGTCGACTCCAAGACGGTCGATGCCTTGAACTGGGTCGCGCCCAAGCGCGACCCAGGGGCGCTCGGGCGGTTGATGGACAACAAGATGTTTCTTGTGTGCGTCTGCCTGTTCCCGGCGCTGGGCCTGCTGATCGTGTTCCTCACCTACCCGCTCGGCCTCGGCATCTATCTCGCCTTCACCGACACCCAGATCGGCCACGCCGGCGAGTGGGTCGGGCTCGAGAACTTCGAGAGCCTGTTCCAGGACCGGATCTTCCTGAACGCGGTGTGGTGGACGGTCGCCTACACCTTCTTCGCCACCATCCTGAAGTTCGGCCTCGGCCTGTGGCTCGCGTTGCTGCTGAACCATCACGTGCCGTTCAAGTCGCTGATCCGCGCCATCATCCTGCTGCCCTACATCGTCCCCACGGTGCTGTCGGCCATCGCGTTCTGGTGGATCTACGATCCGCAATTCTCGATCATCTCCTATGTGCTGGTCGACAAGCTGCATTGGATGGAACACTATATCGACTTCCTCGGCACGCCCTGGAACGCCCGCTGGTCGCTCATCGCGGCGAATGTCTGGCGCGGCATCCCCTTCGTCGCCATCACGCTGCTCGCCGGTTTGCAGACCATCTCGCCGTCGCTCTACGAAGCCGCGATGCTGGATGGCGCGTCGCCGTGGCAGCGCTTCCGCTTCGTCACCCGTCCGCTGCTGATGCCCATTCTGGCGATCGTGATGACATTCTCGGTGCTGTTCACCTTCACCGATTTCCAGCTGGTGTACGCCATCACCCGCGGCGGCCCGATCAACGCCACGCACCTGATGGCGACGCTGGCCTTCCAGCGCGGCATCCCCGGTTCGCATCTCGGCGAAGGAGCCGCGATCGCGGTGGCGATGATCCCGTTCCTGATTCTGGCCACCGTGTTCAGCTACTTCGCGCTCGGCCGGCGCAAATGGCAGCAGGGCAGCGACAATGACTGACACCGCCGCCGCTTTGCCCGAAGACACCGTCACCGACAACGAGATCACCAGCGTCCTCTCGTCCGAAAGCCGCCTGCGCCGGATCGTGACGATCTACCTGCCGCTCGCCGTTTTCATCATCGTGCTGCTGTTCCCGTTCTACTGGATGGGCATCACCACGTTCAAACCGGACGCGGAACTGCTCGACTACAAGCACAACAACCCGTTCTGGATCAGCTCGCCCACCTTCCAGAACATCCGCAAGCTGCTGTTCGACACGGATTATCCGCGCTGGCTCTGGACCACGATGCTGGTGGCGTTCGGCGCCACCTTCCTGTCGCTGCTGTCGAGCGTGCTGGCGGCCTACGCCCTCGAGCGGCTGCGCTTCAAGGGTTCGGGCTATGTCGGCCTGGGAATCTACATGGCGTATCTGGTGCCGCCCTCGATCCTGTTCATCCCGCTGGCGACGGTCGTGTTCCAGATGGGGCTGTTCGACACGCCCTGGGCGTTGATCCTCACCTATCCTACTTTCCTCATCCCGTTCTGCACCTGGCTGCTGATCGGCTACTTCAAGTCGATCCCTTACGAGCTTGAGGAATGCGCGCTGATCGACGGTGCCAGCCGCTTGCAGATATTGCGCCGGATCACGCTGCCGCTGGCGGTGCCGGGCCTGATCTCGGCGGGAATTTTCGCGTTCACGCTCTCGTGGAACGAATTCATCTATGCGCTCGCTTTCATCTCGTCGTCCGAGAACAAGACGGTGCCGGTGGCGATCCTGACCGAGTTGGTACAGGGCGACGTGTATCAGTGGGGGGCGCTGATGGCAGGCTCGCTGCTGGGGTCGTTGCCGGTGGCGATTTTCTACTCGTTCTTCGTTGAGTATTACGTGTCCAGCCTCACCGGAGCGGTGAAGGAATAGCGCCCTTCAGGCACCGAGAAGTTTTACGTTCATCGCCTCCGCCGCGCCGCGCAAAGCGCGATCGAGCGTGGCAAGCGGCAGGCGACGGCGCACCGCGAGTTCGAGATAGACGGCATCGTAGATCGTCAGCCCGAAGCGCTCCGTGATGGCCGCGGTCGCCTCTCACGCGTGCTCGGCGGTGTCCAGCGAACATCAGCGGGTGCTGCCAGAATCGATGTATTCGCCTTGGCATCCGCTCCGCCGTACCGATAGGGTGGGCCTGCACGAGCCGCCCACGAGAGGGGGCCGCAACGGGAGGGACTGCCTCATGCGACGCAATCTTCTGGCTGCCGCAAGCGCCCTGGTAGCGCTCGCATTCGCCGCCACCGGCGCCCACGCGGCCGACCCGCGCCATTTCAGCTTCGGCTACGACCAGCCGCACACGACCGGCTACGGCATCGCTGGCGACACCTTCAACGCCAAGCTCTCCGAGCTGAGCAAGGGCGCCCTGATGATCGACCAGTTCCCCGGCGCGCA
>JANXTF010000011.1 GCA_025352565.1 Rhodospirillales bacterium | reverse complement strand
GATCGCGGTAGCTGATCGGGAACATCAGGTACCAGCGGACCGCCCAGAGGATTACCTCGGCGGTGAACTGCCGTCCCTTGAAGGACCCGCCCTGCTTCACCGCGCTCGCCTGATGCCGTCTCGCCATGCGCGGCTTCTACCCTTGCCGGGACCGCTCCGAAAAGCTGCAACAGAACCCAAACGATCGTATCACGCGCCGCGTCAGACCGCACGGCGTGCCGCCGCGGATTACATCGCGAGGTATCCTCCATCCACGGCAAGGATGTGTCCGGTAACCAATGCCGCCGCCGGCGATGAGAGGTAAAGTGCGGCAGCGGCGATGTGCTCCGGCGTCGAGGGCTCACCGATTGCCATTCGCGAGATGAAGAAGTTGAACTTCTCCGGGTTTTCGCCCCGCAATTTCTCCTGCATGGGCGTGAGCACAACACCGGGCGCGATCGCGTTGACGGTGACCTTGTGCTTACCCCATTCGGCGGCCAGACCGCGCGTCATCTGAACGACGCCACCTTTGCTGGACATATACGCGATCGTGTCCGCGTAGCCGACCATGCCGCCGATGGATGCGAGGTTGACGATCCGACCCTCGTTCTGTGCCACCATCTCCCGCCCGATCGCCTGGCAGCACAGGAACGTGCCCTTCAGATTGACCGCGATGATGCGGTCCCACTCCTCTTCGGGGAAGTCCGTGGCGGGGAAGCGCTTCGTGATCCCTGCGGCGTTGATCAGGATATCCAGCCGACCGAGGGCGTCTTTCGCCTTCTTCGTCATCGCTTCCACGCTTGCGCGGTCGGCAACGTCGGCCTCGATCGCCAGAACTTTGCCGCCCGCGGCACGCGCGCGCTGCGCCGTTGCTTCCGCGCCGGCGCCGTCACGGTCCACGGCCACCACCTGAGCTCCGGCCTCGGCAAAGGCGAGCGTAATCGCCTGGCCAATTCCAAGGGCGGCACCGGTAACGATCGCGGTCTTGCCGGAGATGGAAAATAGGTCGGGAAACACGGGCATGGAAATTTCCTTCGTTGGAGCGGCCGGTGAGGACTGAGACGGTTAGAACTGACGGGTATTGACAGGCAAAATCGTGCCTCTACTGTGCCTACATGAAATCCTATCGGATTGCGCATAGGCAGACAAGGGACCTCATGGCGGCTGACCGGCCCAACACCCGAACCATCAAGTCAGCGAAACGCGCTGTGTCCACAGCCAAACCGCCGATCGAGCCGGGCTCGCACCTGCAGGCCCGCGCGAGCCACGTCCACGAGGCACTGCGTAGGCAGGTGTTCGAGCGCCGGTTGATCGCAGGCACAAGGCTCAACATCGATCAGATCGCGCTTGACCTAGGCGTCAGCGCCACGCCCGTGCGCGAGGCGATCAACCGGATGGCGATGGAGGGGCTCGCCGTCTACGAGCAATTCTCCGGCTTCACCCTGGCACCACCGCTCGGCCGCAAGGATATCGGCGAGCTCCAGCAGTTGCGCCGCCTGCTCGAGACGTTTGCCGCGCGGACGAGTGCGGCGAATATTCCGGCCGAGACGCTGGAATCGTTGCGCGCGTGCACGCAGGGCATGCAGGATCTGGCAACGGAGGCCAACTACGCGGCCTTCAAGGCTTTCGACAGCGCCGACAACGACTTCCATGAGATCATCGTCCGCAGCGCGGGCAACCGGTTCCTGGTGGACAGCTACGCCGCGATCAGTGCGCGCGTTCGCATGGTGCGCATGTATTACGCCGGCGGCCCGACCGACATGCGCAGCGTCGTGGCCGAACATTGGCATGTCCTGGCTGCATTTGAGGAGCGCGATGGTGCGATGGCAGCCGAGAGTCTCAACAAACACCTGGAGGCGGCATCGCGCCGGCTGACCGCGATGGTGGAGCATTTTACCACCACTGAAGCGGCCGGCCCAGACCGGTGATGCCCGTGAATGATCTCTGCTGCTCTACGATGCTCTTTGTGCGTCATGACCGACGGCCCGTGCTGGAGTGCATCGCCGCCATGGGTTTCCGCCAGGTGGATCTTTGGGCCAGCGGCCGGCTCGGTTCGCAGGATGCGATCGGTGTGGCGAGTCTGGCACGTCACCTGGACCCCGAACGCGACACCGTGGCCGACATCGCCGCCGAACTCGCCCGCGCCGGACTTGGCCTGCACGCGCTGTCAATCTTCCGCTGCGACCTGGCCGCCAAGCTGCGCCGGCTGGAGCTGGCTGCGGAGCTGAACGCCGGCTGCGTCATATTCTGCGCCGAGAAGGCCAGCTTCGAGGCGTTCCGCGACGAGACCGTGGCCCCGCTGCTGCGCCGGGCGGAACAACTCGGGGTCGCGCTGGCGATCGAAAACCACATCGACCGCGCGATCGACACGATCGAGAGCATGGAGCGGCTGGTGCGCGAGATCGCGTCGTCGGCCCTGGGCTTCGCGGTGACACCGCCCCATTTAATGGCGCTTGGCCAGGATCCAGCCGATTGCATGCGCCGCCTCGGCCCGGCCGTCCGCTCGCTCTATTTGTGGGACCTCGCGCGCACCTATAGGCCCGGGGATAGCATCCATTTCGGTCCGCCAGAGGCGCAGCTGCCCGGTGGGGGGCAGGTGGATTTCCGGGCCTTGTTGGTGGCCGTCGCGCAATCCGGCTACCGCGGACCGCTCAATATCGGCGTGCATGACGCGGACCATTGGCCCATCAACCGCGTCGCCGAGGAGGTGGGCCGCAGCAAGGCATTCATCGAGGGGCTCGACGCTGCCAAAGGCATGGTGTCCCAGCCGGCCTGACCACGAATTTCAACCAGACAAGCCCACGAAAGTCTCGCAACAGAGGCTTACCAGAAGGGAGACGAGACATGACAACGATCATCGCCATGCCCAACACATCCAAAACGATAGACGCCACGCGCCGCACCCTGCTGACCGCCTCGGTAGCGTTGGCGGCAGCGGGTGCCGCCGCGACAATCGGCCTGGCTCGGCCGGCGATCGCGCAGACCGGCAAGGCCAAAATCATCGCAAAATATGGCCACGATTCCGGACCGACCTCCGGCAACCAGCTGATGGGCGAATATTTCGCCGGCCGCGTCGCGCAATTGACCGACGGCGACGTCGCAATCCAGATCTTCCCCAACAGTCAGTTGGGCTCGACGGTGGAGATGGTCCAGGCGGTGCAGCAGGGCACGCTAGAATTCGCCTTCCCAAGCGGGGTGCTGGCTGGCTCCGTCATCACGCCGGAGCTGGGTGTGTTTGGCTTACCCTATTTGATCAAGAGCTGGGAGCAGGCAACCCGGGTCGAGTTCTCGCAGGCCGCCGACCTGCTGCGCGAGCGGGCGCTTAAGAAGGGCGTACGCCTTCTGGCCTTCGGGCCGAACGCCCTGCGCAACCTTCTCTATACCGCCAAGGGCGGCAAGATGATCAATCGGGTCGAGGACGTGGAAGGCATGAAGATCCGGGTGATCGAAAGCCCGGTCGATGTCGCGCAGTGGAAGGCGTGCGGCGCCCTACCGACACCGATCGCGTTCGGCGAGGTCTATACCGCCATGCAGCAGCATGTCGTGGACGCTGTCGACAACGCCTTCAATCCCGGCGCCGGCATCCACCTGGACG
Organism: Rhodospirillales bacterium; assembly: GCA_025352565.1. Classification (GTDB taxonomy): domain Bacteria; phylum Pseudomonadota; class Alphaproteobacteria; order Acetobacterales; family Acetobacteraceae; genus JANXTF01. The sequence goes on along the minus strand of JANXTF010000011.1, from coordinate 6,742 downwards.
ACGTGATCAACGCGGTGGCACTCACCAATCATCGCTACGAAATCGACATATTCATGACCAACGAGCCCTGGTTCGCCAGTCTGCCGAAAACGGTCCAGGAAGCGATGCAGACCGCCGCGCGCGAGGCGTCCATCTATCAGCAGGGTGCCGTGATGATGGACGATATCAAGCTTCCGAAGCTCTGGGCGGAAAAGAAGAACATCCGCACCACGGTCCCGGACCGCAGCGGCTTCATCACGAAGATGACAAGCATTTACCCGCAATTTGCCAAGAAATACGGCGCGGACCTAATGGAGCTCACCCAGAAGATCTAGCGCTCTCGGAAATACAAAGCGCACAACTGGAATCTTACGATGCCGCTTCTGTCATTAGCCACGGTGCTGCCCGCCCTGAACAGGGTGGGCTTCATCTCCGGACTGTCCAACGGCATCGATCGCATCGTTGCTGTCCTACTGCCCATGCTGATGACCGTTTTGGTCCTGGACGTAGCGGCACAGCTTGTCTGCCGCTACGTCCTGGAGTTGCCATTCGCTGAATCCGAGGAAATCGCCACCGGGCTGTTCATCTGGATTACCTTCCTGGGTGCATCAACCGGGTTGCGGCAACGATCTCACCCCGCTCTTGCCTTCCTCACTGATCGTCTGCCCAAGCGGACACGTCGTGTGGTGGAGTTATTCGGGCAAAGCTGCAGCGCCTACTTCCTGGGATTCCTCGCCATCCAGGGCACCCAGGCGGTCATTGCTACATCTGCACAGACTACGGCGATCCTTGAGATGCCGATCGGTTTCATCAACGCCTCACTTCCCGTGGTCGGAGCGATGATGCTGCTCCATCAACTGGCCAATACGCTGGAGGATATGCGGCCGCGCTGGCCGGATGCGCTCGTCATCGTCGCAAGCCTGGGCGGGCTCGCTTTGCTGCAGAACCAGCTACGGCTGGAGTCCGGGATCTATGACTACATTGCCCTGGTCGTCATCGTGCTGCTGTTCGTCCGCGTCCCGATCAGCATTGCCCTTGGCCTGACGACGCTGCTCGCCATCTCGGCGGCCGGATTGCGCCCGATCCAGGAAGTCTACCGCATGATCGGCGGGCTCAACAATTTCACCCTGCTGGCAATTCCGTTCTTTATGTTGACCGGCGCGATCATGGCCGCTGGCAGCATGGCCACGCGTCTGACCGAGTTCGCTAATCAGCTGGTGGGATGGATGCGCGGCGGTCTGGGGATGGCGGACATCCTGGTGAGTATCATCTTCGCCGACATCTCCGGCTCCGCGGTTGCGGACACGGCGGCAATCGGGTCGGTGATGCTGCCGAACATGATCAAGCGCGGCTATGACCGTAATTTCGCAACCGCGCTGCAAGCGTCGGCCGGATCCCTTGGAATGCAGTTCCCGCCCAGCATCACGATGATCCTGTACGCCTGGGTCGCCAGCGTTTCGGTGACAGCTCTGTTCATGGCCAGCTTCCTGCCCGGCCTGCTCGTTGCTGGATCGTTTGCATTGGTGACCTATGTCGTGGCGCGGCGCCGCGGCTATCCGCGTGAGAAAGGCTTCAGGCTGAAGCTGCTGTGGCAGGCTTTTCGCGGCTGCTTCTTCGCGTTGATCGCACCGGTCATCATTCTGGGCGGTATCATCAGCGGCATCATGACGCCGACGGAATCCGGCGTGGTCGCCGTGCTCTACAGCCTGCTTGTCTGCTTCGTCATCTATCGCGACCTCTCCCCGAGGGCCGTCGGGCACCTTATGGTCGAAGCGACCGTGGGCGTGTCGCGCGTGACCTTCCTGGTTTCCTGCGCGCTGGCGCTCAGCTGGATACTCATCGTCAAGCAGGGACCGCAGGCGCTGGCAGCGGAGTTGTTCGCTTTCTCGGACAATCCGCTGGTTATCCTGCTGCTGATCAACCTGCTGATCGTGGTCGTGCACACGGTTCTGGAACCGGCGGCGACAATGCTGGTGTTGGTTCCCGTGCTGATCCCGATGATCCGGCAGATCGGGATCGACCCGATCTATTTCGGCATCATCTTCGTGGTGAACTCCGCTATGGGCATGCTTCTGCCGCCGGTCGGCTTCTGTCTCTACATCGCCTGCGGCGTGTCCGGGGCGCCGCTCGAAGGCGTCACCAAGGCGATCCTGCCGTTCGTCGGCGCGATCGTGCTCGACCTCGTTCTGCTGGTGCTGTTCCCGGACATCGTGCTCGTGCTGCCCAGATTCTTCGGCATGTTGTGATGGCGACCCTGATGCTGAAACCGCGTTTCTCCTTTTATACAATTCCGTTCAAGGGCGAGGCATTCGGCCGCAGCGCCGAGCGACTGGCGCGCTTCGGCTATGACGGGATCGAGGTGCCGGGCGATCCGTCCTCCCTTCCCGCCAGCGAAGTCTGCGTTACTCTGCGGGCCACCGGCCTGAATGCGTCCGCTGTTTGTCCGCGGGTGTATGGCCCCGATCGTGATCTTTCGGCGGGCGATGCCGGCGACCGTGCCAAGGCCGTTGCCTATTTCCGATCGCTGATCGAATTCGCGGTGCAGATTGGAGCACCGACGGTGATCGTGGCACCCACGGCGGTGCGCCGAACTATGCCGGATGTCTCCATCGACGAGGACTGGCGCCGCGCCGTGGAGAGCATCTCGACCGTGGCGCAGGACGCGGCTGCGGCCGGCGTGTCCTTGGCGCTTGAACCGTGGAACCGCTACGAGACCTTCATGCTGAACCGCGTGGAGCAAGCCGACAGGATGCGACGCGAGATCGGGTCGGACAGCGTGGGCGTCATGGCCGACCTATTCCACATGAACATCGAGGAAACCGACATTGCCGCGGCCATCAGCAGTGCCGGTCCGTATCTGCTCAACATTCATTTCGCCGACAGCAACCGCCATGCGCCGGGACAGGGGCACATCGATCTCGTCCCAGTCATGCGGGCACTGCAGCGGATCGGCTATGCGCACTATCTTTCAGCCGAATTCCTGCCGCCGCGGTTCATCTTCGAACACGGCTCGCCGCCGGAATTCTATGACCCCTACTGCCTGCAGACGATCACCGTGTTGAAGCAGGCATTTGACGCAGCAAAGGGTTTGGAAGCATGAAGCTCGCAGTGGCCATCAGTCCAAAACGGCGCAAGTTCGCGGCCGTGCCCTTGCAAGGCGATATTAGCGAGATTCTCAGCCTGGTGCGCGAAATCGGCTACGATGGTGTCGAACTCAATCTCGGCCATCCCAACGAGGTGGATGCAGCAGTCCTGAAGGACGGGCTCGATCGACACGCGCTGAAGGCCGTCAGCATCGCCACGGGGGCGGCCTATTTCGAGGAAGGCCTCTGCCTCGCAGCCCCGGGGCCAGCCGATCGTGACCGCGCGATCGAGCGGATCCGGTTGCAATGTGCGTTCGGTGCCGGCATCGGTGCGAAGGTCGTCGTCGGCATGATGCGCGGGCGTCTGGACAACGACGAGGACATGGCCCGACGCCAGACCGAGTGGTTCGTGGACAGCCTGGCAAAATGCGCGGCGGCGGCGCGCGATGCCGGAGTCACGCTAATGGTCGAGCCGATGAACCGTTACGAGACCAACTTCCTCACCACGGCGACGGAGACGCTTACCTTCCTGGATAGCCATGACCGACGAGATGTGGAGGTTATGCTTGATACATTCCACATGAACATCGAGGAAGCCGACCTGCCGGCGGCATGCGCAGCGACGTGCGGCCGGCTCGGCCTGCTGCAGACGGTCGACAGCAATCGTTGCGCACCGGGCATGGGACATATCGACTTCTCCAGCCTTCTCGCGGTGCTGACGGCCGGTGGCTATGACGGCTTTCTGTCTGCGGAAATCGTGCAGCAACCGGATGGTCCAACAGCCGCCCGCGTCGCGCACCGGACCCTCGCCTCGCTGCTCGCCCGATTGGGCGGCTGATCGCTTTGCATCAACGTCACGAAAGGGACCGTACCCAATGAAAATCGGGATCGTCAGCTACACTTACCACCGTTTCCTGGGCGAGCCGTATCTCGAGGTGCAGAAGGACCCAGGCGTCGTCTGGACCATGTTCGACGTGGTGCGCAAGGCCGCCGAACTCGGCTGCGAAGGCATCGTTCTCGATACCGGCTTCATGAAAAGTCTGGATCGGCCATGGCTGCGCGAACTGGTGCGCGCGATGGATGACGCCAAGCTGGACCGTGCCCTGTCCTGGGGCAACCCGAGCGGCCTGAATACCGGCAAGAGCCCCGAGGCGGTTGAAGACCTTCTGAAGCATATCGAGGTGATGGATATTCTCGGCACGAACATCCTGCGCATCGTCGGCGGCAGTCGCCGCACCGCGCACGAGCCGCATGGCCCGGCGCTGGAGCGGTTGGCACAGGTGATCATCGAGAAATGCATCCGCCCTGCGGAAAAGGCGGGGGTCATTCTGGCCTTCGAGAACCACTGGGATTACACGGCCGACGAAGTGCTGGGCCTGATCAAGGCCGTCGATTCGCCGTATCTGAAAGTGACGTACGATTCCGGCAACGCACTGCGCGTGAACGACGATCCCGTAGAAGCGGCGCGCAAGCTCGCACCTTATATCGTCTGCACGAATCTGAAGGATATTGGCTATCCGATCTCCGACGCGACCGACTGGCGTGCGGAGTTCCCGTGCGTGCCGTTCGGGCGCGGCCGGATCGATCACGCGGCGATCTGCCAAATCCTGGACGACGCCAATTCCCCGGGGATCTACGCGCTCGAGATGGATCGTCCGCGCGAGGATTTCATGGACGAGGACGCCTACGCACTGGAATGCGTCGGCTATCTGCGCGGGGTCAAGGCGATGCTGGAACTACGAAAAAAACAGACAACGATGCCGGCCCGGTAGAGGCTGGCGCCGATGCCCGAAGATGGGGGCACAGTCGACTTCATCGTCACCGGCGCGGGTTCGGCCGGTTGCGTCGTGGCGGCGCGGCTCAGCGAGTCCGGCCGCTACAGCGTGTTGCTGCTGGAGGCGGGCCCCCGCGACCGCAACCCCTGGATCCACGTGCCGATGGGGTTCGCCAAACTGTTCAGCAACCCTCGGCTGAACTGGATGTTCGAGAGCGAGCCGGTCGCCGCCCTCGAGAACCGGACGATGTACCAGCCGCGGGGCAAAGTGCTCGGCGGTACGAGTTCGATCAATGGCATGATCTACATCCGCGGCAACCCGGCCGATTACGACGGCTGGCGCCAGAAGGGTTGCGCGGGCTGGGCTTGGGACGATGTGCTGCCCTATTTCCGCAAATCCGAGGACCAGGCGCGCGGCGAGGACGCGTTGCATGGCGTGAACGGCCCGCTCCGCGTCTCCGACCAGCCCAGGGAGTGGGAGTTGGCGAACCGCGTGATCGCGGCGGGGGTTGAGGCGGGCCTGCCGCAGAACGCCGATTTTAACGGTCCCGCGCAGGAGGGCATCGGCTATTACCAGACCAACACGAAGGCGAGCCGCCGCTGGAGTGCGGCGACGGCCTATCTTCGTCCGGCGCGGCACCGCCGCAACCTGGTGGTGCGAACCGGCGTCCATGTGGTGCGACTGCTGTTCGAGGGCGGCCGGGCCGTAGGGGTGGAATACCAATCCAAGCACGGCCGCGCCGTCGCACGGGCCCGGGCGGAAGTGATTGTTTCCGGCGGCGCCTTCGGTTCGCCCCAGCTCCTGCAACTCTCGGGGCTGGGGCCGGCCGGCCATCTCCAGGATCGCGGGATTCCCGTGGTCGCGGACATGCCGGGCGTCGGCGCGAATCTGCAGGATCATTTCCAGAACCAAGCGGTGTTCCGCTGCACACGGCCGATCACATTGAACGACGTGGCACACTCGCCGCTGCGAAAAATCCTGGCCGGCGTGCAATACGCCACGCTGCGGTCGGGCGTGCTCGCCGGGCATGGCCTGTATGTCGGCGCCTTCGCCCGCAGCGACCCACGGCTCGATCATCCGGATCTGCAGATCAACATGAGCGCCGGCAGCACGCTGGCCCGCACCCGAGCCGGTCTGCAAACGCACCCGTTCCCCGCGTTCACATTGACCGTGGTGCACCTGCGGCCGGACGGACGCGGGTCGGTCCGGTTGCGGAGTGCGGATCCGTTCGAAGCGCCCGAGATCCGGTTCGATTACCTGAAGACCGAGTACGACGTGCGCGCAATGATCGCCGGCATGCGCCTCGTTCGCCACATCGCCGCCCAATTTGCGCTCGCGTCCTATGTCGCAGGTGAGGTCTGGCCCGGCGAAAAGATGGTCACCGATGCCGACCTGCTGGCCGACCTTCGGCAGCGCGCGCATTCCAACCTCCATTCAGTCGGAACCTGCCGGATGGGGTGGGGGGCGGATACGGTCGTGGACCCACGGCTGCGCGTGCATGGTGTGGACCGGCTGCGGATCGTCGATGCCTCGATCATGCCCGACATCGTCGCAGGTAATACCAATGCTCCGGCGATCATGATCGGCGAGAAGGCTGCCGATATGATTCTGCAGGATGTTCAATCGGCCGCATGAAACCGGCCGCAGGCTCTTTGGTGCAAAATCTCCGTCCCGGGGCTTTGGCGAGGAAAGGGTTGGGTATTTCAGCACCGAAGTGGGACCCCGCCCGAACTGTAATTTACAGTATTGATATAAAACGTAACTGTAACTGCCCAGGTAGGTCACTGGAAAGACATTGACCGGCTACGGGCCGATATGAGTCAAGGTGTCGATGACACCGCCTGCGGACACTCCCAGACCGGACAGCGACGCTGCGATCTCGGCCCGCTACGAAGCGATCATCGC
>JANXTF010000157.1 GCA_025352565.1 Rhodospirillales bacterium | reverse complement strand
GGGTCTCGGAAAGTCGTGGATGGTCCGCCTTCGCGGACCATGACGCGGAGGAGTTCGCACACGATTCCAACCGACTCAGTTATTTACCAACGGACACTTATTCAACCGAGCCTGAGCGGTATTTGGGATATGGGCATTGTGTCCGCGCAACCATGAATCGGCCGGTGACCCGGAGTAAAGTGAGTGGTCGGTGGTTGCGTGTCCAAGCCACCACGGTGTCAAGTCGCTTCCAGACCTGACTATGTCTCAGTGTCGATGCCGTCGCGCATCGCCGATTGACGCTCCCGCCAAACAACCCGAACGTGCCGCCACGCACCCGCGCATCCCGTCCCGATCCTCGTGAAAGGACCCCGCATGCAACGCTCCCGCCTCGCCTACCTCGTCCTCGCCGGCGCCCTCGTCGCTGGCGCTGGTGCCGTTCGGGCGGCCGAACTTCCGGACGCGATCCGCCAGGCCGGTGCGCTGCGCCTGACGGTGAACTCCACCTACGCGCCGATGGAGTACCGCGACCCCGCGACCAACCAGCTTACCGGCCTCGACATCGAACTCGCCGAAGCGATGGCCAAGCGGCTCGGGGTGAAGGTGGTCTGGAGCGAGACGCCGTTCGAGCAGCTGCTGCCGTCGTTGCAGACCGGCCGCGCCGACTTCATCATCAGCGGCTTCTCTGACCGCGCATCCCGCCGCGAAACCGCCGATTTCGTCGACTACCTCACGACCGGCGCCCAGTTCTTCGTGCTGGCGGACAGCCCGGCCAGGATCGAGGCGGATCTGTGCGGCAAGAAGGTCGGCACCACGCGCAGCACGTCGTTTCCCGTCGAGATCGAGAAATGGAGCAAGCAGGCCTGCGAGGCCGCGGGCAAGCCGGCGGTGCAATACGTGCCGGGCGAGAACAGCATCGACGTCCGCAACCAGCTCAAGCAGGGCCGCATCGACGCCGCCGTCCAGGGCAGCGAGACCTTGCCCTATGCCCAGTCCAACGAGGCCGGCAAATACCGCGTCCTCGGCGCACCCTTCACCCTGGGCTATCAGGGCATCGCCTTCCGCAAGGACGCGGCAATGCTGCGCGCGGCGGTGACGGATGCGCTGCGCGGTATGATCGCGGATGGCACGTACAAGGCCATCCTGACAAAATATGGGCTGGCGGCGAATGGCGTCGCCGAGCCGCTGTTGAACGCGGCCACGCAGTGACCCGAGGGGGCGGCCCAGGCGGCGACCCGGCCGGGCCGCTCGCCGGGGGCTTCCCCGATTTCTCCGGCCTGCGGGTCGCGCGCCGCCCGCATTGGGGACGCTGGCTCGCCGCCGCCATGATCCTGTTCGTGCTCGCCGCGCTCGGGCGGGCCTTCGCGAAGGGCCAGATCGAATGGGACTATGTCGGACGGTTCCTCACCGTACCGGCCATCCTGGACGGCATCGCCAACACCGTGATCATGGCGGTGCTCGCCATGGCGCTCGGCATCGTGCTCGGGGTCGTGGTCGCGGTGATGCGCCTGTCGCCCAACCCGGTGCTGTCGTTCGTCGCCGCCGGCTACACCTGGCTGTTTCGCGGCACGCCGCTAATCCTGCAACTGCTGCTGTGGTTCAACCTCGCCCTCGTCTTCCCCACCATCGGCATCCCCGGGCTCTGGTCCGGCCGGGCGGTCGATGTCATGACGCCGTTCCTGTCCGCCCTGCTCGGGCTCGGCATCAACCAGGGCGCCTACACCTCCGAGGTCATGCGCGCCGGCATGCTGTCGGTGGACACCGGGCAGTATGAGGCGGCGCAGGCCATCGGCATGGGCCGCCTGCTTGCGCTGCGCCGCATCATCCTGCCGCAGGCCATGCGCGTCGTGACCCCGCCGCTCGCCAACGAGTTCATCGGCATGATCAAGGCGACCTCGCTGGCCAGCGTCATCCAGTATCCGGAAGTGCTGCACAACGCGGAGAACATCTATTACGCCAATTCGCGCGTGATCGAGCTGCTGCTCGTGGCGGGGCTCTGGTACCTGCTCGTGGTCTCGATCCTCACGCCGTTGCAGATGCTGCTGGAGCGGCGTTTCGCCCGTGGCGTCGCCAGGCCCGGCCGATGAGCGGGCCGGGCAAAAGCCCGCTGGTGGCGGTGCGCGACGTCGAGAAGTCGTTCGACGCCCACCGGGCGCTGCGGCGCGTTTCGCTCGACGTGTGGGACGGCGAGGTCCTGTGTCTCATCGGCGCATCCGGCTCCGGCAAGACCACGCTGCTGCGCTGCATCAACCAGCTCACCGGGATCGACCGGGGCGCCATCTGGCTCGATGGCGAGTTGCTGGGTATGCGCCAGCAGGACGGCCGGCTGCATCGGCTCAGCGAGGCCCAGATCGCCCGGCAGCGGCTCAAGACCGGCATGGTGTTCCAGCGCTTCAACCTGTTCCCGCACATGACCGCTTTGCAGAACGTGGCCGAGGGTCCGGTCCAGGTGCAGGGCCGCGCGCGCGCCGACGCGGCGCGGGACGCGCGGGAGCTGTTGGGCCGCGTCGGCCTGATCGAAAAGGCCGACCTCTATCCGGCGCAGCTTTCGGGCGGCCAGCAGCAGCGTGTGGCGATCGCCCGGGCATTGGCGATGCGCCCCATGCTGATGCTGTTCGACGAACCGACCAGCGCGCTCGACCCCGAGCTTGTGGGCGAGGTCCTTGCGGTGATGAAAGAGCTGGCGCGCGGCGGCATGACCATGGTTGTCGTCACCCACGAACTTGGCTTCGCGCGGGAGGTGGCCGATACGATCGCCTACATGGACGACGGCACGATCGTCGAGGCCGGCCCTCCCTCGCAGGTTCTGGGTGCGCCGCGCGAAGCGCGCACCCAGGCTTTCCTGTCCGCGGTGCTCGGATGAGCGCCGCGCCCCAAGGACACGTCCCCCCACCGATGGAGACCCCGATGAGACGATTTATCGCCACGGCGCTGCTCTGCCTGCCGCTCGCACAGGCCCAGGCCGCCGATCTGCCCTCCGCCATCGCCGCCGCCGGCGCGATCAAGGTCGCCATTGTGCCCAACTACCCGCCGCTCGAATATCGCGACCCCGCCACCAACACCCTGGCCGGGTTCGACGTGGAGCTTGGCGAGGCGATCGCGCGCAAGCTCGGGCTGCGGCTCGTCTGGCAGGAGACCAGCTTCGACCAGATGATGCCCGCGATCACCACCGGGCGGGTGGACGCGATCATGTCCGGCATGACCGACCTCGCCACGCGGCACGGCGCGGCCAGCTTCGTCGATTATCTGCGCAGCGGCCCGCAATTCTTCATCCAGCAATCCCGCGCCGCCGAGTTCGCCGACCTGGCGGCGCTCTGCGGCAGGAATGTCGGCACGAGCCGGCGCACGTCCTTCCCCAAGGAGATCGCGTCCTGGAGCGACGCGCATTGTCCGGGCAAGTCGATCGTCGTGGTCGGCACCGAGGGCTCGGCCGATGCCCGCACCCAGCTGAAACAGGGCCGCATCGACGCCGCCGTCCAGGGCAACGAGACACTTCCCTACATCATGGAGCAGGAACCCAAGGCCTACGCCACGCTGGGCGGACCGATCGCCTTTCAGTTCACCGGCATCGCGCTTCCGGTGCAGGAGACCGGGCTGCAACAAGCCGTCGCCACGGCGCTCGACGGCCTGATCGCCGACGGCACCTACAAGGCGATGCTGGCCAAATGGCACCTGTCCGACAACGGCATCGAGAAGGCCGCGATCAATGCTGGACAGTAAGGCGCTGGCGAGCATCCCGCTCGTTCCGGCCAACACCGCGCCGCCAGCCCCCGAATACCCTTGGCCCGCGCCTTACACCTCGGCCATGTTCCTGTCCTTCGACGTGGACGCGGAAGCCGCCTGGACCAGCAAGGACGCACTGCACGCCCAGCGGCTGATCACCATGAGCTATGGCGGCTACGAGGCGAGGGTCGGCACGCCGAAATTGCTGGAGCTGCTGGACCAGCTCGACCTCAAGGCGACGTTCTTCGTCACCGGCTGGTCGGTCGACGCGCATCCCGCGATGGCCGAGGCGATCCTGTGCGCCGGGCACGAGATCGGGCACCACGGCTACCACCATCTGCTGCCCGACCCCGGCGACCCCTGGATCGAGGAGGAACTGGTGCGGGGGTTCGAGGCGCTGAAACGCCGCCTCGGCGTCGTGCCGACCGGCTATCGCGCGCCGTACGGGGAATTCACCGAGGAGCTGCGCGCCGCCCTCGTGCGCCACGGCATGGTCTATACCTCATCGTTTCGCGACGACGTGCGGCCGTACCGGCATCGCCTCGCGGATGGCACGCCGGGCACCATCGAGCTGCCGGTCACCGCCAGCTATGACGACTGGATGCACGGTCTGTCCGCCCGCTTCAGCCCGCGCCCCATCTTCCCCAAGGAGCACGTGCTGTCGATCTGGAAGGACGAGCTGGACGAGACGCGGGACTGGGGGGCGATGGTCACCACCGTGCTGCATCCGCAATGCAGCGGCCGCCCGATGCGTCTGCGGCTGTTGCGGGAGTTCCTGAACTACGCCAAATCCTGCCCCGATTTGTGGATCGCGACCGGCGAGCAGATCGCGGCCAATTACCTGCGGCATGAATCCGGCGCCGGCTGATGGGCTCGGTCGCGATCTTCGGCAGCTATGTCCTGGCCCGGCGCGACGGCGCGCAGGACGTGCTGCGCGACCACTGGGTGTTGCTGGAGGGCACCCGGATCGCGGCAGTGACCGCGAGCCGCCCGCAGGCGGATCGGATCTTCGACCGGCCCGGCCGCTTCGTGCTGCCCGGGCTGTTGAACCTGCATAACCACTGCTTCAGCGAGGCCGTCGCCCGCACCCATACCGAGGACGGGCATGGACGCCGGAACAACCGGAGCATCGTTTATACGGTGCTGTTGCCGCTGACCAGGCGCGGCATCGAGATTCTGTCCCCGGCGGAGCGGCTCGCCATCGCGCGCCTGGGCATCCTGCAATTGCTGAAAGGCGGCGCCACGACGGTGATGGAGCCGTTCCGCAACGGCATTCCCGAGATGTTCACGGCTGCCGAGGAAATGGGCATCCGCTTCTTTGGCGCGCCCTATCTGTTCTCGACCTCCGACGCCGCGGCCGGCCCCGATGGCGTCGTCCGCTATGCCGGCGACGGCGGCCAGGCCGACCTGGACACGTGGGACGCGCTCCACGCCCGGTGGCACGGCCGCGCCGAGGGCCGCATCGGCGTGACCATGAGCCCGCATGCGACCGACACATGCGGCCCGGACCTGTTGCGGGCCTGTGCCGCGCGCGCCCGCGAATTGCATGTCCCGATCACGACCCATCTCGCGCAGAGCCGCGACGAGGTGCGGACCATCGCCACCCGCTATGCCGGCCGCACGCCGGCGGAATATCTCGACTGGCTCGGGCTGCTGGCCCCCGACCTGCTCGCGGCGCACTGCATTGCCAGCTCCGACGACGACCTGAGGCTGATGGCCGGGCGCGGCGCCACCGTGCTCAACTGCCCGCGCGTCTTCGCCCGCTCCGGCACGGTCGCCGCCTTCGGCCGCTTCGCCGGGCATGGCGTCCGCACCGTCATCGGCACCGATGGCTACAACATGGACCTTCTCGGCGAGTTGAACGCCGCCTCCATGATCTCCAAGATCGCCGCCGGCGACGCCGGCGTGGCCACCTCGCCCGAGCTGATCGAAGCGGTCACCGCCACCGCCGCCGCCGTGCTGCGACGGCCGGATCTAGGTATCGTCGCGCCCGGCGCCACCGCCGACCTCACCGTCGTCGATCTCACCCACCCGCATCTCCAGCCGATCTTCGACCCCCGTCGCGGGCTGGTGGCACTCGCCAACCGCGCCAACATCGACCAGGTGATCGTCGACGGGCGCCCTCTGGTAACCGACGGCCGCTACACCGCTGGCGACGAGGCCGCGATCACGGCCGCCGGGGCGGCGGCGATCGCGCGCATCTGGGACCTGCCGGAGGCCCGGGCGGCCTTCGCCGACTGAGACGCGGCGCCGGCTTCAAGATCCTCAAGGCCAACCGCCCCGCAACGCTCAACCCGGACCGCTCCGGATCTGTCGGTCACGTCGGTCAACGCGGCGGAATTTGGGTGTCGATTTGACGAGGCCGCAACTCGATGCTTCGGCCGACCCTACTCGGCGACAAGGCTGGACATCGGCTCATCCCGGCGCTGGCGCTCCTCGGCCTGCCGTCGCGCCTTGCCGACGGCGGCGCGAGACGAGTCGTTCAGCTCGAACATTTGTAGAGAATCGTGCTCGGCGTCCACCACCGGGGTCATCGCGAGGTCCGTGTAGGCGCGAGGGTGGGGATCACGCGCGATCCGCTTCCGTATCGCGTGGAGTTTCCATCCGTAGCGTGCGAAGCGTACGTACTTCACCAGCGTCTCCCACGCGTAGTGCGAATAAAACGCCAGTAACGGCACTCGCGGCAACTCCGGCCGGCGTTTAGTACGGTCCCTGCGGCGAAAATAGCCGCATTGCTGCGGATGGACGCCCTCGAAATGGGAGGCGCCGTAAATCTGCAGCACCGACCGCCATATCTTCACCGGCTTGATGCCGTAGGCAGCATTGCGCCGCATCAAGCGTTCGACGTGCTCGTCCGTGTAGTACCAACCCCACATGTCTTGATAAGTCTGCTGCCAGACGTCCCGGGACATCTTCGGGTGCTCCGCGGTGACGGTCTCGAGGTCGTATTTGTTCAGGTCCGGATCCATCCAGACGCCATTCCGATAGAGTTTCTGGTGGTCCTCCGAGCCTGGCAGCGGGGTCAGCATCGTGAACTCCAGGATATCGACCGGGAGTTCCTTCTGGATGATCTCGATGTCGCGGCGGATGGTTTCGGGAGTGTCCCCAGGCAAACCCATGATGAAACCGGCATACGTGATGATCCCGGTCGCCTTCCAGGCCTGGAACATCTTCCGATATTCGGTGATCCGGTTCTGGTTTTTCTTCATGTAAATCAGGTTTTCTGGATTAATGCTCTCCAGCCCGATGAACACGTAGCGGCAGCCGGCCCGGGCCGCCTTTTCGATGAAGTTCGGGATCTTGTGCGCCAGCACATCGACCTGAATCAGGAAATGGGTGCCGTAGCCACGCTCATTCAGCTCGATCAGCCGATCGAAGATGGCTTCCCAGTTCTTGTTGCGGGCGAAGTTGTCGTCGGTGATGAAAAACTTCGTGATGCCTTGTGCGGCGTTGTCTTTCACGATCCGTTCGATGTCATCGGCGTCGCGCCACCGGGATTTCCGGCCCTGGACGTTGATGATCGTGCAGAACGAGCATTGGAACGGGCATCCGCGCCCCGCGTCGAACGACGAGAGAATGCCATCGTAGCGCTTGACCACGCGGAGTGGCAGGTATGGCGTGGTCTGGCTTTGAAGGTTTGGCAGATCGTCCATGTGGTCGTACACTGACTTCGCCGAGCCATCGTGGATTTGCCTTAGAAACGCCTCGAAATGCTCTTCTGCCTCGCCTGCAAAGAGGTGAATGCCAAGGTCCACCGCCTCTGTGAGTTCGGGAGTAAGCTCCTTGAGCATCGAGATCACGCCGCTCACGTGGAAGCCGCCGATTGCGACCGCGACGCCCTGGGCACGGAAGCGTCGTGCGATGGCCATGGCGCGGGGAAACTGGTTCGACTGCACGCCCACCAGGCAGACCAGCCCGGAATGACCCGGCTGCTTGATCCGGCTGGCGATGCGATCCACGGGGATGTTGGTGTTCATCTCGTCGTAGGCATCGATTTCGATGGTCACATCGTCGCCCAAGGCGTGCCGCTCCGCGCAGTCCTGCGCGATGGCGTAGAGACAGGCCATGGAGTTGGAAGGTATCCAGGCCATCCACCACTGAATGACGTAGCCGTCTCTATCGTAATGCGATGGCTTGACGATCTCGATGTGGAACGTCGTCATGGTCGCGTCTCCCATGCGGCTGTTTGGACCGGGTCCCACGATATCCCGCGGAGGCCCAATATTTAGGCATCACCGTGTTGCCACTTCGGTATCAAGGGTCGCCAGTTGCCAGCGCGCGAGGGTTCCTGTTCTGCCAGGTACGTGTAGCGGCGCGTAATGATAATCGGGCCGACGCGAACCGGCTCCCCGGACGCACTTGACCGCGGACGGCATTGAGTTTGCACTATGTAGATGGTTCGAGTTGGGAATGGCTTGGCCGGTCCCGCCAAGCGGGTTAAGGTGGCCGCGACCGAGGGGGAGGACTGATGGCGGCGTTTCATCGGCCCGGCTTGCACGACTCTGGATACGGGAAAGCCTTTCGCGCGGGTTTACTCGCGGCCCTCGGCTGGGTGGCGTTCGGGCAGCCTGCCGCGGCCCAGTTCTCGGGTCTGGGTTCCGCTCTCCCGCAAGGCTCCCCCATTCCGCGCGCGCTTCCGTCCCCGGTGCCCAGGCTGGCACCCGCCTTGCCCGCGCCGGGTCTCGCCGCACCGGCCGCCGGGCTCAGCGGCGCGGTCGCGGTTCGCGCGGTCGAGGTCGACGGGGCCACCGCCTATCCCGGTGCGCGCCTCGCCGAGATCACCGCCGGGCTGGTCGGTCCCGCGATTCCGATCGAGAAGATCGAGGCGGCCCGGGTCGCCATCCTCAATCTGTATCGGAGCGAGAACTTCGCGCTGACCACGGTGGCGGCGACCCGCGACGAGCGGGGCCTGCTGCGCTTCGTCGTCGTCGAGGGCCGCATCGTGGATGTCAAGCTCGACGGCGACATCGGGCCGGCCGGCACCCAGGTGCTGCGCTTCCTGCGGCACCTCACCGAAGTCCGCCCGATCGATACCGCCACGCTGGAGCGATGGCTGCTGCTGGCGCAGGACGTTCCTGGCGTCACCCTGCGCGCCGTGCTGCAGCCGTCCTCGTCGGAGCCCGGCGCGCTGACGCTGGTGGCACAGGTCGAGCGCAAGGCGCTGTCCGGCCTGCTCAGCGCCGACAACCGCGCTTTTCGGCTCACCGGCCCGGTCCAGTCCCTCGCCGAGCTGGAGCTCGACAGCGTCACCGAATTCGGCGAGCGGACTCAGGTGACGGCCTATCATACCAGCGGGAACACGCAGAATTTCGGCCAGGGCTCGGTCGAGGTCTTCCTGGGCGGCTCCGGCCTCAAGCTGCGCGTGTATGGCGGCTATGGCGAGGCCAATCCCTCGTCGTTCCTCCGCGCCGTCGGCTATCAGGGCACCACCAGCGTGTATGGCGCATCGCTCAGCTATCCGCTGATCCGCGCGCGCCAGCAGACCTTGAACCTGTCTTTCGCCCTGGATGGCGTGGACAGCGTCATCCGCACGAACAGCGGCGCGGGCGGGACCAGCGTGCGCACCGGCGCGGACTCGCTGCGGATCGCGCGGCTGGGGTCCGACTACGCGTTTCAGGACGGCCTGTTCGGAGACGATCGGCCCGCCGTCAACAGCGTGAGCGTCCGCCTTTCGCAGGGCCTGCCGGGCGCGGGTGCCACGCGCAACGGAAGCGCCACCGCGAGCCGGCTGAACGAACGCGTCGATTTCACCAAATTCACGCTCGATGCGTCACGCGTCCAGACCTTGTTCCAGGCCTGGAGCAACGCCAACGTGGCCCTGAAGGCGCGGGTTCTCGGACAGGTCACGCGCGACGTTCTGCCGCCGGCCGAGAAGTTCTTCCTGGGCGGCAGCGAGTTCAACCGCGGCTATTATTCGGGCGAGGTGACCGGCGACAACGCGCTCGTGTTCTCGGCGGAACTCCAGCTCAACACCGATTGCGAGGTGAACCTGTTCGGCCGCCAACTGCCGATCACGGTGCAGTATTACGGGTTCTTCGATTACGGCCAGACCTGGGAGGAGCAGCGGCTGGATGCGAACGCCAAGCTGTCATCGCTCGGGCTCGGCGCCCGGATCGGCTTGACGCGGTTCACGGAGTTCGGGCTGGAGGGCGTGCATCGCAACACCCGCTTTGTCCACAGCGGCAGTTCGGGCAGTGTCGCTCCGTTGAAGGCGGACGCGCTTTATTGGCGCGTGGTGACGCGGTTCTAGTTTTCGTGGCGCAAGGTTGAACGAGTGATTGCGTGACCGCTTAGGTGCGGCGGAGAGGCAGAAATGCGGAACAGGCAAACTCCCGGACTCGCCGCGGCACGCGTCACGCGGAGCCGCGCAAGTCTGCTCCGCACCACGGCGATCCAGCTCGCCTCCGTGCTGGTCTTCGCAAGCCCGGTCTTTGTCAGTCCGGTCTTTGTCGGCCACGCCCTCGCGCAGCCGGCGCCGGGCGCCCGGCCCATGGGCGGGGCTGTCGTGGGGGGCAGCGCCAGTATCGGCCAGACCGCGACGACAACCACCATCGCCCAGTCCAGCCAGCGGGCGGCGATCGACTGGCGCAGCTTCGACGTGGGGCGCGACCAGACGGTGCAGTTCCGGCAGCCGGGCAGCAGCGCCGTAGTGTTGAACCGGGTGACCGGGCCTGATCCATCGGCCATCGCCGGGCGGATCGAGGCGAACGGCCAGGTCATCATCACGAACCGGTCAGGCGTCGTTTTCCACCAGGGCGCCCAGGTCGAAACCGCCGGTCTGGTCGTCAGCGCCGCCGGGATCGCCACGCCGAATTTCATGGCCGGGCGCATGGTGTTCGACCAGGCACCGAACCCAAACGCCGAGGTCTCCAACGCCGGCAGGATCACGGTCAGGCAGGCGGGCCTCGCGGCGCTCGTGGCGCCGCGCGTCGCCAATTCCGGCGTGATCGACGCGAAGATGGGCCGTGTGGCCCTGGCGGGCGCCGAGACCCACACGGTCGACCTTTATGGCGACGGGCTGCTGTCGATCGATGTCACGCGGCAGGTCCGCCAGGCGCCGCGCGGCGCCGACGGCAAGCCGGTCGTGGCGCTGGTCACCAACACCGGCATCATCATGGCCAATGGCGGGACGGTCCAGCTGACCGCCGCGGCCGCCGACGGGATCGTGCAGGACCTTGTGCGAGCGGGAGGGCGGGTGCAGGCCGGCACGGCGGGCGGCCGGGCCGGCACGATCGAAATCGCAGGCGTCGGCGGCTCGGTGCGGATCGAGGGCCGGGTCGCCGCCGATGGGCGCGGCGCCGGAGACATCGGCGGGAGCGTGGTCGCCCGCGCCACCGAGGGCGTGACCGTGGCGGCGGGTTCCCGGATCAGCGCCAACGGCTCCGCCGGCGGCGGCACGATCGCGATCGGCACGACGGCGGCGCGCGCCGCCGGCGGCGTCGGGATCGCCGCCCCGATGGCCGCCCGCGCGACGGTGCAGGCCGGAGCGCGCATCTCCGCCGATGCCCGCGACCGCGGCAACGGCGGCAAGGTGACCGTGGTCGCCGCTGGCACCACCAGGGTCGACGGGGCGATCTCGGCCCGAGGCGGCCGCTCCGGCGGCGATGGCGGCACGGTGGAGCTGTCCGGGGCTGGCCTTGCGGTTGCGGGGAAGGTCGACACGGGTGCCCCCGCGGGCCGCGCCGGGAAAATCCTGCTCGATCCCACCGACGTCACCATCAGCAACCATGGGGGCGCCGGAACGGTGGTGACCCCGGCCTCGCTCCAGGCCATGGTCGGGGACGTCACGGTCCTGGCCAGCAACTCGATCGCCGTCTCGTCCTCGGTGACACTGGCGCAGCCGAACCAAAGTCTCACCCTCACCGCCGGCGTGCGGCTCGGGATCGACCTGGGCGTCACGCTCGACGTCACCGGCGGATTGACCCTCGGCTCGGGCATCGGCGGCATCGGGCTGCTCGGCGGCGCCGTGGCCCGGGGCGCCCAGGGCGTGATCTTCAACACGACGGGACCGGTGACACAGGGCGCCCTCAGCACCGTGAACACGGGCCTGCTGACCGGCCTCGTCGGTTCGGCGGCACTGACCAGTCTGTCCAACCAGATCGCCAATGTCGGGTCGGGCAGCCAGGGGCTCACCGCGAGCGCGGGCGACATCAGCCTCGTCTCGGCGATCCCGTTGACGGTCTCGTCCAATGCGGTGGTGGCCGGCCTGATCGTGCCGAACGGCAGGACCGTGTCGGTGACGACCGATCGCCTGACCCTCGCCGGGGCCAGCGTTCCGCAGGTCATCTCGGCTCCAGGCGGCACGATCGCCATCCAGCCGTTCACCGCCGGCACGCCGATGGAGGTCACCAGCGCCGCCGCGTCGGCCGGCGCGTTGTCGATCGCGGCGGCATCGCTCAACCGCCTCGCGGCGCCCACGTTGTCGTTGGGGTCCGCCTCCGCCGGCCTGCTGACTTTGCAGCCGGCGGCCGCCAGCATCGATTTCGGGGCCGCCGGAATTACCACGCTCCAGGTCGCGTCCGGGACGGGCATCGTGCAGAACGGCGCGATCGGGGTCACCAACCTCTCCGGCAGCGCGCCGGCGATCACGCTTGGCAATGTCAGCAATTTCATCCCGCATCTCGGGCCACTGACCGCCGCCGGCAACATTTTCTTCCATTCCGGGAGCACGCTCGCGGTGGATGGCCCGGTTGCGGGCGCCAATGTCGCGCTCTCCTCGGGCGGCGCCATCTCGCCCAGCATGACTCTGAACGCCAACGTGACCGGCGCGACCGTTTCGCTCGATACATTTAATGGTGCGTCGCTCGCGTCCAGCGGAGCGCTGCTGCAGACCGCCGGCATCCTCACCGCGACGAGCCTGACGGGCCAGTCGTTCTCCGCGACGCTCAACCAGGCGAACCAGGTCACCGGGCTCGGCGACTTCCATACCGCAAGCGGCTTCGCGCTGACCACCGCAACTCCGTTGCAGCTCACCGGCGCCTTGCTGAACGACGCGGGCACCGTGCGCCTGAACGCCTCCGGCGCCATCACGCAGACCGGCGGCAGCCTCGTCACTCCGAACCTCGGCGGCACCGCGGCCTCGGCGGCGTTCGGCAGCGTCAACAACACGGTCGGCAACCTTCTGGACTTCGCCACCAGCCTTGGTGATTTAGCACTGACGACGAAGCCGGTCCCGGCACGCGGCCCGACCGTGCCGCTGCAACTGGTGACTTCGCTGTCGGTCCCGGCCGGCCGGACGATCGCGATCACGGCCGACGGCGTGGCGTTCACGCCCGGGGTCACCGTGTCCGCGCCCGGCGGCACGGTCGCTTTCGCGCCGCTCACCGCCGCGCGGCCGGTGGAGATGGTCGGCAGCGTGGCCTCCGCGACCGCCGGCTCGCTCTCGGTCCCGCAGAGCGGCATCGCGACGATCCAGACCGGCACGCTGCAACTCGGGTCCGCCGCCGCCGGACCGATCACGATCGGCAAAGCCGGCGAGGCGATCGACCTGACCGGCCATGCGACGACATTGAGCCTGATCTCCTCTGGCGCGATCGGCGAGGGCGCCGGCGCCACCATCACGGTGCCGACGCTGACGGCGACGGCCGCCTCGGCCGCGCTGGGCGGCGGCAACGCGATCGGGAGCCTGGGCAATGCGACCACCGTGAGCGGGTTCCAGCTGACCAACGGGCAGGCGCTTGGCGTCACGGGGTCGGTGACCGACGGGGTGTCGGTCCGCCTCGACGTTGCCGGCAATCTGGCGCTGTCGGGCGTGCTCACGGCGCCGACGGTGACGCTGAACGCGACCGGGGCGCTGAGCCAGCCGGCGGGGTCGATCAATGCCGGGCTGCTGCAGGGCACCACCGGCTCGGCGAACCTGTCGGGCCTGAACCAGATCGACCGGCTGGGTCCGTTCCTGACCACCGGGGACTTCGCCCTGCGGGACGGGCGGACGCTGAGCACGGTCGGCCTGGTCGATCCGGGCAACGTGACGCTGACGGTGGCGGGCGACCTCGCGGTGAACAGCGCGGTGATCGGCGCCACGGTCAACCTGCAGGTCACCGGCAATGTGACGGAAGGGGCGGGCGGCGGCATCTTCGCGACCACGCTGCGCGGGACGGCCGCGACGGTGCGGCTGAACGGGACCAACCAGATCGCCACGCTGGCGGATTTCACGAGCACCGGCGGGTTCGTGTTGGCCAATGCGGCGGCGCTCGGCGTGACCGGGCCGCTGAGCGATGGCGTGTCGATCGGGCTGACCAGCAGCGGGCCGCTGACGGTGTCGGGCAACATCGCGGCGCCGACCGTGTCGCTGACGGCCCTGCGGGCGGTGCGGCCGGCGGCCCCGGGCGGCATCACGCAGACGGCGGGCATCATCACGGCGGGCAGCGGGCTGGTGCTGCAAGCGGCCGACGCGGTCGCGCAGACCGGCGGGGCGATCGTGGCGGGGCAGGTGAGCGGCTTTTCGGGCGCCACCACGTCGCTCGGGCAGGCGGCGAACCAGATCGGCACGCTGGCCAGCTACAGCAGCGTGGGCGGGTTCAGCCTGACCGACGGTCAGGCCCTGGCGCAGATCGGGGCGCTGGCGGACACCGCCAGCATCGGGCTGACCGTGACCGGTGGGCTGTCGCTCGGCGGCACGGTCAGCGCGCCGGCGGTGAACCTGGCGGCGACCGGCGCGGTCGCCCAGCCGGGCGGCGCCATCGCCGCGACCACGCTCACCGGCACGACCGGCGGCGCCACGCTGAACCAGGCGGCCAACGCCATCGCCAACCTCGGCGCGTTCACCGGCGGCGGCGCGGTGAGCATTTCCGACGGCACGCCGCTGAACGTCGCGGGCGCCGCGAGCGTGGCCGCCGGCGGCACGCTGAGCCTGAGCAGCAACAGCATCCAGTTTTCGCCGGGCGGTTCGCTCGCGGCCCCCGGCGGCACGGTGGCGCTGGCTCCGCTGACCCCGGGGTCCGCCTTCGCGCTGGGCAGCCTGCTGCCGGCGGGGTCCGCCCCGGCGGTGACGGCGAACACGCTCCAGATCGGCAACGCGGCCGCCGGCAGCATCGGCATCTCCGGCGGGTTCAACCTCGCCAACGTCAACACGCTGAGCCTCGTCAGCGCCGGCGCGGTGACCGAGGCGGCCGGCGCCACCATCACGGTCAGCCGATTGACCGCCAGCGGAACCACGGTGCGGCTCGATGGTCCGAACGCCATTGGCAGCCTCGGCAACGTCACCGCGTCCGGACCGCTCACCCTGGTGACCAGCGGCACGCTGCAATTGCTCGGTGCCGTGTCCGCCACCGGCCCGATCGCGCTCGCCGCGGACGGCCTGGCGCTGGCCGGCGGCGCCGTCCCCGCATCGGTCTCCACGCCCGGGCTGCTCACGCTGGTAACGACGGGCGCGATCTCCGAGCCGAACGGCGCCATACTCGCGGGCTCGCTGACCGGCTCGGCCTCCAACGCGACGCTCGGCGGAAACAACCGGATCGCGACGCTGGCCGGCTTCGCGACCAACGGCGCGGCGGGCGGCAATCTCGTGCTGAACGATCAGGGCAATCTGTCGGTCACGGCACCGGTGCAGGCCGCGGGGACGGCCACGCTGCTGGCCACCGGCGTTCTGGACCTCAGCGCCAACATCTCGGCCGGGACCTTGACCCTGGTCGCGCCCACCGTCACCCAATCGGCCGGCACAATCTCCGCCGGCACGCTGAACGCCTCGGTCGTCAACGCGACCCTCACCTCGAGTTCGGTCGACACGCTCGGGTCGGTGCAGGCGAACGGGACCTTCCGCCAGATCGACAACATCGGCCTGACACTGACAGGCCCTGTGAACGCGGCGACGCTCGACCTGACCGCCAACGGGCTCACCTTCGCGGGCCCGGTCGCCGCCGCCGCGCTCGTCGCCACCTCGGGCGCCGGGATCGCTCAGAAAAGCGGGACGGTGCAGGCCGGGACATTGGCAGGCAACGCCGCCGGGGCGGTGGATCTGGGCGGAGCCGGCGCCATCGCGAATATCGGCACGCTGATCGGGTTCACCGCCGGCGGGACGCTGTCGCTCGCCAACGGCACGCCGCTCACGGTCACCGGGATCCTCCAGGCGCCGCAAATCCAGCTCACCGCGCCGACCGCGATGACCCTCCAGGGCGGCAGCTTCATCGCGGACAATGTCAGCGTGAATTTGGGCGGACTCGGAGGGCGGCTGATCCAGACAGGCCGAACGACCTTCGCGCCGCGCGCCGCCGCCACGGCGAATGTGCTCTTCGGGGCGCTGGGCGGCACGATCTCGCTGCAGAATCTCGTGGCGCCCACGGGCGCGCTGACGCTGTCGCTTGGGTCCGGCACCGCCACCGGCAATCTGGTGGCAAGCGATCTGCTGGTGCGGGGAACCGGCGGGAGTGCCAATCTGTTCGGCACGGTCCGCGCGCTGGGCGGCTTCGATGCGGCCTATGTCTCCCGTATCTCGCCGAACTTCGACAAGGGCTACCAGATCAACAACTGCGCCATCGCGTCGGTGTCCTGTGTGCCGATTGTGCCGCGCGTCACGGTCCGCCTCGTCGAGCCGGGCACCATCCGGCCCGACATCATTTTGGTGGAGAGCTACCTCCGGCCAGACCTGTTCACAGCGGACCTCATCACCCTGGACATCATCCGCAACACCAGCGACCCGGACTTCCCGCTGCCCAACATCTCCGATCGGGACTACTAGAATGCGCACCGCCCGCGCTGCCCTCGTCACCCTGGCGATGCTCGCCGGCTGCGCCGCGCCGCCGCCCGAGGCCTATACCCGCGCCGGCCCCCCGGGCGGCCAGAATATCGGGCTGAACGCCTCGGGCGAGGCCTGTCAGCAACAGGCCACCCCCGGCGGTGGCCTCGTGTTCTGCGGCTCGTGGCAAAGCCCGAGCGCCCGGGTGGCCACGGCCGGCCCGGCGGATGCGGCCGTCCTGCGCGACATCGCCAATGGCGGCTCGTGGCGCGCGGCACTCGATTCCCGGCTGGCGTGCGAGGCGCCGGCGGCGACCACGATCCTGGGAGGGGCGCCGGCCTATCTGTTGGCCTGCACCCGCCGCGCCGGGGGCTGGCCGGAGGTGGCGATGGTCGCCCTGGTGGGCGGCACCGCCTACACGGCGGACGGCATCCGACCGGCGCTACCGATCCTTCCCCGCGCGATCGGCGTGCTGTCCGGCACGGTCTCGGCGGAAGCGGCTTCCAGCCTGCCCAGGTCGGGTGCCGAGGCGCTGCTGGCCAGCCGCCTCGCCGCGCAGGCCTTCAGCGCGGGCGACATCGGCGCCTATGACCAGCTGATGACGGCGGGGACGCGGGCCAACCAGGCCGAGAGCTTCGCCGCGGCCGAGCAGGCCTATCGCGCCGCACTCGCCTTGCAGCAGAAGGCGCTCGGAAAGGACAGCCCCGACCGCGTCTCCTCCCTGTTACCGCTCGCGTTGCAGGTTTCCGACCAGGGCCGCTACGTCGAGGGAGACGGCCTGTTCGCCGAGGCCGACCGCCTCACGCCCCTCGCGTCGGACCGGCTCGCCGCCGCCCGCCTGGCGCATTACCGGGCGTTGAACGCCTACAACCAGCATCATGCCGATCAGGCGCTGCCGCTGCTGGTGAAAGCCGAGGCCAGCTATGCGCGCCTGCTGCCGCCCGAGGCGCTGAACCCGCGCCAGCAAACCGGGACCACTCTCGCCCTCGGACGCTCTGGCGCGGCGCGCGTCAACGATCCCGTGCCCGGCGACGACATGGTGATCGACCCAACCCAGCAGAACGCGCTGATCGGCCTGCTGGAGGCCCGGCGCTACCGCGCGCTCGTCTTGCGGGACCTCGGCCGCGTGGCCGAGAGCGAGGACGCGATCCGGTCGGCGACCCAGCTTGCCCTTGGCCAGAACATGCGCCAGCCGGCGCTTACCGCGCGGCTGCTGCGCACCGATGCGTCCAGCGCGAGCGCCCGTGGCGATGTGGGGGTGGCGACCTCAGGCTACGCGCTGTCCAGCGACGCATTCGGCCAGGCGTTTCCCGGGTCCAGGCCGGTGGCCGCCACGCTGTTCCTGCATGCGGCGCAGTTGCAGCGGCAGGGAAGGGCGGAGGCCGCTCTGGAAAATTGCCGGCGCGGCGCGGCGCTGCTGCGTGAACTGAAGGCGGGGGTCGCGCCCGAGCTCGTGCAGCCCTGCCTGGGCATCTATGCAGCTGCGGCGGCGCGTGCCGGATCGGCCGGTCAGCCGATTCTGGCGGAAATGTTCGAGGCCGCGCAGCTCGCACAGGGCGGCATCACCAGCCAGCAGATCGCGCAGAGTGCCGCCCGCCTGGGCGAGACCGCGCGCGATCCGCGCGTCGGCGCGGCCATCCGCGCGCGGCAGGATGCGGCCGAGAAGCTGTCCGAGTTGCAGCGCCAGAGGGACCGAATCGGCCGTACCAATCTGCCGCCGGACCTCAACCGGATACCGGCCGGCGAACTCGACGACCGGATCGCGGATGCCCGCAAAGCCTTGGCCGAGAGCGACGCGACGCTGCAGACGGCCGCGCCCGGTTTCGGCCAGCTGGTGCAGGAGGTGGCCTCCGCCGCGGATGTGAAGGCCGCGCTGCGGCCCGGCGAGGCGTTCGTCGCGATCACCTTGGGGCAGGAAGGAGGATGGGTGTTCGCGGTGCGCGCCACCGGCCTCGCCGCCGCGCCCCTGGGCGGGAACGCCGGCGGGATCGCCGCCCTGGTCAAGCGGCTCCGCGCGAGTGTCGAGGCCGGCGCGTCCGGACCGCCGCCATTCGACTCCCAGGCTGCCGAGGCATTGTACGCCGCGACCCTGCGCCCCGTGGAGGCACAGCTCGAGGGGGCCGGCGAACTCGTCGTCGCGCCCTTCGGGCCTTTGCTGTCCGTGCCGTTCGGAATCCTGTTGACCGGCCCCGCCGGGCCGGACCTCGCCCATGCCCCCTGGCTGGTCCGCCGCATGTCGGTGGCCCATGTGCCGGCGGCCACCAACTTCGTCGGCCTGCGCAAAGTGGCGCTGACCTCGGCCGCGACGCGTCCGTGGTTCGGCATGGGCGGCTTCAGGCCGATCACGCTGGCCCAGGCGCGCCGCACGCTCCCGGCGCCGTCCTGCATCGAGGATGCGCGCCTCTTCGCTGGTTTGCCCGCCTTGCCGTTCTCGCGTCCGGAACTCGAAGCCGCACGGGCCTTGCTGGGCGGCGCCCCGAGCGACGAACTTCTGGACCAGAACTTCACCGTCGCCCGCGTGCGCGCCGCGGCGCTGCGCGACTACCGCGTGCTGCATTTCGCCTCGCATGCCCTGCTGCCCGCCGAACTGCGCTGCATCGCGGAACCCGCCATCATCACCTCGGCCCCCGCCGGCGCGCCCGACGCGTTGGGAGCTCTGCTGACGTCGTCGCAGATCACCGGCCTGAACCTCGATGCGGAAACCGTCATCCTGTCCGCCTGCAACTCGGCGGGCCCCCAAGGTCCCGCCGGGGAAAGCCTTTCGGGCCTGGCGCGCGCGTTCTTCTACGCCGGGGCGCGGTCGTTGCTGGTCACGCACTGGTCGATCAACGATCAGGCCAGCGCCTATCTCGTGGCAGAAACGATGAAACGCGCGCGCACCGGCGGAATGGCGTCGTCTCTGCGCGGCGCGCAACTCGCCCTGCTCGACGAGGCCGGCACCGGCCTGCCGGCCAATCTGGCGCATCCCTTCTACTGGGGCGCCTTCGCGCTCATCGGCGATGGCACGGCCTCGGCCAACCGGCGCATGGCCGGGCTGTGACACCATGGAGCGGCTCGGCAAATACGAGATCCGCACCGTTCTCGGTCGCGGTGCGATGGGAACCGTGTACGAGGGGTGGGACCCCGTCATCTCGCGCCGCGTCGCCATCAAGACCGTGCGTCTGCCCGACAGTGCCGACAGCGAGGAGAAGGAACAGCTCGGCCGCTTCCAGCAGGAGGCGCAGGCGGCCGGCCGGCTGCATCACCCCAACATCGTCGGCGTCTTCGACTACGCCGAGACCGACGAGCTTGCCTATATCGTCATGGAGTTCGTCGAAGGCCGCACGCTGAAGGCGTTGCTGGAGGACGGCACCAGGCCCGACCTGGCGACCGTCGGCCGGCTGATGGGAGAGCTGTTGAGCGGGCTCGAGTACAGCCATGCCCACCAGGTCATTCATCGCGACATCAAGCCCGCCAATATCATCGTGACCGCGGCGGGCGAGGTGAAGATCGCGGATTTCGGCATCGCGCGGATCGAGAGCAGCACGATGACCCAGGCGGGCACCATCATGGGCACGCCGGCCTATATGTCGCCCGAGCAGTTCCAGGGTCTCGCGATCGACGCGCGGACCGACATCTATTCCGCCGGTGTCGTGCTGTTCCAGCTGCTGACCGGCAAGCGGCCGTTCGAGGGTAGCATGGCGACCATCATGCACGCGGTCCTGAACGGCGCGGCCCCCCGCGCCTCGGACATGTCGGAGATGGTCCCCGCGGCTCTCGACGCCGTGGTCGCGCGGGCCATGGCGCGCCAGGCCGGCGATCGCTTCGCAACCGCCGCCGCCTTCGGCGCGAGCGTACGGGCTGCGCTCGATGCGCCGGTCCTGCCGCGGGGCCTTGGCGATCTGATGGGCGACGACGCGACGATGGTGACAGCCCTCCGTCCGGTTCCATCTGGGGTGCGGGTGCAACCAAAAGCGCCGGGGCCTCCGGCGG
Organism: Rhodospirillales bacterium; assembly: GCA_025352565.1. Lineage (GTDB taxonomy): Bacteria > Pseudomonadota > Alphaproteobacteria > Acetobacterales > Acetobacteraceae > JANXTF01. Next base: position 4,005 of record JANXTF010000157.1, on the reverse strand, counting down.
GGGCTGTCCCGGCCCCGGTTTCCTCGACCCCGGCTCGGGGGCGCCTGGGGCCGGTCATCGCCGGCCTCGTGCTGCTGGTGCTCGTGGGCGGCGGAGGCATGTGGGCCTTGAGCGGTCGCGGAACCGCCCCGGAACCGGCGCTCACCCGCGTCGCCAGTGCGCCCGCCCCGACCACGACCACGACCACGACCGCCGCGCCGGCGCCGGCGCCGCAAGCCGCGCCCGAGGTGCCACGTCAGGCGCCGCCGCCTGCCAGGACAGCCGCCGTCGCCGCCGTTGCCACTGTTGTTCCGCCGCCCGACGTACCGCGACCGCTGGCCCCGTCCGTCAGCGCGCCGCCGCTTCCTCCCGCCCCGGAATCGCCACCGCCGCGCCCCGCTGCGCCAGCACCCGTCGCGGCAATCGCCCCGATTCCCGCCCCGGCCCCCGCCCTCGCGGTGCCGGCGCGGCCGACCCTGCCGGAGCCGCAGCCTCCGGTTCCGCTGCCGCCGCTTCGTGTGGCGGAGCCTCCAGTCGTCCCGCCGCGGCTGAGCGCGCTCCCGGCACTCCCCGCCCCCGCGATCCCGACACCTCCGCCGCCTCCGGCCCCCGCGATCGCCCCGCCTCCCGCTGCCATGGTCGCCGTGCTCGCCGGGCCTTCGCCCGAGGCCGTTCATCGCGCCATCGCGGCGGCGGTGCGGGGCGCCCCATGCGCTGTGGTGACGGGGGACGACCGGACGGCGCTGGGCGCCTCGCTCCGCGGCGTCACCGGACGGGGCGAACCTGAAAGCCGCCTTCGCGCCAGTGTCCGGGACGCGGCCCCGCAGGCCGTTGTCGATTGGCAGGTCGCCGTGGCCGACGGCCCCTATTGCGCCCTGCTCGACGTGATCCGGCCCTATGCCGCGCCCTTCGGCGGGACCGCGAGGCTGCTCGGCGTTACCCTCGCGAATGGCAGAACCGATTTGGTCGCGGAAGATCTGGTGATCCCGCGCGTGACCATGCCGGACTTCGCCGGCTACCTGCAGCTCGATTACGTGTCGAGCGACGGCAGCTTGCTGCATATGCACGAGGCGCGCGGCGGGCCGCCCTATGCTCCCGACTCAACGCCCGTCTTCGGCGAGCCGAAACCGCCCGCCTTCAAGGGCTGGGCGGTGGACGAACCGTTCGGCACCGACCTCATCGTGGCCGTCGCCAGCTCCGTTCCGCTGTTTCGCGTGGCCCGACCGGCGACCGACACGCTGGAGGCCTACCTCCGCGATCTCCGCGCCGCCCTCGACCAGGCCGCGCGCGGAGGGGCGCGCATCTCGGCGTCGGTCCTGTTGGTGCGCAGCAGCGCGAAGCGCTGACGCCGTTCGCGGGGACGCTCTCTGGGAAGACGCCGGGTCGCCGGAAGCACCGTCCGGTCACGCAGCCAGCCGGCCGGCATATCCTTGAGGAACGCCCCGCGCAGCTCTTCCAGACGCGGCGCGGCGATGCCGACCGCCTGCGCGTTGAAAAACCGCTCGTCGGTGGTGTGCATCAGATAGGCCTGCATCTCGTTCACCACGAGGTCCTCGATTCCGGTGTCGTAGCCGTCTCGCGCCAGAAACAGGCGAAAGCGTTCGTGTTCGGGTTCGGTCAAAGTGCCATCCCAGAAGCGGCGGACGTAACGGGCGTAATCCGGGCTGGTGAAGTAGAGCCCATGAGACAATTCGTGCCTCAGAATGGTGGCGCGAGCCGCGGCGTCGATGCCGGCCTTCCTGTCCTCGCGCAAAATTGTGATCAGCGCGCCGTTGGTGTCCGCCCGCCAGCCCCATTCGGCGGTCAGCCGCAGCAAGGCCGCCTCCTCGGCCCCGACCCCGTCAGCGGCATGCTCGGCTTCCGAAAAAAAGCGGAACAGATCGGCGGTTCGATAATCATGCCCGAAATACAGTGTCTCCGGGGTGTCGCCCTGGTCGCGGATGCGCCGGTTCAACTCGGTCCGGTCGAGCACGCGGTCACGCGGGAACCGCGCGCGCTCCAGCAGCGTCGCTGCCCGGTTGAGCATGCCGGCCTGCTCGGACATGGTCGCGAACTGCATCACCACGATCTCTGGCTGGTCCTGGAACCGATACGTCTCGGTGGCGGCGGGGAAGCGGGCCAGGATATCGGCTTCGCTCGCGAGAGGCGGCAGCGGGGGCTGGGGCAGCGGGGGAGCGGGCGCGGGCGCCAGGGAGACGGCCGGCGGCGGGGCAGGGGGAGCGGACGCTCTGGGGCTTTGGTGCCAGATCAGCCAGGCGGCCCCGGCACTCAGCGCGACAGCCACCCCTCCGGCGAGAATCCACGCCCCTCGCGGCCGCATCCCCGCGCGCTTGCGGCGGAGCACGACGGTCGCGTCGGGGTCTCCGGCCATCGCAGCCGGGGCGGCGGGAGATTCAGGCGCCGAGGTTGATCACGGTCACGCGGCGGTTGCGCGGTTCCGGGACACCGGGGCCGGTCTGCACGACCAATTGGTCCTGGCCCATCCCGACCGACTGCACCTTGGCCCGGTCGACGCTCCATTTGCTGGTCAGATACTCCACGACCTTCGCCGCGCGCTGATCGGAGAGGGCCATGTTGTGCTCCCGCGTTCCGACCGTGTCGGTATGGCCTTCGATACGGAAGCGATAGCTCGAAAGGGTGGCACTCGTCAGGGCGCGTCCCAACTCATCGAGCGTGCGCACGGCGGCGGGGGTCAATTCGGCGGAGCCGGTCGCGAACTGGACCGTCAGGTTCACGGAAGGGGCCGAAGCGACCCGAGGCGCCGGGGCCACATTGGCGCGCGGAGCCGCCGCGGGCGCCCCACCGGCGGCGTGGGCCGGCGCAGCCGCCGGGGCTGCCGTATCCGACAAAGGCACCACCGGGCGGATGCCGCGCGTGGTCGCGGATGGGGCGGTTGGCCGCAGCGAGCGGATGATCTCGTCCGCCGAGGGGCTTTGCGCGCTGCCGGAGACCGGCACCCCCATGATGAATGCGGCGGCGAAGACGGCGGCGACAAGACAGCGCATGGCAATATCCCTTCCCGAAAGGCAACCATACTGAAATCCAGCCCGCACGGCCAGCACGTCTTTCCGATCGCGCGGGCAGCGCGCTACCCTGCCCCGATGCCGCTTGCTCCCCCTGGCTTCTATGGAAAGATCCCCGCGCGCGGGGATTTTCTTTCGTGCCGTGTGCCGGCCGGTCTCGCCGCGCGCTGGGACGACTGGCTCGCCGGGTTGACCGTGGCGGTGCGCGCGGCTTCGGGCGACGCATGGCCGGCGGCCTGGCTCACCGCGCCACTCTGGCATTTCGCGCTTGGGGCGGCGGTCGCGCCGCCGGTCGGCGCGGCGGGCGTGCTGATCGCGAGCGCCGATCGGGTCGGCCGGATGTTCCCGTTCACCGTCATCGGCGCCTCCAGCGGGGTTCCGTGCGAGGCCTGGTTCGCTGCCGCCGAGGCCCTGGTTTTCGACTCGCTGGAAGACGGGTTCGATCCCGCGTTGCTCGACTCGGCGCTGATCGAGCTTGGACCGCCCGCCGCGGGGAGGAGCCTTGACGCCGGTCACACGCTCTGGTCGTGCCGGGGATCGGACCGGGTCATGCCAACCACTCGCCAGTTCGCCGGGTTGCCGGACCGGGCCGCTTCGGTCGCGATGGTGATGGGCGAAGCGGCGGACGAGGCCGCCAGCGTTGATTTTATGAGCCAAATTCCCTGACGCTCCGGTAGCGAGCGAGGTCCAGGACTACTATCCCGGATTATTCACGAAGGATGCGGCGACCGCGATCAGCGGCTTGTTGTGGGGCTGCGGGCGTGATCGTCCGACCGCCGTTTGATGGCGGTTTCGATAGGCTCTGCTGCGGGTAGGCATTAGGAGTTGATCGGAGTTGGCGTGTTCGGGGCTTCCGCCCCGTCGGTCAGATGACGAGCCGGTTCATGCGCGAGAGGGCGTGCGCGAGGATCGCCTGATCCGGTGTCGCCCTGGGCAGATGCAGCCGGACCTGACGCTTGAGCAGCTGGCCGCCATGGACGGTGTCGAACGTGTCGTCGATGTC
>JANXTF010000031.1 GCA_025352565.1 Rhodospirillales bacterium | reverse complement strand
CTTCCGGTCCCTGCACCCGCTTCACCAGCTTCCGCAACGCCCGCGCATCCAGCGGCATCCCGCCGGCAAACACATCCAGCACCAGCTTTTCCGAGCCGCCTTCGAGACCGATCACGAAGTGACCCGGGAAATCCAGGCCATGCACCGGCCAGCCCCCGGCCCGCGCCGCATGAATCCATACGATGCCAAGTGCCACCGGCAGTCCACGCCGCCGCGCAATGACACGCAGCAGGTTGGCATTGGCGGGATCGTCGTAGGTCTCCCGGTCGCCCTCGTACTGATACTTGCCGCCAACCAGCCCAGCCAGCGCCGCCGCCTGGGCCGACAGATCATCGGCCGCGACATCAAAGGCGAGGCGGGCCGCATCCCGCGCCATCTCGGAAAGATGCTCGCGCGCGGCCTGCCAATCCTCGTCCGGCGCATCGACTCGGGCGAGTTGGAGGGCTGCGTCGGCGATATCGATCTCGCCGTCCTCCAACAGCCCGATCCCGTCGAGCGCCGTGCGGGGATCGCCCGCTTTTGGCGGCTCAATCAGCATCGTTGCCTTTCGCGTCGGCGGTCTCCGGCAAGTACAGCGAACTGCCCTTGGCGACGAACTCCTCGCGCTTTTCCTCCATGCCAGCCATCCGCTCGGTATCCGCGCGGATGTCGTGGGAAATCTTCATGGAGCAGAATTTCGGCCCACACATCGAGCAGAAATGCGCGACCTTGTGCGCGTCCTTCGGCAGCGTCTCATCGTGATACTTGCGGGCGGTGTCGGGATCGAGACCGAGGTTGAACTGATCCATCCAGCGAAACTCGAACCGCGCCCGGCTGATTGCGTCGTCGCGCAGCTTGGCCGAGGGATGCCCCTTGGCCAGATCCGCCGCATGGGCCGCGATCTTGTAGGTGATCACACCAGTCTTCACATCGTCTCGGTTCGGCAGCCCGAGATGTTCCTTCGGGGTCACGTAACAAAGCATCGCGGTCCCGAACCAGCCGATCATCGCGGCACCGATGGCCGAGGTGATGTGGTCGTAACCGGGCGCGATGTCGGTCGTCAGTGGTCCAAGAGTATAGAACGGCGCCTCACCGCACTCGGCCAGTTGCTTGGTCATATTCACCTTGATCTTGTGCATCGGCACATGGCCCGGCCCCTCGATCATCACCTGGCAGCCCTTGGCCCAGGCACGCTTGGTCAACTCGCCCAGTGTCTCCAACTCGGCGAACTGCGCGGCGTCGTTGGCATCCGCGATGCAGCCGGGCCGCAGCCCGTCACCCAGAGAGAACGACACATCGTATGTGCGCATGATGTCGCAGATGTCGTCGAAATGCTCGTACAGGAAGCTCTCTTTGTGATGCGCGAGGCACCAGCGTGCCATGATCGAGCCGCCACGCGAGACGATACCGGTGGTGCGCTTGGCCGTCAGCGGCACGTAGGCGAGACGCACGCCGGCATGGATGGTGAAGTAGTCTACGCCTTGCTCGGCCTGCTCGATCAGCGTGTCGCGGAACACTTCCCAGTCCAGCAGGTCAGGGTTGCCACCGACCTTCTCCAATGCCTGGTAGAGCGGCACGGTCCCGATCGGCACTGGCGAGTTGCGCATGATCCAGCTGCGGATGTTGTGGATGTTACGCCCGGTGCTGAGGTCCATCACCGTGTCGCCGCCCCAACGGATCGCCCACACCAGCTTCTCGACCTCGTCGGCCGCCGAGGAGGTGACGGCAGAATTGCCGATGTTGGCGTTGATCTTCACCAGGAAGTTGCGCCCGATGATGACCGGCTCCAACTCCGGGTGATTGATGTTAGCCGGGATGATGGCGCGGCCGCGGGCGATCTCGGAGCGGACGAATTCGGGGGTGACGAAGGCCGGCATCTCGGCGTCGAAATCCTCGCCGTCGGCGCGGCGCTCCTCGGCGCCCGGCAGCATCGCGGTGCGGCCGAGGTTCTCGCGGTGGGCGACGTAGATCATCTCCTCGGTGATGATGCCGGCGCGGGCGTATTCGTATTGCGTGACCGGCTGGCCGGGCAGGCCCGCGAGCACGATGGCGTGGGCGGGGCAGGCCGCCACCAGCTTGTCGTCGCCGATGTTGCCGTTGTCCTCGGGCTTGACCTCGCGCGGGGAGACGGCCTCCAGCGCGCGGCGGGCGAGCCAGGGGGCGCGGATGGGGGTGAGGCCGGCTTCGAGCTGGATGGTGGCGGCGGCGTCGGTGTAGGGGCCGGAGGTATCGTAGGCGCGGAAAGCATCCTCGCGCGCGGTCGGCTCCAGCGGGATCTCGCGGAACGGCACCCTGATGTCGGGCCGGCCCTCCGGGCTCGTGTAGATCTTGTGGGAGCCGACGATCGGCCCCGTGGTCACGGCGGCGGGCTTGGTTTGGACGGTCATGGACAGCCTCCCTCAGTGGTGCGGCGCACCGGTGCGAGGGGATTGGGGGTTGGGGGTTGGCCCGGTTCCCGTCCCTACGCCGGTATCAACCGGATCAGGTTCTTAGGGTCACCGCGCTGCCTCCATTGCGAAAATGGACCGGCCAACGGTATCTCAGCCCCTTGGCGGGGCACCCCTCGGAAGCGCGAAGTCTTGCGCGAACGGCGGCGGAAGTCAAATGGCGGTTGCGGCAGCGGAGCGGAAAGATTGCGGTGGAGCGGTTTGGACCACAAACTGCAGCGGAGCAGCGATGCCCACGAGAAACGCGTCGCCAAACAGAAACGGAAACTGTCCATGCGCCTCCGCCAATGCCTCCTCGCCACGGCCGTTACGCTCGCCATCGCCCCATTCGTGGCCCGCGCCGAACTCCCCGCCACCATCAAAATCGGCGTGCTCAACGACCAGAGCGGCCCGTTCGCCGATCAGTCGGGCAAGGGCAGCGTCGTCGCGGCCAACCTCGCGGTCGAGGATTTCGCCCGCGAGGTGCCCGGGCAGAAGGTGGAGATCGTCTATGGCGACCACCAGAACAAGCCGGATGTGGGCGCACAGATCGTGCGGGAATGGGTGGACCGGGAAGGCGTGGTGGCGGTGGCCGACGCGGTGAATTCCGGCGTCGGGCTCGCGGTGAACACCGTGTTGCGGGAGCGGCACCGCACCTTCATCGCGAGCAATGTCGGCACCAGCGACCTCACCGGCAAGTTCTGTTCGCCGACCACGTTCCAGTGGACCTTCGACACCTGGGCGCTCGGCAACAGCGCGGCGCGCGCGCTGAAGGACAAGGGCCCGTTCTATTTCGTGGGGTTCGACTACGCGCTGGGCCAGGCGCTGGAGCGGGATACGACGGAGGTGCTGAAATCCATCGGCGGCACGGTGGCGGGCTCGGTGAAGCACCCGCTGGGGACCACGGATTTCTCGTCGTACCTGCTGCAGGCGCAGGCCTCCGGCGCCAAGGTGATCGCGTTCGCATCGACCGGGCCGGACCTGACCAACGCCATCAAGCAATCCGCCGAGTTCGGCGTGACCAAGACCGCCACGCTGACCGGGCTGTTTACGCAGCTGCAGGACATCGCGGCCGTCGGCGCGCAGACGGCGCAGGGGCTGCTGCTGACCGAGGCGTTCTACTGGGACCGCGACGACGCGAGCCGCGCCTGGAGCAAGCGTTTCGAGGAACGCATGGGCCGGCCGCCGTCGGAGAATCAGGCCGGGGTGTATTCCTCGATCCTGGCCTATCTGCATGCCGCCAAGGCCGCCAACAGCATCGTGGGGGAGGATGTGGTGGCGCAGCTGAAGAAGGCCCCTGTGCAGGATGCGCTGTTCGGGCCGGTGACGATCCGGGCGGACGGGCGGGCGATCCATCCGATGTACGTGTTCCGGGTGAAGGCGCCGGCTGCGGTGAAGGGCAAATGGGACCTGTACGACCTGGTGCAGACCATCCCGGCCGATCAGGCGTTCCGGCCGCTCGCCCAGGGCGGCTGCGCGATGGTGAAGGGCTGACAGGCCATGATGACCCTGCCGTGGCTCGACCTGCCGCTGGTCTGGGCAGGTCTGATCGCCTTCGCCGTGCTCGCCTACGTGGTGATGGACGGGTTCGACCTCGGCACCGGCATCCTGTTCGCCGTCGAGCGCGGCGAGGAGGACCGGGATGTGATGGTCAACACCGTGGCACCGGTGTGGGACGGCAACGAGACCTGGCTGATATTGGGCGGCGGCGGGCTGCTGGCCGTGTTCCCGCTGGCCTACGCCATCATCCTGCCCGCGTTGTACCCGACCATCATCGCGATGCTGCTGGCGCTGGTGTTCCGCGGCGTGGCGTTCGAGTTCCGCTTCCGCGCGATCACGCGGCGGGGACGGCGGGCGTGGGATTTCGCGTTTTTCGGCGGCTCGCTGGTGGCCGCGCTCAGCCAGGGCCTGACGCTGGGCGGGCTGCTGCAAGGCATCAAGGTCGCGAACCGCGCCTATGCCGGCGGCTGGTGGGACTGGCTGACACCGTTCACCGTGCTGTGCGGCGTGGCGGTGGCGATCGGCTATGCGCTGCTCGGCGCGTGCTGGCTGGTGTGGCGCACGGAAGGACCGCTGCAGCAACGCTGCCGGCGGCAGGCTGGCATCCTGGGTGTCGCGACCCTGGCCATGATCGGCGCGGTGAGCCTGTGGACCCCGCTGCTGAGCCCGGCGTTCGCGCAGCGCTGGTTCGGCTGGCCCGGCATCGCGCTGACCGCGCCGGTGCCAATCCTGATGGCGGCGCTGGCGTTCGGGTTCTGGCGCGGGCTGGTGCTGAAACACCATTTGACGCCGTTCCTGTGCGCGCTGGGGGTGTTCGCGCTGTGCTTCGCGGGCCTGGGCATCAGCATCTTCCCCAACATCGTGCCGCCGGGTGTGAGCATCTACGACGCCGCCGCGCCGCCGCAGAGCCAGGCGTTCCTGCTGGTGGGCGCCCTGGTGCTGGTGCCGCTCATTCTTGCCTACACCGGATACGCGTACTGGGTTTTCCGCGGCAAGGTCGCGGCGGGGACCAGCTATCACTGAGGCGCCCTCGCGGCTTCGGCGGCTGGCGTGGTTCGTCGGGCTGTACCTGGCGGGCGTGGCGGCGGTGGGCGGCGTGGCGTGGCTGCTGCGGCTGGCCATCCCGCGGTGAAAAACGAACCCGCGGGCCGAGACTTTATGGGGTTTTGTGGGAGCCTTTGGCGACTGGGCGATCGGAATTTCGCAGGCCGGCAATGCCGCCGGACCAGGGCGCGGTAGTGAGTGTGGAGTGGATATAAGTCACTTCAGCCCGAGTAGATCGTAGATCCGTTTCCGCTGATCCGACTCGTAATATTTCAGCTCGAGCGGCAGGAACGCCGCGTCGAACGCACCCTTCGTGTAGGGCGTCGCGACCACCCCTGCATCGGCTGAATACACTGCTTTGCTACCCTCTTGGCTCAGAATGAACCGGATCAGCAGCCGGGCGGCGTTCGGGTTCCCGGGGGCGGCGTTCAGTCCGAGCGTCGTAACGGGTCCAGTTTGCGGAGAGGGGATCGTGTACGCGACGGGCGCGCCCGCGTCGATCACGGTCCTGACCACCAGGCCATTGTTAAACGGGAAGATTGCTGCCTCCCCGGCAGCAAGCCATTCGCTGGCTGGCACGGACCCGCCTGACGGATAGCGAAGCTTCTGGTCGCGGATCTTTTCCAGCCAGCCTTCGCCGAGGCCTGAATCGATCAAACCTCCCAGAACCATGACCGTGTACTCGCTGTAATGCGGGTCCAGGAACAGCATCTTGCCTCGCCACCTGGGATCGGTCAGATCCGCCCAGGTCCTCGGCACTTGGTCAGGGGGAACCAGCTTCGTGTTGTACGACGTCAGCACGAGGTGCTGGGCGATCAGGGGTCCGAGCTCGGGATGAACATAGTCCCGCGGAAACGCGCCGAGGGTCGCGTCGTCGATAGGCCTCAGCCAGCCCCGTTTAAGTGCGTCGAGGTGGAATGCGGTAGCGGCATGGTGGATGACGTCCGCCGTTCTTGCGTTCGCCTGTTTCTCCGCTGAAAACCTCTGGACGATGCCACCGCTGTTGAGGCGGGTGTACTCGACGGCAATGCCTGGATATTTGCCATTGAACGCGGCGGTCAGCGGGTCGATGTTGCGTTCGGTGAGGGTGGAATAGAGCGCGACGCGACCTTCTTCCTTCGCCTTGCGTTAGAGATCGTTCACAAGGGTATCTTCCGGCCGCCATAGCGCCACGACCTCGTCATTTTCGCGGAGCGCCGGATGGCCAGCGCTGCCGCGGATGGGGCCGAACGCCGTGACGACGACGATCTCGTCGCCTGACCTCGATGCGACCCGGCCGGCCAACTCGTTCGTGGTCCCTACGAAATTAGCGACATATCTCGAAAGGGGTCGGCGGTACGTATCGCGCGGCGAAGCCACTGGTCTGACCTTGCCTGCGCCGAAGACCGCAATCCGGTCCGCGAGCTGCATCGCCTCCACTTGATCGTGGGTCACGTACACTGCGGCAAAACCGAGCTTATGCTGCATGGTCACCAGTTCCTGGCGAAGCTGGTCCCGCACCTTGGCATCGACGTTGGAACGCGGCTCGTCGAACAGGATAAGCCCATTGCCGGCGATAAGCGCGCGGGCCAGGGCCGCCCGCTGCTGCTGTCCGCCGCCGATCTCGATGTTTCCAACGCTGGCATGCTCGAGGCCGGCGATGCACCGAAGCAGGGTCGTCTTGCCGCATCCGCTCGGTCCGAGCAGCACAACGAATTCCCCCGGAATGACTTCGAGCGAGACATCGTCGACGGCTTTGACGAGCCCGCCATTCGAGCGATGGACGTGTTTGGATAGGCCGTTGATCCTGAGAGCAGGAACTCCCGCGCCCTCGCATCCGGCAATAGTCGTCGATGATACCATTTTATGCCGGGTTCAAATGGACCGAGCGCACCGATGACCGGGTCCACCTCGACCAGCGGCGCGATAGAGCCAGTGACAGGATCAGGACGATGGACGAGATGCCGGTCAAGGCGGTCGCCACGACGGCCAGCCGTGCGATCGATCCGTTCGTGTAGATCTCGAGGATGCGGAAACCGACGACGGTACTGGACCGCTCCCCACTTTCGGAACAGCGCTGTCAAACCTTCCAAGGTCGAAAGTTCGCCGACTGCGCAGCAGGCCGGGCATGCGGACGGCATCCCTTTGCGAGAGGACCATTGGCGCCATCGTCAGGAGCTTCGCGCTGAAATCGTCTTCGGTCACAGGCAAGCGCATCCGACGCTGTCAAGATACCGGAACGTCGCTGCCTGGATCGCACGGGTGGGAAGCCCGCCCAGTTCGGCGCCGCGTGCGAATTCGACCAGTGTCTCGCGCGTCCGATACATCGGACACTCTCCCTCGGCGCTTCCGGATCGATGCCGCACGCCTTGTTCGTTATTCATCGGTAGAAGTGCGCGGCTGCGCCTGTCAAGCTGAAGCCGCATTTCGTTGAACGGAGCCGGACAGCCAATGTTGATCGCCGGCGCCCAGACAATGATTACCCGCGATGTCCGGCAGAACGGCCGGCATATCCGTGCGGCCATGGAACAAGCAGCGGCGTCGAAGGCCCGTTTCGTGCATTTCGCCGAAGGCGCGCTTTCCGGCTACATCAAATCGCAAGTGAAGTCGTGGCAGGACGTGAACTGAACCGCCGTCCAGGAAGAACTGGCGCATATCGCCGACCTGGCGGCCAAGCTTGGATTGTGGGTGGTCGTTGGATGCAATCACCATCTCGCGGAACCAGCCTGGCCCCAGAACAGCCCCTACGTCATATCGGACCAGGGCATAGTGGTGGCGCGTTACAGCAAGCGTTTCTGCTCCCATACAGAAGTGACGTCCTGGTACACGCCTGGCTCTGATCCTGTGACATTCGAGGTAGACGGGATTCGATTCGGGTGTGCTTTGTGCATCGAGGTATGCTTCCCCGAGTTGTTCGCGGAATACGAACAGCTTCGGGTCGATTGCGTGCTGCTCTCCACCTACTCCGGAGATCCAGTTCATCGCCTGATGGCGTGCGCGCATGCAGCCACGAACTGCTACTGGGTCAGCGTCGCCGTTCCGGCCCAGTGCAGCAGCGACCTGCCCAGCATGGTCATCGGACCAGATGGCAGCGTTATCTCAGAAGGTACGCCCGGCCGTGCCGATCTGGTTCTCAGCCCGCTCGCCGCCGCCGCAGCCCAGTTCGAGATCGCGCTCAGATACGCACGCCCCTGGAGAGCAAAGGCCCGCACACTCGAAATCTACGGACACCGGCAGGGCTGACCACAGCGGTGGGTCGTCGGTTCGTGCCGCCTGCCGTGCTGTTCTGCCCGTTTTATGGGGTTATCTTGTCCAGCTCCGCCAGGTGGCGATCGCGGTCAGCCTCAGCCATGAAGGCGCTGGTGAAGCCATTCCGCGCCAGCTGCCACAACTCGGCGTCGGAGAAGCCGAGCGCTTGTTGGATGGCGGCGAAGTTCTCATTCATGTAGCCGCCGAAATACGACGGATCGTCCGAGTTCACCGTGATGCACAACCCGGCCTCGTGCAGTCGGCGGATATTGTGCGCCTGCATCGTTGGGAATACCCGCAGCATGATGTTGGAGCAGGGGCAAACGGTCAGTGGCATCCCGGTATCGGCCAAGCGGCGCATGAGGTCCGGGTCCGCCTCGGCCTGCACGCCGTGGTCGATGCGGTCGACCTGCAAAATATCCAGCGCCTCGCACACGAAGTCGGCGCCGCCCTCCTCTCCCGCATGGATCGTGGTGCGCCAGCCAAGATCGTGGCGGGCCTTGGCATAGGCGCGACGGAACTTGGCGGGCCGATTGCCTTTCTCCGGCCCACCCGTACCCAGGCCGATGATCCTGTCCCGCCACGGTTGGAGCGTGTTCAACATGGAGAGGGCGTCCTCCTCGTCGAACTGGCGCTGGATGCCTACGATCACGCCGCCGGTCATGCCGCGCTCGGCAACCACGTCGTCGAAGGCTTGCAGGATGTTGTCCATTAACGGGGCGATCGCGATGCCACGGCGCAGATGGGCCTGCGGACTGATGAATACCTCGGCATGGCGCACGTTGTCCTGCGCCGCGCGGTCCAGGTAAGCCTTTGTCATGGCGTAGAAATCCTCTCCGGTCCGCAGCACGGTCAGGCCGAGATAGAACAGGTCGAGGAAGGATTGCAGGTCGGTGAAGTCGTAGGCGGCCCGAAGTTCCGTGGCGCTGGCATAGGGGATGCGGACGCCGTTGCGCCGGGCCAGTTCCATGATCGTCTCGGGTTCCAGCGAACCTTCCAGGTGCATGTGTAGCTCGGCCTTAGGCAGGGCGGCGATGAAGGGCGTGATGGGTGCGTCGAACATCGGCGATGATCCATTGGTAAGGTGGCTCGGGGCGGCGGCACGCGCGAGACGGTGGCGATGGAGACGCCGGCTGCCAAGGCGATCTCCCGCACCGTGGCTTTGGCTGGCAGGGTCACGCGCGCGGGGGCCGGTGCTGTCTGGTCAAGCCGCGGCGTCGCGATACTTCTGCACCGTGCGGAAGCGGCTGAGCAGGTAGTCGCCGGCCGTGATCGGCTCGTATTTCGGTGGGTTCTCCGCGGACTGGCAACTGGGAAGGCAGGCGACCGGGGCGGCGTAGTCCAGGTTGAAGAACATCGGGATGGAGAAGCGTTCCCTGCCCGTGCGGTTGACCACGCGATGCAGGTTCGAGCGATACAGGTCGTTGGTCCAGCGCTGGAACAGGTCGCCCAGGTTGACGACGAGGGTACCGGGGATGAACGGCGCGCTGATCCACTCGCCGTCGCGCTTCTGCAATTCGAGCCCGCCGATCGGGTCCTGCGACAGCAGAGTAATCATGCCGTAATCCGTGTGCGGCGCCACACCGAAGGTCTTCTCGTCCACCACAGGCGGCTGTGGCGGGTAGTGGAACAGGCGCATCTGCACCATGGGATTGGTCGTCCATTGCAGGAAATGGTCTGCCGGCATGCCCAGGCTGACAGCGAAGACGCGCGTCAGACGATGGCCCAGCGCCATGGCCTCGGCGAAGTAGGCTTCCGCGGTGTCCTTCAGCCAGGGGCACTCGGCGGGCCAGCGATTGGGGCCGTGCAGCGGCAGCCCGGCGGCCACGGAAGGGTGGTCGAGCGGCAGGTCGACGCCGATCTCGTAACTCTCCTTCAGGTCCGGCGCGAAGCCCGGGTGCTGGTTGATGCCCTGCGGCATGAAGCCACGGCGAAAGCGATCATCCATCCGGTGCTCGAGCCTCTGCGCCTCCGGCAGGTCGAAATAGCGCTTCGTGGCAGCGAACACGCCGTCGAACACGTCCTGCGGGATGCCGTGGTTGCGGACGTAGAAGAACCCGGTGGACAGGCAGGCCTGCCGCAGTTGCTCCGCGAGCGGGCCCAGTTCGCCGCCCTGGTTGAGCGCGGTGAGGTCCAGGATCGGAACCTCGTCGGCAGTGGCGGCGCGGGGTGCGGTGGACATGGCTGCTTCTCCGGCAAAGTTGGGTTCAAAGGGAAACGGGACGGTCGCCGCGGATGTTCATCCAGAAGATGACCCGGCGCTGCACCGTCTGCACGATGGCGTGGAGCGCCACGCCGATTAACGACAGTACGACGAGGATGGCAAAGGTGCCCGCCATGTCGAAGTTGAAGTTCTTCTGCATCAGCATGAAGCCGAGCCCGGCCTTGGCGCCGACGAACTCGCCGACGATGGCGCCGATCACCGACAGCACGATGGCGACGTCCAGCCCCACGAAGATGTAGGGCAGCGCCGCCATCAGCCGCACCATGCGGAACACTTGCCAGCGCGTGGCGGTGCAGGAGACCAGCATCTCGATCTGGTCCGCGGGCGCGGCGCGCAGCCCCATGATGGTATTGGCCAGCAATGGGAAGAAGGCGATGGTCGCGGTGATGATGATCTTGGAGCTGAGCCCGTAGCCGAACCAGATGACGATAATCGGCGCCACCGCGACCTTCGGCAGCGTCTGGAACGCCACGATGTAGGGATAGACCAGGCGCTCGGCCAACGGGGAGAGGGCGACCAGGAAGCCCAGCAGCAGCCCGCCCAGTGCGCCCAGCGCGAAGCCGGCGACGATCTCCCACAGCGTGATGAGCAGGTTCCAGTGGAACTCGCTCGATCCCAGGGCCTCGATCAGGGCCAGCACGATGGCGGAGGGCGGCGGCAACACGATCTTCGGAACAGCGAAGAACCAGACCGCCGCCTCCCAGCCGCCGAACACCAGTGCCGCCATCAGGGCGGGCAACACCGCACCGGCCAGCAGTGACGAACCTCGGCCCATCACGCCGTCAGCATCCCGCCGGCGCGGAAATGCCCGCGAAGATGACTGACGTAGCGGCCGAACTCCGGCGTGTTCTGCATCTCCAGCGTGCGGGGGCGGGGTAGGTCCACCGGCAGCACCTCGACGATATGGCCGGGGCGCGGCGCCATGACCACGACGCGGTCGGCGAGGTATATGGCTTCGGGGATGCTGTGCGTCACCAGCAGCACCGTCTTGCGCCGCTCCTGCCAGATGCGTTGGAGCTCCTCGTTCATGGTTTCCCGCGTCATCGCATCGAGGGCGCCAAATGGCTCATCCATCAGCAGGATGGCCGGGTCGTGCACCAGGGCGCGGCAGATGCCGACCCGCTGCTGCATGCCGCCGGAGAGTTCGAACGGATACCTGTTCTCGAACCCGGTCAGCTCCGTCATCGCCAGCAACTCGCGGGCGCGGGCAGCGGCCAGTGGGGGATCGATCCGCTGCACCTTCGCGGGCACCAGCACATTTTCGAGGATGGTGAGCCAGGGCAGTAGAACCGGCGCCTGGAACACCACGCCCAGCGCTCGGCTGGGCCCGGCCAGCGACCGGCCCTGAACCGTTACCTCCCCCGCCGAACGTGGCAGCAGCCCGGCCAGGATCTTCAGCAAGGTGCTCTTGCCGCATCCGCTGGGCCCGAGCAGCGTGACGAACTCGCCCTCGCCAATATCCAGGTCGATGGCGCGCAGCGCCTGTATGCTGCTGCCGTCCCGGGCCGTGTAGGTCTTGGCAACCTGGTGGATGCGCAGGAAGGCGCCGTCCTGCGGCATCAGGATTTGCAGGACGCGGCCGCCGCCTGCACGGCCGCCACATCGAAGCCGCCGACCTTCTCGAAGTAGCCGGGGATCTTCGGCATCATGGACTGCGCCGCAACCGTCTTGTCGATCTGTCTGGTGTCCACCATGAATTTCACCAGGCGGTCATAGGCGACTGGGTCGGCATTGCCCCAGAGCTTGCCGCCGTTGAGGGCGAAGCCGTCCTTCAGACTGTCGAGCTGCGCCTGCTGGGTATTGAGGTCCCATTGCACGAGGGTCGCCGGGTCGGCGCCGGTCGGCTTTGTGGCGGGATAGCGCGCCCAATGCAGCTGGCGGGCGCAGTCCCGGTTGGCGAGCGCGTACACGGTCGCCTTGGCCATGCCGCGGGCGATGCCGACCACCATGTCCGGGTTCGCGTCCACCGTGGCCTGCATCACGGCCAGCGTGTAGTCGGGGTACTGCCGCCAGTCCTCGCCGACCAACTTGCGCAGCTTGAGGCCGGCATTCTCGAAGGCGGCAATGGCCGAGGCCCAGTACAGCAGCCCATGCACCTTGCCGGAGCGCATGGCCTCGACCGGCGGGGCGCCGAGGCCGAGCGGGATGACCTCCACGTCCCTGGCGGGATCGAGGCCGTTGCTGCGTAATAAGCTGTTGAAATAGGCGATCCCGCCGGTCGCAAGGCTGAACACGCCGATCGTCTTGCCCTTCAGGTCCTTGGCAGACGCGATTGGGCCGGCGGCGTCCACCGCCACCGACCAGTCGATGACGCCGTTGCCCATGGCGATGCGCACCGGCAGGTCGTTCTTGGTATTGGCCTGGATGATGACGCTGGCATTGACCTCACCGAACTCGGCGTTGCCGCCTACCATCTGTTGGATCGACTGCAACGAGGCGCCGACCGGAATCAGCTCGACATCGAAGCCCTCGTCCTTCCAGTAGCCAAGGGTAAGCGGCAGGGTCAGCATGGGATAGCCGACGTTCAGCACCGTCGTGCTGACCGCGA
The DNA here is from genome assembly GCA_025352565.1 of Rhodospirillales bacterium. Classification (GTDB taxonomy): domain Bacteria; phylum Pseudomonadota; class Alphaproteobacteria; order Acetobacterales; family Acetobacteraceae; genus JANXTF01. Next base: position 84,709 of record JANXTF010000031.1, on the reverse strand, counting down.
TCCGCACCTTCTTCAAGGGTTTGTCCGCGGCAAAGGCCCGGCCGGACCCGGCGATCGACAGGCCTGTCAACGACAATCCGAGCAAACCGAATGAGCGACGATCCATGAAGTCTCCTGTCGTGATGTCCGCAGCCAAAGAGCAAAGGTCCGAATATTATAAGCAGATATTATGCCAGGTCGCCATGTTCGACAGAGATATGAACCACCGGGTGCGGCAGTCGCCCGCACCCTGCCCAAATGACGGCGAATAGCGCTACCCGGCTGATTCTGCCGGGCTGTTAGCTTCCAGGTAAGGTTCGCGGCGCAGGGTGAGGAGGCCGGCAGAACGCCGCAAGCAGGAGCCTCCAGCCGCCATGAGCCCGCCCGGCACCCCTCGCCTCTCGCCTTGCGCCCCGGTCCGCCGGGCGAGCCCATGAACCTGACCGCCGCGCTCGCGGTCCTGCGCGGCTTCGGCGCGGCGCGGCTGGCCGCCATGGCCGGCGTCGGCATCGTCCTGGCCGTGCTGCTCGGCGCCCTGGCGTTGCACACGCCCGCCGAGCGGATGGAGCTGCTGTACGCCGACCTCGACATGCGGGAGGCCGCGCAGATGATGGACCAGCTTGAACGCGAGCGCATCCCGCGCGAGCTGGCGGCCGGCGGCACCCAGATCAGGGTTGCCGCCGATGCGGTGGCCAAGGCCCGCGTGCTCCTCGCCAGGCAGGGCCTGCCCTCGGGCGGGTCGATCGGCTACGAGATCTTCGACCGAGGCGACGGGCTCACAAGCAGCGCGTTCCAGCAGCGCGTGAGCGAGGTGCGGGCGCTGGAGGGCGAGTTGTCCCGCAGCATCCGCGCCATCAGCGGCGTGCGCGCCGCGCGCGTGCATCTGGTCCTGCCCAGGCGCGAGCCCTTCGCGCGCGACAAACAGGACGCGCAGGCTTCCGTTCTTCTCACCATGGCCGGGGCGGCAAGGCTCGATCGCGAGGGCGTGGCGGCCATCCTCAACCTCGTCTCCGCCGCCGTGCCGGGACTCCGTCCCACCAACATCGCCGTGGTGGACAACCGGGGCAACCTGCTCGCCAAGGCGGGCGAACCGACCGGCGCCACGGCCTCGGCGCAGACCACCGAGGATTTGCGGCACGCGACCGAAACCCGTCTCTCGCGCGCGGTCGAGGAGATGCTGGAGCGCAGCCTGGGCATCGGCAAGGTGCGCGCGGAGACCGCGGTGGACATGGATTTCGCGCAGCTTCGCGAAACCGAGGAAAAATACGACCCCGACGGACAGGTGGTGCGCAGTTCGCAGACCGTGTCGGACAACAACAAGACCACCGAGGCCGGCGCCACCGTTTCGGTACAGAACAACCTGCCCAACGCCGATGCGGGCGCCCCCGGCGCCGGCACCCAGCAGCAGCGCCAGGAAGAGACCACGAACTACGAGATCGGCAAGACCGTCCGCACCCTGGTGCGCGAGCAGCCGCAGATCCGCCGCATCAGCCTGGCCGTGCTGGTCGACGGCGTGGAGACGCCGGTGCCGAACGGTGTCGCCACCTGGAAGGAACGGTCGCAGGAGGATCTCGACCGTATCGGCAAGCTGGTCCGCAGCGCGATCGGGTTCGACGAGAAGCGTGGCGACAAGGTCGAAGTCGTCAGTATGCGCTTCGCCGTCGATGCGGGCGCCACGACAACGGAGCCGGCCGGATTGTTCGGCATCGTGTTCGCCAGCCGCGACGTGATGCGGTTGGCGCAGTTCGGCATCGTCGGTCTGGTTGCGTTGCTCGGCGTGCTGACGGTGCTGCGGCCGATGGCGCTGCGCCTCAGCGCCGCCGCCATGGCGTCGGCCGGGTCGTTGGCGTCCCCGATCGGCGGCGCGCCCGATGGCACGACCGCGCTGCTCGCGGCACCTGACACGGGCACCGATGGCGGGGCAGACGACGTGGCCAATGTGGAATTTCTGGACGTGCGCGGCCCCCTGCGCTCCTCCTCGATCCGCCAGATGACGGAGTATGTCGAGAAGCACCCCGAGGAAAGTCTGACCATCGTCCGCGGCTGGATGCACCAGGAACCGGCATGACCACGAAACTGACCTCTGCCAAAACCTTGAACGGCGCGCAGAAATCCGCCGTGTTCATGCTGGCCCTCGGCGAGGAGCAATGCGGCCGCCTGTTCGGCATGATGCACGAGGACGAGGTCCGCGAGATCTCGCAGGCGATGGCGCAATTGGGCGCGGTCGATGCCGACGTGGTCGAGCGGCTCTGCGCCGAGTTCACCGACGCGCTCGGCACTGGCGGCAGCCTGATAGGCGGCTTCGACAACACCGAGAGATTGCTGCTGAGGACGCTGCCCCGCGAGCGCGTGACGCAGATCATGGAGGAAATCCGCGGGCCAGCCGGCCGTACCATGTGGGACAAGCTTGGCAACGTCCACGAATCGGTGCTCGCGAGCTACCTCAAGAACGAATACCCGCAGACCGTCGCGGTGGTGCTGTCCAAGGTGCGTCCCGATCACGCGGCACGCGTGCTCGGAATGCTGCCAGACAGTTTCGCGATGGAGGTCGTGATGCGGATGCTGCGGATGGAGAGCGTGCAGAAAGAGGTACTGGATGGTGTGGAGCGCACCTTGCGGTCCGAGTTCATGTCCAACCTCGCCAGCTCCACGCGCCGCGATCCTCACGAGATGATGGCTGATATATTCAACAATCTCGACCGTCAGACGGAAACCCGCTTCATCTCCGCGCTGGCGGAACGCAACCGCGAATCCGCCGAGCGTATCATGGCGTTGATGTTCACCTTCGACGACCTGCAGCGCCTGTCCGGCCCCGCCATCCAGGCGCTGCTGCGCGCGGTCGAGAAGGACAAGTTGCCGCTGGCCCTGAAAGGCGCATCGGAGAAGTTGCGAGACCTGTTTTTCGCCAACCTCTCCGAACGCGCCGGCAAGATGTTGCGCGACGAGATCGAGGCGCTCGGCCCGGTGAAGTTGCGCGACGTGGACGAGGCGCAGGCCGCCGTGGTCACGATGGCGAAGGACCTCGCGGCGCAAGGCACCATCGAGATCGGCGAAGGCAAGGACGAGGAGCTGGTATTCTAGATGCCGCAATCAATCGACGATACCGTGCGGGCGGCGGTGGCGTATTTCCCGCTTATCGAGGATTTCGACGACGAACTCGCGCGCGACGACGAACCCGCGCGCGACGACGCACCTGGAGAGACGCCGGACGACGAACCATTCGCGGAGCCGGCGCCCGATGCGGCCGAGCTCGCCGAGTTGCGCGATGGCGCCTATGCCCAAGGCCGTGCCGACGAGCGCGTGGCACTTGCGGCGGAGCGATCCGATGCGGCCGCCCTCACGTTGCGGGCGTTGGCCGATGCACTTCAGGACGCCCGACACGAGGCCGCTTCCGTCGCCGAAGCCGCTGCCGAGGAGACCGCGAGGCTGCTGTTGCGCGTGTTGGGCACCATGATGCCCGCTCTGTGCGCGCGCCACGGCGGCGCGGATGTCGCGGCGCTGGTGCGCGCCGTCGTTCCCGCGCTGGCGCACGAACCGCGCGTCACCATCCGCGTCAGCCCGCATGTCCGCGCCGAGGTGCAAGCCCAGCTCGCCGCCGTCGCGGAGGAGTGGGGCGAGCGCATCAAACTGATCGCCACCGACGCGATGGCGCCGGGGGATGTGCGGATTGCGTGGGATAGCGGCACGGCCTCGCGCGATGTGGGCGAATTGTGGAATGGCGTGGTGGCACAACTCGCCCCCCTCGGACTGTACGACGACATGAAGCCGCCTGTCTTCACGAAGGAGCTTGAGAATGCCTGAGGAAATGCAGCTGAACGAGCTGGTCGATCTGGGCGTGTCGCCGGAGTCCTCGAACCCGCGCAACATGCGCGAGCTGGAGGCGGTGTACGACATCCCTGTCACCGTCAGTGCCGTGCTGGGCAAGACCACGATGCAGGTCAGTCAATTGCTGAAGCTTGGGCGCGGCGCCGTGGTGGAGCTCGATCGCAAGCTGGGCGAGGCAATCGACATCTATGTCAACAACCGCTTGGTCGCACGCGGCGAGGTGGTGATGGTCGATGAGCGCCGCCTCGGCGTGACGATGACCGAGATCGTGAAGGCCGATCGGTCGGGTTGAGGAGGCAACCATGCGCGTGTTGATTATCGGCTCGCTCGCCGGCGAACTCGGACAGGCCGCTCGCATGGCGATGGCGCGCGGCGCGCGCATCGACCAGGCGGATACGGTCGAGTCCGGCGTCGCCCGCCTGCGGGCCGATGCAAGGACGGACGTCGTGCTGTGCGATATCGCGCACGATATCGGGGCGCTGGTGCGGGCGCTCGCCACCGAGCGCATTTCGGTGCCGGTCGTGGCGTGTGGCGTGGGCGGCGACGCGCAGGCGGCGGTCCGCGCGATGCGCGACGGCGCGCGCGAGTTTCTCCCGCTGCCGCCGGACGCGGACCTGATCGCGGCCATCCTGGAGGCCGCCTCCGGGGACAGCCATGCGCTCGTGGTGCAGGACCCGGCGATGTTGGCCGCGATCCGCCGCGCCGAACAGGTGGCGACCGCGGAGGCGTCGGTGCTGATCTCGGGGGAAAGCGGCACCGGCAAGGAGGTGATGGCGCGGCACATCCATCGCCGTTCCCGCCGTGCCGCCGGGCCGTTCGTGGCGCTGAACTGCGCCGCCATCCCCGAAAATCTGCTGGAGAGCGAGCTGTTTGGCCATGAAAAGGGTGCCTTCAGCGGTGCCGTCGCCCGCCGGGTCGGCAAGTTCGAGGCGGCGGATGGCGGCACGCTGCTGCTCGACGAGGTCAGCGAGATGGATGTCCGTCTGCAGGCCAAGCTGCTCCGCGCGTTGCAGGAACGCGAGATCGACCGTCTGGGCGGAAGTGCCCCGGTGCGCGTGAACGTGCGTATCCTGGCGACCACCAATCGCGACCTCGCGGCGGAGGTGGCGCGCGGCTCGTTTCGCGAGGACCTGTATTTCCGGCTCAACGTCGTGACCCTGCGCATCCCGCCGCTGCGCGAGCGGCCGGGCGACATCCCGGAGATCGCGATCTATTTCGCCAAGAAATACGCCGAACTGAACGGCATCCCGTTCCGCCCGATTTCGGCGCGCGCGCACGCGATGCTGGCGGTGCATCGCTGGCGCGGCAACGTACGCGAACTCGAAAACATCGTGCATCGCGCGGTGCTGCTCGCGGATGGCGAGGAGATCGGCACAGAGGCGATCGAGCTTGCTCCGGAGGAAGGCGCGCGGACGCAGGATGCGCCGATCGGCGGCAACCCGCCCGGCTTCGTCGGCCGCCGCATGGACGAGGTGGAGCGGGACCTCATCATCGGCACGCTCGGCCACACGCTGGGCAACCGCACGCATGCCGCCATTATCCTCGGCATCTCGATCCGCGCGCTGCGCAACAAGCTGCACGAATACACCGCGCAGGGCGTGCGGGTGCCGCCGCCGGCGGGCGTCGCTGCCGCGGCCGCATGAGCGGGCTCGCCGATCTGCGCGCGCGCCTGCTGCCATGGGTGCCGGGCACCGATATCGGTCTTGCCATCGGCGTGATGGCGCTCCTGTCGGTGCTGATCCTGCCGCTGCCGACCATGATCCTGGATTTTGGCCTCGCCATCTCCATCACCGCCTCGGTGCTGGTGCTGATGGTGGCGATGTTCCTGTCGCGCCCGCTGGATTTCACCAGCTTCCCGACGCTGCTGCTGCTGACCACGCTGCTGCGCCTGTCGCTCAACGTGGCGACCACACGGCTCATCCTGAGCCACGGCAACGAGGGGCCGAACGCCGCCGGCCACGTGGTGGCAGCCTTCGGCGGCTTTCTGATGGGCGGCGACGTCGTGATCGGGGTGATCCTGTTCGCCATCCTGCTGGTGGTGAACTTCATGGTCATCACCAAGGGCTCCGGCCGCATCGCCGAGGTGGCGGCCCGCTTCAGCCTCGACGCGATGCCGGGCAAGCAGATGGCGGTGGACGCCGATCTGTCCGCCGGGCTGATCGACGAGAAGACCGCCAAGCTGCGGCGGCGGGAGCTGGAGGACGAGAGCGGCTTCTACGGCGCCATGGACGGAGCGGCGAAATTCGTGCGCGGCGACGCCATCGCCGGCCTCATCATCACGATCATCAACATCTTCGGCGGCCTGGCGATCGGCCTGCTGCGGCACGGCATGGCGTTCAGCGATGCGGCCGCGACCTTCACGACGCTGACGGTGGGCGACGGGCTGGTCTCGCAGATCCCGGCGCTGCTGGTCTCCACCGCCGCCGGCATCGTGGTCACCAAGGGCGGCATGGAGGGCACGGCGGACGTGGCGCTGATGCGCCAGCTGGGCGGCAGCCCCAAGCCGCTCGCGATGGCGGCGGCTGCGGCCTTCGCGCTGGCCCTGATGCCGGGTCTGCCCGCGTTGCCGTTCCTGGGCATCGCCGGGCTCGCGGGCGGCGGGGCGTGGATGCGCCACCGCCATCCCGCCGGCGGCGCCGCCGCGGCGGCGGAGGTGGCGGCGCCACCCGGCGAGCCGCCGATCAGCGAGACGCTGCGGATCGACATGCTCAGGCTGGAACTCGGTTACGGCCTGCTGGCGCTGGCCGGCGGCGACGCGCCACGCCTCACCGAGCAGATAAAGGGCCTGCGCCGCTCGATCGCCGCCGAGATGGGCTTCGTGCTGCCTCCGGTCCGCATTCAGGACAACATGGAGCTGCCGCCCGACAGCTACTCCGTGCGGGTCAAGGAGATCGAGGCGGGGCAGGGCCAGCTCCGGGCGGCGATGCTGCTGGCGATGGACCCCAAGGGCGGCACGCCCGACATCGCCGGCGAGCGCACCACCGAGCCCGCCTTCGGCCTGCCGGCGCTGTGGATCCCGCCCAATGGCCGCGACGAGGCGGTGTTCCGCGGCTGCACCGTGGTCGATCCGTCGAGCGTGCTGACCACGCACCTGACCGAGATCGTGAAGCAGACCATGGCGGAGCTGCTGTCCTTCGCCGAGACCCAGAAGCTGCTGGACGACCTGCCGCGCGAGCAGCAGAAGCTGGTGGCCGAGGTGATCCCGTCGCAGATCTCGGTGGGCGGCGTGCAGCGCGTGCTCCAGGCGCTGCTGAGCGAGCGGGTTTCCATCCGCGATCTGCCGACCATTCTGGAAGGCATCCAGGAAGCCTGCGGCGGCCAGACGCGCGGCGTCGCGATGATCGCTGGCCATGTCCGAACCCGCCTGGCCCGGCAGTTGAGCGACGCCCATGTCGGGCCTGGCGGCTACATCCCGCTGGTGACGCTCTCGCCCGAATGGGAGGCGGCGTTCTCCGATGCGCTGGTGGGGCCGGCCGACGACCGGCAGCTGGCGATGGCGCCGAGCCGGCTCGGCGAATTCATCCAGCGCATGCGCCTCGTCCTCGACGCCGCCGCCGAGGCCGGCGAGGCGCCGGTGCTGCTGACCGGGGGGCAGATCCGCTTCCATGTCCGCGCCATCGTGGACCGCATCCGGCCGGCGACCCCCGTGCTGGCGCAGGCCGAGATTTTCCCCCGCGCCCGCATCCGCACTGTCGGCACGCTGTGATCGACGAAATCCTCCCCCGTGCGCCTGAACCTGTGCGCCTGAACCTGTGCGGATGAACCTGTGCGGTTGAACCCGTGCGGCTGAAGCTCTACCGCGCCGCCGGGATGCCGCAGGCGATGGCGGAAATCCGCGCCGAACTCGGGGCCGACGCGCTGATCCTTTCGACGCGCCGGATCGCCGGCGGCATCGAGGTGACGGCGGCTGCGGAAGGGGAGGCGGACATCGCCGCGCAACCGCCGCCGCGCGCGAAAGCCGGAGCGTGCCCTCTGGCCGCGTTCGCCTACCACGGCGTGCCCGCCCTGCTCGCGGAAAAATTGGCCGCCGGCCCGCTGCAGCTTGCCCTCACGACATCCCTGCGCTTCGGCAAGCTGCCCGTGGCGCGCGGCGCGCGCCCGATCCTGGTGGTCGGGCCGCCCGGTGCCGGCAAAACGCTGACGGTCGCGCGGCTGGCGACCCGGCTGGTGCTGCAGGGCGCGAAGCCGGTGGTCATCACGGCGGACGGGCAGCGCGCCGGCGCGGTCGAGCAGCTTGCCGCGTTTACCAACCTGCTCCAGATCGGCCTGCTGGTGGCGAGCCAGCCCGCCGCCCTGCTTCGCGCCATGGGCCGCCGGGTGGACGACGCGCCGGTGCTGATCGATGCGCCAGGCTGCGACGCACTCGACCCGGCGCGCGCCGAGGAGATCGCGGCATTGGCCGCAACCGGCGGCGCCGCAATCCTGGTGGTGATCCCCGCCGGCATCGACCCCGTCGAGGCGGCCGAGATCGCCGCCGCGTTCGGCGCCATCGGCGCCACGATGATGGTGGCGAACCGGCTCGACATCTCCCGCCGCCTGGGCGGCGTGCTGGCGGCGGCGGCCAGCGGCCTGGCACTGGTCGAGGCGGGAATCGGCCCAGGGGCGGCGGATGGGCTGGTGCCGCTGACCGCCGGGATGCTGGCGGAGCGGCTGACAGGCACAAGGATGGAAAAATGAGCCGGATTTTCGCGGTGGGTTCCGGCAAGGGAGGTGTGGGCAAGACGTGGTTCTCGATCACATTGGCCCATGCGCTGGCGCTGCGCGGCCGCCGCGTGCTGCTGTTCGACGGCGATTTCGGCCTCGCCAACATCGACATCCAGCTCGGCCTGCTGCCGCGCGGCACGATCGACGCGGTGCTGGCGGACCGGATGGCGCTACGCGATGCGGTGATCGAGCATCCCGCCGGCTTCGCGCTGCTCGCCGGCCGCTCCGGCAGCGGCAATCTCGCGGATCTGGAGCCCGTGGCACTCGCCCGCCTGCTGCACGCGCTGCGGGAGGCGGCTTCCGGCTACGACGCGGTCATCCTCGACCTCAGCGCCGGGCTGGACCGCTCGGTGCGCCGGATGGCCGCCTTCGCCGACGCGCTGCTGGTGCTGGCGACCGAGGATCCGACGAGCCTGACCGACGCATACGCGCTGATGAAGCTTCATGCCAAGGGAGCGGAGCATGCCCTCGATCTGCGCATCGTGGTCAACCAGGCCGCCACCGCCGCCAGCGGCAAGCGGGTGCACCAGACTCTCGCCCGCGCCTGCCAGGCCTTTCTCGGCACCACGCCGCGTGCTTCAGGCGTGATCCGGCGCGACGAGCGCGTGCGCGACGCGATCCGCCATCAGGTTTTGCTGCTCACGCGGCATCCTGGCTGCGGGGCGGCAAGCGATATCGGCGCGATAGCGGAGGAGTTGCTGACTTGATCCGGTCGAGCTGCCAAAGCGTCACCACACGCTCGGTCCGGTCCTCCAGCTCCATCGTCGTCGGCACCACGAAGCGCGCGACCTCGCAAAGCCCCTCATGCGGCATGTAGGCGCGGCCCGGATCGGCGATCAGCACCCTGGCCGTGTCCGCCATGCGGCGCAGCCACGGCAGGATGTGCCCGGTCATCGGCGCCTCGTAGCAGACGTCGCCGCACAGGATGACGTCCCATCGGCAGGCCTCGCCCACGATGTCGGACGCGATCGCGTCGAGGCGGACGCCATTGCCGCGGGCGTTCAGCCGGATGGCGGCGGCGGCGAGCGGGTCGATCTCGGCGGCCTCCACCGAGGCGGCGCCGGCCATGATGCAGGCGATGGCGGCGAGGCCGCCGCCGGCGGCAAAATCGAGCACGCGTGCGCCGCGCACGCACGCGGGATCGTTCAGCACATGGCGCGCGAGCGCCTGGCTGCCGGGCCATGCGAAGGCCCAGAATGGCGGCTCCATCCCAGTCTTGCGCAGCAGCGTCTCGCTCGCCTGCCAGATCGGCGTGATCTCGGTGGCCAGATGCAACAGGATCTCCGGCACCAGCGCCGCCGTTGCACGAACGGTGTTCGCGGCCACGAACGCCTCGGCGTCGAACGCCCGCATCACATCCGACCGAGCATGATCGCCACGCCGACCGCGAGCCCGACTTCGCGGTTCAGCCTGAACAGTTTCAGGCACGCCGCCGGATCGCCGATTTCGAGCCGCAAGATCTGCCACGCCAGCAGCGCCGCCGGCACCGCCATCGCCACGCCGAACCAGGCCGAAAGGCCGGCCAGCCACCCCGCCGCCAGCAGCAGCGCCACCGTGCCGCCGTAGCACGCCGCCAGGAACGGCCGGGTCCGGCTGCCGAACAGCCGCGCCGTGGAGCGCACACCCACGATCGCGTCGTCCTCGCGGTCCTGGTGCGCGTAGATCGTGTCGTAACCCAGAATCCACAGGATCGCCGCCGCGTACAGCGTGGCCGCGGTCGTGTCCAAATGCCCGGCGGCGGCGGCGTATCCCATCGGCGCGCCCCAGCCGAAGGTGAAGCCCAGCATCAGTTGCGGCCACCAGGTGATGCGTTTGGCCAGCGGATAGCTCGCCACCAGCAGCAGCGATCCGAGGCCCAGGCTTTGCGCCAAGGGGCCGAGCCGCAGCAGGATCGTCAGCCCGATGGCCAGCAGCACGGCCAGGAAACAGGCGGCCCGCCGCATCCCCACCATGCCGGACGCCAGCGGACGGCCGGCGGTGCGGGTGACACGGCGGTCCATGTCGCGGTCCCACATGTCGTTCACCACGCAGCCGGCGCCCCGCATGACGAAGGCGCCGGCCAGGAACAGCGCGACCAGCCAGGCCGTCTCTCCCGGCGCGGAGCGGGCCAGCAGGATCGACCACAGACCGGGCAGGAACAGCAGCCACGCGCCGATCGGCCGATCGAGCCGTGCGAGCAGCACGTAGGGCAGCCATGCGCGCGGCAGCCGCGCGACCCAGCCTTCGGTGACGATGTCGGTGTATTCACCCATGGCGCCACCTGCGCGCGGCCGCCCGGCCTGGTCAATCCCGTCACCCCGGGGGTGGCCGGGAGCTTGACTGTTCCCCGCGCTTGCCTTTGTTGAAACGGCCACTGACCGGAACACCGATGTCCAACCCTGGAGACGCCGACGCGACGCCCATCACGTCGGTCCGCCAGCTTGCCGACCACATCGCCGCCGGGTGCAAGCCCAAACACGCGTGGCGGATCGGCACGGAGCACGAGAAATTCGGCTTTCGCCAGGCGGATCTGGCACCCCCGCCCTACGAGCCGGGCGGCATCCGCGCGTTGCTGGAGGCCATGTCCGGTCCCGACTGGCAGCCGATCCTCGACCGCGCGAACCCGATCGGCCTCAAGGGCGCCGGTGCGCATGATGGCGGCTCGGTCTCGCTGGAGCCGGCCGGGCAGCTGGAGCTGTCGGGCGGCCCGCTGGAGACGCTGCACGAGACGCAGGCGGAGTTCGCCGCGCATTTCGCCCATGTCCGCGCGGCCGCCGGGCCGCTGGGCCTGGGCTTCATCCCGCTGGGCTTCCATCCGACCATGACGCGCGAGCAGATGCCGTGGATGCCCAAAGGCCGTTACGCCATCATGCGCCGCTACATGCCGCTGGTGGGCACACGCGGGCTCGACATGATGACGCGCACCTGCACGGTGCAGGTCAATCTCGACTACGAATCCGAGGCCGCGATGGTCCGCAAACTGCGGGTCGCGCTGCTGCTGCAGCCCCTGTCGACCGCGCTGTTCGCCAACTCGCCGTTCACCGAGGGCCGGCCGAACGGGCTGCAATCGGTGCGCGCGGAGGTGTGGACCGACGTGGACAACCAGCGCTCTGGCATCCCCGAAGTGTTCTTCGAGGACGGGTTCGGGTTCGAGCGCTATGTCCAGTGGCTGCTCGATATGCCGATGTATTTTGTCCACCGGCACGGGGCGTATGTCGATCTCGCCGGGCAATCCTTCCGCCGCTTCATGTCGGGGCATCTCGGCAACGCCGCGGCGGGCGAGGCGACCGTCGGCGATTTCGGCGACCACATGACGACGGCGTTCACCGATGTTCGGCTCAAGCGGTTCCTGGAGATGCGCGGGGCCGATGCCGGCACGCCCGAGATGATGCTGGCGCAGTCGGCGCTCTGGGTCGGCTTGCTCTACGATGACGCGGCGCTCACGGCGGCCGAGGCGCTGCTCGCCCGGTTCGACCGTCAGGACTTTCTGGCGCTGCGCCCGATCGTGCCCCGGCTCGGGCTCTCGGCGCCCTGGGCCGGCGGCACCCTGCGCGATCTTGCGCGTGACGTGGTCAGCATCGCACGCGACGGCCTGGCCGCCCGCGCCCGGAAGAACGCCGCCGGGGAGGACGAAACGATACATCTCGCCCCCTTGGAAGCGATCGCGCGCGGAGAACGTTCGCAAGCCGAGAATTGGCTGGCACGTTATAACGGCGAATGGAACGGTGATATCACGCGCATATTCAGGTATGCGGTATGCTGATGGCAAGCTGACGCGTCTGCGACATCTCTCGGACCTTCGCCGTCCATCGAGGTGCTGAGGCGAGCCGGTCAAAAACCACACGTTCACCAACCATCCCCTCGCACGGGGGAAAGGGACCGTCGATGATCGTCGCCGCGCCGCCGAGAGACATCTCGCAGATGGCTACCCCCATTGTCGCGAACCCCGTCATGGTGCGGCTCAGGCTGATTGGACAGATGGAGGCATGGACGCTCACGAGCGAGAGCATCCTGCCGACCGGACGCAAGACCCGGGCGCTGCTGGCGATCCTGGCACTCTCCGCGCCGCGTCCCGTGCTGCGTGGGAAGGTCGCCGAGATGCTATGGAGCCGCCGCCCGGAGGAGCAGGCGCGTGCCTCGCTGCGCCAGGAAATCCACCGCCTGCTGGACGCGCTGGCCCCGATCGGCAATCACATCCTCGCGATTAACCGCGACCATCTCGTGCTCCGTCCGGGAACCGTCTGGATCGACGTCGAGGAGGTGCTGCGCGCCTCGGCGCAGAAGCCCGCCGCGCTGGCATTGCTGGACGGTGAACTGCTTGAGGATCTCGATGGCGTGGACCCCGCCTTCGACAATTGGCTGGCGGCCGAACGCGAGCGTCTCAGCGATCGCGCGCGGACGCTGGCCGAGGGGTTGCTGCGCGACCAGAGCGAACCTGAGATGGTCATCACCGCCGCCCAGCAATTGCTCTCGATCGACCGCTCGCACGAGGGGGCTTGGCGGTCGCTGATGCGCGCCTATGCCGCGCGGGGCGAGCGCGGCATGGCAATCCAGGCCTATGAACGTTGCCGCACCGTGCTCGCCGACCAACTCGACGCACAGCCGTCCGAGGAAACCCAGCGGCTGCTGTCCGAGGTTCGCGCGGTTGGGCCGGCCCGGCCGAATGCGGCGGCCGCCTCGTCGGGCCAGGCGGCACCGAGCTTTCGCCAAGCCGAGGGCCGGCCCACGCCGCGGCCGCCCGAGGCGCGCATCGACCCGCGCTCCGAAAGCCGGGGCGACGCACGAAACGAACCCAGAAGCGATCCCAGAAACGACCCCAGAAACGATCCCAGAAACGATCAGCGGGGCGATTTACGGGGCGACAAGGCCGTCGAGGCCAAGGCCCCGGCGACCCGGGGCGGCGCGCGCGTCGGCGTGATGCCGCTGCACCTTGTCGGCACAACCGAGGCGGAGGCGCATCTTTCCACCGGGTTGGCCGATGAAATCACTTCCGCCCTCGCCCGCTTCCGCGGAATGTTCCTGGTCTCGTCCAGTTCGCTCGCCCGCTACGCGACCCAGACCCGCGACGAGACCGTCATCCGCCGCGCGTTCGGCATCGACTTCCTGCTCGACGGCACCGTTCATCGGGTGCCCGACCGCCTGCGCGTCTCGTTCCGCCTGCTCGATCTGCGGGCCGGCAACCAGGTGGTGTGGTCGCGCCGCTTCGACCGCGAGCCGCGCGATCTGCTGACGTTGCAGGACGAGATCGCCGCCGAGGTGGTGGCGCAGATCGACTCCGAAATCCTGCTGATCGAAAGCCATCGCATCGCCGCCCGCCCGCCGCAGGACGCCAGCGCCTACGACCTCGTGCTGCGCGCGCTGCCGTTGCTGGGGCGGATGGAACGCCCGCTGTTCATGCAAGCGGGCGAATTGCTGCGCCAGGCCATCGCGCGGGAGCCGGACGACGCTTCCGCCCATGCCTGGTACGCGCTGTGGCAGATCTTCCTGGTGGGACAATGCTGGACCCGCGACCCGATTTCGGTGATGGCCGAGGCCGGCCGCGTCGCCGAGCGTGCCATCATGCTCGACACCCAGGACGCCAAGGCGCTGACCATCGCAGCGCATGTGCGCGCCTTCCTGCACCATCGCCTGCGCGAGGCGATGTCGCTGCATGAGCGGGCGTTGGCGGTGAACCCGAACCTCGCGATGGCCTGGAGCCTGTCCGGCGTCGCCTGCGCCTATCTCGGCGATCTCGACGAGGCCGAGCGCCGCCTGAAGCGCTACAAGAAGTTGTCCCCGCTCGACCCGCACGCGTTCTTTTTGGACACCGGCTTCATCATCGTGGCCCTGCTGCGCCGCGACCATGAGGGCGCCGTGGTTGCCGGCCGCGCGGTGAGCGAGATGAATCCGGCCTTCTCGGCGGCCTGCAAACCCTATCTGGCGGCGCTCGGCCATCTCGGTGCGACGGCGGAGGCCGAGATCGTGTGCAAGCGGCTGCTGGCGATCGAACCCGGCTTCACCATCAGGGGCTTCGTCGACGGCAGCCCGTTCGAGCGTTTGGCTGACCGGGAGCATTACGCGACCGGGCTGCGTCTGGCGGGGATGTCGGAATAGCACCGACCGGGCGGTATTCGCCGTCGCGGGGGAGCCGCTTTCCGACGTGGCGACCCACGGCGGACTGCCACGCCGCCAAGCGGCTCCTCGCAGTGACGAGGCGAATATCGCCGCCTTCCTCAGGCGAGCTTCAGGCCGACGTCGACATTGCCGCGCGTCGCATTGGAATAGGGGCAAACCTCATGTGCGGCCCGCATCAGTTTCTCGCCAGCCGCGCGATCGACGCCGGGCAGCGTGATGGTGAGGTCGGCGGTGATGCCATAGCCACCCTCGGAGCGCGGGCCGAAACCAATTTCTGCGGTGACGGTCGCGTCGGCAGGCACCTTCACGCCTTCCTTGCCTGAGACCGCCTTCATCGCGCCGAGAAAACACGCCGAATAGCCGGCAGCGAACAGCTTCTCCGGGTTCGCTCCCTCGCCGCCCGGACCGCCCATTTCCTTCGGCACGACCAGCTTCACATCGACCGACCCGTCGTCGGAGCGTGCGGTGCCGTCACGGCCGCCTCGCGCTGTGGCGTGGGTCTTGTAGATGGCGTTTACGGGCATGGATTTTTCCTTCAAGCAGTTTGATTTCCAGATCTGAGTCGTCGGTGTCGCCGCGGGCTTCACCGCCGTGGAAGGTCAATCGGTCGTAGCGGCTGAGATACTTGCCGGTACGCAGCCGCTCGGGCAAATCGGGATTGGCGATCAACTGCGCCGAACGCGATCACATCCGCGCGCGCCGGGGGAGGTCCCGAGGGTCGTACCTGCTGGATTTCGGTTACGCGGGCGGGTAAACAGGCGAATCGGGGATGCATACGCGCACGCCGACTGGGAGAAGGCGCGTGTTAAGTGTCGTGGAAAACGAGCGACTGACCGGCGTCGGCCCAGGCACGCCCGCCGGGGACATGTTCCGGCGCTATTGGCTGCCCATCTGCGCGGCCGAGAAGCTTGACGAAAATCCCGTGGTTGGCGTGCGCGTGCTCGGGGAAAGCCTGGTGCTGTTCCAGGACCGCAGCGGCGTCATGGGCCTTCTCGATGAACGATGCCCGCACCGGCAGACCAGCCTCTGCCTCGGCATCCCCGAAGTGAACGGCCTGCGGTGCTGTTACCATGGCTGGCTGTTCGACGAGACGGGCGCCTGCCTGGAGATGCCCCTTGAACCGGCGGGCTCGACATTCCGGGACAAGGTGCTCATCAAGGCCTATCCGGTTCAGCGGATGGGCGGCCTGATCTGGGCCTATCTCGGCCCGGCGCCGGCGCCGATGCTTCCACGATGGGATATCTACGTGCGGCCCGGCGCTCTGCGGCAGATGATCGGGCATCGTATCCCGACGAACTGGCTCCAGGTTGTCGAGAATCAGGCCGACCCCGGCCATATCTCCTACGGGCATGGAAGATTCTTCCAGTACGCCCTGGAGCGTGAAGGCAAGCTTTCGAGCGACCCCAGGACCGGCTACAATGCGAGCCTCGCCAGTGCGCTCGCGCTCCAGGCCCAGGGTCGGCACGCCGAATTCAGGGCGGTCCCGAACGGGCTCGGCTACACGGTCGAGCGGAAGCTGTCGAACCAGGGCGACGATGACGCGATCCGGCGATCTTCGCCAAGGAAGGGTTCAAGCTCGAGTTTCGGCCCCTGCCCGGCGGCAACAACTGCTTCGCGGCGCTGTTCGCGGCTGCCGTCGATGTGTGCGTGCACGGCACGACGTCGGGGACCGACGCGGTCGCGAATGGCGCTGATTTCAAGGCTGTCGCCGTGACGACCGGACCGATCACCGAGATCATCCTGTCGCAGAAGACCGCCGACCGGCTGGGGGCGAAGATCGATGATTCCGGCGACAAGAAGCTGCAATCGCTGAAGGGCCTCCGGGTCTCGGTGATCGGATTCCACGAGGTCACCCTGGACGCCATGCTGCAGCATCTCGGCATGTCCGTCGCCAAGGATCTGCGGCCGATCCGTCTGTCCGACCCGCTTACCATGATGCAAAGCATCCGCAACGACCAGATCGATGCGGCGATGTGGAGCATCGGCTCGCTCGGTGGCGTGCTGAGCGACAAGTCCGGCATCCGCTACATCAGCATCCCGCGCCGGGACGTGCCGGGCCTGGAGAGCCTGCCGGCGGTCTCGGCGTTCGTGCAGACCAGCTGGTACAATTCCCACACGGGCGAAGCGGTTCGCATCCACGCCGCGATCGCGGACGCGATTGCCCGGCTGAAGGCCGACCCGGAGGGCACATCCAAGGCGGTCAAGGCGAAGTATGGTGCCGAGACCGACCAGGCCATCTGGGATGACGGCTTCAGACAAGCTCTGCTGGTGCTGTTCGATGGGGCCAAGGCGAGACGCGCGCCATGGGAGCAGCTTCTCAAGTCGCAGACCGAGAGCCAGAAGCAGAACTACGCCAACGCCACGTTCGACAAGTTGCTGATAGCTGAAGCGAAGGCGGACTGAGAGCGGCCCGGCATGCGTCCGGACACCGCCTTGCGTGACGAAAGCCCGGTGCTGCTGGAGTTTCGCGAGGTCTCGTTCGGGTTCACCGAGGAGGAGATGATCCTCGACGGCTTCAACCTGTCGGTCGGAGCGCACGAGTTCGTCGCGCTCCTCGGGCCGAGCGGATGCGGAAAATCCACGCTGCTCAACCTCAGTGCCGGGCTGGCGCGGCCTTTTGCCGGGCGCGTGCTGTTTCAGGGAGAGCCGGTTGCCGGCGTCAATCGGAACGTCGGATACATGACGCAGGGCGACACGCTGCTGCCCTGGCTGACGGTCGCACGAAACGTGCTGCTCCCGCTGGAAATCCGCCGAAGTCCGGTGGCTTCGCGCCGGGCGCAACTGGCCGCCGCGCTCAGCCTCGTCGATCTCACGGATGCGGCCGCGAAATACCCTTCCGAGCTGTCCGGTGGCATGAAGCGACGCGCGCTGCTGGCGCGGAGCCTGATCTACGACCCGCCGATGCTTCTGATGGACGAGCCCTTCGCCGCGCTCGATGCCCAGTTGCGCGAGACGATGCACGCCGAATTGCTGCGCACGGTGAATCGGACACGGAGCAGCGTGTTGTTCGTGACGCACGATATCTCGGAAAGCATCCTGCTCGCGGACCGCATCCTGGTTTTGGGCGGGCGGCCGCTCACGGTGCGGGATGTCGTCTGTCCGCCCTTCGGCAAGAACCGCGATCTCGACGCGGTGCGCTCGTCCGTGGAATATGCCCGGCTGGAGGCCAATATCAGATCGGTCATGTACCGTCCGAAAACCTCGGCGGAGCTGTCGCTCGCAGCAGTTCCGGCATGAGCGCGGCGAGCGATGGGCCACAGCGGCCGCCCAGGCGCCGCGCGCGTCGGAAAAGCGCGCGGCGAACGGGGCTGGAAAATCTCGCGATGCAGGTCGCGGTCATCGCGCTTTTCTTTGGCTTCTGGGAGATCGCCGCCGACCGCTGGATTCCCGCATTGTTCGTCAGCCGGCCCTCGCTGATCGCGGCGACGATGTGGAAGTGGATGCTGGACGGCACGTATCTTCGGGCCACCTGGGCGACGCTGCAGGCCACGCTTCTCGGCTTCGTCGCCGGCGCATCGACCGGCATGGTGGCGGGCTACGCCACCGGCTCGTGGCCGCGCCTGGGAGTCGTTGTCGCGCCGATCATGACGGCGCTCTATACCTTGCCCCGGCTCGCGCTGGCGCCGCTGTTCCTGCTGTGGTTCGGTCTGGGGCTGGAGTTCCGCGTGGTGTTCGCCGCCACGATCGTGTTCTTTCTGGTGTACTACAACACGTATTTCGGGGTGCGCGAGGTCAGTGGCGAACTGGTGGCGGCCGTCAGGATCATGGGTGCCAGCCGGTGGCAACTGACCCGGCGGGTCATCATCCCTTCCGCCCTCACCTGGGTCGCGGCCGGGCTCAAGATTTCGGTCCCCTATGCGCTGGTCGGCGTCGTGGTGGCGGAGATGCTCGCCGGCAGCGAGGGTCTCGGATATCTCCTGGCCAAGAACGCGGAGCAATTCGCGGCCCACGCGACGTTCGCGGCGATCGCAGGCGTCCTGTTCATCGCGCTGGCGATCGATGCCCTCGTGACCTTGGTCACGCGCCGCGCCCTTAAGTGGAAGACGATGGGAGCCCCCACGCTCTGACCGGCAACGGGGCCGACCACCGCACCGCCAAGCGAGGCGCTCGGCCAAGGGCGGCGTTCGGTCTAGGGCGGCGTTCGGTCCAGGGCGGATTACGGCGTGACGACCTCGGGGCAGATATTCGACGTCCATGCCCGGCGTTGGAATGGCGTCGGCGGGTCGTTGCCTTTGCGGTCAAACCCGGACGATCACCTGGAGATACTCGGACGCGACCACAAGCGGGCCCTCCCCCGCCCACGTCGAAACTCGCCATAAGCGCCTGCATGTCGCGCTCGAGAGCGGCCTGACGGTCGGCTTCCAGGGCCAGGAATGCCTTGTGGACCGGGCCGTAGAAGGTGCGGAACACCTCGGTCAGGTGCTCGGCCGAGCGGTAGCGGAAATTGAAGACCCGCGGCGTCGCCTCGATCACCCGGCCCGGAAACAGCTCGCGCAGGCGTGCGCCGGTGCCCCACAAGGCCGGGGAGCGCACGCCGGCAGGTGGCGGCAGGTAGCCGCCCAGGAGCTTGAAGAGCTGGCCCACGAAGCCGTTCGGCGTCCAGTTCGCCATGCCGATCCGCCCGCCGGGCCAGCACACCCGGACCATCTCCGGCGGCCGCGCGCTCCTGGTAGGGCGTGAACATCACTCCGAAGGTGGAGAGCACGGCATCGAACGAGGCGTCAGGGAAGGGCAGCGCCTCGGCGTCTGCCACCTCGAACCGCATGACCAATCCGTCCGCCTGTCCGCGCTCGCGGGCACAGTCCAGCAGCGCGGACACGTAGTCGGTGCATGTCACATCCGCCCAGCGCCGGGCCGCGGCCAGCGCCGCGTTGCCGTTGCCGCCGGCCACATCGAGCACCCGTTCGCCCGCCCGCAGGTCGATCGCCTCGCACAACGTCTCGCCCGCGATCTGCAAGGTGGAGCCGATCACCGCGTAGTTACCCGACGCCCAGGCGCTGTTCTGGCGCGACTTCACTGCCGCCAGGTCGGGAACCATGTCGTTCATGCCTTACGCTCCTAGACGAAGGTGAAGTTGCTGCTGCCGAGTTGGCCGGGCGTGACGCCCTGGATCACCACGACGGTGTTGGCCCCGAGCGCGATCAGCGTGCCGCCCTGGTAAGCCACCTCATGCTGCTGCATGGCGGCGTAGTTGGCGAAGGTGGTGGCACCGAAGCTGATCAGGTCCTGGGCCGGGTTGAAACCGGAGATCGTGTCGAGGCCGGTCCCGTAGTTCTTAAAGTTGAAATCGTCCCGCGCCACGGTGGCCGCGAGGTTGGCGTAGGAGCCGCTGCCGTCGATGAACATCATCGGCTCGTTGCCGATCGCGTGCCACGCGGCGCCGGGCGACTGCGCCAGGGTGGCACCCCCGGTGATCGCTCCCGAAAACGAGTTGAGCGTGAACCCCGCCACCGTGCCGTCGGTCGATTGCACGGCGAAGTCGTCCGTGCCGTCGCCGTTGAAATCCACGCCGGTGACGACGCCGGTCCAGGCTGCACCCGGCGCGATCAGCGACTTCACGGATGTGATCGCGGTGCCGTTCGTCTTCCACAGCACGTCGGACCCGTTGTCGTTGTGCAGCACGATGCTGCCCTTGGCGACGCCACCCACCTCCCAGCCCGCCGGCAGCGTGGCCAGCACGTTGACCGAGGCGACCGCGTTGCCGTTCATGAGGATGTCGCCGACGATGCCGTTGTCGTTCTGCAACAGGATATCGGCCTTGCCGTCGCCGTTGAGGTCGCCGGTCCCGACCACGTGCCTATCGCGGCTTGGTGGCGCTCAACTGGTTACTCGGGCATTGGAAGGAATTACAACAAGCGTTGGAGGTGTTACGGCAGCGTTTCCCGGCGACCGCAACCCTTGCCTGGCTGCGCGCCGAACCGTCC
The DNA here is from genome assembly GCA_025352565.1 of Rhodospirillales bacterium. GTDB lineage: Bacteria > Pseudomonadota > Alphaproteobacteria > Acetobacterales > Acetobacteraceae > JANXTF01. The sequence goes on along the minus strand of JANXTF010000031.1, from coordinate 64,184 downwards.
TTCCATCGGGCATTGACCGCGCCTGTCATGCGCGAATGGCAGCGCGTCTACAGCGAGGCGCTGCGCGCGGCGGGTTTGCCGGAGTCGTAGACACGACATGAACCGTCCCGCCCTGGGCGGCTCCAGCGCCGTTCGATTCGACGTTCCAAGAAACTACCGACGCACGGCGCCGCGCAGGTCGTCGCGGTCGTCCGGATGGGCGATCGCGATCATCGCCGCCGCGCGTTCGGTGAGCGACAACCCGCGAAGCCGCGCCACGCCGTATTCGGTGACCACATGCGTCACGAACGTGCATGGCAGGGTTACCCGCTCCACCATCGGCACGATGCTCGGGAAACCGCCGGCGCGTGATTCCAATGCGACGATCGAACCCCCGGCATAGCTGCCAGCCGTGGCGAAATCGATCGCTCCGCCCAGCCCGCCGAGCAACCGGCCACCTACCGCCAGGCTGTTGGCGTTGCCCGCCAGATCGACTTGCAAGGCGCCATTCAATGCGGTGAAGCGATGCAGCCGCGCCAGATGCGCCGGGTTGTGCGTCTCCACCGCGTCGGCCAGCCGCACCGCTCCGTTGCCATCGACCCACCGATACAACTCATGCGAGCCGCGTATCACCGCGGTTACCACCATCGCCGGTTCGCCGACGATGACCGGGCGATCGACGATGCCGGCTTCCACCAGCGCGATGATCTCGTCGCCGATCAGGCCAGTCGATATCGCGTGGCCGCTGCGGCCCTTCAGCGCCGCCGGCATCAAGGCGGCCAGGCGGCCCAGTCCGACTTCCAGGGTTGCCCGCGGTGCAATGCACTCCGCGATGTGGCCCGCCAGGACGGCGCCGAGGCCGAGCGGCGGCCGTTCGCTATAGGCCTCCGGGCCGTCGTCGCGATGGAGGCGGAAATCGCAGCGTTGGAGATCGACCAGCCGCCGGGCCGGCACCCGCGGCAGGCCCGCATCCAGTTCCGTCATGTGGAAGCGCGCCTGCGCCAAGGCGGGGATGGTGATGTCCATGGCGACTCCGGGATGCGCGGAGTCGTGGTGCGGCGGGCCAAGGCGGCTCAGAACGCCATCGATGCGGAGTTCTCCCCGGTCGATCTGCTGCGCCATGACGCCCAACGATTCTGGCAGCAGCTCCGCCCGCCCTTCATTGATGGCGGCCCGGGTCTTGCGCCCCGGCGAGGGCGTGGCGAGGCGGAACCCGGGGCCGCTCGCCTCGGCCAGTCGTTCCTGGCCGCTGGTCGTGATCTGAATCACCCGGATACCCGGCATCGCCCCAGCCACGTCGATCAGCGCCGCGATCAGACGATCCGGTTCGGCGGTCCCGTTGCTGACCAGGATCGTGTCATGCGGCCGCAGCAGGGCCGCCAGCCGGTCGGCGGCGTCAGCAGGATCGTTCATCCCAGCCAATGCGTCATCTCCGGAAATGCCGCGACCAGGACCATGACCAGGATCATGGCACCGCAAAAGGGAATGGTTCCGAGAAATACCTCGCCCACGGTGAGCTTCGCCGCCGAACTGACGATGAAGGCGTTGAGGCCGAACGGTGGGTGGATCAATGCCATTTCCATGTTGATGATGAACATGATGGCGAACTGGATGCGGTCCAGCCCGTTGGTCATCACCGTCAGGTCCAGGATGGGGATGACGATATAGGTGACGGCGGCGACGTCGATCACGGTGCCCAGCACGATCAGCAGCAGCATCGCCAGCAGAAAGAAGAGCCAGCGCGACTCGTGAATGACCGGAGCGATCGCCAGTGCCACGTCATGCGCGGTCTGCGACAGGGTCAGCACATGGCCAAAGATGGAGGCGGTGCCGATGATCAGGTAGATCATCGATGTGGTCTTGGCGGTTTGCACAAGCGCCACGTGCAGATGGTCCCAGCGGAAATCCCGAAACCAGGCCGACTGCATCAGCATGGCGAAGAAAATGCCCGCGGCGGCCGACTCGTTGACGGTGAAGATGCCGCCGAAAATCGAGCCGAACACCACGACCGGCAGCAGCAGCAGCAGCCCGTCGCGGCGCACCAGCGCCCAACGCGCGGCCCAGGGCACCCGCGGCAAGGTCGGCACGTTGCGGCACAGAATCGCCACGACGACCATGAACGCCCCGGCCAGGGTGAAGCCCGGCACGATGCCTGCCCGGAACAGCTGGAGCACCGGCAACCCGGTGACCGCCGAATACAGGATCATGTTGATCGAGGGCGGGATGAGAATGCCCAGCGTGCCGCCGGCCGCGACCACGCCGGCGGCAAAGCGCATTGGATAGCCGGCCTCGCGCATCCGCGGAATGAGCGCCACCGACAGGGCGGCCGCGTTGGCCGCGCTGGAGCCGGAGAAGGCGGCGAATTTGGCGCTTGCCAGCACGGTCACATAGCCGATGCCGCCGCGCCAGTGCCCGACAAACGCCGCCAGAAGATTGGTGAGGCGCAGCATGATCCCGGTCGCGGTCATGTATTCCGCCATGAACACGAACAGCGGAATCGCGATCAGTGCAAAACTGCCGACGCTCGAGATGAACACCTGAGCCACCGTCGACAAGGGTTGGCCCATCGCGGTCAGCCCGATGAAGCCGGCGCCGCCGACGGCGATAAAGATCGGCACTCCGGTGACCAGCAAGGCGCCGAGCACCAACACCACCAGGATTGCGGCACTCATCGCGCCGCGTCCGTGCGCCGGAGGATGTCCCTGAACTTAGCCAGTGAAACCACCGCCAGGATCAGGCCGAACAGCGCGCCGACCAGCGCCGGCAGGCCGTCCGGGATGCCGGCGTAATCGGTCAGGTCAATGGCGAACATGTCCTCGGCGTAGATGGCCGCGGACACGAACACCGCCAGCCCCAGCAGCACGCTCAGCGCCTGCCCTATGATGTCGCGCACGTGCAGAACCTTTTCGCCCATCCGGTCCAGGATATGCATAGAGACATGCACGCCATCGCGCAGCCCGGCCGGAATGGCGGCGCAGACCGAGACAAATACAAGCAGTCCGACGACCGGCTCGGTCCAGATCGGCGTGAAGCCCGCCACGTTTCTCAAGATCGCCACGACGGCCACGATGATCATCGCGGCTGCCATCGCAGCCGCCGCGAGGTAGTCGCAGGCAGCCCTGATGCGGGAGGGGAGTTGCGCCGCCGCGTTCGGCGTCATTGGGCGGACTGGATCACCTTCTGCGCCCGGTCGAATAGATCCGGGCCGATCTGCTGCCGCGCCTGCGCCAGCATCGGCTCCAGCTTGGCCTGGAAGGTTTCGAGTCCGGCTTGATCCAGCTTGGTGACATTGACGCCCTGCGCCCTCAGCGCCGCGATGGCCCTGTCCTCTTCCTGGAGGTTCAGTTCGCGGGTCTGTCTTTCGAAGTCCTTGAGAATTCCCATGACCGCATCACGAAGATCATTAGGCAAGCGGTTCCACCACGCGGCATTGACGACGATCACTGGCGGAAAGAACTGCTGCGATGTCCAGGTGCCGTAACGGGCGATACTGCCGATTTGCATGTCCGACAGGGCCGACGGCGTGGTGAGCAGGCCATCGATGGTGCCGCGTTCCAGCGCCGGTGCGATGTCGGCGACGGGCAGCTGAATGGCGGACGCGCCGAGCAATTCCAGCGCCTTGATCTGGATCTGCCCGGCGGCAGCGCGCAGGCGCATGCCCTTCAGGTCATCGGCCTTCTGGATCGCCCGGGCGTGGGTGGCCAGGATGGCGGAGCCGGCGTTGGTGTGGACCAGCGCCTTGATGCCGAGTGGCTCGAGCCTGGCCAGGATTTCCGCCGAGATCGGGCTGTCCAGCACCGCGTTGAGCTGGCCGTAGCTGGTGATCAGAAACGGCGTTTCGTACAGGTTGAAGGCCGGGACGAACTGGGCCAGATCGCCGGTTGTCACCATGGCGCCCTCGATCGCGCCGCTGCGCACCGCCTTGATGGCACCCTGATCGCTTTTATAAAGCTGCCCGGCGGGGAAAATCTGCACGTCCACCCGTCCGGCCGTGACCTTGGCGACCATGGTGCGGAACAACTCCGCGTCTTTCTGGCGAAGATGCGCCGCCGGCAGGGTGTGATTGAGGCGCAGCGTGTAATCGGCTGCCTCGGCGCGCGGGCCGATCCACGAAACCGCCAATGCACCGGCCAGAAAGACGGCGGTCAGGATTTTCTCGATCATTTCTTTTCCCCGTGAAGCGCGGCGTTCCGGCACAGATTTCAACCGCGCATTGGCAGGCTGATTTTGGCCCAGCCCTTCGCGGTCTGCTGGTCGCGTTGGTCGCGGGTCTCGATGTTCAGCTTGATCGTGCCCGTGCCATCGGCGCCCGGAATGCGCTCGGTCACCTGGCCCCGGCAATAGGTGATATCGCCGATCATGTTGAAGCGCCGCATCTCGCCGTAGAGTTCGGTCAGGAAGCCATGATCGCCGATCCAGTTGGTGAGCATCGTGGCCATCCACGAGATGCGTTCGGGCCCGTAATCATAGGCCTGCGGGACGCCGACGCTGCGGGCGAGTTCGGTGTCCCAATGCACCGCCTCGGGGGGCTCGGGCACACCCATCGCGTTGGCGATGCCCAGCGCCGGGTGGCGCGAGATCAGGTCGAACCAGTAACCATGCGCCCAGATGAACAGGCCGCCCCAGGCCTGCTCGAACGCCACGGCACAGGTTGCGGTGTAGGGGCCGCGGACGATCTCCGGCACGTCCATGCCAATTTCGACATCCTCGAAATACAACGGCGTGGCACCCCGGCAGTGCTCCTGGGCATAAAGCGCGGCGATGCGTGCGATGTCGTCCTTGGTGTATTTCGGCGGCTCGGCGATTTCCTCGTATTTCTTTTTCTCACGCGCCTCGGCTCGGCCCACCCGCATGCCCCAGGCATCGGCGGTGGCGACCCGCCGCCCGGTCTGATCGGTGAAACGAACCTCGGACGTTTGCTTGAACATGCGGCCGGCGAAGCGGCTGGGGAATTCCACCAGATCCTTGAAGGTCACCTCGGCGTCGATCCGGTCACCGACCACGGACGGCTCGTGCCAGCGCCACCACGAGCCGCCAAACATGGAGTGAACGCCGGGCAGTCCGCCGCGATAGCCGATCGAGATGCGGCTGAAAGCGTACAGCATGCTCGGCGGACACAGCAGCGCGCCGTACGGCGACGCCTTGGCATACGCCTCATCGAGATAAAGCTTGTTCTTGTCGCCGGTCGCCCACGCCCAGTGGCGAATGGCGTCGCGCGTCACCTCGGTCAGATACGGGGCTTGCGCCACGCTCACGACCTGCCCGATCCTGGCGCGCAACCGGTTCAGTTCCTCATCGGTGATGAGAGACATGTCAATTTTCCTTTGGAATGGGAAAGCCGCTATCGACGGCCAGACGAATGGCCTTTGCCGCGCGCAAGGCGCGGATGCGATCCGCGTCGTAGCCGAGCAGCCCGGTCAGAATTTCTTCGGTGTGCTCGCCGAGCAGCGGCGCCGCCGCCATCGGACCCGCTTCGTACTGCCCGGTGAAGCGCAACGGGGAGCCCACCACCTTGGTGGGGCCGGCGACCGGATGTTGGTAGGTTTGCACCAATCCGCGTTCCGCAATGACATCCTGCTCCAGCGCCTCGCCGACGGTATTGACGGTTCCGTGCGGCACGTCGGCGTCATGCAGCACCACATGCCATTCCTCGGCGGTGCGCGTTTGCAGGAGCTCGATGACGATGGCCTCCAGCTCATCGCGATTATCCCGCCGGTCCGACGTGGTGCGGTATTTCGGATTATCGGCGAGGTCGGATCGGCCGATGGCACCGCAGAACTTTCGCCAGAACGTGCCGACATGCAACGCGAGAACGATATGGCCATCCTTGACCGGATAACGGCCGTACGGAACCACGCTGTGATGCGCGCTGCCGACCCGTGCGGGGTTCTCACCGGTGACGAGATAGATCTCCGCCAGATACCCCATCAGGCCGACCAGCCCGTCGAGCAGGCTGAGATCGATATGCGCGCCGACGCCGGAGCGGCTGCGCGCCTGGAGCGCGGCGAGCACGCCGATCGCGGCCCACAATCCGCCGCCGATATCGCCCATAGGGAGGCCGAGCTTGGTGGGCGGCCCGTCAGGCTCGCCGTTGATGCTCATGACGCCGCTCATCGCCTGGGTGATCAGGTCGAACGACGGCAGGTTGCTCATTTTGCCAGTTTGCCCAAAACCGCTGATCGAGCAGACCACCAGATCGGGCTTCAAGGCACGCAACACCTCAAACGAAAGCCCCAGGCGGTCCATCACGCCGGGCCGGAAATTCTCCAGCACGACATCGGATTGCCGTACCAGATCGAGGATCACCTCGCGGCCCTCCGGCAATCTCGTGTCGACCGCAATCGATTTCTTGTTGCGGTTGATGGCCAGAAAATAATGGCTGACGCCATTGACGAAGGGCGGGATGGTGCGTGTTTGATCGCCCCCCGAGGGGTCCTCGACCTTGATGATTTCGGCGCCGAGATCCCCCAGGATCATCGAGCAAAACGGTCCCGCCAGAACGCGGCTGAGGTCCAGCACCCGGAGTCCGGAAAGTGGTCCGATAGTCTCTTTCCCAGCCATCCGTCGCCCCTGAACTGCAGCCATGCTGGCTTTTTATTGTCTTTAAGCCAGTTTGATCGCTTGAGGGATGCTGTCAACCCGAAGTCAGTCAGTCAGTTAGTCAGCCTGCGGCGTCTGGCGGCGGCTGATCCAGGACGGCACGCTGCCCGCCTCGCCGCGCTACCAGACATGGGCGCATCTGTCCGGCATGGCGGCTTCGGGCAGAACGCGGCGTCGGCTCCGCCGCGTGGCAGGCGTTACGACGCGGCTCCGAAAGTGACCCTCAGCCCGCCGCCGATGGACTCGATTTCGAAGTAACGCGTCTGTACGATGGTTTCCGGATAGGGCCTGCCCGCCAGAAGATTGAACAGCGTGACTCGCACGGACACGGCGCAGAGCGCGCGATTTCCGGATGTCTCCACTTCGATGGCGGTGTTCGCGATCAGCGCCAGATGGGCGGTCTGCCGGCTATAATGTTGCTGGACAAGTTCGGCCACCTCCGGCCTCCCGCACATCGAGGGTGCCGCGGCCGCATTCGATAGGGGCGCCGCCAGCGCGCCGAGCAGGACAAGCGATGCTGCCTCGCGCCGCGTCATGGTTGGCCTGGCTGGGCCACGATATCGATGTGATCCGTTCCACGCTGTTGGTAGGCAGCCATGACATCCTCCGTGTTGCGCGCCACATGCAGCGAGCCATCTGGCTCCACGACGCTCAGTTCATAGCCGAGCCCGGTCAGCCATTTCAAATACCCGCGCCCGTCGATCCCGGAAATGCCCTCCATCAGATCGGGACTGAATTCGCTGATGATGGTCGGCCGGTCGCGCGCGATGATGCCGGCGCACCCGAGCAGCGCCTGATACTCGGCGCCCTCCACATCCACCTTGATGAGGTCGATCCGACGGTCGGGCGACACCAGCGCGTCAGGGCGCACGCATGGCACCGTTTCCGCGTCCAGCAGGACCGCGACGCCCTCGGGTAGCGTGGAGGTGGTGCCGTTCGAGTGCGAACGGTGCAGCACGAGGAGGCCGGTGTTCGGACCCGCGGCGGTCTGCGACAGCGTGACCTGGGTGAAGCCGTTCGCACGCCGGCTCGCCTCGAGCATCCGGGCGTTGCGCGGATTCGGCTCGATCGCGAGCACGTGGCCTGCCCCGCCCACCAGGGAGGCCGAAAGCATGGCGAAATATCCGATGTTGGCACCGATATCGAGCACGCCCATGCCCGGCGCGAGCAGCCGACGGAACACGGCGGTGACGTCGCGCTCGTAGTTGTCGTCGCGCACATGACGGCCGACCGCCGCGTCGTCGGCTGCGACGTAGATGCGGAAGCCAGGCAGTTCCGCGAGCGTGATGCCGCCCATGTGGTCCTGCGCCGTCAGGCCGCGCCGGGAGAATTCCAGGCTGCCGGCATAGCTGGCGACGACGCTGTCCAGTTTTTCGCCGACGCGCGAGGCGTGACCGCGCCACTCCTCGGGATTTGGGGAACGCCCCAGCAACAGGCGGAAACAATAGAAGATGTCATCCGCGTCGGCCAACGGATCGTACGGCCGCTCCCAGGGGGGCCGCTCCCAGGGAGGGCGAGCATTGGGGTGGGGAGCCGATTGTCCCAATGCGGCGACGAGCCACTTTCGCGCGGCGAGAATTCGACCTGTCACGTCACGCATCCCTGGCTGATATGGCCCGGACTGAATTGGCCCGTGTTCGATTTTTGGCTCGGCTCGCGGCTTCAGGCAAATCCCGATTGCATCGAAGTCATGCGAATACCCGCTTATCGGTATGTAACAGGCATGAAGCACGAGCCGACCAAACCTTCGAACTGACCGGCCTTCGACCTGACCGCCGCCGGACCTCGCGCTTCATCGACACACCGCATCCCCCATGCTACCCGCGCGTCTCATGCACTGCGCGACGCCATGCTCAAACGCCTGCTGACGAAACCTGGCACGCAGGCGTTGCTCGCGGCCGTGGTCGGGCGCTATCTGGCGTTCGCCTTGCGCTCCACGCGATGGACCCTGCATGGCGAGGAACACCTCGCCGCCTGCGCCGACACCCCGTTGATCGCCGCGTTCTGGCATGAGCGCCTGCCGCTGATGCCCGCCTTGTGGCTCGACGCGCGTCGCCGAGGCACGGACATGCGCGCGCATGTCCTGGTCAGCCGCCACCGCGACGGCCGTTTCATCGGCGACATCGTGCGGCGGTTCGGCCTATGCCCCGTGCATGGCTCCTCCCGCCGCAACGGTGTGGAGCGCGGCGGTTCGGCCGGGATGCGCGCCATGCTGTCGGTGCTCGCAGCGGGCGGGCATGTCGTCATCACCCCCGATGGCCCGCGCGGCCCGCGCCGCGTGGCGGCGCAAGGCGTGGCCCGGCTCGCCGCCGTCTCCGGCGTGGCGGTGCTGCCTTGCGCCGCCCAGACGACGCGGCGCCATGTGCTGCGAAGCTGGGACCGCATGGTGCTGCCGCTGCCCTGGGGACGCGGCGCGCTGGTGTGCCTGCCCGCCATCGCGGTGGGGCCGGACGCCGAGGCGGCGCTGCCCGCCATCGCGGCGGCGCTCGACGAAGCCGCCGACCTGGCCGACCGGATCTGCGCCTGATGCTGTTCCGCGCCTATGCCGCAGCCGCCACGCTGGCCGCGCCGGTGCTGCGCCTGTGGCTCCGCCGCCGCGTCGGCAGCGGCCACGAATGCGCCGCGCGGCTGCCCGAACGGCGCGGCATCGAGACCGCCGAGCGCCCGCCCGGGAAACTGCTCTGGCTGCATGCGGCGAGCGTGGGGGAGACCACCTCGATCCTGCCGGTGCTCGCCGCCATCGGCCGCCTGTCCGGCGAGACCCATGTGCTGCTGACAACCGGCACGGTGAACGCGGCGGCGTTGCTGGCGGCGCGGCTGGCACCCATGGGCCTCGATGCCCGCGTGCTGCACCGTTTCGCGCCGTGGGACGTGCCCGCCTGGGTCGCTCGGTTCCTCGACCATTGGCGGCCCGACGCGGCGGCCTTCGTGGAGAGCGAGATCTGGCCCAACCTGCTGGCCGCCTGCGCAGTGCGGGGCATTCCCACGATGCTGGTCAATGCCCGCCTGTCGGCCACCAGCTTCGCCCGGTGGCGCCGGCTGGGCGCCACCGGGCGCACCCTGTTCGCCGGCTTCCGCCACGCCCAGGCGCAGTCCGACGCCGACGCCGCGCGTTTGCGCGTGCTTGGCGTCGCCCGGGTGTCGCCGGTGGGAAACCTGAAATTCGCCGCACCTCCGTTGCCGGTGGATGCGGCCGAACTGGCCCGCCTCCGCGCGCTGATCGGCGACCGCCCGGTCTGGCTCGCCGCCTGCACCCATCCCGGCGAGGAACCCGCCGTGCTGGCCGCGCACGCCGCGCTGCTCGCCGAATTCTCCACCCTGCTCACCATCATCGTGCCCCGCCACCCGCAGCGCGGCGCGGAAATCCAGCGCCTCGCGCCCGCGAGCCGCCGGGCGGCCGGGCAGGACCCCTCGGCCGCAACCGCCATCTGGATTGGCGACACGCTCGGCGAACTCGGCCTGTATTACCGCCTCGTCGGCCACGCCTTCATCGGCGGCAGCCTGGTGCCGATGGGCGGCCAGAACCCGCTGGAGGCCGCCCGTCTCGGTTGCGCCACCGCCATCGGCCCGCACACCGAAAACCAGCGCCAGGCCGTCGCCCTGCTCCGTGCGGCCGGCGCGCTGGACGTGGTGGCCACCGCCGCCGACCTCGCCGACTGGTGCGCCCGGATGCTGCGCGACCCGGCCCGCCGCCAACGCGCCTCCCGGTCAGGCATCGCGGTCGCCGACCGCGCGGCGGAACTGCCCGAACAGGTCGCCCGCCTGCTGCTCGGCATGGCCTGATGCGCCCGCCCACCTTTTGGCAGCCCGCCTTTTGGCAACATGGGCACGGACCCTGGCCGCGCCTGCTGGCGCCGTTCTCGGGGCTGGTCGCGGCCAGCACCGCGCGGCGCGTGGCGCGGCCGGGCTGGCGCGCGCCGGTGCCGGTGATCTGCTGCGGCAACGCCTCGGTCGGCGGCTCGGGCAAGACCACGCTGGCGCTCGACCTCGGCGCCCGGTTGCAGGCGCGCGGCGTGGCGGTGGCGTTCCTCACGCGCGGCCATGGCGGCCGGCGCCACCGCGCCCTGCGCGTGACGCCGAGGCATTCCGCCGCCGAGATCGGCGACGAGGCCGTCCTGCTCGCCCGCCTCGCCCCCACCTATGTCGGCGCCGACCGCGCCCGGTCCGCGCGGGCCGCCATCGCGGACGGCGCCCAGGCCCTCGTCATGGATGACGGCCTGCAGAACCCCACGCTCCAGCAGGATTGCGGCCTGCTGGTGATCGACGGTCAGGCCGGCTTCGGCAATGCCCGGGTGCTCCCCGCCGGCCCGCTGCGCGAGCCCGCCGCCGCCGCCGCCGCCCGCTGCCGCGCTGGCGTAATGATCGGCCCGGACGCGCGGGACGCCGCCCGCGCGTTGCCAGGTCTGCCGATCCTGCGCGCCACCTTGCGCTCCGATTTCGACCCGGCCAGCGGCCCCGTCCACGCCTTCGCCGGCATCGGCCGTCCGGAGAAGTTCTTCGCCTCCCTGCGCGAGGCCGGCGCCACCCTTACCGCCGCCACGCCCTTCCCGGACCACCATCCCTACACCGCGTCCGACATCGCCCGCCTGACGGCGGATGGCGGCGCTTTCGTCACCACCCCCAAGGACCATGTCCGCCTCCCCGCCGCTTTCGCCGCCCGTGTGCGGCCGGTCGGCGTGCGCCTTCAGTGGGAGGCACCCGACGAGATCGAGGCCCTGTTGCGCGTGTGGGTGCCGTGACGGCGCGGAACCTGCTGGATCGCGTCGAGGCGGCCATCATCCGCGCGGTGCTGGGCCTGCTGCGCCGCCTGGGGCCGGTCGCGGCCTCGAACCTCGGCGGCGGCATCGCCCGCGCCATCGGCCCCCTGCTGCCCGTCTCGCGCGTCGCCCACGACAATCTTCGCCGCGCCATGCCGCATCTCGATCATGCGGCGCGCCGCCGCATCGTTCGCGGCGTGTGGGACAATCTCGGCCGCACCGTCGCCGAGATGCCGCACCTCGCGCGCCTGGACTGGCATCTCGACGACCAGGGCCGCATCGAACGACTCCGCGCCCAAGGCGGCCCGGCGATCTTCTTCACCGGCCATATCGGCAACTGGGAACTCCTCCCCTTCGCCGCCGCCGCGCAGGGCGTGCCGCTTTCCATCGTCTATCGCGCCGCCAAGAATCCGTACGTGGATGCGCTGATCGCCGAAATCCGCGGCGGCAACACGACCCATTTTCCCAAAGGCGCCAAGGGTGCCCGCGCCGCCTTCGGCCACCTGTCGCGCGGCGGCAGGCTGGGCCTGCTGATGGACCAGAAGCTGAACGACGGCATCGCCGTGCCGTTCTTCGGCCGCCCGGCCATGACCGCCGCTTCCGCCGCGGCCTACGCGTTGCGCTTCCGCTGCCCGCTCATCCCCGCCGTTGTCCGCCGCGAAGGCCCGGCCCGCTTCCGCGTAATGATCGAGCCGCCGCTCGACCTGCCCGATACCGGCGACCGCCACGCCGACATCGCCGCCGTCACGCTCGCCCTCAACCAGACCCTCGAACGCTGGATCGCCGATTGGCCCGAAGGCTGGCTCTGGCTCCATCGCCGCTGGCCCCAGGAATCTCCATGAGCCCCCCCCGCAACCGCCCCCTCAGTCGCCCGTGTGTCCTGCTCGACCTCGACGGCACGCTCACCGACAGCCGCCCCGGCATCGTCGGCAGCATCCACCACGCCATCCGCGCGCTCGGCCATGAGCCCGACCCGGCGCAGGACCTCACCTGGGTCATCGGCCCGCCGCTCGAGGACGTGGTGGACCGCGTTCTCGCCCATTACGACGACACGCGCGGCGCCCTCGCGGTCGCCGAATACCGCCGCCACTACGGCGAGACCGGCCTGTACCAGAATGCCCTCTACCCCGGCATCGCGGATGCCCTGCACCAGATGCGCGACGAGGGACACGACCTCGTACTGGCCACCGCCAAGCGCACCCGCTTCGCCATCCGCATCGTCGCGCATTTTGGCCTGACGCCCCTGTTCCGCGCCCTCTACGGCTCCGAGGACGATGGCGTGCTCGACCACAAGCCCGAACTCATCGCCCATATCCTGGCGCGCGAGGCCCCACCCTCGGCTATCATGGTCGGCGACCGCCGGCACGACATCGTCGGCGCCCACGCCAACCGGCTGCGCGGCATCGGCGTCGCCTGGGGCTATGGCGGCATCGCCGAGCTGAATGCGGCCGGGGCGGACGCCATCGCCGAGCGGCCGGACCAGCTGCCAGGGCTGGTGCTGCGCGGCGCCGTACCCAGATAAGCGAACAAGCCGTCGCGGGGATCACATGGCCAATCAGGGGGCGCATTCCAGGATGGCACGGGAGCGCCGGGTCGATCTGCTGCGCGGTTTCGCCCTGCTCACCATCCTGATCGACCATGTCCCGGCCAACGTGCTGGGCCGCTTCACGCTGCGCAATTTCGGTTTCTCCGACGCCGCCGAACTGTTCGTGCTGCTCGCCGGCTTCGCCTCCATGCTCGCCTATGGCGGGACCTTCGCGCGTGACGGCGTTCGCGCCGGGATCTGGCGCGTGCTCGGGCGGTGCTTCCGCATCTACGTGGTCCAGGTGGTCCTGCTGCTGGTCACCCTCGGGCTGGTGTTCGTCTGGTGGCGCCATTTCCGGATGGAGCCCAACGCGATGGCGCCGCTGCTGGGGCAGGGCTTCACCGGAATCAGGCGCGGCGTGGCGCTCAGCTACCTGCCGATCTATCTCGACATCCTGCCGCTCTACATCGTGCTCCTGCTGATGTTCCCGCTCATCTACGCGGTGATGCGCGTGACGCCCTGGGGCGCGCTGTTCCTGTCGGCGCTGCTGTGGGCGGCGCCCAACCTCGACGACAGCTTCAACCTCACCAACGGCCTCAACGGCATGGGCTGGTTCTTCAACCCGTTCGCCTGGCAGTTCGTGTTCGTCATCGGCGCCGCCATGGCCGTGCTGATCCGTCGCTGCGGCGGAACCCTGCCCAACATCGCATGGGTGCGCGCCATCGCCTGGGCCTTCCTGCTGTTCGCGTTCCTGCAGACCTTCGCCTGGAAGGACTGGGGGCTGGCGGACCTGTCGCTGTTACACATGGACGTGCCCGACAAGAGCAATCTGGCCCTGCTCCGCGTGGCTCACATCCTTGCCCTGATCTACGTCGCGCTGACCTCGAGGCTGCTCGTCCGGCTGCTCCGCCATCCCTGGGTGCGCGCCGTCGAGGCCTGCGGCAAGCATTCGCTGGAGGTGTTTGCTCTCGGCACCGTCCTGGCTTTGGTTGGCCGGCTCGTGTTCCGCACCTATGGCGTGTCATGGCAGCTGGAACTCGCCGTCAACGCGGTGGGAATAGGCGCCATGCTCGGCTACGCGCGCTATCTGGAGCGCCACCGTCCCCCCGCCGTGGCCGATATGACAATCGCGGTAATTCCGCATGGTCGGACGCACGAATCTCATTGAGTTGGCGCTCACGAATGCGATATCAAAATCCATGCAAATCCTTCCAAACATCCTTCGCCGCCCGGTCCTGGTTCTGGCGGCAGCGATGTTTCTGGCAGGCTTCGGCACGACCTACTTCGGCACGACCCGCTTCAGCATGACCCCTCCCGCGAACGCCGCGGGCATCACCGTCGCCACCGCCGATCCCGCGCGGTTGCGCGTCGTGGCGTTCGGGTCCTCCTCCACCCAGGGCGTCGGCGCCAGCACGCCCGCCCACAGCTACCCCAGCATGCTCCAGACCGATCTCGATGCCGCGCTCCCGCATGGCATCGCGCCCACCGTGGTCAATCTCGGGCACGGCGGCGATGATGCCGAGGAGATGGCGGCGAAGCTTCCCGCTGTATTGGCCGAGCGGCCGGATCTCGTCATCTGGCAGACCGGCACCAACGACCCGCTGCGCGGCCTCTCGGTGGCGCGCTTCGTGGCTCTCACCGAGGCGGGCCTCGACACCTTCAAGGCCGCCCATGTCCGCGTCATGCTGATCGAGCCGCAGTTCTGCAAGGCAATGCTCGATCACCCCGCGTCGCTCGCCTACCGCGACGCGCTGCGCCGCATCGCGGCCGAACGCGGCCTTACCATCGTTCGCCGCTACGACCTGATGCAGGAATGGCTCATCCAGGGCCTGGTCAGCGAGACGCAGCTGCAATCCGGCGACGGCCTGCACATGGGCGACGGCGGCTACGCCCTGCTGGCCCAGTACATCGCTCGCCTCATCGTCCCGACGCCATCCCGCGCCCTGACCGCCGCGCGCTGAGGCATCACTCCTTCCCCCCTCCCCCTGGTGGGGAGGGCCGGGGTGGGGGGGAGCGTTAAGCCGCGAGATCTCCCAGCTTGATCTGCGTCAGCATCGACATCTCGTCATAAACCACCCACTCGTCCACGATCTTGCCGTCCACGATGTGGAAATGCGTGAACCCCAGCACGCATATCCGCCGCCCGCTCGGCGCGCCCAGCACGCCGTAGCCCAGATGGTGCCCGTCCAAAATCCAGCGCACCGCCACCTTCTCGCCGCCTTCCTCGCAGTCCACCGAGCAGATGTGCTGCGGCAGCAGAACCGCGTCCGGCATCATCGCCACCAGCTTGATGGTCTGCGCCAGAGCCGCCGCCTGGCCGTACAGCTCGCGCATCCGCGTGCCGTGCCACATCACGTTCGGCGCATAGATCTCGCGCATCTTGCCGAACATGCGCTTGTTGTAGATCTCGTGCAGCCAGCCCAGCACCGTTGCCTCGGTATCGCCGTGCGCGATCGACAGGTCGGCCGCCGTATCGGGCGGCATCTGGCCCAGGATGCGGCGGTTCTCGCTGATCTCCACCACCGTCATGCCCTTGTCGAACATCGCCTGCGCGGCCTGCGTCGCATGGGCGTCGCAATCGAGGCCCAGTTGCACGAACAGCGCCATGTTGTCGCGCACCACCCACTCGCGGAAGATGCGGTTCTCGAAGATCATGCAGTCCGCGATGGTGCGCGCCACGAAGGTCCGCCCGGTCGGCTTGCCGAAGCTGCCGTACTCGGTGTGCCGCCCGCTGCCGGTCACCAAATGGGACGTATAGAACCCGTCCACGTCGTTGCCGCGCCAGATCACCTGCGTCGCCATGCCGCGCCGCTCGGGCATTTCGGCGAGCTTGGCGATGGTGTCGCGCACGATCGTCTCACGGTCGTACACGGCACCCAGCGGGCCGTACACCACCGAGTTATGCGTGTAGTGCGTGTAGATCAGCCCGACATCGCGCTCGTCCCATATCCTGTGGGTGCAGCGCACGATGTAGTCGACGATGTCGGTATAGCATTCGTCGAACCCGCGCAGGCTCTGCGCGCGCGCCCGGTCGGCGGGGGCGAGGTCGGTGTAGTCATGCCGCTCGACCTGCAGCACCGTTCCGTGTGTGGCGTCCGGCTTGGCGTCATGCGGGATGCGCGTGGGCGGAATGCCCGTGGGTGGGCGGGGAGGCGGGCGAGCGGCTTCGGCGTCGGCCATGTGACGGGCTCCTTGGATCGGCGCATGTTCCGTCAAACCGGAGACTTTGCAAAGCCGCGCATGGCTGCCTCACATTGCACTTCGCAGGTGCGGCAATTATGTGGCGGTCTCAACGAACGGAGACACTCCTCATGGACATGCAAGCGACCGGCAAGGCGGAAACCGACCTGTTCTCGCCCGTGAATCTCGGCCCGATCACGCTGGCCAACCGCATCGTCATGGCGCCGCTGACGCGCAGCCGCGCCGGCCTCGGTGACACGCCGCGCGCGCTCAACGCCGAATACTACGCCCAGCGCGCAACCGCCGGTCTCATTATCAGCGAGGCCACCCAGATTTCCCAGCAGGGCAAGGGGTACGCCTACACGCCCGGCATCTACACCGACGAGCAGGTGGCCGGCTGGAAGCTGGTCACCGACGCCGTTCACGCCAAGGGCGGCCATATGTTCGCCCAGCTCTGGCATGTCGGCCGTATCAGCCACAACGATCTGCAGCCCGGCGGCGGCCTGCCCGTCGCGCCGTCGGCCATCCGCCCCGAGGGTCAGGCCTTCACCGAGGAGGGCTTCAAGCCGCACCCGACACCGCGCGCGCTCGAAACCGATGAAATTGCCGGCATCGTCGCCGACTACGCCCACGCCGCCGCGTGCGCCAGGCGCGCCGGCTTCGATGGGGTGGAGATCCATTCCGCGAACCAGTACCTGCTGGAGCAGTTCATCCGCGACAGCAGCAACATCCGCACCGACCGCTACGGCGGCAGCATCGAGAACCGCCTCCGCATCGTGCTGGAAGTGGCCGAGGCCGTCACCGCCGTCTGGGGCGGCGGCGAGCGCGTCGGCATCCGCCTCTCGCCCACCTCGCCGGGCCTTGGCCCGAACGACAGCAACCCGTGGCCGGTCTATTCCGCTCTGGTCGAGCAATTGAATCGCTTCGGCCTGGTCTATGCCCACGTCATCGAGGGCAAGACGCAGGGCTCGCGCGCCGAGCTGCCCGGCTTCAGCTTCCAGCAGCTCCGCAGCCTGTTCCGGGGCCTCTACATTGCCAATAACGGCTTCGACCGCGAAATGGCTCTGCGCGCCCGCCGCGAGAACCTCGCCGACCTCGTCTGCTTCGGCCGCCCGTTCATCGGCAACCCGGACCTGGTGGAACGCCTGCGCCGCAACGCCCCCCTCGCCACCCCGGCCAAGGAAACCTGGTATGGCGGCGACGCCAAGGGCTACACCGACTGGCCGACCATGGTTGCTTGACCAAAAGCCTCGTGCGCTGAGAAGCCCCGCTCCCCCTCGTGGCTAAAGCCCTGGTGGGGAGGGGGGCGGAAAAATCAGCGGATCACGATCTCCACCCGCCGGTTCTGCGGCTCCCGCACGCCGGCCGCCGTGGGCACCAGGGGGCGAGTGTCGCCGAACGCCTGGATGTCGATGGCGGCGCGCGGGATGCCGTCGCGCACCAGTTCGGCGGCCACGGTTTCCGCGCGGCGGCGGCTGAGGCCGATGTTGTAGGCGGGGGTGCCGGAACGGTCGGCGTTCCCGTCCACCTCGATGCGGGTGTACTGCACCTTGGTGGCGTTGGCGGCGGCATCGGCGATGATCTGGCGGGCGCGGGCGGTGAGGTCGGCACGGTCCCAGTCGAAGAACACGAGGTAGGTGCGCGAGGGGGCCGCCTGGACGGCGGCGGGTGCGGCGGCCATCGGCGGTGGCGGGGGCGGGGCGACGTCGAACTGGTAGCGCAGGCCGACGGTGACGATGTTGCTGAGGTTGTTCAGCACCTTCTCCTGGACGCGCGCACCGTTGAAGGCGGGCCCGAGATTGACCGTCCTCTTGCTGTCGGCGAGGCCCACGAAGCGATAGTCGAGCGTGGCGGACAGACCGACAACGAAGGGGATCGGGAACGCCGCGCCGACGATGCCCTGATAGGCGGCGGTGCCCTTCCGGTAGCCGTAGTTCACTGGGCCGTTGAGGCCGGCGACCGCGAGGTTGTGGCTGGTGGACACGTAGCCGCCGCCAATGCCGGCATAGGGGAACACGTAGGGCGAGCCGATATCGAAATCGAACAGCCCGTTGACCATCCCGCCATACTTGTCCTGCTGGCGGGCCGGCACTGTATTGCGGACGGAGTTTGTGGCGTACAGCCCTTCGAGTTCCAGGCGGAAGCCGTTGCCGAAGCCGTAGCCCACGCTGGCCTCGCCCATCACGCCCGTGTCGAACTTCACGCGCGCCTTCTGGCTCGGCCCGATCGAGCCGACGGTTCGCAACTTCAGGAATTCGTTGGCCATGAAATCGGCACCCGCCCCGGCACCCACGTACAGTCCGCTGACCGGCTGCGCCTGGGCCAGCATGGGGACGGCAAGGAACGGCAGGGCAAGCACGATGCGCTTCATGGGAAATCCTAGTGGGCCGGACAACAGTTACGCACGGATCGCCGAGGCGGAACACCGCTGGGGAGAATTGTACCACGCTGTGTTGATCCTGCAACAGATGCCGGTGGCGCGGCGCCATGGTTAAATAATCTCAAGGGCGATGGACCATCGGATCTGGTCCTCGAAATGCTCCTTGTCATGCGGCTGGAGATGCAGCGATCGCATGTGAGGCGCCGCCTCGACCTGACCGGCGCCTAAGACCTCAAACGATCTTCGCCTCGAACGGCGGCAGCATGTCGGGGCTTTCGAATTCCAGCACCCACAGATCGGGGTCGAATTTCTCCTGGCGCGCCACGTAGGCATCGGCCGTTTCCTGATCGACATTGGCCGGCCCGGTGCCGCGCATCCAGGCCTGGGTGCCGTCGGCGGCCCGCATTTGGGACAGCACCGACACGCCATCCCGTCCTCGCAGCATCACCAGGATACCGCCCGCGTCGGGGTCGCCCTTCTTCAGCACCATGCCGTAGCGGCCATCGGATTGGCCCATGCGCAGCGCCATCTGCACCCAGAAGCCGGCCTTCACGCGATCCTCAGCCAATCCGCACCTCCCGATATGCCAAACCACGTTAGCATCTTGTCCATGATGTTGGGCCATCTTGCGGGACGGCTGGGTTTGCCGCATGTTCGGCTCGCTTTGGCGTGGGCCGAAGGACGTCCGGGATGGCCGATGGCGCGAGATGTTCGCGCGCGGCCCCAGGGCGAAGCCCGCCCACGCGGATTGGCGCCGCTCGTCGCGAGCGCGCCGTAGTTTTCACCGGGGCGGCGCTTCCCGACAGAAGCGCCCCGACCGCAGTTACAGGGTTCGATGACCATCGCCTATCGCCTCCCGCACATCCGGATCGACTGTCTCGGATTCCGTCCTCGGACGGTGGCGGCGGCGTATCGCGTGGTCTCGCAAGCTTGCTTTCCCCCGTCTCGGTCCGGCCCGCCCCTCCCGTCGCACCTATCGAGCCGCCGCGTCCGCGCCATTGCGCGCCCGCCGGCGGCGCACCGGAGATTTGGCCAACATGACCAAGCGTATGCTGATCGACGCCACGCACGCGGAAGAAACCCGCGTGGTGGTGCTGGACGGTAACCGACTCGAGGATTTCGACGTCGAGTCATCGACGAAAAAACAGCTGAAGGGCAACATCTACCTCGCCAAAGTGGTGCGGGTCGAGCCAAGCCTGCAGGCCGCCTTCGTCGAGTATGGCGGCGGGCGCCACGGCTTCCTGGCATTCGGCGAGATCCACCCCGACTACTACCAGATCCCGGTCGCCGACCGGCAGCGCCTGCTGGCGATGCAGGCCGAGGAGGCGCGCGCCGAGGAGGAGGCCGAGGCGGCCGAGTATGGCGGCGTCGAGAGCCGCGCCAGCCACGTGCCGTCCGCCCACGCGACCGTGGAGATCGTGTCCGACCCGGACGGGGCGGACGCGGCCGACGACGAGGCGCCCGCGATCGACGCCGCGACGGCGGCCACGGTCGCGGCCGCGATGGAACCCGAAGCAGGGCAGCCGAGTATCGCGGGCGGCGCGAACGAGCCGGCCGCGCCGATGGCGGCGGAGCCGGAATCGGTTGCCCCCCCTTTGGCCCAGCCTACCGACGTCGAGCCTGCCGACGTCGAGCCTGAATCCGTCGAGCCTGGCCAGATCGAGAGTGGCGCCGTTGAGAATGGCGCGGCACAGCCGTTGGCGGTGGATTTCGGTGAAGTGACCTACGGCGCGATCGCGCCGCACGACGAGGCTGAGTCCGGGCCCGAAGCCGGGCACGGCGATGATGCCGAGCACGGCGACGACGCCGGGCGCATGCCGCCGCCGGCCGTGATCGGCGGCGAGAACGACACCACGGACGGCTTCGGCGCGGACCAGGCGCGGGTGCGCGGCGCCTCGCGCATCCTGCGCAACTACCGCATCCAGGAAGTGATCCGCCGCCGCCAGATATTGCTGATCCAGGTCGTGAAGGAGGAGCGCGGCGGCAAGGGCGCCGCCCTCACCACCTACATCTCGCTGGCGGGCCGGTTCTGCGTGCTGATGCCCAACTCGCCGCGCGGCGGCGGCATCTCGCGCAAGATCACCTCGGCCGCCGACCGGAGGCGCCTGAAAGAGATCACGGCCGAACTGGAGGTGCCCAAGGGCATGGGCCTGATCGTGCGCACGGCGGGCGCCGCGCGGCCGAAGCCGGAAATCCGGCGCGATTGCGAATACCTGATGCGCCTGTGGGACGACATCCGCGAGCACACCATGCAGTCGGTGGCGCCGGCGCTGATCTACGAGGAGGCGAGCCTCATCAAGCGCGCCATCCGCGACGTGTATTCGCGCGAGGTGTCCGAAATCCTGGTCGATGGCGAGGAAGGCTGGCGCGGCGCGCGGGACTTCATGCGCATGCTGATGCCCGACCATGCCAAGAAGGTGCAGCTCTGGCGGCCGTCCACGCAGGGCGCCGGCGGGCAGGCCTTGTTTGCGGCGCAGCAGGTCGAAGCCCAGCTCGACGCGATGAACAGCCCGACCGTGCAGCTGAAATCCGGCGGCTACCTGGTCATCAACCAGACCGAGGCGCTGGTCGCGATCGACGTCAACTCGGGCCGCTCCACCCGCGAGCGCGGCATCGAGGAGACGGCGCTCAAGACCAATCTCGAGGCGGCCGACGAGGTGGCGCGGCAATTGCGATTGCGTGATCTCGCGGGCCTGATCGTGATCGACTTCATCGACATGGAAATCCGCCGCAACAACACCATGGTCGAGAAGCGCATCCAGGATGCGCTCAAAAGCGACCGCGCGCGCATCCAGGTGGGCCATATCAGCCATTTCGGCCTGCTGGAGATGAGCCGCCAGCGGCTGCGGCCGAGCCTGGCCGAAACAAGCTTCGTGCCCTGCCCGCATTGCGGCGGCTCGGGCCACATGCGCAGCACGGAAAGCTCGGCGATCCATGTGCTGCGCGCGATCGAGGAGGAATGCGGCAAGATGCGCGGTGGCCAGATCGTGGTCCACATGGCAGGTGCCGTCGCCATGTATCTGCTCAACCACAAGCGCGACCGGCTTTCCGAGTTGGAGGAGCGTTTCGTGATGCGCGTCCATCTCGCGGGCGACGACAGCCTGCTGCCGCCGCAGGTCCGGGTGGATCGGGTGAAGACGGCGCTCACCGACGCCGAGCGTCCAGTGGCGCGCCCGATGGTGCCGGCCGCTCCCATGGCGCTGGAGGCCGAGGACGAGGACGTGGCGGAGATCGCCGACGAGGCGTTCGATGACACGGCGGATGAGGAAGAAGCGGGTCCCGCCTCGGTGCAGGCGAACGGCGCCGGTGAGCCCGCGCAGGCCGGCGAAGAGGCCGGACGGACCAAGCGGCGGCGCCGCCGCGGAGGACGCGGCGCGCGACGCGACGAGGGTGACGAAGCGGCTTCTGGCGCAACCCCTGGCGCGGAGCCGGCCGGCGAGGACGCGCCGTTCGAGGCCTCCGACGGGGAGATGCCGGCCGTGGCCGCGACGCTCGACGAAGCGCCCGAGGGGGACGGGAACGAGCAGCCGAGCATCGACGCGACCGTACTCGACGAGAATGGGCTTCCCAAGGCACGCCGACGCGGCCGCCGTGGCGGTCGACGCCGGCGTCGGGATGGCTCGTTCGAGGAAGGCGCGCCCGCCGGGCAGGAAGCCGATCCGGCTGCGGAGCCGGCGGCTCCGGTGCCGTCTGCCAGCCAGCCCTATGTGCCCCAGGCGTATGTACCCCAGCCCTATGTGCCTGCGCCTTACGCCGGGCCGACGCCGGCCGATCCGTTTGGCGCGCGGTCGTTCGACATCTACGACCTGATGGATGAGCCGCTGCCGCCGCTCGACATCCCGCCGGTGCCGGCCAAGGTTGCGGCCCCCGCGGCCGAGACACTCGTGGCGAAGGAGCCCGCTCCCGAGCACGCTGCGCCGATCCCTGAGCCAGAGGCGGTGACGAAACCAGAGGCGGCGCCAGAGTCACTCGCGGCGCCAGTGTCACTCGCGGTACCCGAGCAACTCGCGGTGCCTGAGCCGAAGGTGGTCGCGGTTCACCCCCATCCCGAGCCGGAGCCGGAAACCGCGATCGAGCCCGAACCCGCGCCGCCGCCGGTCTATGCCCCGGTGCTGGTCGGTCCGTCCGAAGAGGCGCCGGCCGAGCCCAAGCGGGGATGGTGGCGGCGTTAGGGGAAAGCCGCGCGCGGCGGCGCTATCGCCACTCGCGCAGCCGCGCAGCCGCCTCGGCCATGTCCGCTTCAGGCCCGCAATAGCTGAAGCGGACGAACAAATGACCGCGCGCGCGGTCGAAATCGACCCCTGGGGAAGCGGCGATGCCGGCTTGCTCCAGCATCCGGCGGCAGAACTCACGGCTATCGTTGGTCCGGTCCGCCACGTCGGCGTAGAGGTAGAACGCCCCCTCGGCCGGGGACAGGCGGGGGAAGCCGGCCCCCGGGAGGGCCGCCACCAGCATGTCGCGGGATCGGCGATAGGCCGCGACGTTGGCGTCCAGTTCCGCTCCGCATTCGAACGCGGCCTCGGCGGCGACCTGGGCGATGTGCGGCGCGCTGATGAACATGTTCTGGGCAAGGCACTCCACCGGACGCAACAGATCGTCCGGCAGCACCATCCAGCCGACGCGCCAGCCGGTCATGCCGAAGTATTTCGAGAAGCTGTTGACCACGATAGCGCTCGGGCTGAGCGCGGCCGCCGTGGCGAGCGGCGCGTCGTATTGCAGGCCATGATAGATCTCGTCGCTCACCAGCCGCACGCCGCGCGCGTGGCACCATGCGGCGATGGCGGCGAGTTCGTCCGGGTGCAGCATGGTCCCGGCGGGATTGCACGGGCTGGCCACGATCAGTCCGGCGGGGAGCGGGTCGAGCCGTTCGAGCGCTGCGATGCTGGGCTGGAAACGTGTCTCGGGGCCGGCTTCGATGATCTCGGGCACCATCCCGAGCGCGGTGAGGATGTTGACGTAGGGTGGGTAGAACGGTGCCGCCATGGCGACGCGGTCGCCAGGGTCGAAGGCGGCGAGGAAGGCCAGCGGAAACGCACCGGACGCGCCCACGGTGACGGCGACGCGGCCCGGCGACAGGTCGAGCCCATACCAGTGCGAATAATGCCGCGCGATGCGCGCCCGCAGGGTGCGGCGGCCGAGCGCCTCGGTATAGCCAAGCGGGTCGCCGGACCGCAGCGCCGCCTCGGCCGCGCGCAAGGCGCCGGCGGGGGCGCCGGTGCCGGGCTGGCCCACCTCCATCCGGATGATCCGTGGCGCGCCCACCGGCAGGCGGGCCTGGCGGGCATTGGCCGAGGCGATCACGTCCATCACCATAAAGGGTGGGGACGCGGCGCCGCGGCCGATCTTCAGGGGCATGGCGGCCGGATCAATTGCTGCCGATGGCGAGGCCCGCGCCGCGGGGATCGGTGGCCCACGCGCAGGAGCCTTCCTCGCTGGGCAGCAGGCGGTTGCACTCGATCACGTTGGCGCGGCCGGGATCGGGCACCGGGCTCGCCATCGGCTGGGGCGTCCGGCCGCGGTCGGCCAGTGCCTGGGCCAGGGCGAAGGCGGTAGCCACCGGGGCCGAGGATTGGCCCGATCCGCCGACGGCGGCGCGGAAGGCGAGCACGTTGGGGTTCCAGGCCAGGGCGGCCGTGAGCAAAGGCGGCGGCACGGCGGCGGGCGAGGCCGCCATCAGCATCCCGGTGGTCGGCGCCATGCGCCCGGTGCCGAACAGGTTGTCCATGGTCAGCGCGCAGACCACGGCGTTGCCGTCCCGGTCCAGCGTCGCGAACGCGGTGGAGGCGGGCAACGGCGGCAGGTTGGCCAACGGCGGCGACTGGCCGAGGATCGCCGCCGGATCGGCGCCGAGCGTAAGCGCGCCTTGCCGATATCGCGCGGCCAGCCCGATCGCCTGGGCGCTGGCCGCGTCGATGGAGGCTGCGTCGGATTGCAGCGCCAGATAGGCGCCCGCCGCCGCGAGCCCGCCATCGACGGGGGGCGGGAAGAACGCGATGCTGACGCTGCCAGGCCCGCGAATGGTGAGCGGGGGCACGATCTGGGGCAGCGCGCCGCGCAGGGAAGCGGCCGACATGGCGCCCCCGGCGCGCGGCGTGCCGTCCACCAGCTTGCGCGCCAGCGCCCCCTGATACATGTCGCCCACGCCGGCGGTGCGGATCTGGGCGAGGGTTCCGCCGAGGTCGCCCTGCACGAGGTTGTCGCCCTCGGCCAGCGGCCGGCCGTTGCGCAGGAACACCGCGCGGGCGCCAGGGTCGCCCCCGAGCGGTCCCGCGACCAGGGCCAGATCGCGGGCGAAGGCCCGCGAGACGGGCACGCCGAAGCGCGCCAGCTGCTCGCCGGGCGAGATCAGCGTCTCGAACGGGCGCTTGCCGTAGCGCGCATGCAGGGCGAACAGCCCACGCGCCAGCATCGGCACGGCCGAGGGCCGATCGCCGCCGCCGCCGGCCGCCACGGGCGGGAACAGCACGGCCTCGGGCACGCCCGCGTTGATGCCGTCCTTGCCGGCGGCGAAGGCAAGGCAGGCGCCGCCGCCGCCGAGGCCGGCGCGCGACGGGTAGGTGACGGTGAGCGCGAAGGCAGTGGCGACGGCGGCATCGGCGGCGGTGCCGCCGCCCGAGAGCACCTCGCGCCCGGCCAGAACGGCACGCGGCTCATCGGCGACCACGGCGCCGAGGAAACCCTCCACATGCCCGGGGATGCCCTCTCCCGGCGGCGCGCCAAACAGGTCCTTGCCCACCGCATCGATCGCGCCGCAGCCCGCGAGCGACTGCGCGAGGCCAAGGACGAGGAGGACGGCGGCGCCGCGTTCGGCTAGGCTTCGGCCCATGAGATATCATTCCCCTGCGAATCCGCGGCCGCCACGAGACCATGGACGGCAAGCCGGGTGCCATAACCTCGTTCGCCGGGAGCGGCAACCGATGTTCGCGCGAGGCGGCCTTGTGGTGGCCTTCGTGACGGCATGGCTGTCGTTGTCGGCGCTGTCGTTGCCGGCCGTGGCGCAGGCGCCCGCGCCGGGTTTCAGCCCGGCGCAGCGGGCCGAGATCATTGCCATCCTGCGCAATGCGCTGCGGACCGATCCCTCGCTGCTGCGCGACGCCGTCTCGGGCATGCAGGCGCAGGAAGCCCAGAACGAGGCGGCGGCAGCGCGTGCCGCCATCGCCGGGCTGGGTGCCGCGCTGACCGAGGATGCCGGCGATCCCGTGGCGGGGAACCCGCGCGGCGATGTGACGCTGGTCGAGTTCTACGACGTGCGCTGCCCGTTTTGCCGCCGGATGCTGCCGGTGGTGGCGGAGTTGCTGAAGCGCGATCCCGGCTTGCGCGTGGTGTACAAGGATCTGCCGATCCTGGGTCCTCCCAGCGTGCTCGGCGCCCGCGCGCTGCTGGCGGCGCAGCTTCAGGACGGCTATTTCCGCCTGCACGACCTGCTGATGGCGGGCCCGCCCGATATCGACATGGTGAAGCTGCGGGTGGCGGCGACCGCCGCCGGGCTGGACTGGGACCGGTTGCAACGCGACATGGCGAACCCCGCCATCCAGTCGCGCATCGCGGCGAATCTGGAGCTGGGGCGGCAACTGCATATCGACGGCACGCCCGCCTACGTCATCGGCAACCGGATGATCGCCGGGGCGGTGGATGCGGCGGAGCTTCAGGCCGCGGTGGCGGCGGCGCGGAAGCGATGACCTGAGGCGATCCTGCGGCAGTGTTCCGCCGGGAGCGGGCTATGACATCCGGGTCAGTCCGGCCGACATGGCGAGGCTGTAGCCCGGCCGCACCCGGGCGTCGATCAGCACCGACCTGCCTTGCTTCACCAGCTCCACGCCGCGACGTACCGCTGCCGCCAGTTCGCCGGCCGTGTGCAGCGGGCCGAATCCATCCAGCCCTTGCGCCCGCGCCATCGCGGCCAGATCGATGTCGGGGTCACCGATGTGCTGGCCGATCCACTTGTTCTCCGTGGGACGCTGACGCTCCTTCGCCACGCGCTCCTGATGCACCTCGTCGTTGAAGAACGAGCGGTTGTTGGCCACCACGGCGAGCATCGGGATGCGGTAATGCGCGGCGGTCCAGAACGCGGACACCGACATCATGGTGTCCCCGTCGCCCAGCACCGCGACCGGCAGGCGGCCGGTGCCGCGCAGGGCCAGCGCGGCGCCCACCAGCATGCCGGGGCCGGAGCCGATGCCGGCGCCCCCGTCATTGCCCAGGAAGTCCAGCGGATGCCCAAAATGCCATGCCTCTCCGCGCCACCCCAAAGGGAGGCGGACCAGGCAGGCGACATTGCCTTTCAGGCCCTCGCCCAGGGCTCCGGCCAGGGTGCCGACATCCAGCGCGGCGTCATCCGCCGGCATGGCGAACGCAGGACGCACCGGCGCGTCCACGGGGGGCGTCCCGGCCGCCACGCCGAGCGCGTCCGCGATGGCGTGCATCCCCACATCGGGGGCGCAGGCGAGGTGAATGTCGGTCATCGGCAGGGCTTGGTGCTCCATGCCGAAGCCGTTGTGCAGCAGATGGTCGAGCGAGACCTGGATCACCCGCGCCCCGGTGTTCCCGGCTTGCCGCATGGTTCCGGCGAGGTCGAGCCAATCGAGGCTGAGCACCACGTCGGCCGCGCCCAGCACCGCGGCGCGATCCGGGTCGAGGAAAAAGCCCGGCGCGCCGGCATGCAGCGCGTGGTCGGTCGGGAAGGCGGCGCCGACCTTGATGTCGGTCAGCACGCTGGCACCCAGCGCCTCGGCCAGCGCCACCCGGCGCGCCCAGTCGTCGGGGTCACGCGACGTGCGGCCGGCCAGGATCACCGGCGACCTCGCCGCGCGGAGCAGCTCGGCCGCGCGGCGGACCGCTTCGGGAGGCGCCGCCGCCGGCTCGGGGCGTCGAAAGCGCGCCAGATCTGGCGGCTCGGGCAGAGCACTGAGCCGCAACTCCTGCAGCGCCGCGTCCAGGTTGATATAGACCGGGCCGCAGGGGGAGGTGCGCGTCATGCCGTCGGCGCGGATCATGGCCTCGATCGCCGCCGGGACGGATGCCGGCTGATTGTCCCACTTGGTGAAATTGCGGACCAGGGCGCCCTGGTCCTGGCAGGTATGGACCCAGTCGATCCAAGGCCGGCGGCGGGCTGCGTCCACCGGCCCGGTGGCGCCCAGCACCATCATGGGCACCCGGTCGCACCAGGCGTTGAACAGGCCCATCGAACCGTGCATCAGCCCGACGTTGCTGTGCAGGATCACCGCCATCGGCGCCTCCATCACCTTTGCCCAGCCATGCGCGATGGCCACCGCATTGCCCTCGTGCAGGCACAGCAGCATGCGCGGATCCGCGTTCCCGAGGTGGTTGACCAGACTGTCGTGGAGGCCGCGAAAGCTTGCCCCCGGATTCAGTGCAACGAAGGGATAGCCCAGCACACGGAGCATTTCCGCCACCGCATCGCTGCCCCAAAGGCTGCCGCCGCTGTCCGGCCGCGGCTGCTCCTGGCTTTCCTGTCCCGCCATGCCGTCCATCCTGCGTCGCTCCAACATTGACAAAATAAGCCTGGAAAACGTAGCTGTCGGACAACCGGATAGCGAGCGTGCATTGGCAGCGAACAAGCCCCGGCTGGTGTATTTCGAGCATTGGGCCGATCCGGTGGCCGAGCGCATCCTGGGCGCGCGGGAAGACCTGGAGTTAGTACGGCTGGAGTAT
The DNA here is from genome assembly GCA_025352565.1 of Rhodospirillales bacterium. Taxonomy (GTDB): domain Bacteria; phylum Pseudomonadota; class Alphaproteobacteria; order Acetobacterales; family Acetobacteraceae; genus JANXTF01. The sequence goes on along the minus strand of JANXTF010000031.1, from coordinate 36,091 downwards.
GCCGCCGCTCTGCATGAGAACCTGGCAGAAATATCGCGTGCCAATGGCTATCAGGTGCAATCCAGGACCGAGCTGCGCGAGCCCTGGTTCGGCGATCCGGCGTTGTTGGCCCGGTGCCCCAACCTGCTCGCGTTGAGTTCGACCGGCGCGGGCTACGACTACATCGACGTGGCGGCCTGCACCGCGGCCGGGGTGCTCGTTTGCAGCCAGGGCGGCACTAACCTGGAGGCGGTGGCCGAGCACGCGCTGGGGCTGATGCTGGCGCTGTCCAAACGCATCGGCGTGGCCGACAAGGCGTTGCGCCGAGGCGGCAAGGTGGACCGCTTCGCCCTGCGGGGCAACGACATCAAGGGCAAGACCCTGGGCATCATCGGCCTGGGAGCCATCGGCACGCGGCTGGCCGAACTGTGCCACGGCCTGTTCGGCATGCGCATCCTCGCGTGCGACCCCTATCTGAGCGAGGCGCGGATCGCCGCCCGGCACGGCGTGAAGACCGCGTTGGCGGACCTGCTGCGCCAGGCGGATTTCGTGTCCGTCCACTGCCCCCGCACCGAGGAGACGCTGAACATGCTGGGCGCCGCCGAATTCGCGCTGATGCGGCCCACGGCGTTCTTCATCAACACCGCGCGCGGCGGCATCCATGACGAAAGCGCGTTGGCCGACACGTTGCGCCAGCGTCGGATCGCCGGGGCGGGCATCGACGTCTTCCTGAACGAACCGCCCCCGTCCGACCACAAGTTGCTGCAATTCGACACCGTGATAGCCACCCCGCACACGGCCGGCGTGACCGAGGAAGCGTTGCACGAGATGGCGACCGAAGCGGCCCGTCAGTGGATCGGACTGTTCGCCGGCGAGGTTCCGCCGCGACTGGTCAATCCGGAGGCGTGGCCGGCCTATTCGCAGCGGTTCGAGCGCCTGATCGGCTTCGCGCCCGCCGCGCTGACATAGATATCGGCATCCTCGGCGCGCCGCGCCTGCTCCGCCACGGACTGCATCGAGGCCCCGTTGTGTTGCCGGTCCCGATGATGTCGCAATTCCCGATGATGTCGCAATGACGGGTCAGCCGGTCGAGCATGGCGGTGGTCATCCTGGCGCCGCGGAACACCTGCGGCCAGTCGGCGAAGGCCAGGTTGGTGGTAATCAGCAACGACGTGTTCTCATGCGGTTTTGCTAAGCAGGTCGAACAGCCGACCAGCATAAAGGACAGGGCATGAAGTCGGCCGGGATTGGCAGGCGAAACGAGTCAAACTTTTCGAGGGTTGGCATAAGGGTCCGAATTAGAATTCATCGGCGAAGTGGCAAGCGGCGAAGTGGTCCGTCTTCACCTCCCGCAGCGGCGGTACGACATCGCGGCATACATCCCGGGCAAGCCAACAACGGGTGCGGAACGGGCAGCCCGATGGCGGGTTGAGCGGGCTGGGCACATCGCCGCCAAGGATGATCCGCTTGCGTCCAGTCGCCTGCTCGCTACCGGGAATCGCCGACAGCAATGCCTGGGTGTAGGGCATGCGGGGGTCGTCATAAAGAGCCTCGGCGCTCGCGAGTTCCACGATCCGGCCGAGATACATAACGCCGACCCGGTCGCTGATATATTCGACGACCGACAGATCATGCGCGATAAAAAGATAGGTCAGTCCGAACTCGACCTGCAGGTCCGACAGCAGGTTCAGCACCTGCGACTGCACGGACAGATCAAGCGCTGAAACCGGCTCGTCGGCCAGCACGAATTTGGGGCGCAACGCCAGCGCCCGCGCAATGCCGATGCGTTGGCGCTGGCCGCCGCTGAACTCGTGCGGGTACCGGTCCAGATGCTCCCGCCGCAGCCCGACGACGTCGACCAGCTCCGCCACGCGGGCGTCCCGCTCGTCGCGGCGCATTTCGCCTTGCACGACCAGACCCTCGGCAATCAGGTCGCGCACCTTCATGCGCGGGTCGAGCGAGCCGTACGGGTCCTGAAAGATCGCCTGCATGTTGCGGCGCACCTGCTTCAGACGGCTTGGTGGCAACGACAGCACATCCTCGCCGTCGAAGATCACCTGACCCGATTGCGGACGCTCCAGCCGCAAGATCGAGCGACCAAGCGTGGTCTTGCCGCAGCCCGACTCGCCGACCAGCCCGAAGGTTTCGCCGCGCCGGATGGTGAACGAGACGTCGTCCACCGCCTTCACCCATTCGGTGTTGCGGCCGAGCACGCCGCGGCCGGCCGGGTACCAGGTGCGCAGGTTGCACAGCTCCAGCAGCACGTCGCCGGCCGGATTGGCATCGCTCACCGCTTGGCTCCCCTCGTCAATACAGCCAACAAGCGACGCGGCGGCCATCGCCGGGATCGCGCAGCCCCGGATCGGCGCCACATACATCCATCGCCTGGAGGCAGCGTGGCTGAAACGGGCAGCCCGGGGGCATACGCAGCGGGTTTGGCACGGCCCCACCGATGGCGGCCAAACGTTGCCCACGGATCGCCCGTGTGGGCATGGAGGCGAGCAGGCCCATCGTATAGGGATGCTTCGGGTCGGCCGTGACCTGTGCCACGGTGCCGCGCTCCATGATCCGGCCGCCATACATCACCACCACCTGCTCGCACAGTTCGGTCACGACGCCGATGTCATGGGTGATGAGCAGCACCGCCGTGTTCACCCGCTGGCGCAATCCGCGCACGAGGTCGAGGATCTGTGCCTGGATCGTGACATCCAACGCCGTGGTCGGTTCATCGAGGATCAGCAACTGGGGCTCGTTCGCAAGCGCCATGGCGATGGTCACGCGCTGGCGCATGCCACCGCTCAGTTTATGCGGGTACTCGTCCACCCGGCGTTCGGGTGCGGCAATTCCCACGAGTTGGAACAGCTCGATCACGCGCTCCCGCGCCGTCGCGCGGTCCATATCCTGATGCGCGAGTAGCGCCTCGGCCACCTGGGCGCCGACGGTGTAGACCGGATTGAGCGCTGTCATCGGGTCCTGGAACACGAGGCAGATTTGGCTGCCGCGGATGCGGCGGATCTCGCGCTCGGACAGGCCGACCATGTCCTGGCCCCGGAACAGAATCCGCCCGGCGGCGACGAAGCCGGGCGGCTCGACCAGCCGCATGATCGACAGCGACGTCACGGTCTTGCCCGAGCCCGATTCGCCGACGATGCCAAGGCTCGCCCCCGGCGCGACGTCGAAGCTGATCCCGTCGACCGCCTTCACCACCCCGGCGCGAGTACGGAAATGCGTGTGCAGATTTTGTACGTCGAGCAGCGGGGCGACGCTGTCCGCCATCAAGATACCCGCTTCCGGATATGGCCTCCCTGCATCACCATCCGGATGTCGCCCAGCCTGGACAGATCGTCGAGCGGATCGCCTGCCACCGCGATGACATCGGCGGCCAGGCCGGGCTTGAGCGTGCCCACCTTGTCCTCGATGCCCAGCACGCGGGCCGCGAGGCCGGTGCCCGCGGTGATCGCCTCAAGGGCCGAGAAGCCGCCCTGCTGCATCAGCTCGAACTCCAACGGCAAACCCTCGATCGTGGTGAAGCGCCAGCCGGCATCGGTGCCGGCCACCCAGGTCACGCCCGCTTCGCGCATGCGGCGGAACTGGGTAAAATTCTCATCGGACATCCGCAGCCAGCGATCGAGCACATGCTGCTCCGCCGGTGTGCGATGTTCGATCGCCCGCATGGCCTTCAAGGTGAAGCCGCCGACCGCCAGCGTGCTGGTGACGGGTATCCCCGCCCGCGCCACCTTGTCGGCGGTGGCAGGCTCATATTTCTGATGTCCGGCCTTGTTCACGATGAAGCCGCCATGCTCGATGCCGTCGAAGCCTGCATCCACGACCCAGTTGGTGGACTCCGCGCACAGGCAATGTGCGGTGATCTTGCGGCCCTGCCGGTGCGCCTCGTCCACCAGGGCGGCGAGTTCGCGTGGGCTGTAGGAGGGCAGCCAGGACATGGTGTTGACGGTGCCGCCGCCGCTGGCCATCACCTTGATGAAATCGGCACCGAGCTTGCACATTTCGCGCACCTTGATGCGCAGCCCTTCCTCGCCGTCGGCCTCACCGCCGAAATACCAGGTGTGTCCGCCGGTGATGGTGATGGGCTGGCCACAGGCGAGGATGCGGGCGCCAGGCCCGTGCCCAAGCTCCAGCGCGCGACGCGCATCGAACACCGTGCGGCGCGCGCCGCCCACATCGCGCACCGTGGTGATCCCGGCGTCCAGGGCGCGCCTGGCCGACAATGTGGAGGTGGCGACAAGCACGCCGTCGGTCTCGCGCACCACGACTTCGAGCATGCTGCCATCGCCCGGCATGTTGAGATGCACATGCGTGTCGATCAGCCCGGGCAGCACGGTGCAGCCCCGCAGATCGATCGTTTCGGTGCCTTCGGGAACCCGCCCCTCCGGCAGCCGGCCTTCGAATACGTCCCCGATCAGGCCAGCTTCGATCACCAGAACGGCGTCCTTGATCGCCGCCGCTCCGGTTCCGTCAATCAGCCGATCCGCATGAATGACTGTCGTCATTTCTCTGTCTCCTCATCATCCAGGCGCCCAACCGGCGCGGTAAGGCTCGGCTATTTCGACATCGACGCGGCACCGAAATATTCGAAGCCGCCGCCGGACCAAGTGAGCCCGGTCAGCTTCCGCGTGGTCATGATCAGATCGATGTTCTGGCGGATCGGCATGATGACGGCCTCATCCATCAGGATTTTCTGCGCCTTCGCATAGATCGCGAACCGCTTGGCCGGATCGCTTTCCTTCTGGCCCTGAAGGATCAGGTCGGTAAGCGTCGGGTTGGTATAGTGGCTCCAGTTGAAATACTGGTCAGGCAGGAACCACAGATGCAGCGCGTCCGAGTCCACGGCGATGTATTGCAGGGCTGCGAGGGACATGTCGCCTTTGATGTTGGCGGCGAGCCAGGCGGGTGTTGCCATCTGGAACACGTTTGCGTCCATGCCGACCTTGCGCAAATAGCCCTGGATTGCCTGTGCCATCAACGGCGATTCAGCGGACGTGGCGATGGCCGAGATCTTGATGGTCAGCCGCTGGCCATCCTTCTCCCAGAACTCGCCGGGCTTGGTCCAGCCGGCGGCCTTCAGCGTCGCCTCCGCCTTGGCTGGATCGTAGGGGTAGCTGTTTTCGAGCGAGGCATCATAGTCGACCATGCCCTTGGCGAGCGGCGTGTTGCTCACCGGGTGGGCGCCGGCGTCCGCCAGCTGGATGACGCCAGCCTTGTCGACCGCGTACTGGATCGCCTTACGCACAGCGATGTCGTTGGTGGGGAAGCTTCCGGCGTTGATGGGGGCGAAGATGCCCATGCCGGTGATCGGCACCTCGATCGCCGTGTAGCGGTCCATCTTGCGCAACGCGTTCCAGAATACGCCCGGTGTTTCCTGCATGACATCGGACTGGCCGGTCTGAAACTGGCTGACGCGGGCCTGCGCGCTGGAAACGATTTGAAATGTGATCTGCGCGATGTCCGGCGGCCCGGTGTGACCGGTCGCGGCCGGCCCCCATTTGTAAGCCTCGTTGCGTTTGAGGACGAGGCTCTGGCCGGGCTGGTAGCTGACGAAGCTGAACGGGCCGGTGCCGGTCGGGTGCAGGCCCAGGTCCTTGCCGTATTCCCGGATCGCCTTGGGCGACTGGATCGCCATATAGGGTTCGCCGAGCTGTGCCAGCAAGGGCGCGTAGGGGGCGGTGCAGGTAAGCTGGACCGTGTATTTCGACGTCGCCACCGCAGAGGCACAGGGGCCCATCAGATTCAGCGATATCTTGGACTGTGTGTCCTTGTTGGTGATGTAGTCGACGTTCGCGACCACGGCCGCAGCGTCGAACGGCGTGCCGTCATGGAAGGTGACGTCCTCGCGAAGCTTGAACGTGTAGATCAGGCCATCCGGGGAGACCGCCCACGAGGACGCCAGATCCGGGGTTACCTTGAAATCCGGTGTGAGCCACACGAGCGTGTCGAAAATATTCGCGTCGATCGGGCCGACATTGCGATTGCCGGTGGTCGCCGGATTCAACGTGTCGAAGGGCTGGCCCCATCCCACGGTGATCTTTGCGTCCAGGTCGGGCGGGGCGGCGGCGGCCTGCTGCCCCACCAGGGCGAAGGCGCAGGCGGCAAGGAGCTTTGGTAGGAAATTCTGCATGGAAAAGTCTCCGTTGTCAGATGTGATCCGCTAGAGGCGGGCAAGCGTCGGGTCGAGTTCGTCACGCAATCCGTCGCCGATCAGGTTCACCCCGACCACGAACAGTGAGAGGAACATTCCGGGGAATACGGTGATCCACCAGGCAAGCGTGATGTAGTTCTGGCCATCGTTGAGGATGGCGCCCCATTCCGGGGTCGGCGGCTGCACGCCCAGCCCGATGAAGCCGAGTGCCGCGATCCACAGCGACGCCACGCCGAGCCAGGTGGTCGTCAGCACGATGATCGCGGGTGAGACGTTCGGCAACACATGGCGCAGGATGATCCGCCAGGAACCCGAACCGAGTGTGACGGCCGCATCGACATAGGGTAGATGCCGCACCTCTGCCGTTGCTCCCGCCACGAGGCGCGCATAGATCGGCACGAGGATGATGGCGATCGCGATCACGCCGTTGACCAGACCCGGCCCCAGCACGGCCGAGACCGCGAGGGCCAGCAGAATGCCCGGAAAGGCCAGCAACAGATCGACCATCCGCATGATGACGAAACCGATGGCACCGCCGAAAAACCCGGCGATCAGCCCAAGTGTCGTGCCAAACACACAGCCGAGTAGAACCACACAGATACTGGCCGCAATGGTGGTGCGGCCGCCATAGACGACACGGGCCAGCAGGTCGCGGCCGAACGCATCGGTGCCCATCAGATGTTGGCGGGAAGGGGGCGAGAAGGTTGCCATCGGGTTCTGCGCGTTCAAATCGACCCCCCGCATAACCATCGGCAAGACGAACACCAGCAGCCCCAGCAACACGCAGATCACCACTCCCACCAACAGGCTGCGGTGCTGCAGCGCGCGCAACAGGCTCCCCCGGGCGCGCACCGCGTCGGCGCTGTCGTTGGCCACCGGTTCCGCGTGCATCGCCATCGCGCCTATTGCTGCCCGACACGTGGATCGAGCACGGGGTACAGCAGATCGACCCCGAGATTGGCCAAAGCGTAGATCACGGCGATGATGAGCACGACGGCCTGGACGGTGAGGTAGTCTTTCGCCAGGATGCCCTGCACCAGCAATCGGCCGATGCCGGGCCGGGAAAACACCGTCTCGACGATGACGGCACCCGACAGCAGCTGGCCGACCTGGATGCCTGCGATGGTGAGCACCGGCAGCAGTGCGTTGCGCAACACATGCCTGCGGAATACCCGCATCCGTGTGATACCCTTGGCGCGTGCCGTGATCACATGCTTTTGCACCTGTGCCTGGATGATGCTCGATCGCATGAAGCGCGCGTTGAATCCTGCGCTGCCCAGCCCCAGGGTAACGGCCGGCAGCACAAGCCCTTTGAGCGACGTGCCGCCGACGACGTCGAACCATGGCAGTTGAACGGCGAACAGCAGGATCAGCAACAGGCCCAGCCAGAAGCCCGGGATGGACATGAACGTCAGCGCGATCCCCATCGCCACGGTGTCCACGCCGCGATTGCGCCACAGCGCCGCCGTGATGCCGATCGCGGCACCAAGGGTCAGCGACAATGCGAGGCCGGCCACGGTCAACTGGATCGTGGCCGGAAAATTCGAGGCAAGAAGCGAAGCGACGGATTGTTGCTGCCCATAGGAATAGCCGAAGTCGCCCCGCAGCACGTCGCCGATCCAGAGAAAATACTGCACGTAGATCGGGCGATCGAGGCCAAGCTGCTGGTGCAGCCGGGCAACAAGGTCGGGGTCGCCGGCATTCGTGCCCAGCATCACGATTGCCGGATCGCCCGGAATGAGCCGAATGATCAGAAAAACAACGACGGTGATCCCGAGCGTCAGAGCCAGGATGGAGAAGATGCGGCGGGCAATGTAGCCGCTCACGGCGATCTATCGCGATGGCCCGATATCATTGGGTGTGGCTCCACGACAGAGCACCGAACGCCACCGGGCGGACCCTCACCAACCCCGTTGTGAAGGCCGACAAATCTAATTGCCCAGATTCTTTTGGATATTGAGCGATGCGCGCGAGATTGCCGGGGTGACTGGTCAACGTCGATCGGCCGGGCCCCGCCCGCGTCGTATACTTCGAACGATATTCATGCAGAGCCATACCCTGGGTGGTGATCGGGCGAACTTCAGAAATATGCACACAAACCTTAAGCGACAAAGACGTGGTGCGCAATCCCCTTCATTACAAATAATTCTCATAATTCTATGGTGCAGGAGGCCAAGGCGCGGATAAGCCGTGAGCCGCCGAAAGGTGACGCTGGAACGCGCACCTGTGCCGCAGCCGCCGCGCGGCCGAGTAACGCAAGGCTTTCGAGGTGCTGCACCCCGTCCAATCGCTGGACGTCACCGGGTTGCACGCTTGGCAGTCCGAGCGCGTCCAAGCCGCGGCGTGTCAGCACTCTGCACGGACGCAGCCGGCGACCTCGCGGAACATAACGCAAGGCCGGAGCGCCGGCTTGCAGGCGTCGGCGGTGTAAGTTGGGCGTGCCGGAACCGCGCAATTTCCTTAAGTGTGTCGTGCAGTCTTTACGGATTCCGTGTACGCTCGGGGCCTGTTCGAGAGGAAAAGCCGATGAACGTCGAAACGTCGCTCGCGTGCAGGCTTTCGCACCACGTCGATCACGTCGGCAGCTTCGTCCGCCCGCCGTCGCTGATGACTGCATGGCACGACCAGGAGGCCGGCAAGATCTCCGCGAAGGAACTGGAGTCCGTCCAGGACGCCGCCATCCGCGACGTCGTCACGCTGCAGCAGGACATCGGCCTCGCGGTGGTGACCGACGGCGAGTTTCGCCGCGGCGGTTGGTCGCGTGGGTTCCTGTCGGCCGTCTCGGGCCTGGACTTCCAGCCATCGCGGCTGATGTTCCGCAACGACGACGGCGTCAGCACCGCGGCTCCTGCCCCGGTCGCGACCGGCAAGCTGCGCCGCCTGCACCCGATCGTCGCCGATGATTTCCGCTTTCTCGCCAGCGTCGCCACCGCCACGCCCAAGGTGACCATGCCGACGCCGTCGCACCTGCATTTCGGCCATTTCCGTGCCGCGGCGACCATCGACGCGTATCCCGATATCGCGGAATACTGGGCCGATCTGGTCTCGATCTATCGCGCGGAGATCGCCGACCTCGCCGCTTCCGGATGCCGCTTCCTGCAACTCGACGAGGTGCCGCTGACGCTGTGCTGCGACGAGACCAATCGCGGCATCGCGTGCGACGCGGGCGAGGACCCCGACGCGCTGGTCGATACCTACATCGCGATGACCAATGCCGCGTTGCGCGGCCGGCCGGCCGATATGGTGGTGGTGATGCATTTGTGCCGGGGCAACATGAACGCGCTGTGGATGGGCGACGGCGGCTACGACCGCATCGCGGAGAAACTGTTCAACACGCTCGACGTGGACGGCTTCCTGATGGAGTATGACAGCCCGCGCGCCGGCGACTTCGCCCCATTGCGTTTCCTGCCGTCCGGCAAGCGTGCCTTCCTCGGCCTGATCAGCACCAAGCATCCCGAGTTGGAACCGCTCGACGGGCTGATGCGGCGCATCGACGATGCCGCACGCCACACGCAACTGGAACGGCTCGGCCTCTGCCCCCAATGTGGGTTCGGCAGCTCCGCGATGTCGAAATTCAACGTCCTGCCCAACCCGATGACGAGCGAGATACAGCGGCGCAAGCTCGAACTCCTGGTGGCTGCCGGGCGCCGTATCTGGAACGAATAATCCACGACGCCGAAGGGAGAAACGAAAATGAAAAAAGTAGTTTGCGCGGCAGCCTTGGTGGCGTGCGCTGCGCTCATGTGGGCGCCGCCCGCGCTCGCGGCGGACCCGGCGCCGATCCGAATTGCCCATGTCTACGGCAAAACCGGCCCGTTCCAGATATTCTCCGGCCAGACCCATACCGGGCTGATGCTCGGGCTGGAGTACGCAACGGGCGGCAGCATGATGATCGACGGCCGCCCGATCGTGGTGACCGAGAAAGACGACCAGTTGAAGCCAGACCTCGCGCGGACTCTGCTCGGCGAGGCCTATGGGGATGAGGGCGCGCAGATCGCCGTCGGAGACGTCGCCTCCAACGTTACCATCGCCATGCTGCCGTTGGCCCAGGAGTACAAGCGCATCTTCATCGTGGAGCCGGCGGTAGCGGACTCGATCACCGGCAAGGACTGGAACCGCTACGTCTTCCGCACCGGCCGGAACTCGTCGATGGATGCTATCTCGAGTGCGGTGGCGCTCGGAAAGCCTGGCGTCACCATCGCCACCCTGGCACAGGACTACGCCTATGGCCGCGATGGCATCGCCGCGTTCCGCGACGCGCTCAAGAACACCGGGGCCAGCCTCGCCGCGGAGGAATACGCGCCGTTCGCCACCATCGACTTCACCGCACCGGCGCTGCGCCTGTTCAACGCGCTGAAGGACAAGCCGGGCAAGAAGGTCATCTTCGTGCTCTGGGCGGGCAGCGTCGACGCGCTGAGCCGCCTGAAAGACCAAGGCCCAGACCGCTTCGGCATCGATCTTGCGGCCATCGGCAACAGCTTCGCGGGCATGACCGGCTTCAAGGGCCTGCCAGGGATGGAGGGCTCGACCTTCTACTACTATGGCATCCCGAAAAACCCGGTGAACGACTGGCTGGTGAAGACCCACCAGGAGCGGTTCGGCGGCCCGCCGGACTTCTTCGTCCCCGGCGGAATGGCGGCCGGGATGGCGATCGTCGCCGCCATCCGCAAAGCCGGTTCGACCGACGCCGATAAGCTGATCCCCGCCATGGAGGGCCTCACCTTCGACACGCCCAAGGGTCCGATGACTTTCCGCCCCGAGGACCACCAGGCTTTGCAGGTGATGTATCACTTCCGGGTCAAGGTCGATCCGAAACTCGAATGGGGCGTCCCGGAACTGGTCCGCGAGATCCCGATCTCCGAGATGGCGATCCCGATCGCCAACCGCCGCTGAGGTTTGCGCGGCGGGTCGGCGCAGCCACCCGCCGCCATGCGGTCTCGCTCATGGCGCGGGTCTCGCTTCATTGCGCACAGCCACGGCCACGGCGTAAACTCCATGCACATTCGGGGAGGACACCATGCTCCAGGCGAGGCGCCTCGGCTATGCCGTGCTCTCCGCGGCCGATCTCGGCCTTGATTTGGCATACTACATCGATATCCTTGGGCTGCGCCTTATCGACCGCAGCCCGTCGCGGGCCGTTCTGGCCACGCCGCAGGGAATCGAGTGCCTGGTGCTGGAGAGCGGTGCGGACCCAGCACTCACCGCCCTTGCCTTCCAGGTCGCGCCGGCGACCGATCTGGTGGAGGCGTGCCGCTTGCTCGGGGCCGCCGACGTGCGTGCGGTCGTTCGGCCGGGAAGGACGCCCGCCATCGAGCGCGTTCTGGCGTTCAAGGATCCCGGTGGGGTCGAGATCGAGCTGTTCACCGAACTCCGCAGCGTTACTGCCTGCGCGGGACAAGCGGGCATCGGCCCGCTGAAGCTCGGTCATGTCGCGCGCATGGTCCCGCATACCGCCGAGTTCACCGCCTTCTACGAGAACTTGCTCGGCTTCCGCCGTTCGGATTGGAGCGGCGAGGCCATGATGTTCATGCGCTGCGGCCCGGACCATCACACGGTCAACTTCTTCCAGGGCGCAACGCGGCTGAACCACATCGCCTTCGAGGTGAAGGACTACAGCGAGCTGGCCCGTGCCGCCGACCTGCTGCGCGGCTGGCGGCTGCCGCTGGACTGGGGACCGGCCCGCCACCACATCGGGCACAACATCGCCTGCTACCACAGCAACCCGGCCGGCGTGCGGATCGAGTTGTACTGCGAGATGGACCAGATGCCGGACGAGGAACTGGGACACTGGGACCCGAGGCCTTGGCATGAGGAACGGCCGCAACGCCCCAGGAACTGGCCCGTGGCGCCGCGCAACGCCTGGATTCCCGACGCGCCATAGCCCGAACAGGATGCCTACCTTTCAGCGTGGCGCATTCCGTCGATAAGGAGGCGGCGACCGGAGATCGCGGTCGATCGCCTCAACCGACTCCAGCTGCGTCGACGGCGGCTTCCTCGTGATGACGACGTGAAATTCGCACGGCCTCCTGGAAAGGAAGCGGCAACGATGCAGACCATCTCGGCAAGACCGCGCACGCAGCTGGCGGGCACCGCCGAGAAGGCGGACGCCGTGCAATCATACGAACACCGGCTGCTTGTCCGTTATGCTTTTACATCGCTGGCCTGAATGCGAACGTGGAGTGCGCGCGTTTGAGAGCCGATCTTGACGTCGGGCAGGTGCAGCTCGGCCAGAACCCAGCTCACGAAAGCGCGGACCAGGCTCTGCTGTGCACTGGCCTTTGGAATCAGGATACGGTGCCCGACGTAACGAATTTCCTTCGAGCGGCCCGCGAGCGGCGCGACGAGCCGACCCGACTCGATCTCCTGTTCGGCAAGGCGGGTCGACTCAAGGGCAACTCCAAGCCCCGCCGTGGCGGTTGCGATGGCAAGGAAGGACCGGTCGAAGCGCATGCCGCGCACAACGGGGGTCGCGAGACCATTTGCTGCGAACCACTCATGCCATCGGACCAACTTGTTTTCGGACGTTATCAATACTTGCCCAAACAGGTCCTCGGGCTTGTGAATTTTGCTGGCGAGCGCCGGGCCGCAAAGCGGCGTGACGACTTCCTCGCCAAGCGGCACGATTTCGGTATTTTCGGGGCGTGGCAGCCCATAGATGATGTCGACATCGAAGTCGTCATTGGTAAAGCGTGCGTAATCAGTCCCGGCTGCCAGCCGCAGGTCGATCTGCGGATGTTCGGCCAGGAAATGGGACAGCCGCGGGTTCAGCCACTGGGCGGCAAAGCTTGGTGCCGAATGGACGCGCAACAGCTGGGGGCCGCGATGGGCGACCTGCTCGAGGCCCTGGCGAAGCTCGTGGAACGCGGCAACGGCGGACCGCCTGAGGCTCTCGCCGGGCGGGGTCAGATAAACCTGCCGAACGCCCCGTTCGAAGAGAACCGTTCCGAGAGCAACCTCCAGCTTTCGGATTGCGTGGCTGATGGCCGAGGGGGACACACAAAGCTCGTTTGCTGCCCCGCGAAAGGACCCCGTGCGGGCAGCGGCCTCGAAAGCTCGAATAGCCAGTATTGGAATCGACGAGAGCATCGTATGATTGAACCAGATTCACCCAGTAGTGACAACTGCGCGTTTGTCGTCCGGGTCCCGGACCCCGCAATCGTTCCTCAATAAACGAGTGGGAGGCGAGATGCTGCTCAAAGCCGGGTCGGCAGCCATCATCGTCATGGCCGTCACGCGTGGATACGCCGTGCGATCGCCCGCGGGTCCGCAAGCAAGCAAGTGCGCGGTCGAGAGCGAGGTTGCGGCGGTCGCCACCGGCATGGCGGCCCGGGCAGCGGCACCGTTCAAGTAATCGGAGCGAAACCCGGCCGTGGAAACGTTTGACTACATCATCGTGGGGGCGGGCAGTGCCGGCTCGGTGCTTGCCCAACGTCTGACGGAAGACCCCGGTGTCACGGTCTGCGTTTTCGAGGCAGGGCCGTCCGACTGGCACCCTTACCTGCATGTGCCCGCGGGCTTCATCAAAACCGTGTTCGACCCCCGGTTTAGCTGGCGCTTCCAGACCGAGCCGGGAGAGGCCATCGGCGGCCGCCGCATCGCGCTGCCGCAAGGGCGCGTGGTGGGCGGTTCCAGTTCGATCAACGGCATGATCTTCAACCGCGGTCAGCGCGCCGACTTCGATGCCTGGGCCGAGGCTGGCAATCGCGGCTGGGGATATCTTGATATCCTGCCCTATTTCCGGCGGATCGAACGCGTGGTGGGCGATGCGGACGAGCGCTATCGCGGCCGGGACGGCCAGCTGTCGGTCACGCGGACCGACCTGAAGCATCCGCTTTGTGAAGCCTTCATCGCGGGCGCTGCCGGTGCCGGCATCCCGGCCAACCCGGACTTCAACGGCGAGACCCAGGCGGGTGCGGGCTACATGCAGCGGTCGATCTACCGTGGTTGGCGCCAGAGCACGGCAAAAACCTACCTCCGCCGCGCGATACGCACGGGGCGCGTCGACCTCCGGACAGAAACGACGGTGGTCGGCATCACCTTCGAAGGCAAGCGTGCCACCGGCGTCAGCTACATGCGCCGCGGCCAGTCGCAGCCCGGCGCCATCCAGGCCCGTCGAGAAGTGCTGGTGGCTGCTGGCGCGCTGAATTCACCCAAGCTGCTGCAACTGTCCGGCATCGGGCCGGCTCATGTGCTGCGACCGCTCGGCATCGCGCAGCGTCGCGATCTGCCGGTCGGGGAAAACCTGCGCGATCATTTTTCGGTCCGCGTGGTCGCCCGCGTCCGCGGCTGCCGCACCATCAACGATCTGGCCCGCGGCCATCGCCTGGTGGGGCAGGTCGCGCGTTGGGCGCTGGGCATGCCAAGCATACTCGCGTTGAGCCCAGCCCTGGTTCACTGGTTTTGGAAATCGGACCCGCGGTTGAACGCCCCCGACCTGCAGGGCATCTTCACCCCGGCGAGCTACAAGGAGGGGCTCATTGGGCTCCTGGACGATTTCCCGGGCATGACCGTCGGTGTCAATCAGCATCGTCCCGAAAGCGCCGGGTGGGTCCGGGCGCGCTCCCCGGACCCTGCGGTCGATCCGGCCATTCAGCCCAATTACCTGGCGGAGGCGCATGATCGGGACGTTCTCGTCAAGGGCATCCGGCTGGCGCGAAGCCTGCTGCGCAGCAAGGAACTCGCACCCTATTTCGTCGAGGAAAGCCTGCCGGGCGCCGCTGCGACATCCGATGACGATCTTCTCGCATTCGCCCGCAAATACGGGACGACGTCGTACCATCTGGTCGGCACCTGCCGCATGGGCCGGGCGAACGACCGAACCGCGGTCGTCGACGACGAACTGCGCGTGCATGGCGTGGACGGGCTCAGGGTCGTGGATGCATCCGTGATGCCGAACATCCCGTCGGCGAACACGCACGCGGCGACGCTGATGATCGCCGAGAAGGCGGCCGACATAATTCGCGGCCGGCCGGCTCTCCCCCACGTCGCCGGTGTCGACTGATATGAGCCCGGCGAATGTCAAGGTGACCCACGGCGCAACACGCGCGGGCCGGGCGCGGCACCTGCTCCTTGCATTGCGCTCGGTCCTGGTGTCGGTCGCCGGGATCGTCGCTGTCGTGCTGATCTGGTCCCTTGTCGGCCGCCTGCTCGCCCACCCGTCGCTGCTGCCGTCGCCGGTGGCCGTCCTCGGCGCGTTGCGGGTTCTGCTGGCCGGGGAAATCGGTGCCGACATCCTGGCCAGCATCGTGCATCTCGCCGCCGGCTATTCGATCGGCGTCGTGATCGGGCTTCTGCTCGCCGTGCTGTGCGCACGCTTCGAGAATCTCGACGTGTTCATCGAACCGGTGATCGAGGTGCTGCGTCCGATCAGCGCCATCGCGTGGATTCCCATCGCGCTTCTGATGTTCGGCGTGAGCGAGAGCGTGCCAATCTTCCTCATCGCCTATGCGGCGACGTTCCCGATCTTTGTCAACACGCTCGATGGGGTCAGGCGTCTCGACCGTTTGCTGCTGAACGCCGCCCGGTCCCTCGGTGCGTCCGGCAACTTCATCGTCACCCATGTCGTGATACCGGGCGCCCTGCCCTATGTGCTGACAGGCGCGAGACTTTCGCTGGGGGTCGCCTGGATGGCCATGGTGGCGGGCGAGCTGGTCGGCGGCGATGCCGGGCTGGGCTGGCGGATCATGTGGTACCAGGAATTCTTCGCGATGGACAAGGTGATGGCCATCATCCTCGTGATCGGGGTGCTCGGCTTCGTTGCCGACGCGGCGCTGCGCGGCCTCCAGCGCCGGCTGTTGGGCTGGAACCCGGTCGAATCATGAGCCGGCGGCGGAGCAAGATCCTCGTGGTCAGCGCGCTGGCCGTGCTTCTGCTGGCCTGGGAAGGTGCGGTCGTCCTGACGGGCGCGCAGGCATCGTGGCCGTTCCCATCGGGGATCATCCGGTCGGGGTTCGCGATCACGGCCGACGGCACGCTGCTCGTGGCGCTGGCCGGCAGCCTCCAACGGGTGATCACCGGCTTTCTGGTCGGCGCCCTGGTGGGCATCCCGACCGGGATCGCCATGGGGCTTCTCCCGTGGGTCAACCTCGCCATGCGTCCCGTCACGGAATCGCTGCGGTCCATCGCCC
This sequence comes from Rhodospirillales bacterium, assembly GCA_025352565.1. Taxonomy (GTDB): domain Bacteria; phylum Pseudomonadota; class Alphaproteobacteria; order Acetobacterales; family Acetobacteraceae; genus JANXTF01. The sequence goes on along the minus strand of JANXTF010000031.1, from coordinate 19,828 downwards.
CGATCGCCTGGATTCCTCTCGCCATCCTGTGGCTTGGCGTCCAGGGCAACGCGGCGCTGTTCGTGGTCGCCTACGCCGCCGTGTTCCCGTTCATCCTCAACGCGGCCCAGGCAGCCAGGGCGGTCGATCGGAATCACCTCCGCGCCGCGCGGGCGCTTGGCGCCGGCCCGGGGCTGATCCTGCGGGCAGTGGTGGTGCCCAGCACGCTTCCGACGATCTTCACCGCGGCGCGGATCGCGCTGGCAATCGCCTGGAGCTCGATCATCGCGGCCGAGCTTGCCCTCGGCGTCAAGATCGAGAGCGGCGGCCGCAGCGTTGCCGGGCTCGGCCAACTAATGGTGGCGACGCTCTACGTTAAGCGCGATGTGAATGCGCTTGTGTTCGGGATGTTGGTGATCGGCTTGGTGAGCTTCCTCATCGACGCCGTCCTTCGACGCCTACGTGATACTCTCCTGCCATGGGCCCGCCGATGACCGACTCCATCCTGAAAATCCAGGCTGTTCGCAAGACCTACGTCTCGGTTCGGACCGGTGACACGATCGAGGCGCTTGCCGGCATCGATCTCGAGGTGCCGGCGGGCGAGTTCCTCGCCGTTGTCGGGCCGTCCGGTTGCGGCAAGTCCACGCTGCTCAGCCTCGTCGCCGGTTTCACCCAGCCATCGGCGGGCGAAGTGCTCTACAGGGGCCAGCGTGTCACCGGAGCGGGACCCGAGCGCGGCGTGATGTTTCAGGACTACGCCCTGTTCCCCTGGCGTACCGTGCTTGGAAATATCGAGTTCGGTCCGCTGGCGCGCGGCGTGGCGCTCACGCAGCGCCATGCCCGTGCGCGCGAGCTGATCCGGCTGGTCGGCCTGGACGGCTTCGAAAACCGCTACCCGCACGAACTCTCCGGCGGCATGCGGCAGCGCTGCGCCCTCGCCCGCATGCTCGCCAACGACCCGGAGATCTGGCTGATGGACGAGCCGCTGGCGGCGGTGGACCAGCAGACCAGGACCATCCTGCAGGACGAGCTGCTGCGTCTTTGGGGCGATGCGGCGCGTCGGCCGGGCGCGCCCACCGTCATCTTCGTCACGCACGCGATCGACGAGGCCGTCCTGCTCGCCGACCGGGTGGTCGTGCTCGCCCGCCGGCCAGGGCGCATCAAGGCGGTGATCGACATTCCGCTGCCCCGACCGCGCCCGGCGCAACGAGGCTCACCGCAATTTGCTGCTTTGGTCGCGCAGGTCTGGGATCTCATCCGGGACGAGGCGGCCAAGGCGATCGTCGAAGAGATCGACCGATAAGAACAACGACATGCCACAAGGGTGGCAACGGGAGGATAATATGAACACATCAGGCATCGGGCGGCGCGCGAGCATCACCCTGGCGACGGCTGCCGCGCTGGCACCGTTCATCCGGCTCAGCCCGGCCTTCGGGCAGGCGCTCAAGCTTACCATCGGCACCGCCCTCACGCAGGAAGGCGGCGCGCTCGTCCTGCGCATGCAGGAGCAGAAGCTGCTGGAACAGGCCGCAAAGGAGGTCGGGCTCGTTTCTCTGGAAGGCGAGTATCTCGGCTTCACGGTGCTGCTGCGGATGCTGCAGGGGCTCGCCGCAAACCAGCTGCAGCTCGGAATGATCGGCAGCACGCCCCTGATCCGAACCCTGTTGGGCGCCGATCCCGTCGTTCCCATCGCATTGGCCGGCGGCGGAAACCTGTTTCCCGTGCAGGTGCCCAAGGGGTCGCCGATCAAGAATCTCGATGACCTGCGCGGCAAGACGGTGCTGACGATCGTCGCCTCCGACATTCATCTGATGTTCTCGCGCATGCTCCAGGCCCATTTCGGCACCGACAACCCGAAGGACGTCAACATCACCTTGCGCGGCATCAACGCGTTGACGGAACTGGCGCGCCCGCAGAGCGGGATCGACGCGGTGATCAGCATCGAGCCGATCTCCGAGGCGGCCGAACGGGCGGGCGACCTGATCACGCTGGTGCGCAACGACGGCACGACGGGCGCGGCCTATGACGGGCCAGAGGGCAAGGGCGCCGGTCACAAGGTGGCTTCGTTCGCAAAGACGCCGTTCGCCCCGGAGGCTTATTACCCGCACCGTGTCTGGTGGGTCGTGCGCCAGGAATTCCTGAAGAGCGACCCGAAGGCCGTGCAGGCATTCCTGATGGCGAATGCGCGCGCCACCGAGGCGCTGTCCACGATGCCAGCCAAGCAGGTGGTCGAAACCTACGGCAAGGAATTCCCGGGCGGGATCGATGACAGGGCCGACCACATGGCCCATGTTCTGTGGCGGCGGCGCGGCTGGGGATGGATGACCGAAAGCGACGTCAACACGCTGCCCGGGCTGTCGCAGACCAAGGCGCTTTTCCCGGCCGCGCTCGACCCGGCGAATGTCCGCAAGATCGTCTCTCTGGGCGACGCTGTCTGCAAGGCCGCCTGGCAGGCGAACGGGTCCAAGCCACCGCGCCAAGCCTTCGACGAGAAGCAGCCGGATGATCCGCGCGGAAAGCCGAGCTGGGAGATCGCGTCGTAGTGTCCCGCTTCAGGGACACGCGTTGGTTTATTTTCGGTGGCGTGCCAGTTTCTGAAATACAGGCGTATTTCAGAAACGAGGCGCATCGGGCTTTCGATATCCGCGGGATGCGGTGCGCTTGCTTCGACGGACCGCATCCCGATGGCGTGGGCGAGTAGACGGAGGCACGATTGCCAGACTCTCTCGCGACGATCCTTTACGGGACCGAGGAGCCTGTCTTCGAGCCGCTCGCGCTGCGCGCCGGCCCGCTGCGGATGCGGTTCCAACACGGCAAGCTGTGGGAGCTATGTGTCGGCGATGTGGAGGTTTGGCACGGGCTGGCCTTCGTCTACCGTGATATCGATTGGCGAACCCCCGAGCCGATCATCGACGACATCGCTTCGACGGTAGGCCCCGAAACGTTCGAGCTGCGGATAGCCGGCCGCTTTCCGACGTTGCCGGAAGGTTTGCCGTTCGAGGTACGGATCGAAGGCAGGGCGGATGGCAGTCTTTGCTTCACGGCCCAGGCGACCCCTGTTGCGGACGTGCAGACGAACCGGTTCGGCATCTGCCTGTTGCACCCCGCCTCGCTCGGCGGAGCGCGGGTTGCGGTACGGCACACCGATGGGCGCGAGAGCCATTCCACGATACCGACTCTGGTGCCGCCTTGGCCGCCCTTCATGCTGATCCAGGCGATCCGGCACGAATATGCCCCGGATCGGTGGGCACATTGCGCGTTCGGCGGAGATACGTTCGAGTTCGAGGATCAGCGCAACAATTCCGATGCGTCCTTCAAGACCTATAACCGCTCGAACCTTATGCCGCGGCCCTATTGGCTCCGATCGGGCGCACTCATCCGGCAGAGCGCGGAGCTTCGGATCGACCGGCCGACGGGCCTGACCCAGCTCAGACGGCCAGGCCCCGTTTATGTGGAAGCGGCAGACGGGCAGCGTCGCCTTCCCCGCATCGGCATCGAGATCGGCGTGGGAGATGCCGCCGCTGGTGCCCCCGCCCTTCGCGCATTGCAGACGATGCGCCTCTCGCACCTGCATCTTGCCATCGAGAGCGACGCTGCGGTGGATTGGGCCGGCATTGCCGGACTCCTCCGCTCCGCCGGCGCGAAACTTCGGCTCGACGTGAAAGCCGTTGAAGTCGACAGGGCCGAAGCCAGCCTCGAGGGGCTGCGGACCAGAATGCACCCGGTTGACGCCGCACTTGACAGCATCGCGGTGTTTCCCAGCGAGCCGCGTTGTATCGCCGCCGCCCGCGCAAGCTTCCCCACAGCGTGCGTGGGCGGTGGGACCGAGCATTTCTTTGTCCAGTTGCACCGCGCCGAGAGGCTCGGCACCGGCGATTTTCTGACGTTCACGACATCGCCGATCGTCCATGGGTCGACCGAAAGCGAAATCATGCTCACGCTGCAAACCCTACCCTCGCTGGTCGAGACGTTGCGGGTGCAATACCCGCAGCCGATCCGGATAGGCCCGAGCACGATCGGGGCGCGCAACAGCCCGCTGGGCCGCCAGCCGAAGACCGACGGCACGCGCCGCGTGACGCTCGCGCGCCAGGACCCACGCTGCCGGGGTCTGTTCGGCGCGGCCTGGGTCCTCGGCTACATCGCGCAATCCGCCAAGGCCGGGGTCGAGGCACTGACCCTGATGAGCTTCACCGGCGAGTCCGGAGTGGTGAGCGCCGGCCCGGTTCCGTTGCGTTATCCGACGTGGTTCGTGCTCGCACGCGTCTGCGCGTTCTCACATCTGCAGGATCTGTCGATCTCCGAGCCCAGGCGCATCGCGGGCCTCCTGCTCAGCCGCGACGGGTGTCGAGAGGTCTTGCTGTGCAATCTCGGCCCCGACCCCGTCGATGTCGAACTTCACGATTTCACCAAGACCGGCACGATCGCGGTTCTGGATGCCGATACGTGGGAGAGCTTTCGGTCCGCGGAGAACCCCTGGGACACGCTGCGACGCGCGACCGATGCTTCGGTCCATCGCTTGGGCGCCTATGCGGTGCTGTCCTACATCCCGGCCGACAAAACGACGCTGCTGGCCGACGAACCCAAGCGCAAAGACATGGCACCATGACGGATCACGCGAACGAAGCGGCATTCCTGGGGCGAACCGTCGACGAACTCCAATTGCCACCGGCGACTTCGCGGGAACCACGGCCGCGTCGACCGAACATCGTTTTCTGGGTGATGGACGACATCGGCTACGGCCATCTCAGCCCCTATGGCGGGTTGATCGACATGCCCGTCCTGCAGAGCCTCGCCGACAACGGCATGCGCTTCACCAATGCACACGCAACCCCGCTTTGCTCGCCGACCCGCGCATGCCTACTCACGGGCCGCAACCATCATACCAACCACATGCCATCGATCCCGCGATGGACAAGCGGGATCGCACGCCACGACGCCAAGATCCCGCGGTCGAACGGCCTGCTCTCGGAAGTGCTGCTTCAAGAGGGGTACGCCACCATGTGTATCGGAAAGTGGCACTTGACGCCGATCGACGCGTTGAACCCGGCATCTCCGCGCGATGCCTGGCCGCTCGGCCGTGGCTTCGAACGCTTCTATGGCTTTCTGGGCGGGCAGACGAGCCAGTACGACCCCCACCTCGTCATCGACAACAGCCCGGTCTACCCGCCAAACACCAGCGGGCCGAACTATCACCTCTCCGAGGATCTGGCGGACGCCGCCATACGCCAGGTCCGAGAGCTGCGAGCGGGCGATCTCGACAAGCCATTCTTCCTCTATCTCGCCTTCGGTGCCAGCCATGCGCCGCACCATGCCCCGAAGGAGTGGATTGACCGTTATCGCGGCCGCTTCGACACGGGGTGGGATGAGTATCGCAACGTGGTTCATGCAAGGCAGCAGGAACTTGGGCTCGTTCCCCGGGGTTCGCCGTTGTCGGAGCGCGACGCGGATGTTCCTGCCTGGGATTCGCTGGATGCCGGGCAGCAGAAAGTGGCGGCGAGGCTGATGGAGGCCTTTGCGGGCATGTCGGCCCACATGGACCACCAGGTCGGTCGGTTGCTGGACGCGTTGCGGGCAATGGGCGAGCTCGACGACACGATCGTCGTCGCGCTCAGCGACAACGGCGCCAGTTCGGAGGGCGGGGCGTACGGCGCCTACAACAATCAGCAATTCCAGGGCCATGGGCAGTTGGATCAGCGGTCCGCCAGCCTCGACGAGCTCGATCGGATCGGCAGTCGCGAGGCCTACAACCATTTTGCCTGGGGCTGGGCCTGGTCGGGCAACACGCCGTTCCGGCGCTGGAAGCGGGAGACCTATCGCGGCGGGTGCGCTGTTCCGTTCGTCGTCTCCTGGCCCAGGCACTTCGCCTCTCAGCACGGCAATCGGCACGGCTTCGTCCACGTCATCGACGTGATGCCGACGATTCTCGACCTGCTCGGGATCGCGCCTGCCCAGAGCATCGCCGGCATCGCACAGGCGCCGCTGGAGGGCACCAGTTTCGCCGCTCAGCTCGCCGATCCGCACGCGTCCTCCTCGCACAGAATCCAGTATTACGAGATTCTCGGGCATCGGGCGCTGCATATGGATGGCTGGCGCGCCGTGTGCCCATGGCCCGGCAGCCCGTCCTGGGCGGAAGGCGGCCGAGGCTGGTCGGCAGAGTTGCTGGCCCGGGATCTCGACCGGTTGGAACAGTCGGGCTGGGAACTCTACCACGTCGATCGAGATCCGGGAGAGGCGGTCAACCTCGCCGGTCAGCAACCGGAGCGGCTGCGAACCATGATCTCGATGTGGTGGCATGAGGCCGGACGCTACAATGTCCTGCCTCTGCTCGGCCGGGCACCGCGGCGGCAGGCTCGCCCCGAGACCGAGCCGGTGCGGCACGCCACCTACTATCCCGATACCGCCCCGGTGTTCATCGAGGCGGCCGCCAATGTCGTCAACACGAATTACGTCATCCGCGCGGAGCTTCACGTTGCCGATGGCGAAGCCGACGGGATGGTCCTTGCGCATGGCGGCAGATTCGGGGGCTATGGGCTGCTCGTTCGCAATGGCCGGCCGCGCTTCATCTACAACTATCTCGGCCTCGCCGAAACCGTCCTGGAGTCCGATCAGCCGCTGCCCGGCGGATCGTGCATGCTGACCGTCTCGTTCGAGATGACCGGAAAGCCCGATATCGCGAACCGCCATGGCGCGCCGGGCGTCGTTCGCCTGTACATCGATCGGAACGAGGTCGCTACGGCCGTTCTCACGCGCACCGCTCCCGTCATGCTCAATTTCTCCGGCATGTTGACCTGCGGATATCATCCTGGGGAACCGTTTGGCGGATACGAGCCACCGTTTCGGTTTACCGGTACAGTCCGGCGCGTGGATGTCTGGACGCATGGCACGTTGCCGCTCCAGGAAGGGCTCGCGACCGAGGTATATCTGAAACGACAATAGATTCCGACAGAAACCGCGGCCGGAGCGAGGTCGTGCGATACATGAGCCGGGTTCACCCACCGGTGCAATCTTCTCGTTTTTCGCTTCAGCGACGATCCGGTAATCGTCGGAGCAACGACACCATACGAGGAAATGCCATGCTTCTGGAAGGCAAGGTTGCCGTCATTTCCGGCGCCGCAAGCGCACGCGGCATCGGTCTTGCGACCGCGAAGCTGTTTGCTCGGCACGGCGCCACCGTCGCCATCCTCGATCTCGATGAAGCGGGCGCGCATCGCGCGGCAACCGAACTCGGCGTCCAACATCGTGGTTTCGTCTGTGATGTCGCCGACCTGGCCAGCTGCCAGCGCGCCGCACGGGATGTTCTGGCTGCCTTCGGCAAGGCCGACGTGCTCATCGCCAACGCCGGCATCACGCAGCCGCTGAAGTTCATGGAAATCACGCAGGACAACTGGGAGCGGGTGCTGGACGTAAACCTGCGCGGGGTGTTCTGCTTCAGCCAGGCTTTCGTGCCGCACATGCGCGAGCGTAAGCAGGGCTCGATCGTCTGCATGTCGTCGGTGTCCGCGCAACGCGGCGGCGGCATCTTCGGCGGTCCCCACTACTCCGCGGCGAAGGCCGGCGTGCTCGGGCTTGCCAAGGCGATGGCGCGCGAGTTCGGCCCTGACGGCATCCGGGTGAACTGCGTGACACCTGGCCTTATTCAGACCGACATCACCAGCGGCAAGCTGACCGATGACATGCGTACCGAAATTCTCAAGGGCATCCCGCTCGGCCGGCTCGGCAATGCGGAGGATGTGGCGGGGGCTTACCTGTTCCTGGCGTCCGACCTGTCCTCCTACATCACCGGCGCGGTCATCGACGTGAATGGCGGCATGCTGATCCACTGATCCGCTCGACGGATCGACAAACAGGAGTTCGCGGCATGCAAAGCCAAGTGGTGCGACCGAATGCACCGAACCTCGCGGAACATGCGTATCGCATACGGCGCAACGCGCTGCTGATGGGCGAAGTACAAGGCCAGGGCTACATCGCCCAGGCACTTGGCGTGGCCGACGTGTTGGCCGTGGCCTATTTTCATGCCATGCGATACCGACCCGAGGACCCCGAGTGGGAAGGGCGCGATCGTTTCCTGCTCTCGATCGGCCACTACGCGATTGCGCTCTACGCCGCGCTGATTGAGGCCGGGATCATTCCCGAGAACGAGTTGGAGACATACGGCTGCGACGACAGCCGCCTGCCGATGTCGGGCATGGCAAGCTACACGCCGGGCATGGAGATCAGTGGCGGGTCGCTGGGCCATGGGCTGGCGCTGGCGGTCGGCTACGCCCTGGGCCTCAAGCGCAAGAAATCGGACGCGTTCGTCTACTGCCTGTTCTCCGATGGCGAATGTGGCGAGGGCGCGGTCTGGGAAGCCGCGTCGGGCGCCGGCCATTGGAAGCTCGACAACCTCATCGGGATCGTGGACGTCAACAACCAGCAGGCTGACGGACCCGCCTCGGAAGTGACCGGCGGGCTGGAGGCGCTGGCCGACCGATTCACCGCCTTCGGCTGGTACGCGCAGCGGGTGGACGGCAACGACATCGCCGCGCTGACCGCCGCGTTCGATGCGGCGCGCATCGCCGCCGTGGCACAACCGCGCGTGATCGTCTGCGACACCAGGATGGCGAAGGGCGTGCCGTTCCTGGAGCAGCGTGAGCAGAACCACTTCCTGCGCGTGGAGCCAGATGAGTGGCAGAAGGCGCTCGCGGCGCTTGAAGCAGGGAGGGCCGCGTGATGCGCTCGAAATACGAACGTCCCGTCAGTCTCCTGAGTCGGCCGAGCGGCCAGCGGCTCACCACCTCGGCGATGATCGCCTCACTCGCCGGGCCCGACCAGCGCACGCGCCCGGCGCCGTTTGGCCACGCCCTGGCGGCGCTCGCGGAGACGCGGCCCGAAATCGTCGGGCTGACGGCGGACCTCGGCAAATATACCGACCTGCACATTTTTGCGAAGGCGCATCCGGACCGCTTCTACCAGATGGGCATGTCGGAGCAGTTGCTGATGTGCGCGGCGGCGGGCATGGCGCAGGAGGGCTTCATGCCGTTCGCCACCACCTATGCCGTGTTCGCGGCGCGCCGCGCGTATGACTTCATCTGCCTCGCCATTGCGGAGGCGAACCTGAACGTCAAGGTGGTTTGCGCGCTGCCGGGCCTGACCACCGGCTACGGCCCGAGCCATCAGGCGACGGAAGATATCGCGATCTTCCGCGGCATGCCGAACCTGACCATCATCGACCCTTGCGACGCGCTCGAGATCGAACAGGCGGTGCCGGCCATCGCGGCGCATCAGGGGCCGGTCTATATGCGCCTGCTGCGGGGCAATGTGCCGCTGGTGCTGGACGGGTATGGCTACCAGTTCGAACTCGGCAAGGCGAAGCTTCTACGCGACGGCAACGACGTGCTGATCGTCTCGTCGGGCCTGATGACGATGCGCGCGTTGGAGACGGCGGACCAGCTGAGGGCGGACCACGTGGATGCCGGCGTGCTGCACGTGTCGACCATCAAGCCGCTCGATGAGGACACCATCATCCGTGCCGCTGCCAAGCCCGGCCGGCTGGTGGTCGTGGCCGAAAACCACAGCCGCATCGGCGGGCTCGGCGAGGCCGTCGCGGCGACGCTGATGCGCGCGGGGGTTACCCCGGCCTTCCGGCAGGTGGCGTTGCCCGACGAGTTCCTCGATGCCGGCGCGCTGCCGACCTTGCACGACCGCTACGGCATCTCCACCGCGGCGATGACGGCCAGCATCCAGCGATGGCTCGCAGCATGAGGACGATCGGCTTCGCCGGCCTCGGCGCCATGGGGGCGCCGATGGCACGCAACCTGGCCGGGCGCGGCTTTGCGGTGCGCGGCTACGACATTCGCCCGGCCGCGGCCGCTGCCGTGGCCGCCGCAGGGGGCGTGGCCGCCGCCACGGTCGCCGAGGCGGCGCAGGGTGCCGACGCGTTGATCCTGATGGTGGTGAACATCGATCAGGCCGAGCAGGTATTGTTCGCCGAAGGCGGGCTGGACGCGCTGCCGCCCGGCGCGGTCGTCATCCTTTCGGCCACCTGCCCGCCCGGCGCGGTGAAGGCTCTGGCGCAGCGCGTAATGGCCTCCGGCCGGCGGTTTCTCGACTCGCCGGTCTCCGGCGGCGTTGCCGGTGCCACGACTGCCAGCCTCACGATCATGGCGGCCGGCGACCGCGCGACCTTCGCGGCCGTGAAGCCGGTGCTGGAGGCGCTCGGCACCAAGATATTCCACGTCGGCGAACAGCCCGGACAGGGCGCGACCGTCAAGACCGTGAATCAACTGCTGTGCGGCGTTCATCTCGCGGTCGCCGCGGAGGCCTTGTCGTTGGCCGCCAAGGTCGGGGTCGATGCGAATGTGATGCTCGACGTGCTGCGCGGATCGTCGGCCGCAAGCTGGATGCTGAACGACCGCGGTCCGCGGATGCTGGAGACGGAGCCGGAGATCACCAGCGCGGTGGACATTTTCGTGAAGGATCTCGGCATCGTGCTGGAGGCGGGGCGCGAGATGAGGGTGGCGCTGCCGCTCGCGGCCGTCGCGCATCAGTTGTTCCTCGCCACATCCGGGCGGGGCGACGGGGCGGTCGACGACAGCCAAGTTATCCGCAGCTACCATGCGATCAACGGGACGTCGCCGCCAGAGTGACGCGTCAATAGTCGTGCGGAGAACGGAACGACATGTCGAAGAGCGGGTTTGCGCGGCGCAGCGTCATCGGCAGGGGAGCTGCCGTGATGACGACCTTTTTTCGTGGTCGCCGGACATGACGCGCGTCAGCCGCCGCACCGTGCTCGCGGCAGGTCTGTTGCTTCCGGCGACGCTGAGGGCAGCCACAGCCGATTCCTACCCAAGCCGGCCGATGCGGCTCGTGGTGGGGTTCGCGCCCGGAGGTGCCGTCGATCTGGTCGCGCGTGCCGTCGCTGAGGAGATGGGGCGCGGGCTGGGGCAAACCATGATCGTCGATAACCGCACCGGCGCCAGCGGCAACATCGCATCGAGCGAGGTCGTGAGAGCAGTGCCGGACGGCTACACGCTGATGCTGGGCAACAGCCCGCAACTCGTCATGAATTCTTTCCTTTTCCCCAACCTGGCGTTCGACCCGGCGCGTGACTTCGTCCCCATCGGCCAGGCGGCGACGGTCCGGTTCATCGCCGTGGTTTCAACTCAGAGCGCCGCGAAGGACTTGCCTGCCTTCGCCGCCATGACCCGCCAGAGGCCGGGGACCTATGGTTCGTCCGGCAACGGTTCCGTGCAGCATTTGGGGACCGAGCTGTTCAAAGCCGCGTCCGGGGCGGTGATGACGCATGTTCCCTACCGCGGGTCCGCGCCGATGATTACCGATGTGCTGGCCGCCCGGCTCGATTTTGCCATCGATGCCGAATCGGCCGTGGCGCCCTATGTGAAGGCAGGCACGCTGCGCGCGCTCGCGACCATGGCGACGACACGGGCGCCAAACCTGCCCGATGTTCCCACGATCGGCGAGGCCGGCTACGGCGACATCGTGGTCGAAGGCTGGCAGGGCATGTTCGCACCCGCCCGCACCCCGCCGGACGTTCTTGCGAAACTGGGAGCCGGCCTCAAGCAGGCGCTGGACAATCCGGACCTGCGACACCGCTTCGACGTCGCCTCGATCGTTCCCGTATACCGGGATGCCGACGCGTTTGCGGCGTTCATTGCCGCCGAGCGTGAACGATGGGGCCCGATCATCGCCCTCCTGGGGCTCAAGCTCTGAGTTCTCATTCGACAAGGACAGCTGCCCCGATGATTCGGACGATGCCCAAGAGAAATATTGCACGCGGCCTGTTCCTCGCGGCGGTCGCGCTGTTTTTCGGAGCGAAGGCGGCGCGCTATCCGATCGGGAATCTCTCGCATGCCGGGCCCGGGCTGTTCCCGTTGCTGATCAGCGGCCTGCTCCTGCTGGTCGCCGTCGCCATGCTCGTCCGCTCGCGCTACGAGACGTCGGAGCAGCTCTACGTCAATCTCAAGAACATTACCCTGATCATGCTGAGTCTGGCCGGCTTCGTCCTGGCGGCGCAACTCGTCGACGCAGCGCTGGCGATCCTGGTCCTGGTCTTCGTGGCCGGCTTCGCCGCGCCCAGCTTCAACTGGAAACGCAGTCTGCAGATCACGGCCGGACTCATCGTCGTGGCCTTGGCTCTCGAGCGATTCCTCGGGCTGAATCTGGGGCTGTTCTGATGGACGTGCTCCACAATCTCGCCTTCGGCTTCGGTCACGCGCTCACCGTGGAGAACCTACTCTACTGCGCCGTCGGGTGCGTGGTCGGCACGCTCGTGGGCCTGCTCCCCGGCCTTGGGCCGCTGGCGACGATCAGCCTGCTCCTGCCGCTCACCTACTCCATTCCGGCGACGGGCGCGCTGATCATGCTGGCGGGCATCTATTACGGGGCGCAGTACGGCGACAGCGTCAGTGCGATCACCATGAGAATTCCGCATGCAAGCAGCATCGTGGCCTGTATCGACGGCTACCAGATGACGCTGAAGGGCAAGACCGGGCTTGCCCTGTTCACGGCCGGCGTATCCAGCTTCATCGGCGGAACGGTCGCGATCGTGGTGCTCGCCTGGCTCGCGCCGCTCCTTGGCCACGTCGCCTTGCTGTTCGGGCCAGCGGATTACTGTGCGCTGATGCTGTTCGGCTTTCTCTGCGTCAGCTTCGTCACCACGGGCAGCCTGCTGAACGGCTTTTCCATGTGCCTGGTGGGCGTCTTGCTCGGCCAGATAGGCACAGACGTGGAGACAGGCCTGGAGCGCTTCACCTTCGGCCTGCCGGCCCTGGCGGACGGGGTAAGCCTGGTAAGCGTGGCGCTCGGCTGTTTCGGCATCGCTGAAATCACCAAGAATCTCGATGCCAAGGATGAGCGCACACCGTTCAATGGCCGTATCAACCTCATCCCGACCTGGCCGGAGTTTAAACGCATCATCCCCAGCGCGCTTCGAGGCAGCGTCGTCGGTTCCCTGCTGGGCATCATTCCGGGCGGCGGCCCGGTGATCGCGCAGTTTGCCGCCTACGGAATCGAGAAGAAGTTCAGCAAATTCCGTGACGAGATTGGGGCGGGAGCGATCGAAGGAGTCGCCGGGCAGGCTGCGGCGGACGAGGCGGCGGCCCGCACCAGCTTCATCCCGCTGATGAGCATCGGCATTCCCGAAAACCCTGTGATGGCGCTGATGATGGCGGCCTTCATCCTGAAGGGTGTGCAGCCTGGCCCGAATATGATCGCAAACCATCCAGACCTGTTTTGGGGCCTGGTCGCCAGCATGTGGATCGGCAACTGCTTCCTGTTGATCCTGAATGTGCCGCTGGTCAGGTTCTGGCTGTCGGTGTTCAAGGTTCCCTACAACGTCCTGTTCCCGTCCATCCTGTTCTTCTGCTGCGTCGGAACGTTCAGCGTGAACAACAACCTGAACGACATCATGATCACCGCCTCCTTCGGTCTGATCGGCTATGTCATGATGCGGTTGGAGTTGGACCCGGCGCCGCTGATGCTTGGATTCATCCTTGGCCCGATGCTGGAGGAATATTTTCGGCGGGCGATGCTGATCAGCGGCGGCAGTCTCAAAACGTTCATCCTTGAACCCATCAGCGCCTCGCTGCTTGGCCTGACGGCGCTCATCGTCGTCGCGCAGATCGTCCTGTCTCTCAGAAAGCGGCCGGATGGTCTTCGCCGCGGAATGGCCTAGCCATGCGCTGCTGGAGGCATGGCGGTCCCGATCCGGAGATGATGCGCCGAATGCCCCTGCCGGGTCGCTGTCGTCACAGGCGCAACGCGCGCTCGCAGGCGCCGATTTGCTCGCATGTCTGCTCCGGAGCCTGCGGATTCACTCTTTCCGCCTAAGGATGCCAAATGAAAAACCTTGCGATCCGTGTGCTTGTGCTGCTTTTGGGGGCGGTCTTTGCGCAGGGGGCCGCCGCCCAGAGCTATCCCGCCCGGCCGATCCGAATCGTCGTCCCTTTCGCGGCCGGCGCTTTTCCCGACATCGTCGCGCGGGTGGTCGGGCAGAAGATGTCGGCGGATATGGGACAGCCCATCGTCATCGACAATCGGCCCGGCGCAGGCGGCAACATCGGAACCGAAGCTGTCATGCGCGCGGCGCCGGATGGCTACACCCTTCTGCTCAACAGCGTCGCCAACGCCATCGGCAAGTCGCTGTATCCGAACCTGTCCTTCGATCCCGCGAAGGGCGTGGCCCTGATCTCGCAACTGACGTCGGTCAGCAACGTGCTCGTCGTTCCCCCGTCGTCGAACATATCCTCGCTCGGGAATCTCATCGACCAGGCGCGGACGCGTAAGTTGAAATTCGCCAGCGGTGGCAACGGCACGACGTCGCACCTGGCCGGCGAGCTCATCAAGACGATGGCAAAGGTCGACATGGAGCATGTCCCCTATCGCAACTTCGGCCAGGCCCTGACCGACGTGATGGCCGCCCGCGTGGACTTCGTCATTCCCAATATCCCGCCGACCATCGCGCAGATTCAAAGCGGCCAGCTCAAGGCCATCGCCGTGACCAACAGCAGGCGGTCGCCATTGCTGCCCGAGATCCCGACCATGTCTGAGTCGGGCCTGCCTGGCTTCGACGTTTCGTCGTGGAACGGCCTGGCGGCCCCGTTGGGCACGCCCGAACCCATCATCGCGCGGCTGAACGCCGAGGTCGCGAAGGCGCTGAAGGATCCTGAAGTGGCGCGCGCCCTCTCGGGTCAAGGCGCCGACATCGTCTTCGGCAGCCCCGCCGAATACGCGGCGCTGATCGACGCTGAAACCACAAAATGGGCGGCGGTCGTTTCCGCCGCCGGCGCACAAGTAAAGTGACGAGAGACACCATGGCCAAAAGACCGAACATTCTCCTTATCACCTCGGACCAACACCGCGGCGACAGCTTCGGTTTCGAAAATCCGGGCATCTACACGCCGCACCTCGATCGGCTCGCCCGGGACGGAACTCGTTTTTCAAACTGCATCACCCCCAACCCCATCTGCCAGCCGGCACGGGCCTCGATTCTGACCGGGCTCCTGCCGCTGACGCATGGGGTCTGCGACAATGGTATCGACCTGCCGCCGGAGACGGCCGAGCGGGGCTTCGCGGGCCAATTGAGCCGGGCCGGCTACGACACGGCGATGATCGGCAAGGCGCACTTCTCGACGATGCACACCTTCGCACCGACGGGAACGCCCGAATGCAAGACGAGCAGCGCGGAGTACCCGCCGGGCTGGCAGGGTCCCTACATGGGGTTCGATCATGCCGAACTGGTGGTGGAGGGTCATAACAACTGGCTGCCCTCCAAGCCGCCGCAGGGGCAGAACTATGAGCGCTGGTATCATGGCGACGGGCTCGGCGAGGAGAAGAACGCCCTCTATCGGGAGGCACGGCCGCCCCTGACCGATGCCGTGCAGACGTGGAACTCCGCACTTCCGGTCGCATGGCACAATTCAACCTGGGTGGGTAACCAGACGGTTCGGTTCCTGGACGGGCATGTCGGGTCCGACGAGCCGTTCTGTGTCTGGGCCTCGTTCCCGGACCCGCACCATCCGTTTGACGCGCCCGAACCTTGGTGCCGGCTGCATGACCCGGACGCGATCCGGCTACCTCGCCATCGTACGCTCGATCTCGACCGGAGGCCGTGGTGGCACAAGGCTTCGCACAACCGCCCGCCCGGTCCCGGCGCCGAGAAAATCCTGGGCAATTTCCTGCAGTATCCGCCGCAGACGGACGAACAGCTCAGGGCCATCATGGCCAATTACTACGGGATGATCTCCCTGATCGACCACAATGTCGGCCGAATTCTGACAGCGCTCCAGGTCAATGGTATGGCAGACGATACCTACGTGATCTTCACGGCCGATCATGGCGAGTGGCTCGGCGACCATGGTCTTCTGTTCAAAGGTCCGATGCTCTATGAGGGCCTGCTGCGCGTTGGCATGATCGTGCGCGGGCCGAATGTGCCGGAGGGCAAGATTGTGGCTGAACCGGTCTCCACCCTCGACCTCGCGCCGACCTTCCTGGATTGGGCGGGTGCCGCACCCGAAGGGACCTTCCACGGCGAGAGCCTCCGCCCTCTGATCGAGACAGACAGCGCACACCGGGACTTCGCGTTGTGCGAATGGGATCTCGGTCTGGCTCGCATCGGCGTGCCCCTGCGGCTCCGGACGGTTCGGACGAAATGGCACAAGCTCACAATCGAACTCGATTCGGGTGCGGGCGAGCTTTATGATCTCTCCAAGGATCGGGATGAAATGGAAAACCGGTTTGACGACCCGGATTATGCGGGTATCCGGACCGAACTCCTGGCGATGATCGGCACTCGGCCGGATGACATGCGCGAGACTCCGTTGGTGCGCAGCGGAATGGCCTGAAGCTGGATGACGGCGATCGTCTTCGGCGGAAGGCGCGGCGCCCGCACCCGCCGTTGTCGATGTTCTTGAGTAAGGGAGGAGATCGCTCATGTCGGATGGTTTCGGTCGGCGTTGTTCCTCGCCCGGCCTCGGCGCGGTCATTGCCGGCGCAACGGTCGGGCGGTCCTCGGGTTGCTGCAGCCCGGGGAAGACCGATGCCGCGGGGCAAGCCGAACATCGTCTTGCCGAGTGGCGCGGGGCCTCTGGGCTGAACGGCCTACGGTCTCGCGCCATCGAGCTGCCTGGCGGGTTGGTCACGGTCGGCTCGGACGTTCCCATGCTGCCGGTCGATGGCGAGTATCCTCCCCGCTCGGTCAAAGTGCGTGCTTTCTCGATCGAGCCCTTCGCGGTCACCAATGAGGCGTTCGCTGCGTTCGTTGCGGAGACCGACTACCTTACCGAGGCGGAGCGATTTGGCTGGTCCTATGTGTTTGCGGCATTGCTTCCCAAAGACCATCCGCCGACCCAGGCCGTCGTCGGCGCGGAGTGGTGGCGCAAGGTCGAAGGAGCCTGCTGGAAGCATCCTGAGGGGCTGCGTTCCGAAATAGATGCACGCCTGCGGCATCCGGTGGTCCACGTCTCATGGCACGATGCGCGGGCCTACGCCGCCTGGGCCGGCGGCCGGCTGCCGACGGAAGCCGAGTGGGAATATGCTGCCGCTGGGGGATTTGCACGCAAGCGCTTCCCGTGGGGCGAGGAGGAGCCCACGGATGATGGCCCGTTTCGTTGTAATATCTGGCAGGGCGTGTTTCCTCGCCTCAATACGACGGCGGATGGTTTCGCGGGCACCGCGCCCGTGGATGCGTTCGAACCCAATGGCGCCGGGCTGTACAACATGGTTGGAAACACCTGGGAGTGGTGCGCCGATCCGTTTCGCGCGCGGTCGTTGAGTCGTCACGCTCATGCAGCCGAGCGGCAGGTACGCGGCGCCGCTCAGAGAGTGATGAAGGGCGGGTCCTACCTCTGTCATCGCTCATATTGCTATCGTTACCGGATCTCCGGGCGCGCGGGTAACACGCCAGGCAGTACAACGGGTCATCTCGGATTCCGCATCGTCTATCCGTGAGCGTTTCTGGCGCCCCCCCCCCCCGGAATGCCAAACGCCCAGCGGGGGTGGGCTTGCACGGCAGCGCGACAGCCGCGGCGCCGCAGGCGATCGCCGATCTCGACCCGGATGCGCTGGCTGCCACCACCCCGTGGGCATAAGCGTGACTGAAACACACGAACTGAACGCATTCTCAGGCAAGGCCACAGCACGCTGATGGCGCGCCGCCGCTATGATGCTATGGGAGCATTCGGTGAGGCACTCCGACCGCGGCTCGGGAGCATTTCTGGGTGAGGCAATACGGCCGCCCACCGCAATCGTCGCCTGGCAGGATGGCGCGTAGGCTACCGCTGGTTTGCCCGCAAGCGTCAAGATTGGATCAACAATGCACAGCGAGAGTGGCGCGCGGCCAACGCATGATCCTATCCAGGCCAGCCTCACTCCGGCGGACGACCGTGTGCTGCTCAGCCATTGGCTGCCGCCGCAGTCCGGGGTCGTGCCGCGCATCCGCTTCGGCCAGCGCTGGGTCAACGTTTTGTGGGCACTGCCGATCGCCTTCGTGCTGCTCGTCATCGGCGTGGCGGTCGCCCAGGCGCTGCGCACGCTGCCGGGCGTGCAGGCTTTCCTGGTGCGTTATCCTGGCGTGCCTGCATCCGCCCCCACCGTCATGTCGGGTTTCCCAGCATGGCTGCGCCTCACGCACTTTCTCAACCTGTTCTTCATGGCGTTCATTATCCGCGCCGGCATCCAGATCCTGGCAGACCACCCGCGCCTGTATTGGCACCGTGACTGCACGCCCGGCACCGACTGGTTCCGTTTCCAAAAGCCCGTGCCCCCCGGCCGGGTCTGGACCGCCAAAGACGACTCCGTGACGATTCCAGATTGGCTCGGCATCCCCGGCATCCGCCACTCCATCGGCTTGGCCCGCTGGTGGCATTTTTCGGTCAACATGCTCTGGACGCTGAACGGCATCGCCATTTACGTCCTGTTATTCTCGACCGACCAGTGGCACCGGCTGGTGCCGACGACATGGGAGGTTATCCCGAATGCCGCCTCGACCGCGCTGCAATATCTGTCGCTCACCTTCCCGGACGACCATAGCTGGACGCGCTACAACAGCCTGCAGCAGCTCACCTATTTCTTGACCGTCTTCGTCGCGGCGCCCACGTCCATCGTCACCGGCTTTCTGCAAAGCCCGTCGCTGTCCAACCACCTCGGCTGGGTCGGGCGCGTGCTGAACCGGCAGCGGGCGCGCTCGATCCACTTCCTGGCGATGTGGTGGTTCCTGCTGTTCATCTTGGCGCATGTGACGCTGGTGTTCATCACCGGGGCGCGGGCGAACCTGAACATGATGTGGGCCGGCGCGAACGACGCGTCCTGGAGCGGCTTCGCCGTGTTCGTGCCAGCGATGGCGCTGGTGGCGTTGGCGTGGTGGCGCGCCTCGCCGTTCACGATCCGTCATGCCCGCTTGGTGCAGAAGACCGGGGAATTCATGGTGGGATGGCTCAAGGGCCTCGCCGAATGGTGGGACCCTAAAAGCCAACTAACCGAAAAGGACATCTCCCCGTATTTCTGGCTCAACGGCACCATGCCGAAGTCGGCCGAATTCGACGCGCTGGTGGCGGGCGAGTTCGCGGGGTACCGGCTGCGCGTCGGCGGGCTGGTCGCGCGGCCACAGGATTTCTCATTGGCGGACCTGCGGGCGATGCCGCAGCAGGAGCAGATCACGACGCATTTCTGCATCCAGGGCTGGTCCGGCGTCGCCAAGTGGGGCGGCGTGCCGATGCGGCACCTCCTGGATTTGGTGCAGCCCACGGCGGATGCGCGCTATGCCGTGTTCTACTCTCTGGCGGATGGCGGTGACGGCGGGCGATATTACGACGTGCATCGGATGGTGAACATGCGGCACGCGCTCACAATGCTGGCCATCGACATGAACGGCGCTCCGGTCAGCGTGCTGCATGGCGCGCCGGTGCGGCTGCGCTGCGAGAACGAGCTGGGGTTCAAGATGGTCAAGTGGGTCGCCGCTATCGAATTCGTGCGAGATTTCAAAGATCTCGGCGCCGGGCACGGCGGCTACAACGAGGACCATGAATTCTATGGCTACCGGATGCCGATCTAGCCCGGATTATTCACGAAGGATGCGGCGACCGCGATCAGCGGCTTGTTGTGGGGCTGCTGGCATGATCGTCCGACCGCCGTTTGATGGCGGTTTCGATAGGCTCTGCTGCGGGTAGGCGTTAGGAGTTGACCGGAGTTGGCGTGTTCGGGGCTTCCGCCCCGGCGGTCAGATGACGAGCCGGTTCATGCGCGAGAGGGCGTGCGCGAGGATCGCCTGATCCGGTGTCGCCCTGGGCAGATGCAGCCGGACCTGACGCTTGAGCAGCTGGCCGCCATGGACGGTGTCGAACGTGTCGTCGATGTC
>JANXTF010000123.1 GCA_025352565.1 Rhodospirillales bacterium | reverse complement strand
GTCGTCGTGTCTCCGGACTACGCCGAGGCCACCAAGTTCGCCGACCTCTGGCTGCACCCGAAGCAGGGCACCGACGCCGCGCTGGCCTTGGCAATCGGCCACGTCATCCTGCGGGAATACTACCTCGACCGGACAGTGCCTTATTTCGAGGATTACGCCCGCCGCTACACCGACCTGCCAATGCTGGTGCGGCTGGTGCGTAAGGGGGACGCCTATGTGCCGGAACGGCTGCTGCGCGCTGAGGACTTTGCCGACAACCTCGGCGAGGCCAACAACGCTGCCTGGAAGACCATGGCCTTCGACCAGGACGGCCAGCCCGTCGTTCCGCTTGGGTCGGTCGGTTTCCGTTGGGGCCAGCAAGGCAAGTGGAACCTGGAAGCCAAGGAAAGCAGCGGCCGCGATATCACGCTCAAGCTGACCTTGGCTGGTGACCATCCAACTGCCCGCGTCAGCTTCCCCTATTTCGGCGGACTCGCCACCAACGGCTTCAAGGCTACCGAACATGCCGACGTGCTGGTGCGCAACGTCCCGGTCCGCAATCTGGCCCTGAAGGACGGCGACACGCTGGTCACGACCGTGTTTGACCTGATGTGCGCCAATTACGGGCTCGATCGCGGCCTGGGCGGCAACAACGTCGCCAAGGACTACGACGAGGACAAGCCGTTCACCCCGGCCTGGGCCGAGAACATCACCGGCGTGCCGCGCGCCCACATCATCCATGTCGCCCGCGAGTTCGCCACCAACGCCGAGAAGACTAATGGCCGTTCCATGGTCATCCTGGGCGCCGGGTTGAACCACTGGTACCACATGGACATGGCCTACCGCGGCATCATCAACATGCTGGTGTTCTGCGGCTGCATCGGCCAGTCCGGCGGCGGCTGGTCGCACTACGTCGGTCAGGAGAAGCTGCGCCCGCAGACCGGCTGGGCGCCGATCGCCTTTGGCACAGACTGGGCGAAGCCGCCGCGGCAGGCAAACGGCACCTCGTTCTTCTACGCCCACACCGACCAGTGGCGTTACGAGACGCTCAACGTCGCCGAAATCCTGTCGCCGACGGCGCCTGACGGTGACTGGAGCGGGAGCCTGATCGACTACAACGTCCGCGCCGAGCGCATGGGCTGGCTGCCCTCCGCACCGCAATTGAAGCAGAACCCGCTGACCATCGCCGGAAAGGCCAAGGCGGCTGGCCTGGATGCAAAGGGTTACGTGGCGCAGGCGTTGTCATCTGGCGAGCTTCAGATGTCGTGCGATGACCCGGACGCACCGGAGAACTGGCCGCGCAACCTGTTCGTCTGGCGCTCCAACCTGCTCGGCTCGTCCGGCAAAGGGCACGAGTATTTTCTTAAGCACCTGCTGGGCACCACCAACGGCGTGCTGGGCAAGGATCTCGGCGCCGAAGGCCGCGAGCGTCCGCAGGACGTCGCATGGCACGAGAAGGCTCCGGAAGGAAAGCTCGACCTGCTGGTAACGCTCGACTTCCGCATGTCCACGACCTGCGTTTATTCGGACATCGTACTGCCGACTGCCACCTGGTACGAGAAGAACGACCTCAACACATCGGACATGCACCCGTTCATTCACCCGCTTACCTCAGCGGTGGACCCGGCATGGGAGGCGCGGACGGACTGGCAAATCTACAAGGATATCGCGCGGACTTTCTCGGAGATCGCCTCCGAGGTGCTCGGCCGCGAGACCGACGTCGTGCTCACGCCGGTCCTGCACGACACCGCTGGCGAACTGGCCCAGCCCTACGACGTGAGCGACTGGAAGCGCGAGGGCATCGCACCCGTTCCCGGCCGCACCATGCCGTCGGTGACCGTGGTCGAACGTGACTATCCCGGCCTTTATGCCCAGTTCACCTCGATCGGACCTTTGCTGGAGAAGACCGGCAACGGCGGCAAGGGTATCGGCTGGAATACCGACCATGAGGTCGAGTTCCTGCGTACGCTGAACGGCACAGTTATGAGCGGTCGCGCCGCCGGGCAACCGAAGCTCGAGACCGACATCCATGCCATTGAAGCGATCCTGAGCCTCGCGCCGGAAACCAACGGCGAAGTGGCCGTGAAGGCGTGGGAGGCACTCGGTCACAAAACCGGCCTCGACCACCGGCATCTGGCGCAGGCGAAGGAGGACGAGAAGATCCGCTTCCGGGATATCGTCGCGCAGCCGCGCAAGATCATCTCGTCGCCGACCTGGTCGGGCATCGAGAGCGACAAGGTCTGCTACAATGCGGGCTACACCAATGTGCACGAATACATCCCGTGGCGCACGCTGACGGGCCGTCAGCAACTCTATCAGGATCATCTGTGGATGCGGGCTTTTGGCGAGGCCCTGGTGACCTGGCGTCCCCCGGTGGATACGAAAGCGACGGTGCACGTGAGGGGCCGCCACTCGAACGGCAATCCCGAGATTGCGCTCAACTTCGTCACCCCGCACCAGAAATGGGGCATCCACAGCACCTACACCGACAACCTGCTGATGTTGACGTTGAGCCGCGGTGGTCCGTGCATCTGGATCAGCGAGACAGACGCAAAGAAGGTCGGCATCGTCGATAACGATTGGATCGAAGCCTACAACACCAACGGCGCCCTGGTGGCACGGGCGGTCGTTTCGCAGCGGGTCAATCCCGGCATGGTCATGATGTACCACGCCCAGGAGAAGATCATGAACATGCCCGGCAGCGAGATCACCGGGCAGCGCGGCGGCATCCACAACTCGGTGACGCGTGTCGTGCTCAAGCCGACGCACATGATCGGCGGCTACGCCCACCAGGCATACGGCTTCAATTACTACGGCACGGTTGGCAGCAACCGCGACGAGTTCATCGT
>JANXTF010000109.1 GCA_025352565.1 Rhodospirillales bacterium | reverse complement strand
CGCCAGGAACGTCGCCGGCGAGGCCAACCAGATCGGCGCCAGGAATGTCGCCGGCGAGGCCAACCAGATCGGCGCCAGGAATGTCGCCGGCGAGGCCAACCAGATCGGCGCCAGGAACGTCGCCGGCGAGGCCAACCAGATCGGCGCCAGGAACGTCGCCGGCGAGGCCAACCAGTTCGGTGCCAAGAACGTCGCCGGCGAGGCCAACCAGTTCGGTGCCCGCAATGTGAGCGGCGTCGTTCCCTGCAAGTAAGGGCTTCCGCCCGCGCTGATTGAAGACGAGACTTCCGGGGCGGCGCAGCGATGCGCCGCCCCGTTCGCGTTGTGCATTTCCAGGAACCCCGCATGCCCCGTTCCGCCCTGTGCGCGATCCTTCTCGCGGCCGCGTTCGCCACGGCGCCCCACGGCACCAGCGCCCGCACAATGGCCCCCTCCGAGATCGAGCTGATCCCCTCGCTGCTCCCCGCGGTCGTGAACATCTCCTTCACCAAGATCGTGCCCGGCGCCAACGGGGCGCCCGCGCGCCGCACCCATGGGGTCGGCTCCGGCTTCATCCTTGGCGCGGCCGGCGAAATCCTGACCAACCACCATGTCGTCGCTGGCACCTCCGAAATTGTGGTCACGCTGCAGGACAACACCCAGCTTCGCGCCGAGATCGTGGCCGAAAGCCCGGCCGCCGACCTCGCCCTCCTCCGCGTGCGCCCCGACAAGCCGCTCCCCACCGTCACGCTGGGCGACAGCGACCGCCTGCGGGTCGGTCAGCCCGTCATCGCCATCGGCAATCCGCTCGGCCTGGGCGGCTCGGTCAGCTCAGGCATCGTCAGCGGCCTCAACCGCGACATCCATGCCACCGAGTTCGACAGCTTCATCCAGACCGATGCCGCCATCAATCACGGCAATTCCGGTGGCCCGCTGTTCGACAGCCATGGCGAGGTGATCGGCATGAACGCCGCCATCTACTCGCCCACCGATGACAGCGGCTCGATCGGCCTCGGCTTCGCCATCCCGATCAACATCGTGAAATTCGTGGTGGGGCAACTGCACCGCTACGGCCGGGTGCGCCCTGGCTGGATCGGCCTCACCTACCAGCCCGTCACCAACGAGATCGCCAACGCGGTCGGCCTGCCCCGCGCACAGGGTGCCATCATCTCCCGCATCCTGCCCGACAGCCCCTCCGCGCGGGCCGGCCTGCTTGTGGGGGACGTGATTCTCGATTTCGCCCAGGCGCATCCCTCGGATTCCCGTGCCCTCAGCCGCGAGATCGGCATGACCCCGCGCGACACCACCGTTCCGCTGACCATCTGGCGCGACAATGCGCAGCTCCAATTGCCGATCACGGTGTCCGAGCAGCCCGGCTTGGCCACCCCGCCTGTCATGGCGGCCACGATGCAGATGCCGGTGGCGATGCAGTCCCCCGAGATGGGCCTCCGCCTCGCCTCCCTCACCGATGAGTTGCGGCGCAAATACAGTCTCGGCACGGACCAGCAGGGCGTCGCGGTCCAGCACATCATGGCCGGCACGGTCGCCGCCGATCGCGGGCTGGTCGAAGGCGACGTCATCGTCAACGTCCAGCGCCAAGCCGTCTCGACTCCTGACGAGGTCACCGCCCGCATCGAGTCGGCCAAGGCCCGCAACCTGCGTTACGCCCTCCTCCTGATCCGCGGCAACGACGGCACCCGCTGGATCACGCTCCCGCTGGAGCCGTAGAGCGCAAGCGGTTATCCGGGCACCCGCAGGAAACCTCGTTCCCTACCATGTGCATCCCCCGCATGGGTCCGCAGCGCGCCAATACCTTGAATCGTTGAGTTTATGCCACCGAGGATCGCTCGTACGTCATCGGCTATTTCTGGTGCGAAATCCTCTCTGCCAGGTGTGAGTCCAAGTGGCTCGCGCACCGCCTTGTAGAGTCCTTGAAGCTCGCAACCGTCATACGCGAGATAGCTATTCAGATGACGAAGGACCGCATCCAGCTTCTCAGGTTCCGTAACAAAATCACGCGGATCAGCAGCGTGCTCGATTATTTTCTAGAGTGCGTCCCGTCGCTTTGTGCGTTATCGGTGCTTCCTACAGGGGGCGTGTGAAATCCATGCGCTCGTGCTGCACGCGCACAATCGGCACGCCGGTTTCGGTTTTACGGTAGAAGACGGCATGGCTGGCGCTTTCCATCTGCAAATATCCGGGGCGGATTGCATCGACCTTGCGGCCAATGTCAGGCAATTCAGTAAGCCGCTCAAATGCTTCATGAAGGCTAAATATGTAGCGCTCCGCCCGAGCAAGCCCCCATTGCGGCACCGAGGTCCAGGCAATATCCACGAGGTCATCGTCGGCTTTCTGAGAAAGGGTGTAGCCACCCATTCGCGCCGTGCTGTTCTTCCCTTACCGCCGCCCAGATGGCGGGGATATCGCGGGTGCTGATGCCGCTTTGCTCGCCTTCGACGAGAGCCGCACGCAGCGCCGCCAGCTTGGTCTCATGTTCTTCCAGCAGGCGCAGTCCCGCGCGCATCACGTCGCTGGCATTACTGTAACGGCCTCGGCCGACCTGATCCTCGACGAAGCTGGTGAAATGCTCGCCAAGGCTGACGGATGTGTTTTTGTTCATCAGAGGTACTCCGAGGGACATTATGCCAAGGATTGGTATTCGAGCAGGTTGCTCGATCCAGTCAGCGGAGGGTGTAACGATGCAATCCGACGTTTGAACGTCATGGCGCGCGGCTACGGAGGGCTGCTGCCCCCAAAGGCGATGTGGATTTTCCCGGGCGATGGCGAGCGATCGAGGCGGGGCGGCAGGCGCCGCGCTGTTCCGCCCGCCACGTTCCGCGCCAATCGCGCGGCCGGCGGAGCCTAAGCAGCCATCTCCGCCAACAGGCCTTGCGTCGCCAGCAACTCCCGATACGGCCCCGGCCGCCGCGCCAGCACGTCGGGCGGCCCGTCGTCGATCACCCGGCCCGCGTCCATCACCACGATCCGGTCGAAATTCCGCAGCGTGGACAGCCGATGCGCGATCGCGATCACGGTGCGGCCTTGCATCAAATTGTCCAGGGCCACCTGAATCGCCCGCTCCGAATCGCTGTCCAGCGCCGAGGTCGCCTCGTCCAGCAGCAAGATCGGCGCGTCCCGCAGCAGCGCCCGCGCGATGGCGATGCGCTGCCGCTGGCCGCCCGACAGCTTGGTGCCCCGGTCCCCCACGACCGTGTCGAACCCTTCCGGCAGCGCCTCGATGAAGTCGCGGCACCGCGCGATCTCGGCGGCGCGCAGCACCTCCGCCTCGCTCGCCGCGGGCCGGGCGTAGCGGATGTTCTCCATCACCGAGCGATGGAACAGGCTGATGTCCTGCGGCACGATCGCCAGCGTGTCGCGCAGGCTTTGCTGCGTGATCCGCGTGATCTCCTGCCCGTCCACCAGGATGCGCCCCTCCTGCACATCATAAAAACGCTGCAGCAGCGACAGCACGGTCGATTTGCCCGCGCCCGAAGCCCCCACCAGCCCAACGCGCTGGCCGGCCTCGATGTCGAGATCGAGGCCGTTCAGCACCGGCGCGCGGCCCGGATAGGCGAATTGCACGCCCTCGAACACCACCCGGCCCAGCCCCGGCGTCAATGGCCGGGCACCCGGCGCATCCGGCATCTCGTGCGCCACCAGCAGCGTGTCGATCGCCTCCTCCAGCCGCGCCACCTGCTGCGTGAGATCGACCAGCGCCACCGCGAGGTCCCGCGTGCTGTGCAGAATGGTCAGGCCGAGCGAGCAGATCAGCACCATATCCCCGGCGGTCGCCCCGCCCTGCTGCCAGATCAGGATGCCCCAGCCGAGCAGGCCCGCGGTGAGCGCCGCCGTCACCGCCGCATGGGTGAGGCGCAGTTTCTCCAGATAGATCAGGCTGCGCCGGCGCGCCGACATCTCGCCGCCGATGGTGTCGCCGATCCGCCCGCGTTCGCGCAGCGTCGCGCCGAACGCGCGCACCACGCCCATGTTGCTGATGATGTCCACCAACTCGCCGTCCACGGCGGCGGCCTGGCTGGCGAAGCTCCGGTGCAGCGGCGTGCCCTTCTTCGCGAGGTGGAAGATGAACGCGGCCAGCGCGCCGCTCACCGCCACCAGCGCCAGCGCCATCATCGCGTTCACCGACGAGATCAGCACGATCGACATCAGCACCGCCATGCAGGGCGGCAGCACGTTCCAGGCGCCGGCCGTCTCGGTCTGGAAGATCGCGTTCGACGTCGCCGTGATCCGGCTCGCCAGCGTGCCCGGCAGCCGCTCGGCGAAATAGCTCGGCGCGTGCCCGGCCAGATGCCCGAACAGATCGGCCCGCACATCCCCGCTCACCGCCACGAACGCGCGCGACGCGGCCCAGCCGCCGACGCGCCACAGCATGTTGTCGGCCGTGATGAGCACGCACAGGATGGCGAACGCGCCCCACACGCCCCCGTCGCCGACCTGAGCGGCCGGCACCCGCGGCCCCTGCGCCACCACGTCGATCAGATGCTTCATGCCGTACTGCGTCAGCACCGCGCAGATCACCGCCATCACCACGGACACCAGAACGACAAAATGGCTGGTCCGGTGCCGCATCACGTAATGCAGCAGAAACCCCAGCGGGTTGCCATGATAGCGCAGAATGGCGGGATCGATCGCCGTCGTGGTGTTCATGCCGCTGTGCTCCGCGCAGGCCCGATCCGGACTCCACGACAGGATTGGGGCTCAATTCGGGCGGATTCGCGGCTTTCGAACA
Source organism: Rhodospirillales bacterium (assembly GCA_025352565.1). Classification (GTDB taxonomy): domain Bacteria; phylum Pseudomonadota; class Alphaproteobacteria; order Acetobacterales; family Acetobacteraceae; genus JANXTF01. Next base: position 4,984 of record JANXTF010000109.1, on the reverse strand, counting down.
CATTTCACGGAACAAAAGCGGCGCCCGGCTCAGTCCTCGGCATACGGCCCCAGTTCCCGCGCGAAACGGGCCGAGATCGCCGCCCCGAACGGCGTCGCCACGAGGCCCGGGTCGCGGTCCCAAACGCGCAGGCCAAGCCGGCCGGCGACGATGCGTTTGCCATAGGCGATCATGTGCGCCACCGACTGCATCTTGAACGCGATCGCCGGCAGGATGGAGCGGTAAAGACGCTCCGCCTCCGCCTCGTCCCCTGCCCGCATCGCGGCCCACGCCCGCACCTGCACATCGAAGCAATCCGGTGCCGGGATCATCCCGGTGCAGCCGGCGCGGAAATTGTCGGTCAATTCCAGCCCGCCGCGGCCGTTCATCACCGCGAGGCCGGGGTTGTCGGCCACCACACGCTCGATCAGCGTCGCCGGACCCTCGGCCTTCAGCACGCGCAGATTGGCGTGGCGCCGCGCCATCTCGCTCATTCCCGCGGCCGTCAGGCCAAGCCCCATCAGATCGGGCGCGTTCTGCAACCCGACCGGCACATGCAGCCGGTCGATCACGGCCGACTGGAATGCCATCAGCTCGGCTTCCGGCAGCCCCGGCCGAGGCGGCGGTTGCAGCACCAGCCAGGCCGCCCCATCGCGTTCGGCGGACAGCGCCGCCTCGGCCTGCTCCTGCGGCGTGTGGCCGAAGATCGTCACCGCGAGCGGCAGCGCGCCCGCCAGATCCTCCATCGCCCAGGCGATCACGTCCCGCCGCTCGGCCGCCGACAGCTTGCCCACCTCGGTCGCCAGCCCCAGCACCGCCAGCCCCTGCGCGCCGCCCGCGACACATGCGCGCACCTGCCGCCGCATGGCATCACGGTCCAGCGCGCCATCCGCGCCGAACAGCGCGTAGAGAATCGGGTGGATGCCGCGAAATGCCGCGTGAGGATCGTTCATGGGCGCGACGATAGCCGCAACCGCCGCCGCGAGCGCCATGGGCAATGCGCTTCGTTCGCCGATCGCCGCACATCCCACACTAACGGCTGGCGATATCCCGCCCGCCATGGCCTGATCCTGGGATGCACAGCGAAACCCCCATGTCCGAGACCCCGGCCCAGGCGGCGCGCCGCCGGTTCCGCGCCGGCGCCTTCGCGGGCCCCACCGCCGGCATCGCGCCCGGCGCCATCCAGGCCAACATCGCCATTCTGCCGGCAGCCTATGCCGAGGCGTTCGCGCGGTATTGCCGCGCCAACGCCCAGGCCTGCCCGGTGCTGGCCATCGCCAAGCCTGGCGACCCATCGCTCCCCACGCTCGGCGACGGCATCGACATCCGCCACGACCTGCCCCGCTACCGCGTGTATCGCGACGGCGCGCCCGTGGCATCGCCCATCGACATCGCCGACCTCTGGCGCGACGACCTCGTGACCTTCGCCATCGGCTGCTCCTTCACCTTCGAATCGGCGCTGATGCAAGCGGGCATCCCGCTCCGCCACGTCGCCGAAGGCCGCAACGTCGCGATGTACCGCACCAACCGCGACACCCTCCCCTCCGGCCCATTCCACGGCCCCCTCGTCGTCTCCATGCGCCCGCTCACGCCCGGCGATGCCGACCGCGCCACCGAAATCACCGCGCGCTTCCCCCAAATGCACGGCGCCCCGGTCCATCGCGGCGACCCGGCCGCCCTCGGCATCGCCAGCCTCGCCTGCCCGGATTACGGCGACCCGGCCGCCATCCTGCCGGGCGAGGAGCCGGTGTTCTGGGCCTGCGGCGTCACCAGCCAGGCCGCGCTGCAAGCCGCAAGACTGCCTTTCTTCATCGGCCATGCCCCCGGCTCGATGCTGATCACCGACCGGACACACGGCTGGCCCCACAGCGAGCCCCACAGCGAGCCCATGGGCGGCGCGCCCTTGCCCGCCTCGTGAGCTTCCCGCATACCCGAGCCACAGGAGATGGCTCGCATGACGACCCGAAAGTGGCAGTTCTGGATCGATCGCGGCGGCACCTTCACCGACATCGTCGCGCGTGACCCCGAGGGGCGTCTCTCCACCCACAAGCTGCTGAGCGAGAATCCCGGCCGCTACGCCGATGCCGCCATTGCCGGGATCAAGTCCGTGCTCGGCGTGGCGGCGGACCAGCCGATCCCGCCCGGCCTGATCGACGCGGTGAAGATGGGCACCACGGTCGCCACCAACGCCCTGCTCGAACGCAAGGGCGACCGCACGCTGCTGCTGGTCAATGTCGGGTTCGCCGACATGCTCCGCATCGGCAACCAGGCCCGTCCCCGCCTGTTCGACCTGAACGTCAGGCTGCCGACGCTGCTGTACGAGGCGGTGGCCGAAATCCCCGGCCGGGTGGACGTGGCCGGCCACGAGATCGAGGCGCTGGACGAGGCAGCCGCCCGCAAGGCCCTCGCCGCTGCCCGCGCCACGGGCATCGCGTCCGTCGCCATCGTGCTGATGCACGCCTGGAAGCACCCCGCGCACGAACAGCGCCTCGCCGCCCTGGCAAGTGAGGCCGGATTCACCCAGATCTCGGCCAGCCACGCCACCAGCCCGCTGCTCCGCATCGTCCCGCGCGGCGACACCACCGTGGTCGATGCCTATCTCTCCCCCATCCTGCGCCGCTACGTCGACCAGGTGGCCGCCGAACTGCGGGGCGTGCGGCTGTTCTTCATGCAGTCCAACGGCGGGCTGGCCGAGGCCCACCGCTTCCAGGGCAAGGACGCGATCCTCTCCGGCCCCGCCGGCGGCATCGTCGGCGCGGCCCGCACCGCCGGCCTCGGCGGTTTCGACCGCGTGATCGGCTTCGACATGGGCGGCACCAGCACCGACGTCGCGCTCTATGCCGGCGCGTTCGAGCGCGCCTTCGAGACCGAGGTGGCCGGCGTGCGGATGCGGGCACCCATGATGGCGATCAACACGGTGGCCGCCGGCGGCGGCTCCATCCTGCATTACGACGGCGCCCGTTTCCGCGTCGGGCCGGACAGCGCCGGCGCCAACCCCGGCCCCGCCTGCTACCGGCGCGGCGGCCCGCTCACCGTCACCGACGCCAATGTCTGCGTCGGCAAGATCCAGCCCGCCCACTTTCCACCGATCTTCGGCGCGGACGGCGACGCACCGCTCGACGCCGCCATCGTCCACGCGAAATTCGCCGCCCTCGCCGCCGAAATCGGCCGCGACCCGCGCGACGTGGCGGAAGGCTTCCTCCGCATCGCCGTCAGCAACATGGCGCTCGCCATCAAGCAGGTCTCGGTCGCGCGCGGCCATGACGCCACCGGCTTCGCGCTGCAATGCTTCGGCGGCGCCGGCGGCCAGCACGCCTGTCTGGTCGCCGACGAACTCGGCATGGAGACGGTTTTCATCCACCCCTATGCCGGCGTGCTGTCCGCCTACGGCATGGGCGTTGCCGACCAGACGGTGATGCGCGAGCAGGCCGTCGAAATTCCATTCGCCGCCGCCGCTGTGCCGCGGCTCGAAGCCCTGGCGGACGACCTCGCCACCGCCGCCCGCGCGGAACTCGCGACCCAGGGCGCGGACCCCGCCAGCATCGCGGTCGCCCGGAAACTCCACCTCCGCTACGCCGGCACCGAAGCCAGCCTCATCGTCGATCTCGCCCCCGTCGCGGCCGCGACCGAGGCCTTCACCGCCGCCCACCGCGCCCGCTTCGGCTTCGCCACCCCGCACCGCCCGATCACCGTCGAAGCCGTCGCCGTCGAAGCGATCTCCCCCGGCGAGCCGCTTCGTGAGAGCCCCATCGCACCCCGCCTGTTCGGCGCCCCGGTGCCGATCGACACCATCGCGATATGGAGCGGCGGCGCCGCGCACGCGACCCCCGTGTTCGACCGCGCCTTGCTGTGCGCGAACGACCGCATTCCCGGCCCCGCGCTGATCCGCGAGGCCAACGCCACCACCGTGGTCGAACCCGGCTGGACCGCCGAGGTGACGCCGCTGGACCACATGCTGCTCCGCCGCACCACCCCGCTCGCCCGGCGCGCCGCCAGCGGCACCGACCGCGCGGACCCGGTGCTGCTCGAATTGTTCAACAATCTGTTCATGAACGTGGCCGAACAGACCGGCGCCGTGCTGCAGAACACCTCGCTCAGCGTCAACATCAAGGAACGCCTGGATTTCTCCTGCGCCATCTTCGACCCCGAAGGCGGCCTGATCGCCAACGCGCCGCATGTGCCGGTGCATCTCGGCGCCATGGGCGAAAGCGTGCGCACCGTGCTCCGCCTGCGCGGCGGCACGCTGCGGCCCGGCGATGTGGTGGCGCTGAACAATCCGTTCAACGGCGGCACCCATCTGCCCGACATCACCGTCATCACTCCGGTGTTCGACGACACGGGGCACGAAATCCGCTTCTTCGTCGGCAGCCGCGGCCACCACGCCGATATCGGCGGCATCACCCCCGGCTCGACGCCCCCCGCGTCCCGCACACTCGAGGAGGAAGGCGTCGTGATCGACAATTTCCTGCTGGTCGAACAGGGACATTTCCGCGAGGCCGAATTCCGCGCCCTGCTCGCCGCCGCCCGCTACCCCGCCCGCAGCCCGGACGTGAACGTCGCCGACATCAAGGCCCAGGTTGCGGCCAACCAGAAGGGCGTGCAGGAACTCACCCGTGTCGTCGGCCATTATGGCTGGGACGTGGCGCGCGCCTACATGGGCCACGTCATGGACAACGCCGAGGAAAGCGTGCGCCGCGTGCTGACGACCCTCTCCGGCGGCGAATTCCTCTATCGCATGGACGACGGCGCGAAGCTCGCTGTGCGGGTCACCGTGGATCGGGCCGCGCGCACCGCCCGCGTCGATTTCACCGGCACCGGCGCGCAGCAGAGCGGCAACTTCAATTCGCCCCCCGCCGTCACCCGCGCGGCCGTGCTGTACGTGTTCCGTTGCCTGGTCGGCACCGACATCCCGCTGAACGATGGCTGCCTCAAGCCGATCGAGATCGTGATTCCGCCCGGCACCTTCCTCTCCCCGGCACCCGGCTCGGCCGTCGTCGCCGGCACC
>JANXTF010000087.1 GCA_025352565.1 Rhodospirillales bacterium | reverse complement strand
GTTCCGTTTCACCGGGCGTCTCGTGCCGCATCGCCCCCACCCCGACCCTCCCCACAAAAGGGGGAGGGGGAAGTGGGGGGCGTGGCGCGTTCGGTCTGACCTTACTTCGCGGCACCGCCGCACTTGCCGAGGGCCACGTTGTAGTTGCCGCACGACATCGGCGCGCGCCAATCGGCGATCAGGTCCTTCGTTTCCGCCACGTACGGGGACCATTCCTGCGCCACCACCAGGTTCGGCGTTGTCTTCACCACGTTGAACTGGCCGTCCTTTTTGATCTCGCCGATCAGGACGGGCTTGGTGATGTGGTGGTTCGGCATCATCGTCGAGTAGCCGCCGGTGAGATTCGGCACGCTGATGCCGATCATCGCGTCGATCACCTTCGCGGGGTCGATCGTCCCGGCCGCCTGAACCGCCTTAACCCACATGTTGAAGCCGATGTAGTGGGCCTCCATCGGGTCGTTGGTGGTACGCTTCGGCTTATTGGTGAAAGTGTGCCAGGCGTTGATGAAGGTGGTGTTCGCCGGGTTTTTCACGCTCTCGAAGTAGTTCCAGGCGGCGAGGTGGCCCACCAGGTTGCTGGTGTCCATGCCGGCCAGCTCTTCCTCGCCGACCGAGAAGGCGACGACCGGAATGTCGGTTGCCTTGATGCCCTGGTTGGACAGCTCCTTGTAGAACGGCACGTTGGCGTCGCCGTTGATGGTCGAGACCACGGCGGTCTTCTTGCCAGCCGAACCGAACTTCTTGATCGAGGCCACGATGTTTTGCCAGTCGCTGTGGCCGAACGGCGTGTAATTGATCATGATGTCCTCGGACTTCACGCCCTTGGACTTCAGATAGGCTTCGAGGATCTGGTTGGTCGTGCGCGGGTACACATAATCGGTCCCTGCGAGCACCCAGCGCTGCACCTTCTCCTGGCTGGCCAGGTAGTCCACGGCCGGAATGGCCTGCTGGTTCGGGGCCGCACCCGTATAGAAAATGTTCTTGCTGCTCTCCTGGCCTTCATACTGGACCGGGTAGAACAGGATGCCGTTGGTCTCCTCGAACACCGGCAGGACCGACTTGCGCGACACGCTGGTCCAGCAGCCGAACACAGCGGCGACCTTGTCCACCGTGATGAGCTGGCGGGCCTTCTCGGCGAATAGCGGCCAGTTGGACGCAGGGTCGACCACCACGGCCTCGAGCTTCTTGCCCAGCAGGCCGCCCTTCTTGTTCTGCTCGTCGATGAGCATGAGCATGACGTCTTTCAGCGTGGTCTCGCTGATCGCCATGGTGCCTGAGAGCGAGTGAAGGATGCCGACCTTGATGGTGCCGGCGGAGGCGCGCGGGGCGGAGGCGGTCGGGGCGGAGGCGGTCGGGGTGGCGGCGGGCGGGGCGGCGGCGGGTGCCTGGGCGTGCGCGCCCGAAAGCGTGGCGGTCGCGGCGAGGGCGGCGACGCCGACCCCCCGGAGCCAACTGCGGATTGTTGCCATTCGTTTGTTCCTGATCAGGGTTGCACGGCCGAAGCGCTCCCACGCAACGGCGCGGAAAAGGCTAAGCAATCCTTGTGCCAATGGCTCGCCGCCTTCAAAGCCGCTGGGCTTGCCCCATGATGCACATCTGCACCGTTGCTACGCCGGAATCGCGCACGGGACCGTGATGAAAAAGTGGGCAACGTCCTTTGGAATGGCCGTGATGCGTCGCCGACCTCCACCTCAAGCCGGGTTCATGCTACAAGATCATCGCCGAAGCTGTTGATAACTGGAGTGCTGCCGGTGCGCGTAATGAACTTATGGCTCGCGGGCGTGCTGGTTGGCCTCACTTTGAGCTGTGCCGCGTGGGGCAAAGGCGCCGTGCTCGTCGTCAACTCGGCAGGGGCTTCGCTCAGTGTGGTCGACATGGACACGCAGAAGGAACTTCGCCGCATTCCGGTGCTGCGCGAGCCGCACCATCTGATGTTGACGCCGGATGGTCGCGAACTCCTCGTCGGCGACACGGCCGGCAACGAGATGCTGTTCCTCGATCCCGCGACCTTCGAGTTGAAGCGGCGCATGACCCTGGCCGATCCGTATCAGCTTGGCTTCAGCCCCGATGGGCGCCTCCTGGTGGTGACTGGCCTCGCCCGCGCCCAGGTCGATGTGTACGACGCCAGATCCATGCAGCTCGTGAAGCGCTTCCCGCTCGCCTCCATGCCGAGCCATTTGGATTTCTCGCCCGACAGTTCCGCCGTCTATGTCAGCCTGCAAGGCACCGGCAAGCTCGCCGCCCTCGATCTGCGCCGCTTGGCCGTGCTCTGGACCGCGGCGGTCGGCAAGGCCCCGGCGGGCGTGATGTGGCAGAACGGGCGCGTGCTGGTGGCCAACATGGGCGAGGACAACGTGGCCGTGGTCGATCCCACCGACGGCCGCGTCGAGCGCCGCATCCGCACGGGGAAGGGGGCGCACCAGCTGTTCCGCTCGCCGGACGGAAAGATCATCTGGGTCAACAACCGGGTGGAGGGCTCCACCGTTTCGCTCGACGCCGCCACCCTGGCGGTCGGCCACACCTACCGCGTGCCGGGCGGCCCGGACGACATCGTGTTCGCGCCGGACGGCAAGTTGTGGATCACCGAGCGGTTCGCGCAAAAGGTCGCGGTGCTCGACCCCACGACCGGGACCATGACGGAGATCGACGTCGGCCGCTCACCCCACGGCATCTATATGAACGCGAGCGCACAGGCCCGGTGATGGACCTGAACGTCCCGTTCGATCTAGCCGCCGGATGGCTGCAGGAAAATCTGCTGCTGCCGGTCATGTATCGGCTCGACCTCATGCAGTGGGAGGACGTGTCGCTCGGCTGGGCGCTGTTCGCGGTGTACGGCCTGGCCCAGGTCGCGGTGATGTACGCGATCTGCCTGCCGCTGGAGAAATGGCGCCCGGTGGAGAACTGGCCCGACAAGCGCGCCGTGGCGGTCGATGTCGTCTACACCCTCATCGCGCGCGTCGGCTTGCTGCCGCTGCTCACCTTCGTGGTGTTCTATCAGTTGCAGGTCTGGCTCAGCGGCTGGATGACCGACCATGGCTGGGTGCCCCCGACGCTCGAACGCCTCATCCCCGGCCTGCTCGGCCACCAGCTGCTCACCTTCTTTCTCTACGTCGTGATCCTCGATTTCTTCGACTACTGGCGCCACCGGCTCAGTCACGTCTTCAACTGGTGGTACGCGCTCCATGCGCTGCACCACGCCCAGCGGCAGATGACCTTCTGGTCCGACGATCGCAACCATCTGCTCGACGAGGTCATCAGCTTCGTCTGGTTCATGGCGATCGGGCTCGCCATCGGCATCTCGCCCTTGCAGTTCCCGCTGATCGTGCTGCTGCTGCGCCTGCTCGAAAGCCTGTCCCATGCCAATACGCGCGTATCGTTCGGCTGGCTCGGCGAACGCCTGCTGATCTCGCCCCGCTTTCACCGCGCCCACCATGGTGTCACGGCGGCGGGGCTGCGGAGCGTGAACTACGGCGCGATCCTGCCGTGGTGGGACATGCTGTTTCGCACCGCGGATTTCACCCGCGAATTCGTCCGCACCGGCGATCCGACAGCGGAAGAGGTGTTTGCGAGCGGGGGGTACATGGCCCAGCAATGGGCGGGGATGCGGCGGCTGGTTCGGTCGGTCGCGCGAACCCCGCGCACTACATCCAGGGCGGCACCGGCAGCCCCTTTCCGCGCAGGAACGCCGGATTGAACAGCTTGGACTGATACCGCGCCCCGCCATCGCACAATATCGTCACGATGGTATGCCCCGGACCCATCTCGCGCGCCACGCGCCGCGCCGCCGCCACATTGATTCCGGCCGAGCCGCCGACCGACAACCCTTCATGGATCAGCAATTCGAACACCTCGTTCAGCGCCTCGGTATCGGTGATCCGAACAGCGTCGTCGATCGCCACCCCTGCAAGGTTCTCGGGCACCCGGCTCTGCCCGATGCCCTCGGTAATCGAACTGCCCGCGATCGAGAGATCGTTCGACTTCACCCACCCGTACAGCCCGCTTCCCTCGGGGTCCGCCAGCACGATCCGCACTTTCGGGTTGCGCTGCTTGAGCGCCATCGAAACCCCCGCCAATGTGCCGCCCGTGCCGCATGCACAGGTGAACGCGTCCACCCGTCCCGCCGTCTGATGCCATATCTCGGGGCCGGTGGTGGCGCGGTGCCCCTCCCGGTTGGCGAGGTTGTCGAACTGGTTGGCCCACACGGCGCCCATCTCCTCGGCCAGCCGACGCGAGTAATGCACATAGTTGCCAGGGTCCTTGTAGGGGGCAGCCGGTATCAAACGCAGATCGGCCCCGATCATGCGCAAGAAGTCGATCTTCTCCTGGCTCTGCGTCTCCGGCATCACGATCACGCTGCGATAGCCGCGTGCGTTGCCGACCAGGGTGAGCCCGATGCCGGTGTTGCCCGCCGTGCCCTCCACCACCGTGCCGCCTGGCTTCAGCACGCCCCGCTTTTCGGCGTCCTGGATGATCGCGAGCCCCGCGCGGTCCTTAACCGACCCGCCGGGATTCATGAACTCGGCCTTGCCGAGAATGGTGCAGCCGGTCTCGGCCGAGGCGCGGCGCAGCTTGAGCAGCGGCGTGTTGCCGATCGCGGCCGCGAGATCGTCGGCCACCGGGGGGGCCACGGTGATGTGCGGGTCGATGTCCATGAGACTGTTTCCCGTGTTCTGGGTTATAGAGCCGGACGCATTTGACGGAGCAGGACCATGGTCGAAAACATATCGCCGCGCAAAGTATGGGAGGCGCTCGCCGCCGAGCCGAAGGCGGCGATGGTCGACGTGCGGACCGACGCCGAATGGAACTTCGTGGGCCTCGCCGACCTGTCCGGTGCGGGCAAGCAGCCGGCGCTGATCGCCTGGCAGATCTATCCGTCCATGCAGGTGAATGCCGGCTTCGTCGATCAGATGAAGCAGGCGGGCCTCACGCCCGAGCACCACATCTACTTCCTGTGCCGCAGCGGCGTACGCAGCCTTGCCGCGGCGCAGGCGGCGCAGGCCGCGGGGTTTCCGCACGCCTACAACATCGCCGATGGCTTCGAGGGGCCGCCGGACGGCGAGGGCCATCGCGGCGGGGTGGCCGGCTGGCAGGCCGAGGGGCTACCCTGGCGCCAGCGTTAGGGTCTGCGCCACCAGGTTCCTGTCGTACAGCACGCGCAGCACCACGAACCACGGATACCGGGTGTCCGCGAGGTCACCGCCTGGGTATGCGAGCCTGCCATCCGGCGTCGTTGGCACGTGGATCATCGTCACCGCGTCGTCGACGTTGCCGCCGATGGTGGACAGCATCCCGGGCGCTGCCTGCACCACGATCTGGCAATGGCCGGGGAACGAGGTCGGCAGGTCCTCGAAGCGCACCCGGCGGCGGCCGCGGCTGGCACATATGATGTCGCCCGCCTTGGGCGCGTAAGCGTCGGCGCGCTCGGCCGTGACGGCGTTGTCGCGGTCGCGGCCCTGCGCCACGTCGTAGGCGGCGTTGATATAGGTCGCGTGGGACGGCGAATAAGGGAACCGCGTGCCGGCGCCGGCGATCCGCATGACATAGGAGATGAAAGCGGCCGACCACGGGTAGTTGGCATCCGACGTGGCGGGAAACTCGGCGCCGAAATCGTCGTGCTTGCCGGTCCAGCTGCCTTCGCGCATGCCGGCGTCCATGCCGGTCCACCAATACTCGCCCACGCGCTGCCAAAGCCCGGCCTGGCGTTCCGGCTTGTCGTCGGGCAGGGGCACCGGGCGTGTGTCCGGCGGATCGTCATCGACCGGCTGGCCGAACAGCCGCCATTCGCGCAGCGCGATCGCCACCACCTCCGCGCGGGAAAACGGCACATTCGGCCGGCGCGCGAAATCGGGCGTATGGGCCTGCGGATCGATCGCGCCCGCCGCGCGGGCGGTTGGGGTCCGCGTCGGCTTGGACGCGCAGCCCGCCAGACCCGCGGCCACGAGGCAGACGAGAATTAACGGCGGCCGGCGATGGCGCGGTGTTCGAGCCGGCTGAGCAGTCTTACGAGTGGCCATAGTACGACAAAATAGATCACCGAGGCTGCGACGAGGGGTGTCGGGTTGTAGGTCAGGGCTTGCGCCTGACGCGACTGAAACAACAATTCGGGGATCGCCACAACACTGGCGAGCGATGTGAGTTTCACAACTTCGAGCGTGTTGGAAAGCAGGTCGGGCGCCACGTTGCGGATCGCCTGCGGCAGCACGACCCAAATGAGGGTTTGCAGCCGCGAAAGCCCGGTCGCCCGCGCCGCCTCGGAGTGGCCGGCGGGCACGCTCTCGATGCCGGCGCGCAGAACCTCGCCGTAATAAGCGCCGGTGTTGAGGAAGAATCCCACCGCCACGCAGCCGAACCCGCCCATCTCGATGCCGGCGAATGGCAGCCCGGCATAGAGGAGGATGAGCAGCACCAGCGGCGGGAAGGCGCGGAACAGATCGACATACGCGATCAACGGCCATCGCACCCACCGCGTCCGCACCGTCGAGAGCAGCGCCAATCCCAATCCGGCGCCGAGCCCGAGCGGAATGGTCATCGCCGACAGCAGCAGTGTGATCCCCAGCCCGTGCAGCAGCACCGGCCACGCCGCGCGCAGAATGTCGAGGTTGAGGAAGGTCTCGATCATCGTTTCCAGGCGAACCGCGTCTCGACCCAGCGGCCGAATGCCACCACCGGAATGAACAGCACGAGGTAGGCCGCCGTTCCCAGGGTGAGCGGGGAAGGGTTGTAGCTGTTGGACACCGCCGAGGACGCCGCCCCGAGGATTTCCGACAACGCCACCACCGAGCCGAGCGCCGTTCCCTTGGTGATGGCGATGGTGCGGTTGGTGAGCGGCGGGATGGTGAGGCGCAACGCCTGCGGCAGAACCACATGGGCCAATGTCTGGCCGAAGCCGAGGCCGGTGGACCGCGCCGCTTCCCATTGCCCGGCGGGGATGGCGGTGAGGCCCGCCCAGAAGATTTCCTCCGCGAATGCCATCAGCACCAAGGCCAGGCTCACCCAGGTCGAGACGAACGGGGAGGGCGCCCAGCCGGCGCCGGGCAGCCCGAAATAGATCAGCACGATGATGATGAGCGGCGGTAGGGCGCGGAACGCGTCGACCACGAACACGATCGCCCAGTTCAGCGGCCGGATGCCGAGGCTGCGGAGCAAAGCGAGCGCGAGGCCCGTGCCAAGGCCGGTGACCACCACCAGCGCGGCCAGCCGGATCGTGACGAGCAGGCCGCGCAGAATGTCGGGCGCATACCGCGCCATCACGGCCGCGTTGAAGAACGTGTCGAGGAAGCTCACGCGTGACGCTGGATCTGCCCGATGAAGGCGCGCGTCCGCGCCTCGACCGGCGCGCCGAACACCGCCTCGGGCGTACCCTGTTCGACAATCGCGCCATCGGCCATGAAGATCACCCGGTCGGCGGCACTCCGCGCGAAACCCATCTCGTGGCTGACCACGACCATCGTCATGCCGCTCTCGCGCAACTCCCGCATCACCTTCAGCACGCCGCCCACGAGTTCGGGATCGAGCGCGCTGGTGGGTTCATCGAACAGCATCACACGCGGCTCAAGTGCCACCGCCCGCGCGATCGCCACCCGCTGCTGCTGCCCGCCCGAAAGCTGTGCGGGATGGTGATCGGCACGATCCGCCAGCCCCACCCGCTCCAGCGCCGCGAGTCCGATCGCGTCCGCCTCCGCGCGCGACTTGCCGCCCACCTTGCGGACCGCGAGCGTCACATTCCCCAGCGCCGTCATGTGCGGGTAGAGGTTGAACGACTGGAACACCATGCCGATGCGCTGGCGGACGCGGTTGATGTCCGTGCGCTTGTCCAGCAGGTCGATCCCGTCGATCACGATGGACCCGGAAGACGGCTCCTCCAGCCGGTTCAGGCACCGCAGCAGGGTGGACTTGCCCGAGCCCGACGGGCCGATCACGAACACCAGTTCCCGTTCCGCCACCGCGAGGTCGACGCCCCGCAATACGTGCAGGGCGCCGAAATGCTTGTGGATGGCCCGCGCCTGGATCACCCCCGCGCGTCGATCAACCGCAATGCATCGGGTGCGGCGTCGGGTCGTAGTTGGGCATTCCCGGCACGCCGTAGCCGGGCGTGACCACGCGCTCCAGATCGTCGGCCCCCGGCTTCACGCCAAACCACTTCTCCGACAGCTTCGCGATGGTGCCGTCCTGCTTCATGCAATCCAGCGCGTCCTGCATTTGGTTGCGCAATGCCACCTCGTCCTTGCGGAAGGGCGCGGCCCAATGCGCCTTGGTGTCCTGCAGCACGTAGTCCGCCACCAGCATCGGCGTCTTGCTGGCGGCATACTGGATCACCGTGTTGCCGCCGAGCGTCGCATAGGCATGGCCGGACAGCACCGCCTGGATCGCGTCGGGCTGGTTTTCGTACACCTGGACCTCGAAGCCAAGCTTCTCGCCCTGCGCCTTGGACATCGTCTCATACGGTGTCCCCTTGTTCACCGCGACGGCCTTCCCCTTCAGATCCTCCCAGCCCTTGATCGGCGCCGAGCCCTTCTTGATGCCGAACTGATAGTCGGTCCACAGGTAGCCCGCCGTGAACAACATGCTCTCCGCGCGTTCCTTCGTGACTGTCGTGGGCGCGGCGATGAAGTCATAGCGGCCGGCCATGAGGCCGGGAACGAGGCCGCTGAAAGTGGTGCTGTCGATGGTGATGCCGCGATGCATCCGGCGGGCAGCCTCGGTGAACAGCTCGATGTTGAAGCCGTCGAGCCCGCCGCCCAGTTTCTGGAAGGCGTGCGGTGCGAAGGTGCCGTCCACCCCGGTTCGCAGCGGCGGCAGGTCTTCCGCGCGGGCGGCGGCGAATGTGAAGCTGAATGTGCTAATGAACGCGGCGGCGAGCAGGATGCGGCGAAGCGTCACGGCGGGACCCCCAATGTGGCGAATACGATTGCAACGATGCCGCGTGCAGGAGGCTGGGGCAATGGGCGCGATCGACAACGCGATCAGCTACGAAAGCGATGGGTATGGCTGGGCGATGGAACAGGCGGCGCTGCTCCGCGACGGACGCCTTTCGGAAGCCGATAACGAGAACATCGCCCAGGAGTTGGCGGATATGGGCGGGAGCCTCAGGAGCGAACTGGTCGACCGCCTCTCGGTGTTGCTGTGCCACCTGCTTAAATGGCAGTTCCAGCCCAGCCATCGGGGCAATAGCTGGCGCCTCACGATCGTGGAGCAGCGTCGCCGCCTGGCTGCGCATCTCGCGGACAACCCGAGCCTGAAACGTCTGGTGCCGCGTCCGATTGCAACAGGCTTCGGGTATGGGCTGCCGACCGCGTTGCGCGAGACGGGCGTCCGGGAGGGCTCCCTGCCGGAAACCTGCCCCTGGAACGAGGCGCAGATATTCTCCGAGCAGTTCCTCCCGGACTGACTACGCCCGCTCCGGAAACAGTCCCAGCAGCCCGTCGGCCGTGGCCGGGCACCGTCCGCGCTCGGTGATCAGCCCGCTCACCAGCCGCGCGGGCGTCACGTCGAAGGCCGGGTTGGCGGCTGGCGTGTCGCTCGGCGCCACGCGCACCGTCGTCACCGTGCCGTCCAGCGCGCGGCCCGAGATGGTGGTCACCTCGCTTTGCGCGCGTTCCTCGATCGGGATTTCCCGCACGCCGTCCGACACGGTCCAGTCGATCGTGGAGGACGGCAGGGCCACCCAGAACGGCACGCCGTTGTCGTGCGCGGCCAGGGCCTTGAGGTAGGTGCCGATCTTGTTGGCGGCATCCCCGGTGCGCGTCACCCGGTCGGCGCCGACGAACACGAGATCGACCTCGCCGTGCTGCATCAGATGGCCGCCCGCATTGTCGGAAATGAGCGTGTGCGCCACGCCGTGCCGCCCCAGTTCCCATGCGGTGAGGGCCGCCCCCTGGTTGCGCGGCCGCGTCTCGTCCACCCACACATGCAGGTCGATGCCACGCTCGAACGCGGTGTAGATCGGCGCCAATGCGGTGCCCCAATCGACGGTCGCGAGCCACCCGGCGTTGCAATGGGTCAGCACGTTCACCCGCCGCCCGGTGCGCGTGGACGCCGCCTCGATCAGTTCGGCGCCATGGCGGCCGATGGACTGGCACTGCGCCACATCCTCGTCGGCGATGTCCCGCGCCTCGGCATAGGCCGCGCGAACCCGATCCTCCGCGCGCGTGTTGCGCAGCCGCGTGAGCATCCGCTCGAGCGCCCAGCGAAGGTTGACGGCGGTGGGGCGGGTTTCGGCCAGCATGGCGCAGTGGCCCTCCATGGCCTGGCTCGATGGGTCGGCGCGCAAGGCGAGACACACGCCATAGGCGGCGGTGGCCCCGATCAGCGGGGCGCCGCGCACCTGCATCGTACGGATCGCATGCGCCACCTCCGCCACGTTGGTGACGCGCAGGATGTCGATGGACCAGGGTAGCCTGGTCTGGTCGATGATGCGGACGGACCAGCCATCCTGCTCGTCGACCCAGATGCTTCGATAGGGCGTGCCGTCGATTTTCATGGGCGCGGTATAGCCCGGTCGATACCAGCAGCCCATATCGTCATGCGCAGGATCGGCCTGCGGACGACGGAGTTCCATGCGAGTGCCTGCGGGGAAATCCCGGCAATGGCGATGTCCAGGACCGCGACAGCATCGCTAAACCCGCTGGTGCATCACGCAAACCAACGTGAAAAGCCGCCGCGCGGTCTCGAAGTCGATATCGACCTTGCCGTCGAGCCGCGCGATCATCAGCTGCGCGCCCTCGTTGTGCAAACCCCGGCGGCCCATGTCGATCGCCTGGATACGGGCCTCGCGGCCTTCCTCGACCGCCACCATGTGGCTGTCCACCAGCATCTGGTAGTCCTTGATGAGCCCCCGGAACGGCCCCAGCGCCAACACGATCGCCTTCAGCGGCGTCTCGTCGGTCCGGCGCACGTCGAACACCAGCCGGCCTTCCTGGATCGACAGGCGCAGCGTGAACGGACCGGCGCCGGCGCCGGCTGGCAGAAAGCGGTTCTCGACCTGAAGATCGGCCACGGCCTGGGCGCGATCGGCCTCTTGCAAGGCCGAGAGGCGAGTCAGCGCCTCGCCTTCCAGCGTGATCGTCGCGAGGCTGGTGGCCTCACTCATCAATATCGTGTTTCAGCATCCCGAGCTTGAGCATCAACCCGACCGTCGCACCCTTGATCGGCTGCAGCAACAGCAGCGACAGCACCACGGTCAGCGGCAGCCAGATCGCGGCATGGACCCACAGCGGCGGCCTGTAGGCCTTCTCCACGGCCAGCATTCCACCGATGACGATGTGGCCGACGATCACGATGGTGAAGTACGGCGGCGCGTCATCCGCCCGCGCAAGGCCGAGGGGCGCGCCGCAATTGGTGCATTCCGGCACCACCTTGAGATAGCCGTTGAACAGATGCGTCTTGCCGCAGCCGGGGCAGCGGCCAAGCAGGCCGCGTCCGAGCGCGGTTGGCAGTGGCGGCAGCGGCCAGGCCGGCAGGGTCGCGAGGCGGTCGGGCCGCCACCTTGTCACGAGGTCATCGGGCACGGGTTTTGCCTTTCGGGGGCTGAGACAGGCGCGCGCGCCCTCAACGCATCCCCTACTTGATCGGCTTGCGGCGCCGGATCAAGAGTTGCGGATGGCACGCATCCTGATCGTCAACCCGAATTCCACCGCCTCCTGCACGGCCGGCATCGCCGCGTCGGTGGCGCCCTTCGACCATGAGGGCGCCATGACGGTGGTCACCCTGACCGACGGGCCGCCCGCGATCCTGACTTGGCGGGACTGGCATGGAGTGGTCGAACCGCTCTGCAAACTGGTGGAGCGGGAGGCGGCGGATGCCTACGTCATCGCCTGCGCGTCCGACCCGGGGATCGAGGCGGTGCGGGCGATCACCACCAGGCCGGTGCTTGGCGTATTCCGCTGCGCCGTCGCCAGCGCCATCACGCGGGCGGAACGATTCGGCGTGATTGCCATCGTGGACGCATCCCAGGCCCGCCACATGGCAGCATTGCGGGCCATGGGGCTGGAGCACAGGCTTGCGGCCGAAGTGGCGTTGAACGTCGGGATGGACGCGTTGCTCGACCCGCGGGCAGCCCGAACCCGGCTTATCGCGGCCGGGCGAGACCTGGTCGCGGCCGGGGCCGGCGCGGTGGTGCTCGGTTGCACCGGCATGGCGCATCATCGCGACGCCATTGAGCGCGCCATCGGCGTTCCAGTGATCGAACCGTGTCAGGCGGCGGCGGTGCAAGCCATTCTGGCGACACGCACCG
Source organism: Rhodospirillales bacterium (assembly GCA_025352565.1). Lineage (GTDB taxonomy): Bacteria > Pseudomonadota > Alphaproteobacteria > Acetobacterales > Acetobacteraceae > JANXTF01. Next base: position 56,052 of record JANXTF010000087.1, on the reverse strand, counting down.
CGGAATTTTTCCGCGCATTCGCGTCGTCGGAAGGAACCATACCAATGAATGCCTAACGCGGAATGAATCGCGGTGGAGATATCGCGCCCACCTGATCGATGATGCGTTCATAGGCCTCGGGCCGCCGGTGCCGCGCGAAATCGAAGATGGAGGTGCGGCCGAGCCGGCATTGATCGAGGTCGCAATCGGCCGTTATCAGCTCATCGCCCCGCCCGGTGGCCTGGGCCACGATCTCGCCTTGCGGGTTCACGATGATCGAGTGGCCGAACAACTCGCAGCCATCCTCGATACCGGTCTTGGCGGTGGCCACGGCGAAGGTCGCGTTCTGGTAGGCGCCGGCCTGGACGGAAAGATGGCTGTGGAACACCCGCAGATGCGGCGCCTCGAACGCGGCGCCCGCCTGCGTGGCGGCATCCTGGTTGGTGGTCGGCGTGTTGTAGCCGAGCATCACCAGTTCCACGCTTTGCAGGCCCAGCACGCGCCACGCTTCCGGCCAGCGGCGGTCATTGCAGATCATCATGCCCATATTGATGCCATCGAGCGTGCCCATGGGCGCCTCGATCACCGGAAAACCCAGGTCGCCCACCTCGAAATACCGCTTCTCCAGATGCTGCACGCGCCGTGCCGGGTCGAACTCGGCGTGGCCGGGCAGATGCACCTTGCGGTATTTCAGCACGATCTCGCCGCTGGGCGCGACCAGGATGGCCGTGTTGAAACGACGGGTCCCGGCACGTTCCGCGTAGCCCAGATGAAAGCCGATGCCGAACCGCCGCGCCGCGTCGAACAGCGGCGCCGTCTCGATCGAGGGCATGGATGGCTCGAACCAGAGATCCGCCTCGGCGATGTCCTCATGGTAGTGGCGCGGAAAGAACGTGGTGAGCGCCAGTTCGGGGAACACCACCAGTTCCACCCCGCGCCGATGTGCGCGCTCCATCAGTCGCACCATGCGGGCGACGGCGGAAGTACGCGGCTCGGCAGCCTGGATCGGGCCAAGTTGGGCCGCGGCGACCGTCAGGATGCGGGACATGGGCATTACACCGGTGCGGCCGCGCCAGCCTGCCGGCGGACGAAGCGGCCTGTGCCGGGCGTGGCAAGAACGCGCGCGCCATCCCATATCGTGCGGCCCCGCAGCACGGTCGCGGCCACGCGGGCGCGCATGCGGCGGCCTTGATAGGGCGACCAGCGCAGTTCCGGCCGGTCCTCGATGGCGCTCTCATCGAATGCATAATCGGCGCGTTCGAGCACGAGAAGATCGCAATCCGAGCCGACGCGGAGCGTGCCCTTGCGCGGATACAGCCCGTGGAACCGCGCACTCTTCTCGGCGCAGTACCTCGCCATCAGCGTGGGGGACAGGCCGCGCTCGTCCAGCAGCGTGAACATTAGCACCGCGAAACTCTGCAATCCGGGCAGGCCCGCGCTGTTGGCGAAGATGTCGGGCGAGCCCTTGCGGTCGGTCGGCCACGGCGCGTGGTCGGTGGAGACATATTCGATCTTGCCCGTGAGCAGCCTGTCCCACATGCGCGCCACCTCGCCCGCGGTGCGGAACGGCGGGTTGCATTTGCCGCGGCCGCCCAGACGGACGATGTCCTCCTCGGTCATGCACAGATATTGAATGCAGGCCTCGCCCGTGGCCTGGCCGCCCATGGCGCGGAACGCCTCGGCGATATCGAAGCCGCGCGCGAGCGAGGAATGCGCGATATGGACATGGGCGCCGGTGGCGAGGCCGATCTCGAATATCTCTAGGTCCGCCATTGTCTCGGCGAGCGGCGGGCGGGTGCGGCAATGCATGATGGCGTCGGTCTTGCCGGCCTCGCGCGCCTCGGCGGTGAGCCGCTCGACCAGTTCCTGGTCCTCGTTGTGGACCGAAACGGGCAGGCCGGTCCTGGCGATCTCGGCGAAGGCCGCGACCATGGTGGGATGGTCGATGCGCGGGAAGCGCACGGCATCGTACTCGTAGGTGGAGAGCTTGAACGCCGAGATGCCGCCGGCCGCCAGCTCGGCGATCGCGTCGATGCCGCCGGTCTTTCGGATGGTGCCATAGAGCGCCACATCGACATGGGCGGTCCGCTCCACCCACCCGATTTTGTCGGTCAGAACGGCGGCATCGGTCACCGCCTGCGGCACGTCGTAAGGCATGTCGACGCAGGTGGTGACGCCGCCGGCCGCGGCACTTCGCGTCGCGCCCTCGATGCCGGCCCAGCCGATCGCTGAGGACGTGTGCATGTGGCCGTCGACCAGCCCAGGCAGGATCATCCTGCCGGTATGATCGACGATTTCGATGCAAGGCGGCGGCTCGCCCTGTCCGATCGCCGCGATGATCTCGCCGCGAAGGGCGATATATCCGCGTGGCAGAACCTCGGTGGCGGTGACGATGTCGCCCAGGAAAACGCGGTCGAACGGTGCTGACACTATATAAGACCTCTGTTGCCTGGCCGTGATGGCTTGCGGCGATGGTTGCGCGACACTACGAAGCGATCAGCGGCCGGCGTAAGGCCACGCTAAACCGCGTTTTCCAGGAGGTGAAGCCATGAAGCGGCACGATGTAAAGGTCTATCCGTCCAAGACGAAACTCGCCCGTGAAGACCAGCTGGCCTGGAAGATCGCGGCGGTCGCCGCCGACCGCGTGGCGGTGCCACGCGATGTCACCGACATGATCGTCAATCGCATCATCGACAACGCGGCCGTGGCGATCGCGGCCATCAACCGCCGCCCGGTGGTGTCCGCCCGCGACATGGCGCTGGGCCACATCCGCCGCGGCGGCGCCACGATCATCGGCGCGGCCTCTAACCGCCGCGCGAGCCCGGAATGGGCGGCATGGGCCAACGGCACGGCGGTGCGCGAGCTGGACATGCACGATACGTTCCTCGCCGCCGACTACTCCCACCCCGGCGACAATATCCCGCCGATCCTGGCGGTGGCGCAGACCATGGAGAAATCCGGCAAGGATCTGATCCGCGGGATTGCGACCGGCTACGAGATCCATATCGACCTCGTGCGCGGCATCTGCCTGCACGAACACAAGATCGACCACATCGCCCATCTCTGCCCCGCCCAGGCCGCCGGCATCGGCACGTTGCTGCGGCTGCCGACCGAGACGATCTATCAGGCGGTGCAGCAGGCGGTGCATGTGAGCTTCACCACGCGCCAGAGCCGCAAGGGCGAGATCAGCAGCTGGAAGGCGTATGCGCCGGCGCATGCCGGCAAGCTCGCGGTCGAGGCGGTGGACCGCGTGATGCGCGGCGAGGGCGCGCCGAGCCCGATCTACGAGGGCGAGGACAGCGTGATCGCGTGGCTGCTCGACGGGCCGGACGCGAATTACCAGGTTTGGCTGCCCGAGCCGGGCGAGGCCAAGCGCGCGATCATGGACAGCTACACCAAGGAGCACAGCGCGGAATACCAGAGCCAGGCGCTGATCGACCTCGCGTTCCGCATGCGCGAGCGCATCACGGACCTCAAGGCCATCAAGCGCATCGTTCTGTACACCAGCCACCACACGCATTACGTGATCGGCACCGGGGCCAACGATCCGCAGAAGATGGACCCGAAATCCAGCCGCGAGACGCTCGACCACTCGATCATGTATATCCTGGCCGTGGCGCTGCAGGATGGCGTCTGGCATCACGTGGACAGCTATGCGCCGAAGCGCGCGGCGCGGGCCGACACGGTCGAGCTGTGGCACAAGATTGAGACGCGCGAGGATCCCGAGTGGACCCGCCGCTACCACGCGCGCGATCCGAACGAGCTTGCGTTCGGCGGCCGGCTCGAGGTGTTCATGAAGGACGGATCGACGCTGGTGGACGAGTTGGCGCTGGCCAACGCGCATCCGCATGGCGCCCGTCCGTTCGGACGCGGAGACTATATCGGCAAGTTCCGCACGCTGACCGATGGCGTGATTTCCGCCCGCGAGACGGAGCGTTTCCTCGACACGGTGCAGGAATTGCCGAAACTCGCGGCGGGCGAATTGTCGTTGTTGAACGTGGCGCTGCCCGCCGGACGACTCGTTGTCGGCAAGACCGGCATCTTCTGATCCACGAACACGCTGTGCCAAAACGCCGCGACGGACGACGTCGCGGCGTTTTTTTGTGCGATCGTCGCGAAACTCCATTGCTTTTTGTTGACATGCACGCGGGTGACGGCGGATAGCGGATTCAGCACGCGTGCGTGCGATTCGCGGCCCGTCAAGCGATAGCTTGCGGATATGCGGTCGAAAATGATGCGTGCGACAGGGAAGGCACGCGCGATGAGCGCAAAGCTAGTCACCGGATTGCTTCGAGCGTGCCGCGCTTGTGTTGCGGAACCGGCCGCATTGGTGACCGTTCCGTGTATCGCCAACCAAACGACACGCCCACAAACACGCCCCCAAACACGCCCCCAAACACGGCAGACAAGGAGTTTTTCGACGTGAGCCAGGATACCATCGAAACCGAACGCGCACAGCCGATGGCGATGCGCGCGAATGCGCGAAAGACCGCCAAGCCAGCCGCCCGCGCCACGCGCGGGCCGGCCAAGGCCGTGAAGGCGCCGGTGAAGCAGGCGCCGGTGAAGAAAGCGTCGGTGAAGAAGGCGCCGGTAAAGAAGGCGGCGGCGAAGAAGGCCGTTGCACGGAAAGCCGTCGCCAAGAAGCCGGTGCGCGCGACCGCGAAGGCCGCGACCCGCGCGAAGGCGCCGGCCAAGACCACGCGTGCCAAGGCGACCACGCGCACCGCCAAGGCGACCGCAAGGAAGCCGGTGCGTGCGACCGCCGCCAAGACCGCGCGCAAGGCCCTCGCCCCAAAGCGCGCCGCTGCCGCGACCAAGGCGCCGGCCCGCAAGACCTCGACCCGCGCCACCACGGCGCGCGGCAAGGCGACCACAGCGCGTAAATCGGCGTCGTCCGTCGCGCGCACACCCGCCCGCAAGACAGCCGCCAAGGCCGTGGGCCGCAAGCCCGTGGCGACCAAGCGCGCGGCGCCGAAGGCGGCTCCCAACGCCATGCGCAAGATCGCGACCCGTAAAACCGCGACTGTGACGCGGACCGCGCCGAAGGCGACGCGTACGCCCGCGCGTGCCGCCGCCACGCGCGGCGCCGCCAAGGCCGTGCGCGCCGTGAAGCCTGTCGCGCCGAAGCGGCGGGTCGCCAAAAGCGAGAAGGCGCCTGCGGCAGTGAAGGTCACGCGCCGTCCGCGCAAGATCGCTGTGGCGAGCATTCCCGCGCCCGAGACGGCCGTCATGCACGAAGTGGATGATGCCGCGACAGAGCATCACGACACGCAGGACTAGGCTCGCTTCAACACGCACGAAAGGGGCGTCCCGCGAGGGGCGCCCTTTCTGTTTGCGCTCTAAACGGCGAAGGCTTTCAGGAAGAAATCCCGTGCGCCGAAATTGCCCGACTTGAGCGCCATCAGCAAAGGTGCCGCGCCGCCTTCGGCGTAGGTCCAGGGCACGCCGGGGTCGATCTCGGCGCCGATCCGCAGGCGTTTCACGCCGAGGCGGGTCACGACGGCGCCCGAGGTTTCGCCGCCCGCCACCACCATGCGGCGCACGCCGCGCGCCACCAGTCCGGCGGCGATGTCGGCAAGCGCCGTCTCGATCAGTTCACCCGCGGCCGCGCGCCCGATTTTCTGCTGCAATGCCGCGACGCGCTCCGGATTGGCCGACCCGGCGATCACCACCGGCGCGGCGCCAAGCTTGCCATTCGCCCAGTCGAGTGCCTGGCGCACCAGCGCTGGCGCATCGGGCGTGGCGAGCGCGTCGAGTTCCAGCGTGGGCAGATGCTCGCGCGCGGTGCCGATCTGGAACAGCGTGGCCCGCGAACAGGAGCCGGCGATGACGGCGGCAGCGCCGGTGACCTCGGGCAGCGCGCCCGCCGCCTCGCGCACCGGGAGCAGACCCACGCGGCGGAAATTCTCCGGCAGGCCGAGTGCGACGCCGGAGCCGCCGGTCAACAGCGCATGGGCCGAAGCGGCCTCGCCGATGGTGGCGAGATGCGCGTCGGTGATGGCATCGACGATGGCGTAGCGGTGGCCACGCTCCTTCAGCGCGGTCATCGCGTCGCGTGTGGCACCGGGGCCGCGATCGACGGTGGCGAAGGGCACGAGGCCGACATTGCCCTCGGTCTGGCGGCCCAGCACGCGCACCAGATTCGCGTCGGTCATCGGCGTGAGCGGATGGAGCTCCATGCCGCTCTGGTTCAGCAGCGTGGCGCCGACGAACAAATGGCCTTGATACACGCTGCGGCCATTGGCCGGGAATGCCGGGCAGGCAAGCGCGAAACCGCAATCGAGCGCCGCGACCAGCGCGTCGGCGACGGGGCCGATATTGCCGTGCTCGGTGCTGTCGAAGGTGGAGCAGTATTTTTGGAAGAACTGCCGGCAGCCAGCGCGGCGCAGCCAGGCAAGCGCCGCAAGACTCTCCGCCACGGCCTCGCCCGCCGGCGACGTGCGGGACTTCAGAGCCACCACGATCGCGTCCGCGTCGGGCACGCTGTCGTCCTCGGCCGGCACGCCGATGAGTTGAACGGTGCGCATGCCGCTGCGGACCAGCATGGAGGCGAGATCGGTGGCGCCGGTGAAATCATCGGCGATGCAGCCCAGCAGGGGCGAGGACATCTTCGGTCTCCTAGAACGATCGCGCGCGGGCGCGCACCGCCGCGGCCATGTCGCGACGGAGCCCGGTGTCGAAGATCAGGCGGCGGATGGCCTTGGAAAGTTGCTCCACATCGCCGGGCGGACACACGAGCCCGGTTTCGGGCGTGATGAGCGTGCCGGGCGCCGCGGCGCAGGCGATCACTGGAATGCCATGGCGGAAGGCATCGGCAGCGGCGCGATCGAGGTCGGGCGGCTCGACGGCGCAGGCGAACAGGTCGGCGGCGTCCCAGTTGGTTGAGGCGTCCCAGTCTGTCGCGGCGTCCCAGTCTGCCGCGGTCGTGAAGACGAAGCGTGCGGCGACGCATGGCGGGTGCGGTGCGCCTGACCAACCGCGCGCGACAACGACGCGCAGTGTCCAGTCGAGGTCGGCGAGTTTCGCCAGCGCTTGGATCAACGCATCCAGTTCTGGCGGCGACATGAAGCGGGCGAACGCAAGGATCGCGCAGGGTTCACTCATCGGCGGCATCGCGGATCGTCGGTTTCCTGACCACGCGCCAAGGTGAGCGCGTGGGCGCGCGCTGTCCAGAGCGGTGGTCGCCTAGGCACGCGCGAGCAGCGTCATCGGCGCCGTGCGACGCGCGCGCGCCATCGCGGCATTGGGGCAATAGCGGGGCGCCGCGTCCTGCGGCGGCACGGCAGCGAGGACGGTTTCGATCACGCTTCGTTGCACCCTGATGGCGCGTTCGAGCAGGGTCGTGTTGTCGAGGGCGGCGTCGCGCAGGCGAGCCAGATCGGCCTCGTCTGGCCGCGCACCGCCTTTGCTCGCGGCCTCGAACGCGCCAATCGCATCCTGCTTGGGCTTCAGCAGCGCAAACGCTGCCGTGAAGTCGAGTGCCGCCAGCGCCGCGTTCTCGCTTCGAACGATGGTGGCGAGCCGCTTCATGGCGTCTGCGAGAGCATGGGTCATGGGGTTTTCTGTCCGGCTTCCTGCATGCGCAGCATCTGGTTGTAGACGGGGACCGCGAGGCCGATGCCGCCGTGACGGGCCATGTTCCTGGCCATCTCCTGCACCATCATCGGCTTCCACGTCTCCTCGCCATTGCCGCCGCCGAACGCGCCATGCGCATTGTCGACGGTGGCGAACATCGGGCTCAACAGCTGGTTCAGCGCCATCGCCTCGAAATCCTGCGCCGCCTTCCACAGCTTCGCGGCGGTTGGATCGGCCGGCGGTGCGCCATTTGCGGCGGGGATGATGGATGGCATCAGCGAACCTCCAGCTCGGCCTGCAAGGCGCCGGCCGCCTTGATGGATTGCAGGATGGAAATCATGTCGCGCGGGCCGATGCCGAGTGCATTGAGGCTGCCGACCAGGTCGCGCAGCGTGACGCTGGAATGCAGGATGCCCAGGCGTTTGTCGCGGCTGTCGTCCACCTGGATGCCGGTGCGCGGCACGACCGCCGTGGTGCCGCCGGACAGCGGCCCCGGCTGGCTTACCTGTGGCGTCTCGGTGACGCGGATGGTGAGGTTGCCCTGCGCGATGGCGACCGTGCTGATGCGGACATTGTCGCCCATGACGATGGTGCCGCTGGCTTCGTCGATCACCACGATTGCCGGGCTGTCGGGCTCGACGCGCAGCTCCTCGAGCTTTGCAAGCGACTCGATGACGTCCCGCCCGGTGAGGTCGAGCACCACGGTGCGCGGATCGGTGGCGCGCGCGGGGGTTCCGCCAAGCGCCGCGTTCACCACGGTTGCGATGCGCCGCGCGGTGGTGAGGTCGGGGTTGCGCAAACCCAGACGGAGCACCGGCTTGGCGCCGAGCCGGTAGCCGAGCTCGCGCTCGATGGTGGCGCCGTTGGAGATGCGGGCCGAGGTGGGCACTCCGCGCGTGACCGATGCGGCCGCACCCCGCGCCGCGATGGCGCCCGTGGCGACCGCACCTTGTGCCACCGCGAACACCTCGCCATCCGCCCCGAGCAACGGCGTGACGAGCAATATGCCGCCAGTGAGATTGGTGCTGTCGCCCAGCGCCGAGACCGCGACGTCGATCCGGCTTCCAGTGCGCGCGAAGGCCGGCAGGTCGGCCGTCACCATCACGGCGGCGACGTTCTTGGTCTGCAGCTTGGCCTCCTGGTCGCGCGTGTTGACGCCGAGCCGCTCCAGCATGCCGATCAGGGATTGACGGGTGAACACGGCCGAATCGAGCCGGTCGCCGGTGCCGTTCAGGCCGACCACGAGGCCGTAGCCGACGAGCTGGTTCCGCCTGATGCCCTCGACATCGGCGATGTCCTTGATGCGGATTTGGGCGATGGCGGTGCCGAATGCCAGCAAGACGAAGCAGAGGGCGAGCGGCAAAGCGCGCAATGGAAACTCCGGTGCCCGGTAGGAGGGCGTCAATGTTTGCGGCGCAGGATGCCGCGTGGGTCGAGGGGGCAGGCGCAAGCTTCGTGCCACGGGCCGCGCGGCGGGGACGCCGGTTTTTCGGGTGCCGCGAGTCGGCATGAACGGGTTGGTCGGCAGATTTTGCCGGGCCCCGAGAGGCGGGGAGGCGAGGGGCGATGGTGGTATCGGGAGTGGGAGCGGCATACGGGACCGGCCTGACCGGGATTGGCCTGACCGGGAGCGTGCGGCCACGTGCCCGATCGTCCGGGTTCCAGGTTCAAGGCGGTCTGGCCAGCGGGCCCACGGGCGCAGCGCATGAGACGGGCGCAGCGCATGAGACGGGCGCCGTGCCTGAGACGGGCGCGGTAGCCGCCGGATGGCTGCTGGGCTTGCAGGAGGCGGCCGGCGCCGATGAGCGCGACCGCGCGGCGCGGAGCCGGGCGCGGGATGTGGTGACCGAACTGGCCAGGCTGCAGCGCGAGTTGCTGCGCGGCGGCCGGGGCCGGGCGATCCTCGCGCGCCTGGCGGAACTGGCGGAAAACGTGCCGCCCGCCGCCGATCCACTGCTGCGGGACGTGGTGGCGGCAGCGGTGTTGCGCGCCCGGATCGAACTGGCCCGATACGACGGCTAGCGGCAAGTCGTGGAAATGCGACGGGCTTCTTGCCCTTGGCGCGGCGCGCGGGCGTGGCTATAAGCCCGCCAAGTGACGCGCCCGGAGCCTTCGCCCGGGGGGAACTTTAAGCGGGATCGCGACCATGATGATCACACTGCCCCCCGATTATCGCCCAGCCGATACCGAGGAATTCATGAACCCGGTGCAGCAGGAATATTTCCGCCAGAAGCTGTTCCGCTGGCGCAGCGAGCTGCTGCGCGACGCGGACGGCACCCTGGCCAGCCTCTCCGAAGGCGGCATTCACGAGGCCGACATCACCGACCGCGCCAGCGTCGAAACCGACCGGGCGCTGGAACTCCGCACCCGCGACCGGGCGCGGAAACTCATCTCCAAGATCGACCATGCGCTGCAACGGGTCGAGAACGGCAGCTACGGCTTCTGCGACGAGACCGGAGAGCCGATTGGCCTGCGCCGTCTCGAAGCCCGCCCGATCGCCACCATGTCGATCGAGGCGCAGGAGCGGCACGAGCGCATGGAGCGCGTCCACCGCGACGATTGAACGAGGTTCTCGTCGGGTTCGACTCGGCCTGGGCGGATAATCCGCGCAACCCCGGTGCGATCACGGCCCTGGTATTAGGCGGGGCGGCGCCGGTGTTTCATCCCCCCGTGCTGGCGACGTTCGACCAGGCTCTTGGCCTGATCGGCGAATGGGCGCCGGGGGCCGACTACCTGCTGGTCGCGATCGATCAGCCGACGGTGGTGCCGAATTTCGATGGCGCACGTCCCGTCGACAGGGTCGCGGCGAGTCTCATCTCGCGGATGAAGGGCGGCGTGCAGCCCGCGCGGCGGGGCGGGATCGCGGCACCCCTGTTCGGCGACGGCGCGCCCATCTGGCGCTTCCTCGGGGCGCTTGGTGCCGTGCACGATCCGCTGGCCGCGCGCAACGCGCATCGCGGCCGGTTCGTGGCGGAGGTGTTCCCGGCCCTGGCGCTTCCCGCCATGATACCCGAGCTGTGGCTCCGCAGGCGCGGGGCCAAGTACAACCCCATGGTCGGCAGCTTCGCTCCGCTGGACTGGATGCTGGCGGCCGGCGGGGTGGCCTCCTATGCGCGCGGGCTGGGGGCGGCCGCGCTGGCCGACTGGCTGGAGTGCGAGGCCGTCCGCATCAGGCCGCGCAAGGCCCACCAGGACCGGCTCGACGCCGCCATCTGCCTCGCCATTGCGCTGGGATGGCGCCACGGCCCGGCGGAGGCCACGCTGCAGATCGGCGACGCGCGCTCCGGGCTTATGGCGGCCATCGTGTCGGCCGAGACGCGCGCGATCCTCGAGACAGCCGCCGCTGCGCGAGAAGTCGCCTTTGTTTCAGGCGACGAAGCGCTTTTCCCGGGCCTCCGCGACCGCTAGGGTCGCCCATCCGGCTCGCAGAGGCCGGGCTTGGGGAGAGAAAACATGATCCGTCGGCGTCATCTGTTGCAGGCAACGGCCGGGCTGCTCGCGGCGCCGGCCTATGTGGAGCGCGTGGGCGCGCAGACCGCCTTCGACTGGAAGCAGGCCAAGGGCAGCAAGATCGAGGTCAATATGGCCAAGTCGCCGCGGGCCGATGTGCTGGCGGCGCACCAGAAGGAATTCGAGGAGCTGACCGGCATCACGGTCGGCTACGAGCAGATCCCCGAGCAGCAGCAGCGCCCCAAGGTGGCGGTCGAGTTCGTCTCCGGCCGGCCGAGCTTCGATGTGGTGAACGTCGCGCTGCATGTGCAGAAACGTCTGATCGAGCGCGGCAAGTGGATGGCCGATTTGCGGCCGTTCATCAAGGACCCGGCCACCGTGTCGCCCGACTACGATTTCGCCGATTTCGGCGGGCCGGGCGTGCATGCGGCCACGGCGGCGGATGGCACGCTGCACAACATTCCGTTCAACCAGGATCTGTTCATCCTGTTCTACAACAAGCAGCTGTTCAAGGAGGCGGGCCTTTCGCTGCCCCGTACCATGGACGAGATGTATGAACATGCGGTGAAGCTGACCGACAAATCCAAGAACCAGTTCGGCTTCGTGGGTCGCGGCCTCAAGAACGCCAACGTGGTGCTGTGGTCGCAGCTGATGCTGGGTTATGACCAGGAGACCATCTCGGCCGACGGGAAAACGCTGCTGACCGACACGCCGACAGCGGTGCAGGCGGGCGAGTATTTCGCCAAGCTGATGCGCAACTGCGCGCCGCCGGGCGTGGTGGGCTTCAACTGGAACGAATGCCAGACCACGTTCAGCCAAGGCCGTGCCGCGATGTGGGTCGATGGCATCGGCTTCTCCGCGCCCCTGGTGGACAAGACCAAATCGAAGGTGGCCGACGTCGCGGGCTTCGCCCCGGTGCCGCGCGGACCCAAATCGCAGAATTCCTGCACCTTCGTGGACGGTATCGGCGTCGCCAACGGCAGCCGCAACAAGAAGGCCGCGTGGATGTACGTGCAGTGGGCGACCAGCAAGGCGATGTTGAAGGAGATGCTGCGCACCGGCTCGGGCACGCCGGCGCGCGGCAGCGTGTATCAGGACACCGACATCGTGAAGACCAGCGCGTTCCCGCCGGAATGGTTCGACACCACGCGGGAGTGCCTGCGTATCGCGCGCTCCGGACTGCCGGAAATCGCGGCGGTGACCGAGTTCCGCGACGGAATCGGCGTCGCCTTGACCAACATCATCGGCGGCGCGGACGTGGCGACCGAGCTGAAGAAGGCGACCGAGACGTTCCGGCCCGTGCTGGCGAAGGAACTCGCCTAACGGCGGCGCTGCTGGCCGAGCGGGGTCAGACCCGTTCGACCAGCAGCGCGATGCCCTGTCCGACGCCGATGCACATGGTGGCGATCGCGCGCTTCCCGCCGAGTGTTTCGAGCGCGTTCACCGCCGTCATCGCCAGACGTGCGCCCGAGGCACCGAGCGGGTGGCCGAGCGCGATGGCGCCGCCATGCGGGTTCACGTGGTCGGCGTCGTCGGGCAGACCGAGTTGGCGCATCACCGCGAGGCCCTGGCTCGCGAAGGCCTCGTTCAGCTCGATCACGTCGATATCGTGCATGGTGAGCCCGAGCCGCTCCAGCAGCTTGCGGGTGGCGGGCGCCGGACCGATGCCCATGATGCGCGGCTCCACGCCGGCGGTGGCCATCGCCACGACGCGGGCGCGCGGCGTGAGGCCGTGGCGGCGGGCGCCCTCGGCCGAGGCCAACAGCAGGGCGGCGGCGCCGTCGTTCACGCCGGACGCGTTGCCGGCGGTGACGGTGCCGGGATTGCGGAACGGGGTTTTCAACCGGGCCAGCATCTCCATGGTGGTGTCGCCGCGCGGATGCTCGTCGATCGAGACGACCACGTCGCCCTTGCGGCCCTTGATGGTGACGGGGGCGATCTCGCGGGCAAAGAAGCCGGAATCCTGCGCCGCCTTGGCCTTCTGCTGGCTGCGCAAGGCGAACGCGTCCTGGTCGGCGCGCGACACCTGGAACGCCTCGGCGACGTTCTCGCCGGTTTCGGGCATCGAGTCGGTGCCGTACATGGTTTTCATCAGGCCGTTGACGAAGCGCCAGCCGATCGTGGTGTCGTAAATCTCGGCCGCGCGGGCGAACGCCTCGGTGGCTTTCGGCATGACGAAGGGGGCGCGGGTCATGCTCTCCACGCCGCCGGCCAGCATCAGATCGGCCTCGCCCGCGCGGATGGCGCGCGCGGCGGTGCCGACCGCGTCGAGCCCCGAGCCGCACAGGCGGTTGACGGTGGCGCCGGGCACCTCGACCGGGTAGCCGGCGAGCAGGGTCGCCATGTGGGCGACGTTGCGGTTGTCCTCGCCCGCCTGATTGGCGCAGCCGTAATAGCAATCGTCGAGCGCCGCCCAGTCCACGCCGGCGTTGCGCTCGCGCAGCATGCGCAGCGGGTGGGCGGCGAGGTCGTCCGTGCGGATGTCCTTCAGGGCGCCGGCGTAGCGGCCGATAGGCGTGCGCGCGAAGTCGCAGATGAAGGCCTCGGCCATGGTGTTCTTTCCCCGTGTCGCTGGCCGGAAACTAGGGCTGGGCGCGCCGCGGAACAAGCCGGCACGGGATTGGCCGGGGATTGCTCGGGCGTCGTCAAGCCGTCGCATCACGAGTGCGTGATGTTGTGTCCGAAGGGGTTGGCCGGGGGACGATCCAGGCGGCGGGCGCCGGCCAGTGGATGGAATCTGACGGTGGCATCCGTCAGAATCCATCCATGAGCTTCGACTTATGGGCCAAACTTCCTGACGCTCGGTAATGAGCGTCAGGTCCGGACCACTAGAACGGCAGCAAAACATCGAGCGCCTGCTGGCCCCAGCGGGGATTCTGCACATCGGTCAGCTGCCCGCGTCCGCCGTAGGAGATGCGCGCCTCGGCCATCCGATCATGCTGGACGGTGTTGTCGCTGGCGATGTCCTGCGAACGGATCACGCCGCTCACCTGCAATTGCCGCAACTCGCTGTTCACCCGCACTTCCTGGCGCGCGGATACCACGAGGTTGCCGTTCGGCAGCACCTGGGTGATGACGCCGGCGACGCGCAGCGTCACGGTCTCGTTGCGCTTCAGCTCCGCCGTGCCGGCATTGTTATTGGCGCTGCTGGCCGAGACCAGCTGTGCGGGATTGACCGCCTTCGCCAGAATGCGCGGCAGCATGGCCTCCAGGCCGAACATGTTGGGCAGGCCCATGGTCTCAGCCCCGGTGCGCCCCGCGGTGGTGTTGTTCTTGAGATCGGCGGCGTCGGTGATGTTGACCAGCACGGTCACGATATCGCCGACCTGGGCCGCGCGCTGGTCCTTGAAGAAGGCGCGGCTGCCAGTGCGCCACAGGGCGTTGGCCTCGGGTGCCGCGACCTCGGGCGACGGCATGGGCATGGTGAGCGGGCGGTAGGTCTCGGTCTTTGTGGGATCGCTGGGTGGCGTCATGGTCGGCGGCCGCCCGATTTCAGACAGCCGGGTCAGCGATGTGCAGGCCGGGAGCAGCAGGGGCAGGGCAAGCAGAGAAGCGGCCATTCGCATGCGGGTGGGGCTTTCATACTGGACGCGGCCGGCCTACAGGACGAGGCTGGCCTACTGGACGCGGCTGGCAGGCGGCAGGTTGGCGTAAAGCGGGTCCAGCCCGCGTCCCGGCAGGCGGGGCAGCGTGTCCGGCATCACGCGGACGCGGCCCGTCGCCACGATCTCGGCCTCGACCACCGCGCGGGAGGATAGGTTGATGATCGGCACGCGGTCGCCGATCCCGCCGCTTTCGGCAGCCTGCCCGACCGTGACCACGGCAAGGCCGGGCGCCTCCAACTCCATCGTGACCCGCGCGCCCTTTTCCACCGCGACCGGCCGCATCATCTCGCTCCGCGCCAGCGGCTGCCCGGCGGCGGCGGCGTGGCGGGGCGCCATGCCGATCGCGTCGGCGAGTGTCCGCACCGGCTCAGCGCGCAGGCTGGCGGCAGGCAGCCGGGTCAGGCGCAGATCCTGCGCCGAGATGGCGGCACCCGGCGGCAATCGGTGGGTGGGCGTGGGCAGTTCCACCATCTCCCGAACGCTGCCGAGGAGGCGCTGCCGCATCGCGGGCGCGGCGTCGGCCATCACGAGGATCGCGGTGAAGCGGCCGGTGGCGGCGTCGTACTCAACCTGTTCGACTGTGGCGCGGGCCTCGGCCTCGAGCGGCAGCATAGGCGGCGCAAACGCCGCAAGCGCGATATCCGCGTCGTCGGGCGCGCCGAGCCCGGCAAGCGCATCGTGCAGGACCGCAAGCACGGCCTCACGCGGCAATGGCCTGCCCGGACGGTCCAGCGTGGCGCGGTCGGCGGGCGAGGCCGGCCGCCACGCGATGCCGAACTGCCGTGCGATCGCGGCCAGTTGCGGCGCTTCCACCGTGATGTGCCCGCCCGGCCCAGGCGCCGGACCCAGCACGCGCGGGCCTTCCGCCCCCGTATCGTCCCACAGATCGGCGATGGTGACGTCCTTTCCGGCGAGCGTGGTGCTGCCGCGCAGCCGCGCCGCGTCGGCGGCGGCGGGTACGGTGGCGCAAATCGCCGCCGCCAGCAGCAGCCGCATGGCGGCGCTCACCGGAGGTTGGTCAGTGTGGAGAGCATCTGGTCGCTCGTGGTGATGACGCGGCTGTTCATCTCGTAGGCGCGCTGGGCGGTGATGAGATCGGTGATCTCGCTCACCACGTTCACATTCGAGGTCTCCACGAAGCCCTGCAGCACGGTGCCGAAACCGGGCGAGGCGGGCGCGCCGGTCACCGCGTTGCCGCTTGCGGCGCTTTGGATGAACAGGTTGTCGCCCTGCGCCTCCAGCCCCGCCTCGTTGGGGAACGCCGCGAGCTGGATGGTGCCCACGGTCTGCGGCGTGGTCTGCCCCGAAAGGGTCGCCTGCACCTGGCCCGCCCCGTTGATCGCGATGCTGGTGGCGTTGTTTGGGATGGTGATGCCCGGCTGCACCACGTAGCCGTCGGCGGTCACGATGGTGCCGCTCGGCGACAATCCGAATGTGCCGTCGCGGGTGTAGGCGGTGTCACCGGAGGGGAGCGTCACCTGGAAATAGCCGTTGCCGCGCACGGCGACGTCGAGGCTGTTCGAGGTCTGCTGCAGGTTGCCCTGCTCGTTGATGCGGTAGATCGCGGCGGTTTTCACGCCGAGGCCCACCTGCGCGCCCGCCGGCACCACCGATCCGCTGTCGGACGAGCTGGCGCCGACGCGGCGGAGGTTCTGGTAGATCAGATCCTGGAACTCGGCCCGCCGGCGCTTGAAGCCGGTGGTGGTCATGTTCGCGATGTTGTTGGAGATCACTTCGACGTTGGTCTGCTGGGCCTGCATGCCGGTGCCGGCGATGTCGAGCGAGCGCATGATCGTTGTCCTTTAGGTTCAGCCGCGGCGGAGAATTTTGTCGATGGCGTTCTGCTGGCGGTCGCCCTCGCCTTGCACGAACTGCGTCACGAACTGGAATTCGCGCAATTCGGTCATCATCCGCGTCATCTCGACGGTGGCCAGCACGCTGCTGCCCTCGATCGCGCCTTGCGTCACCTTCGGGTCGGCGGTCTTGGCGGTGGTGGTCGCGGTGGCGTTGAGCAGCCGCCCGCCTTCGCCCTTCAGTTGCAGCGGGTCGGCGGGCGTGACGATGCCGATGGTGCCGATCGGGCCGTTCTCGCTGGCGAGCACCCCGTCGGCGGTCACCCTGAGCGTGCTGTCGGCGGGCGACGTGCGGATCGGCTGGCCGGCACTGTCCAGAAGCGGGTTGCCCGAATCGTCGATGACGCCGCCATCCGGCGCCAGCCCGAAATGGCCGGCCCGGGACAGGCGCGGCCCGGTTGGTGTGCGCAGGGTGAAATAGCCGTCGCCGCCGATCGCGAGGTCGAGCGGGTTGGCGGTGTGGGTCAGCGGACCCGATTGCCGGTCACGGTAGCTGGCGCGGTCTTGCGCATAGACCAGCGTCGAGTCGCCGGGCGCGGCCGTGCCATGCTGGCGCACCAGGAAATCGCTGAACATCATGCGCTCGGTCCGGTAGCCCGGCGTCGCCGCGTTGGCGATGTTGCCGGCCGTGACATCCATCGCGCGCTGCTGGGCGACGAGCCGGGACAGCGCGATCGTGGTGGCATTCTCCATGAGTGGCTCCAAGCCTGCGGTTCAGCCATTGGTTCAGCACAAGGCGTGCCACGGCATCCTGCGCTGCAAAGATTACCGAATTGCACGCGCCCCCGGATCGTGGCCGGCAGGTATTGCCGGGCACGCCGGTGCCCCTCCGGCAATATCGGCCGGTGAAAGCTTTCGTTAATCAGGCCGCGTCACCATGGGCCTGGTCAGCAGGGGACGGGCTAATGAAGCGCGCGGCCGCGACGAGCGAAAAGGCCAAGGCACCGGGCGGCGGAAAGCGAAAGCTTCTGCTGCTTCTGCTGCTGGTGCTGCCGATCGTGCTGGGTGGCGCGGGTGCGGGCCTGTGGTTCGGCGGCGTGCTGCCACCCTTGCTCGGTATGGGCAGGACGGAGCACGCGGGGGCCGAGCAGCCGGGCCGTGGGCACGCGGCGGAACCCGACGGCGGAGAAGGCAGGCGCGAGACGAAGCCCGCAGCCGAACCGGGGCGCAAGCTGATCTTCGCGGATCTGCCCGAAATCATCGCCAACCTCAATGCCGGCCCCCGCCGCACCATGTTCATCAAGCTTCAGGCGAAGCTCGAACTCGCCCGTGCCGAGGACCTTCCGGCGTTGACGCAGGCCATGCCGCGCATCCTCGATCTTTTTCAGACCTATCTGCGCGAGATGCGACCGGAGGAACTGCGTGGGTCGGAAGGCACGTACCGGCTCCGGGAGGAGTTGATCGCGCGCGCGGCGGTCGCCGTGGCGCCTGTGCAGGTGGTGGATGTGCTGTTCACGGGAATGCTGATCCAGTGAGCGGCACTGTGCCCCCATCGACCGCCGATGCCGCGGCCGACGCGCTGGCCGCTGCCTGGCAGGACGCCGACGCGGCGGAAGGCGGGCGGGACGCGCGGGCGCTCAACCAGGCGGAGATCGACAGCCTGCTCGGTCTCGAGGATGGCGAGGACGACTCGTCGATCAGCGGCATGCGCAAGATCATCAGCTCGGGGATGGTCTCCTACGAGCGCCTGCCGATGCTCGAAATCGTGTTCGATCGGCTGGTGCGCATCATGTCCACCAGCCTGCGCCACTTCACCAGCGACAACGTTGAGGTGGGCATCGACAACATCGTCAGCCTGCGGTTCGGCGACTACCTGAACGCCATCCCGATGCCCGCCATGCTGGCGGTGTTCAAGGTCGAGCAATGGGACAATTACGGCCTGATGGTGGTGGACAGCGCCATGATCTATTCGATCGTGGACGTGCTGCTCGGCGGCCGGCGCGGCACGGCCGCGATGCGCATCGAGGGGCGGCCGTACACCACCATCGAGCGGTCGCTCGTGGAGCGGCTGATCCGCGTGGTGCTGGCCGATCTGTCGGCGAGTTTCGAGCCGCTGTGCCTGGTGACGTTCAGGTTCGAGCGGCTGGAGGTCAACCCGCGTTTTGCCGCGGTGAGCCGGCTGTCGAACGCGGCGATCCTGGCGCGCATGCGCATCGAGATGGAGGATCGCGGCGGGCGGCTCGAATTACTGCTGCCTTACGCGTTGCTGGAGCCGGTGCGCGAGTTGCTGTTGCAGCAATTCATGGGCGAGAAGTTCGGGCGGGATTCCATCTGGGAGACGCATCTGGCCGAGGAGCTGCTCAACACCGAGATCGAGCTGTCGGTGGTGCTCGACGAGCAGACCATGCGCCTGTCCGATATCATGGCACTGCGCCCAGGCAGCCGTGTCGTTCTGGGCACGTCGCCGGGCGGCTCGGTGCAGATACGTTGCGGCGTGACACCCTTGTTCGAGGGGCGCGTCGGCCGGCGCAAGAACCGGATGGCGGTGCGGATCGAGCACGAGATCGCGCGTCCACCGATCGTGCCGGCATGAACCGGCGGAACATGCGCCAAAATGGACATGCCAAAATTGACCCTGGGGAACAACATGATGGAGCGGCTGCTGGAGATCGCACTGGCGGCGCTGCTGATGGCGACGCTGTTTCATGCGATCCGGCTCGAGCGCGCCTTGGGCGTGCTGAAGCGCGACCGCGGCGCGCTGGAAACACTGGTGTCGAGTTTCAACGAGAGCACCGCGCAGGCCGAACTGGGCATCGAACGGCTTCGTTCGGCATCGGAGGGCGCCGGCCGGCAGATCGCGCGCCAGATCGAGACCGGCGCCGCGCTGCGGCAGGATCTCGCCTTCCTGATCGAGCGGGGGGACACGATGGCGGACCGGCTTGACCGGTTGGTGCGCGGGGCGCGGGTGGCGCTGGAGGGGCATGTCTCGGCGATCGAGCCCACGGAGCCGCCGCAGCGGCTGCGCAGTCAGGCGGAGCGCGACCTCGTGAAGGCGCTGAAGCTTGTCCGATGAGCGCGCGGGCCGGGGCGTGATGCCATGAAGCTGGCGTTTCCCCGATTATTGCCGGTGACGATCGGCGTCATGGCCACGCTGCTCGGGGTGAAATCGGTTTCGCTGGTGCGGGCCGCCTCGCCGCACGCCGAAGCCGCCGCCCCAGCCGCGCCAGATCGACACGCGCACCCGCCGACGCCAACGCCAACGCCGGCGCCGGCTTCGGTTCCGGCTTCAGCTGCGACCGCGCCGCCGGTTTTGCCGCCGCAACCCGCCCCGGTCAGCGACTCCGAGCGCGCACTGCTCGGCGATCTTCGCCAGCGCCGAACGGAACTCGAGTCCCGCGCGCGGGCGCTCGAGCTGCGCGAACAGGTGCAGCAGGCGGCCGAGCATCGGCTTGGCGCACGTCTCGATGAACTGACTGTCCTGCAGCGGCGGTTGGAGCAGATGGAGCAGGCACGCGACGCGCACGACGCGGCGAATTGGCGCGCCATGGTCAAATTGTATGAAACCATGAAGCCGCGCGAGGCCGCGACCATCTTCAATGAGCTCGATCGGCCGGTGCTGCTGCAAATCCTCGATCGTATGCAGGAGCGGCGTGCCTCTCTGGTGTTGGCCGCGATGCTGCCGGAACGGGCGCGCGAGATCACGGCGGCACTCGCGGCCATGCGCACAAAGGCGGATGCGGTGCCCGACGCTCCGATGCAAGGGCGAACCGGCGTCGCGGGGAAATAACATGTGGCACGCCCTCATCGGACGGCGGCAGCAGCGCGCGAGCGCGCGAAAGGAGGCAAGGTGGTGAACGGCCGTGCAATGAACGTCCTCATCGTCGACGACTACAAGACGATGCTGCGGATCATCCGAAATCTTCTGAAGCAGATCGACTTCGACCGCGTCGATGAGGCGAGCGATGGCGCCGAGGCGCTGACCAAGCTCCGACACGGCGAATACGGGTTGGTCATCAGCGACTGGAATATGCAGCCGATGACCGGGTTGGAGCTGCTGCAGGAGGTGCGTGCCGACAGCCGGTTGCGCGCGATGCCGTTCATCATGGTGACGGCGGAGAGCACGGCCGAGAACGTGGTTGCGGCCAAGCAGGCCGGCGTGTCGAACTACATCGTCAAGCCGTTCGACGCCGAGACTTTGCGCGACAAGATCGAGAAGGTTCTCGGCAATGGATGATGACGCGACTCCGGCGCCGCACGCGCGTTGGCTGTGCGGTCCGCGGGGCGCGGCATCGGCGTTGGCGTTGGCGCTAGGTAAAATCGACCGACCGTTGGCAAGCCGCGGATGAAGCGGCCCGCGATGCGAAGCCATGTTGTTGCCCGTGTTTCAGGGGTTTCCGGGGTTTCCGGGGTTTCCTGGGCTTCCTGGGTTGCCGGGCTTGCGCTGCTTGCCGTGTTCGCGATCGCGGGCCGCGCGGACGCGGCGGGGACCAGCGTGCGGGTTGGCGCGCATCCGGGTTTCGGACGCGTGGTGTTCGATATGCCCGACGGTCAGACCGGGACGGCGTCGCAGGACGGCGACCGAATTGCGATCCGCTTCGCCGGAGATAAACTGACATGGGACGCCATCGAGCCAGGCGCGGTCACGGCGCGCAATCTCCGACGGACCACGATCATGCCGGACGGCATGGATTTGATCGTGACGCAGGGCACGCGACTCAAGGTGACTCGGCTCGGAAATCGGCTGGTCGTGGATCTGTTGGACGCCATGCGGCCGGTGCCGATCGCGGGCAAGGCGCCGCCGGTCAATATGCCGCCGGTCAATACGCCTTCGGTCAATGCGCCTTCGGTCAAATCGCCGGACGCAAGGCCGGCTTTGGCCGCCCTGCCGCCGATCGCGGCGACGGCGGTGGTCCCGGCGCCAGAAATTTCCGTGGAAAGCCTTCCTGCCGCGCCGGCCGCCGCGACACCGCCGCATGGATCGCCGGCCGGGGCAACCACGCCGCCCGCGCGCCCCTCGACCGCCGAGATCCCAGCTTCCCAACATCCGGCCGGGATTTCCGACCTCGCTCCCACGTCCATGGGGCGCGCATTGTCATTGCCGTTCTCCGCCCAGGCCGGCGCGGCGGCGTTTCAGCGCGGCGACTCCTGGTATGTGGTGTTCGACGAGCGGAGGCCGATCGACTTTTCAGGTTCGCATGACGGGGTTTCACGTTCCAGCGAGGGAGCGAAATTTGCCGGAGCCACGGTTCAGCTGCTGCCCGAGGCGACCGTGCTGCGGCTGGATGCCATCGCCGGCACGGGCCTCGTGCTGCGGCACGAGGCGGCCGGTTGGCAGCTTTCGCTGGGTCCGGCGTCGCCGCCCGGCTTCGTGCCGCGCCTCGCCGGCGGGAGTCTGATGCTGGCGGCGCGCGACATCGGGCGCGTGGTCGCGGTGCCAGATCCGAATGGCGGCGGTATCCTGCTGGTGGGCACATTGCGGCAAGCCAGTGCGGCGGTGCCGACCGCGCGGCGCTCGACCGAGTTCATCCTTTGGCCGACCTGGCTCGGCGTGGTCGTGGAGCCCGTCCTCGACACGCTGCGGATGCGCGCGGTGCCGGAAGGCTTTCTGCTCTCCGCCGGGGTTGGCGGCGCCTTGGCGACATCGGATGGCTTCGTTCCAGCCGATCAAGCCGTGGCGGACGCGGATGGGCGGCCCCCGGAGTTGACCGCGTTCCCGCCGGAGGTCCTGCTGCGGCGCATGCAGGCGGCGGTGGCAGGCGCGGCCGGGGCACCCGCCCGCTCCCGGACCGGAAAGCGGCTGGACGTCGCGCGTTCGCTGCTGGCGCTCGGCATGGGGGTGGAGGCGCAAGGGGCGGTCGCGGCCGCGGTGCGTGACGACCCTCGGGCCTCGGACCTCCCGGAGCTGCGCATGACCGCCGCCATGGCGGCGCTGCTGGCCGGCCGGGTGGCGGAAAGCGATGGCTTGCTGGCCCAATCTCTCGATGGGAACGGCGAGGTGGCGTTCTGGCGCGGCGTCCGGGCGGCGTTGCTGGGGCGGGACGTGCCCGCCGCCGCCACGGCCCTTGCATTCGGCATCGGTCGGTTGATCGCCTATCCCGCCCCTTTGCGCGATCGGCTTCTGGGGCTCGTTGGCGAGACTTTGGCCGAAGGCGGGCAGGCAGCCGCCTTCGGCCAACTCGACAAGGCCCTTCCGGGCAACCCGCGTCTGGCGCTGGCACGCGCGATGCTGCCTGGCCCCACGCTGCCTGGCCCCACGCTGCCAGGCCCCACGTTGTCAGGCCCCACGTTGTCAGGCGCGAGCGGGGCCTCGTTGGCGGGCCTCGACGCCGTGGCGGCCGGCGCCGATCGGCGGATGCGGTTCCGCGCGGCCCGGCTCGCGGCCGAGACCCGTCTGGCGCGCCAACTGACGGGGCCGGCGGCGGCGGCCGATGCGTTGGAACGTCTATTCTATGCCTGGCGGGACGATCCGACCGAGATCGCGCTGCGCGAGCGCGCGGCCGCGCTGCGCGCCGAGGGCGGCGCGACCCGGCCGGCCATTGCGCTGCTGCGGGAAACCGCCCGCCTCTGGCCGGACGAGACGGCCCGATTGCGGGGGAGCATGACGGAGCTGCTGACCCGGGCGATCGCGCCGGATGCCCGGCCCGTCCTGCCGCCGCTCGAATTCGTGTCGATGGTGGAGGACAACGCCGACCTGCTTCCCTCCGGGTTCGCGGGGGAGCCGGTGGCGGAAATGCTCGCCGACCGGCTTAGTGCTCTCGATCTGCCGCGTCGCGCCGCCGCCTTGCTGGGGCGGGTGATGGCCGCCTCCGTGCCGGGCACGTCGCGCGCGATACTCGGCGCGCGCCTCGCCGCCTTGCTGCTGTCCGAGGAGGACGCGCCGGCCACGCTGGCGGCCCTTCGGGACAGCGATGCGCCCGACCTCCCGGTCGCGGTGCGCACCGCGCGCGGCCTCACGGCGGCCCGCGCGCACATGGCGCGGAACGATCGCGCGGCGGCTCTCGCGGACGTGGCTCCGCTGACCGGCCCCGCTGCGTCCGAGCTGCGCGCGGCCTTGATGGAACAGGCGCGGGACTGGGCCGGCGCGATGGCGGCTCTGGCGCCGATCCTGGCGGCCTTGCCTGACACGGGACCGCTCGACGCCGCGCAGGGCAAGACGCTGCTGCGGATGGCGTCGGACGCGGCGCAGGCGGGCGATGAGGCGACGCTCGCCGAGTTGGGGCGGCAGTTCCGTGACCGCATCCCGGTCCCGGAACTCGCGCGCGTGTTCGCGGTGCTCACCCAGCGTCCCGTGACGGCGGTCGCGGATCTGGCGCGCGCGGGGCAGGAGGCCACGCTCGCCCGCCAATTGCCCGCCCAGCTGGACGCGCTGGCCCCGCGGAAACTCGCCACGCGTTGAACCGACCGGTTCCGCGCCGCCTTGCGCACGGGTCTCGCAAGGCGGGCATGTGAAATTTTGACGTCGATGACCCGAATTTCACTTGCGCCCCCCCCCCCTTTTCACCATCTTCCGCGCTCTTGGCCCCAGGGGGCGCACGCAGTCGGTGTGCGTCCAACAGGCCGTCTACTGGTTGGTAATGAGGAGGTTGCGTGATGAACGCACTCACACCACTGGGGATGGTCTCGGATTTTCCGAGCGAAAACCAGACGCACGAGTTTCCTGTCCCGGGGCAGGAGGAACGTAACGACTATTTCGTGGAACGTGACGGCATGCGCTTCGCCGGCACGCATCTGCTGGTCGATCTGTGGGGTGCGATAAATCTCGCCGATCCCGCGCATATCGACGCGGCGTTGCGCGAGGCGGCCATCACGGCCGGCGCCACGATCCTGCACAGCCACTTCCACCACTTCACGCCCAATGGCGGCGTGTCGGGCGTGGTGGTGCTGGCCGAAAGCCACATCTCGATCCACACTTGGCCAGAGCGCGATTTCGCCGCTGTGGACATATTCATGTGTGGCGCTTGCGATCCGAACGATTCGATTCCTGTGCTCGAGGCGGCGTTCGCCCCGATGCGCGTGGATGTCGAGGAGAAGCGGCGCGGTCGCGTCCGCTAACCCTGATCGGCGGCGGCGGCGGCGGGCGCCAGAGGCGTCCGCCGTTCGCATGTGGAGACCACCGATATGACCGAGACCTGGATCGACGAGGGATTATATCCCGCGTGGGGGCAGCGATTCCGTGTGCGCCGCGAACTCGCCCGCGTGCGCAGCGCGTTTCAGGAGATCCTGATCTTCGAGAGCGAAAGCCATGGCCGCGTGATGCTGCTGGACGGCGTGGTGCAGATCACCGAGCGCGACGAGTTCGTCTATCAGGAGATGATCGCGCATGTGCCGCTGATCGCGCACGGGGCGTGCCGCAGCGTGCTCATCATCGGCGCGGGCGACGGCGGCGTGCTGCGCCGCGTGCTGCAACATTGCGGCGTGTCGCGCGTGGTGATGGTCGAGATCGACGGCGAGGTGATCCGTCTCGCGCGCGCGTTCCTGCCGCGGATCGGCGCCGAGGCATGGGACGATCCGCGCGCGGACGTGATCGTGGGCGACGGGATCGACTTCGTCCGCCGCGCGGACGCGGAAAGCTTCGATGCGATCATCGTCGACAGCACCGACCCGATCGGCGCAGGCGAGTCGTTGTTCTCCGACGCGTTCTACGCCGATGCCGCGCGCATTCTTTCGCCGGACGGGCTGATCGTGAACCAGTGCGGCGTGCCGTTCATGCAGGCCGACGAGTTGCGCGAAACGAGCATCCGGCGCGCACGATTCTTCTCGCATGTGGGCGCCTATGTAGCGGCGGTCCCGACCTATGTGGGCGGCTTTATGACGCTGGGTTTCGCCGCCAAGCGAGGCGGCATGGACGATCTTGCTGTCCCCGAGCTGCGCGCCCGCGCCGCGCGCGCCGGGATTCTGGGCACGACGCAATACTGGTCGCCCGAAATCCATGCCGCGGCGTTCGCGCTGCCGCCGTATATCGCGCGCGCGTTGCCGCGTTCGCGGTCCGATGCCGACGCACGTCTCGGCGCGTTGGCTGAATCGGAGCATTAATGCGGGGGTGCGAAGCTTTGCACGAGGCTGCCGGACACCAGCCGCCAGCCATCCACCAGCACGAAGAAGATCAGCTTGAACGGCAGCGAGATGGCGCTGGGTGGCAGCATCATCATGCCCAGGCTCATCAATACGCTGGCCACGACCATGTCGATCACCAGGAATGGCAGATAGAGCAGGAAGCCCATCTCGAAGCCGCGGCGGAGTTCGCCGACGAGGAAGGCGGGCACCAGCGCGCGCCACGGAGCGGCCTCTGCCCCCGCCGGGTCGGGCAGCTGGCCAAGATCGAGGAACAGGCGCAGGTCGTCGCCGCGCACATTGGCTGACATGAAGGCGCGGAACGGCTCGGCGGCGAGGCGCAGGCCCTCGATCTCGCCCACGCGCCCTTCGCTCATCGGCAGCAGGCCCAGGGTCCAGGCCTGGTCGAGCACCGGCTGCATCACGAAGAACGTCAGGAACAGCGCGAGGCCGATCAGCACCGTGTTCGGCGGCACGCCCTGGCTGCCGATGGCGCTGCGCAGGAGCGACAGCACGATCACGATGCGGGTGAAGGCGGTCCCCATCACCAGCAGGCTGGGTGCCAGCGACAACAGGCCGATCAGCACGGTGAGCTGGACGATGCGCGAGGTGGCGCCCGCGCCCCCGGCGGCGCCGAGGTCGATGCTGATGGATTGCGCGTGCGCCGTCGCCATCGGGAGCAGGAGGGCGATCGGCCACGCCGTATGCGCGAGCCGCCTCATGGCCGTGCCCGTTGCTTCATGGCGCGTCGCTTCATGGCGCGTCGCTTCATGGCGCGCCGCTTCATGGCGCGTCGGGCCCGGGGACGAAGCCGAGCATCAGGTCGTGCGGGCCGCCGGTCAGCAGCAGGAAATGTTGACCGTCGCACCGCACGAGCTGCACGCGCCGCCGCGGGTCGAGCGCGAGCGAGGCCGCGATCGCGAGCCTGGAGCCTGCGGCTGGGTGGGTGCGGAAGCGCGGGTTGCGGCGCGCGACCGCCTGGGCCAGCCAGATAAGGCCGAGTACCACGCCCAGCGCGGCGAATGCCGTCAGCACGTTGACGGCCGTCATGCGGGCGGGACCAGCTGCCGCGTCACGCGGTCCAGCTCCATCCGCAGAAGCACGAGGCGGGTGCGGGCCTCGCGTCCTTGTGCCACGGGCAGGTCGAGCGCGCTGGCGCATAGCCGTCCGACATGGCGGTCGAGCCCCGCGAGATCCACCATGCGGCGGCCTTGCAGCAGCCCCTCGGCCACGCGCAACGTTCCGCCCACCTGTTCGGCGAGCGCCAGCACCGCTGTAAGCGGGGCCGCCGAATCCGGGTCGGTTGCTGGCATCGTCCTCATGCGGACAGATCAGCACCAAAAGGTTACTGAAGGATTGACGCGTCAAATCGCCGGTTAACCAATCGTTGAACTTCGCATGCCAGTCTTGGCGCATGAACCCGACCGACCTCCCGCTGTTCGGCCTGCTGGATCGCCGCATCGCCTGGCTGGATGCGCGCCAAGGCGTGCTGTCCCAGAACGTCGCGAACGCCGACACGCCGGGCTATGCGGCGCGCGACCTGCCGAGTTTCGCCCGTGCGCTGTCCGGCGCGTCGCTCGCGCCGGCGGTCACCAGCGACCGGCATATTTCACCGACGGCGGGTGGCACGGCCGCGCGGAAGCTCGCGTCCGAAAAGGCGCCGGACGGAAATGGCGTCCGGCTCGACGAGCAACTGACGCGGATCGCGGACACCGACACGGCGCATGAGCTCGCGACCACGCTCTACCGCAAATATCTTGGCCTGTTCCGTACCGCGATCGGCAAGTAGGCGCATCTATGGATCTCACCAAGGCACTCGACATCTCGGCGCGTGGCATGGACGTGCAGACCACGCGGCTGCGGGTCATTGCCGAGAATCTGGCCAACCAGGACACCACCGGCACCTCGCCGACCGCTTTGCCGTACCGGCGCAAGACCGTGGCCTTCGGCAACCAGATGGACGCGGCGCTGGGGACTGAAACCGTTCGCGTGAAGCGGGTGGGCGAGGACCGCAGCGCGTTCCCGGTGCGCTTCGACCCGTCGCACCCGGCGGCCAACGAGCAGGGCTATGTGCGCACGCCGAACGTGAACAGCTTCGTGGAGGTGATGGACATGCGCGAGGCACAGCGGTCGTACAACGCCAACCTCGCGGTGATGCAATCGACGCGGTCGATGCTCACGCGCGTGATCGAGATGCTGAAATGACGCTGGCCGCGATCCACGCCACGGCGTCAGGCGCGGCGCGCGCCTACGCCCAGGCCACCTCCGGCGCGGCCGGGCAGGGGGCGAGCGGGTTCGGCGCCACGCTCCAGCATGCGCTGGAAGGTGCCGTCGAGATGGGGCGCCAGGCCGACGCGAAGGCGGCGGAGGCGGCGAGCGGCGGCGGCAACCTCACCGATGTGGTGGCGGCGGTGTCCAAGGCGGAGCTGGCGTTGCAGACCACGGTGGCGATCCGCGACCGGGTGGTCCAGGCGTACCAGGACATCATGCGGATGCCGATCTGAATGCCGCGCGCGGGGGGGCACGCGGCATGAACGAGAACGATGTCGGGCAGCTGCTGCGGGAAAGCATGATGGTGGTGCTGAAGCTGGGCGGGCCGCCGCTGCTGGTGGCACTCGCGGTCGGCCTCGTGATGTCGCTGCTGCAGGCGGTCACCCAGATCAACGAGCAGACATTGGCGTTCGCACCGAAGGCCGTGGCGCTCGGTGCGGCGCTGCTGCTGCTGGGCTCGTTCATGGCGAGCACGCTGACCGACTTCACCCACGTGCTGTTCGACCGGCTCGTGGCCGTGGGCGGTTCCTGAGCGATGGACGCCGATTTGCTGGCCGATCTGCCGCACCAGGCGTTCGCCTTCGCGCTGATGCTGGCGCGCATCGGTTGCGCCTGCATGATGCTGCCCGGGATCGGGGAGGCGGAGGTGCCGGCGATGCTGCGCGCGGGGTTCGCCGTGGCGCTGTCGGCGTTGCTGTTGCCCGGCGTGGCGCCGCTGGTGCCGGCGATTCCAGCGGGCGGCGTCGACACCGGCCTGATGGTGGTGGCCGAGGTGGTGACCGGGCTGTGGTTTGGCTGGCTGACGCGCCTGCTGGTGCTGGCGCTGCCGATGGCGGGACAGGTGATCGCGAGCCTCGCCGGATGGTCGAGCGTGTTGCAGCCGGATGCGGTGATGGGCAACCAGGCGTCGGCCATCAGCCGGGCGCTGACGCTGGCCGCTCCGGTGGCGCTGCTCGCAAGTGGGCTGCACGCGCTGCCTCTCGCGGCGCTCGCGGGCAGTTACCGGCTGATCGCGCCGGGCACGCTGCTGCCGGCGGCCGATAGCGGCGAGCAGGCGATCGCGGCTTTGGGCGTCGCGTTCGCGCTGGTCGCACGGCTGGCCGCGCCGTTCGTGCTGGGCGGCATGATCTGGCAGGCCGCGTTGGGATTGCTGACCCGGCTGGTGCCGCAGCTCCAGGTGTATTTCGTGGCCATGCCGGGGCAGATCCTGGGCGGGGTGCTGCTGCTCGCGGTACTCGGCTCGGCGATGCTCGCTGTTTGGCTGCAGGGTGCCCGCGCGGGCTTCGCGCTGCTTCCAGGCGGCTGAAGGAGGCCGGCCGGACATGGCGGATGCCGAGGACCGCACGCTCGCCGCATCGCAGAAGCGTCTGCAGGCGGCCCGCGACGAGGGCCGCGCGCCGCAATCGCGCGATGCCACGATGCTGGCGGCGCTTGGCGCGGGCACGTTGGCGCTGGTGACGATGACGCCGATGCAGGCGCGTGACCTGGGCGCGACGCTGGCCGGCTTTCTGGCGCGGGCGCATCGGGCCGATCCGCATCAGGCGATCCTGGAAGCCGCGCGCGCGATGGCCTGGACGGCGGCGCCGATCGTGCTCGCGGTCGCGGTTGCCACGGCCGCGGCAACCCTGCTGCAAACCGGCTTCCTGCTGCATTTGCAGGCTGCGATGCCCGATCTCGCGCGGCTCAATCCGGCGCGCGGGTTCAAGCGCGTGTTCGGGCCGGGCGTGCTGCTGGAGACCGGCAAGTCCGTGTTGAAACTGATGCTGGTGGCAAGCCTGCTGTGGAGCGGGCTTGCGGGCCTTGCACCGAAACTGATCGTCTCGTTGCAGTGGGATGCGACGCATCTGCTCGACGGCACGTTTCGGGGCATGCTGCGGATCGTGTTCGGGCTGCTCGCGGGGCAGGCGGCGATCGCGCTGATCGACATCGTCCTCGGCCGCCTCAAGCACGCGCGCTCGCTGCGGATGAGTCATCAGGATGTGCGTGACGAGCACAAGGAGAGCGACGGCAACCCGCGGGTGAAGGCCCGGATCAAGCAGCTGCGCCGCCAGCGCGCGCGCCGGCGCATGATGGCGGCGGTGCCGAACGCCACCGTGGTCATTACCAACCCGACGCATTACGCGGTGGCGCTGGCTTATGACAAAGGCGGTTCGGGCGCCCCGCGCGTGGTGGCCAAGGGTGCCGACGAGGTGGCCGCCCGCATCCGCGCGGTGGCGGCCGAGCATCGCGTGCCGCTGGTCGCCAATCCGCCGCTGGCGCGGGCGCTGTTCCCGCTCGAGATCGACGCGGAAATCCCCGCCGAGCACTTCAAGGCGGTGGCCGAGATCATTGCCTATGTCTGGCGGTTGCGCGACCGCGCGCCTGTCGGGAGGCCGCCCGCCCGCGCGCCTGTCGGGAGCCCGCGCGCCCGCGCGCCGGCGGCCGCGCCATGAGCGCCTTGTTGGACGGGATGGCCGATCTGCTGTTTCAGGACACGCAAACCGGCCTGCTGATCCTGGACGGCGAGGGCTGGGTGGTCCGCGCGAACGAGGCCGTGACGCGGATGACCGCGTTGCCGCTGAACCAGATCGAGGGCTGGCCGGCGCTCATGCTGGTCGGCCTGCCGTACCGGGCCATGCTGAAGGCCGGGTTGGCCGAAGCAGCCGACGCCGTACTCGGTTTGCGGATCCATGGCACCGGTCTCGATATCGGCCTTGAAGCCACCGCGATGCGCGATGCCGACGGGGCGGTGACCGGCCATCTGCTGCGCCTGCGGGGACAGCCATCCGCGCGGCAAGCCGCGTCGGGCGACGTGAATGGACAGAAACTCCACTCCCTTGGCCACCTCACGGCGGCGGTGGCGCATGATTTCAGCAATCTGGTGGGTGCCATGCTGGCCGCCGCCGGGATGCTGGAGCAGAGCGCCATGTGCCGCGACGATGCCGAGAGCCGGGATATGCTGGCCGAATTGCGCGGCAGCGCGATGCGGGGCAAGGCCCTTGTCGGCCGTCTGCTGGGGTACGGCCGCCCGGCGGAAGAAGCGCCGAGAGAGCTGGACGTGGATGCCGCCGTCGCCGATCTCGCCGACATGTTGCGGCGGCTGTTTCCCCGGGCGATCCGTCTCGCGCTCGATCTTCGGGCCGGAGCCGCGCGGGTGCGCGCCGACCCGACGCGGCTCGACCAGGTGCTGGTGAATCTCGCGATCAACGCGCGAGACGCGATGCCGGATGGCGGCACCCTGTCGATCCGCACCGAGAGGCGGGTGCTGGAGCAGGCGCTGGACGCGGTTGGCGGCCGAATTCCGCCCGGTCCCTATGTGGTGACCGAGATGGCCGATACCGGAACCGGCATTGCCGCCCACATCCTGCCCCGCATCTTCGCACCGTTCTTCACCACGCGGCACGAGCAGGGCGGCAACGGGCTCGGGCTCTCGACGGTGCGCGAGATCGTCGGCGCGTTCGGCGGGTTTCTCGATGTGCGCAGCGCGCCTGGCGGCGGGACGTGCATGCGGGTTTATCTGCCATGCCTGAACATGCCCGCCATGACAGACCGCGCTGTCGAATCGCTTTTGGCGGCCCCGGCATCCGCCCCGGCATCCTCCCCGCCACCCGCCTTTGGGGCCGGGCGCGGCACGGTGCTGCTGGTCGAGGACGAGCTTGCGCTGGCCAGGCTCGCGGATCTGACGCTGCGGCGGGGCGGCTGGCGTGTGCTGCTGGCCGCTTCCGCCGAGGCGGCGCTGGCCTTGGCCGACGCCTCGCGACCCGGTGCCGGCCGGCCGACCGTGCTGGTGACCGACATCGCATTGCCCGACATGAACGGATGGGTGCTCGCTCACGCGGTGCGGCAACGGCTTGGCGCGCCCGCTCTGCCGGTGGTGTTGACCTCGGGATTCAGCGGCCGCGGGCTTGCGGTGGAGATGGCCCGGCTCGGCGCCGGCGCGGTGTTCCTGGCCAAACCCTACACGCTGGAGCAGCTTGCGACCGCGCTGGAACCCTTCGCCCACGGGCCAGGGCCGATCGATGTTTCTGCTTCGTTCGTCAATTCGGCCCTTGACGAACATATAACGAACAAAACATTAAGGGGTGGGCCGCGAGCGATTGCCCTTGAGGCTTCGGATGTGACAGACTCGGGAGGCGACGCGTAAGCATGGCACTCAAAATGATCCCCGGCGGCAAGCGGCGGGAAACGCAGGCTCTGTCGGAAGATGGCGGCCCGCCCAAGGACGTCAGGCAGATTTCAGGAAAAAATCCGGACATGGACAAGAACAAAGCCCTCGACGCCGCGATGTTGCAGATCGAACGGGCCTTCGGCAAAGGCTCGATCATGCGCATGGGCGCGCGCAGCGGCGACGAACAGATCGAGGTCATCCCGTCGGGCTCGCTCGGGCTCGATCTGGCGCTCGGCATCGGCGGCCTGCCGCGCGGGCGCATCCTGGAAATCTACGGGCCGGAAAGCTCGGGCAAGACCACGCTCGCGCTGCATGCCATCGCCGAGGCGCAGAAGCGCGGCGGCACCTGCGCGTTCATCGACGCGGAACACGCGCTCGACCCGATCTATGCCCGCAAGCTGGGCGTGGACGTGGACAATCTGCTGATCAGCCAGCCGGATGCGGGCGAGCAGGCGCTGGAGATCGCCGACACGCTGGTGCGCTCGGGCGCGGTCGATGTGCTGGTGATCGACAGCGTCGCCGCACTGGTGCCGCGCGCCGAGCTCGAGGGCGAGATGGGCGACACCCATGTCGGCCTGCACGCGCGGCTGATGAGCCAGGCGCTGCGGAAAATCACCGGCAGCGTGGCCAAGTCCAACACGATGCTGATCTTCCTCAACCAGATCCGTCTCAAGATCGGCGTGATGTTCGGCAACCCCGAGACGACCACGGGCGGCAACGCGCTGAAATTCTATGCCTCGGTGCGCCTGGAAATCCGCCGCATCGGCCAGATCAAGGACCGCGACGAGGTGGTCGGCAACCAGACGCGGGTGAAGGTGGTCAAGAACAAGCTGGCGCCGCCGTTCAAGCAGGTCGAGTTCGACATCATGTATGGCGAGGGTATCAGCAAGGTCGGGGAATTGATCGACCTCGGCGTGAAGGCCAACGTGGTCGAGAAGTCGGGCGCCTGGTTCAGCTGCGACAGCCAGCGCATCGGCCAGGGCCGCGAGAACGCCAAGCAGTTCCTGCGCGATCATCCCGACATGGCCAAGATGATCGAGGCGCGCGTCCGCGAGAATGCCAACGTGGTGACCAACATGATGCTGGCGGCCCCAGAAACGGATGACGCGGAGGCGGCGGACTAGGCCGCCAGGTCTGAGGCAGGCGGCCAGGTCTTGCTCGACTCCGTCAACACCGATGCCGCCCCGCTTGACGCCGCCGATCAGGAACTGATCGCGGCGGCCGAGGCGGCTCTGCTGCGGCATTACCGTCCGTTCTGGCATACCGTGTCGGCGGCGTTGCGCGGGCATGATGGCCGCATCTGGACCGGGGTGCATCTGGGCGCCACGGTGGGGAGGCTGTCGATCTGCGCCGAGGCGATCGCGTTCGGCCGGGCGGTGATGGAGGGCGACGGCACGATCGCCACGGCGGTGGCACTGCGGCATCCCAAGCCGGACGAGGATTTCCGCGAGATCGCGATCGTGCCGCCCTGTGGCGCCTGCCGCGAATTGATCACGGATTATGCACCGGATGCCTGGGTGATCCTGCCCGGCCCGGTAAAGCTGCCGATCCGCACGCTGCTGCCGGTGCCCTATCGAAGGTGAACGGACCATGCGCCGCCTGATCGATTCCGGCTCGCCGTTCGAGGCCAGCATCGGCTATTCGCGCGCGGTGGTCGATGGCGACTGGGTGTTCGTGTCGGGCACGACGGGTTTCGACTACCGGACCATGACGATCTCGGACAACGTCGCGGCGCAGGCCGAGCAGGCGATGGGCAACATCGGGGCGGCGCTGGCGGAGGCGGGAAGCGGTTTCGCCGACGTGGTGCGCGTGCGCTACATCCTGCCGGACGCCGCGGATTTCGCACCCTGCTGGCCGGTGCTGCGGCGGTATTTCGGCGATGTGCGTCCTGCCGCGACGATGATCGCGGCCGGTCTGGCCGATGCGCGCATGAAGATCGAGATCGAGGTGACGGCGCGTATCCGGGCCGCCTGACGATCCACGGTCCAGATGTTCCCGGCGGTGGTTTTGCCGGCGCCGTCGATGCGGCGGCCGGGCAGGCCTTGGGAGAGCACGGCGGAGGCGATCCTCGAATCGGCGGCGGCGGGCGCATACAGCCGGCCTTTTGTTGCCCACGCGCGGGACCGGGTCGGTCTTCGCGTCGATGTCCGTCGCTTCGCCAGCGGCACAGGTCTTGACTTCACCCCCTTGCCGTCGTCATCCTCTCGGCAAGGGGATAGCGCGATAGCCCCGTGAGGCTTAGGCCGAAGTATCGCGTCCAAAACTCCTCAGAAAGGAGCGGACGCCATGCCTTCACCTACCATTCTTACGTCTGCCCAGCTCTCCCGCCTTGTTGGCCTGCCTGACGGGCCGACCCTCATCGACGTCCGCATCGACGAAGACTTCGACGTGGACCCGCGCAGCCTGCCCGGCGCCGTCCGTCGTGATTTCCGGCAGGTTGCCTCGTGGGCGCCTGATCACAAGGGTCACTCCGTTGTCGTCATATGCCAGCGCGGGCTCAAACTGAGTCAGGGTGCGGCGGCCTGGTTGCGTCACGAAGGCGCGGCGGCCGAAAGCATGGAGGGGGGATTTGAGGGGTGGCGAGATGCCGGGCTGCCGCTCGTGCGCCTGGATAAGATGCCGCCGCGCGACGCTGAAGGCCGCACAATCTGGGTTACGCGCGCCCGGCCCAAGGTGGACCGCATCGCTTGTCCCTGGCTCATCCGTCGGTTTATTGATCCCGCCGCCGTATTTCTGTTCGTGACACCGTCGGAGGTGTTGGCCGTTGCCGACCGTTTTGGCGCGACCCCCTTCGACATCGAAGGTGTGTTCTGGACCCATCGCGGCGATGACTGCACGTTCGATGCCATGCTCGATGAATTCGATTTGCACACGCCCGCACTCGATCGCCTGGCTTTGATCGTGCGCGGTGCCGACACCGCACGACCCGATCTCGCACCTGAAGCGCCTGGATTGCTCGCGGCATCGCTTGGGCTCTCGCGCATGCATGCTGACGATCTAGTCCAGCTCGATGCCGGAATCCAACTTTACGACGCGTTCTATCGCTGGTGTCGGGACGCCAGCGAAGAAACGCATAATTGGCCTGCGGCAGCTCCACCGGGCGGCCTGGGGCGAAGGAGGCCATCGCCATGAGTGGCGCCTTGCTGCCGGAAGGCGCCGGAGCGGCAGTTCCAGTCGCCTTGTCCCGTGCGGCCGGGCATGGGGTCACATCGGCCGAAGCGTTCCGCGTCTGGTTGCGCGTGGCGGCACTTTCGTTCGGCGGCCCGGCTGGGCAGATCGCGGTCATGCACCGCATCGTCGTCGATGAGCAACGCTGGATTGGCGAAGCGCGGTTCCTGCATGCGCTGTCCTACTGCACGCTCCTGCCTGGGCCTGAAGCTCAGCAGCTTGCCATCTATATCGGCTGGCTGATGCACGGAACGCGCGGCGGAATCGTTGCCGGCACTCTGTTCGTGCTGCCGGGCATGCTGGCCATCATGGCGCTAAGCTACGTCTATGCCGGCTGGGGCCAGGTGGGCGCCATCGCAGCTCTGTTTTTTGGGCTGAAATCCGCCGTGCTGGCCGTGGTGCTTCAGGCGGTGGTCCGCGTCGGCTCCCGGGCGCTCAAGAACCGGCTGATGATCGGCATCGCTGCCGCGGCATTCGTCGGCATCTTTTTTCTCGGTGTGCCGTTCCCGCTGATCATTCTAGCGGCGGGCCTGACCGGCTGGCTCGGCACCCGCGCGGGCTCGCCGCTATTCCAAGTCGGCGGCGGTCATGGGAGTGGCGCAAAGGGCTTAGCCGAAGCGGACAGCCTGTTGGGTGAGGAAATGCCCGTCCATGCGCGCGTGACCGTCAGCGGAGCACGTCGCGCCGCCGCGGTATGGCTGGTGCTCTGGCTCGTGCCGGTGCTCCTCATTCTCGCAACGCTCGGAGCCGGGAGCACCTTCGGTCGAATCGCCATCTTCTTTAGCGAGATGGCGGTCGTCACGTTCGGCGGCGCTTATGCGGTCCTCGCTTACGTGGCGCAGCAGGCGGTCGAGCATTATCACTGGCTACGCCCAGGCGAGATGCTGGACGGCCTGGGCATGGCGGAAACCACGCCAGGACCGTTGATCATGGTGACGCAGTTTGTGGGCTTCATGGCGGCCTATCGCGATCCCGGCGCATTGCCCCCAATGCTGGCCGGCACGCTTGGCGGGTTGCTGACCACCTGGGTCACCTTCACGCCCTGCTTCCTCTGGATATTCCTTGGCGCACCCTTCATCGAGCGGCTGCGCGGCAACAAGGCGTTGAGCGGCGCGCTATCGGCCATTATGGCGGCGGTCGTCGGTGTCATCCTGAATCTCGCGGTGTGGTTCGCCCTGCACACTTGGTTCCGCGAGACGCGCCCGATGCGCGCTATGGGCATGGGGTTCGATGCACCCGTGATCGGTAGTCTCGATCCGTGGGCGCTTGCGCTGTCGGCGGCGGCCATCATCGCCGTGTTTCGCTTCAAGGTGGGGATGATCCCGACGTTGCTGGCCTGTTCGGTGGTCGGCATCGCCCTGCACTTCGCGGGAATAGTCTGATGCGCAGGCGCGTCCTCATCATGGCCACGCTGGCGCCCTCGCTCATCTCGGCCGAAGCCGCGGCGCAAGGCGTGACCGGCGAAGTCGATTTGTCGCGCTATCAAGTCGGGCCATTGCCGCGCGAGTTCTTCACTTCGGAACGCACAGGCAAAGGAGCGGTCGGCGACTGGCGGGTGGTCGAGGATCCGACCGCCAGTCAGGGCAAAGCCATCGCCCAGGTGAACACCGATGCGACGGATTACCGCTTCCCGCTTGCGATCTATGAACCGATCCACGCCGAAGACCTGGAGGCAAGCGTTCGGTTCAAGGCAATCTCAGGCGAAGGAGACCGAGCCGGCGGTCTCGCCGTGCGGGTGCGGGACGCCGACAACTACTATGTCGTCCGCGCCAACGCCCTTGAGGATAATGTGCGCCTGTATCGCGTGGTGAAAGGCGACCGTCAGCAACTCGCCAGCGCAACGGTGAAGGTCTCTTCCGGTGCGTGGCACACCCTGGCCCTGCGCATCGAAGGAGACCAAATGTCAGCCTCTTTCAACGGCAAGCTGCTGGTTACCCGAACCGACCAAAGCTTCGCTGGCCACCAAAGCTTCGCCGGTCCCGGCAGGGTCGCTCTGTGGACCAAGGCCGATAGCGTGACGCATTTCGAGCAGCTCAAAATCAAGCCGTTGAAATAGCCGACGGGAAAGTTCCAATCAGGAGAACGACGATGCACAAGATGGCACTCACGGTCGCGGCGCTCTGCCTTGCTCTGCCAGCCTTCCCGGCAGGGGCGGCAGATTGGACCAAGGTCGCAAACGCGCTCGGCAAATCCGGCACGGAGCTGCCGGGCGAGGTTTACCGCGTCGGGTTGCCCCGCACCGACCTGCACGTCACGCTCGATGGCGTTGAGATAAAGCCGACACTCGCCCTCGGCTCATGGCTGGCTTTCCGCGGTCAGGGCGAGATGGCCATGGTGATGGGCGATCTCGTGCTGACCGAAGACGAGGTCAATCCGGTGATGAAAAAGCTGATGGAGGGCGGCGTGGAGATCACCGCCTTGCATAACCATCTGCTCCGCGCGCGCCCCGCGACGTTCTACATGCACATCCTCGGGCACGGTAACGGCGCCAAGCTGGCTGCGGCGCTGCATGATGGCCTGGCTCTCAGCCAGA
This sequence comes from Rhodospirillales bacterium, assembly GCA_025352565.1. Taxonomy (GTDB): domain Bacteria; phylum Pseudomonadota; class Alphaproteobacteria; order Acetobacterales; family Acetobacteraceae; genus JANXTF01. The sequence goes on along the minus strand of JANXTF010000087.1, from coordinate 18,480 downwards.
CGCCATTCGTCAATGCGGCACTCGCACCGGCACCGGCAGCCGCGGGCGCGCCACCGCCCGCTCTCGATCTGGATACCGCGATGATCGATCGCACGCTCGGCGCCAGGGGCACCGTCGCTGGCGGCGTCTATCAGGTTGGCCTCCGGCGGGCCGAACTCGTTAAGGACGGCGATATGGAGGTGCCAGTCGCCATGGGGTCTGGCGAAGCGATCAATTTCCAGCCGACCGGCGGCGGCAAGGCGGCCATCACCGGCGACTTCGTGCTCACGGCCAAAGAGGTGAATCCGGTGCTGCGCGCGTTGCGGGAGAACGGGATCGAAGTCACGGCCATACACAACCACATGCTGGACGATCAGCCGCGGTTGTTCTTCATGCATTTCTGGGCGAATGGCGACGCGGCCAAACTGGCCAGTGGGCTCCGCCAAGCCCTCGATAAGGTCAATGTGGCACGGAGCTAGCCGACCTTCGTGATCGCCCACTTCACCTGCTGCGGCGCATCCGCGAAGCCGGTCAGCACCACCTGTTCCGCGCGGCGCGGTTCCGGGCCGCCGAGATAGACGCTTTCGTCGAGGCTCATGCGCACGCCGTCCGCGCGCAGGCGCCAGCCGCCGCCGGAGGGGAGGCGGAGCAGCACCGCCTCGCCGTCCTGCTGAAGGCTGGCGTTGACGGCGGGGTGCAGGTGGAAGCGGATGGTGTAGGGCATCGGGCTCGCGGCCTCGATGGCGTCCTCGCCGCGGATGTCCTCGCCGGTTTCGGACATGTAGAGCCGGCGGCGGTGGATCGCGCCGAAGGAGCGTTTCCATCCATCGTGGCTGGCTTCGAGCCAATGGGCGCCATTGGCCTCCTGGCGATGCGCCTCGACCTTCTCGGGCCGGCGGCCGAGGCCGTGGTCGCGGAGTTCGGATGAGTTGGTGTCGGCGATCACCAGGGTGGAATGGGCGGCGGTGGCGCGGGTGGCCTCGCGCCATTCCGGGCCAGCGGCCGGGGCCGCGCCGCAATTCACGATCAGGCGCTCGCGGCCGATCGACAGCTCGAACGAGAGCGTGCCGGCATGGGCGAGGCGGTCGAGTTTGGGGGGGGCTGGCACGCCGCAATCGGCGATCAGCACGCTGCGGCCCGCCTGCAGACGCTGAAAGCCGTCATCGCCGAGCGTGCCGGGCGCGCGGCCGGCGCGGCCGGCCTGGGTGAGCACCAGCTCAATCAGCGCGGGCGTCTCCTCCTTGCTGCCGTTGAACAGGGCCAATCCGCCATCGCCGTGGCGCAGCGCGCGCAAGGCGGGCGCCATGCGTTCGATGGCGTTGGGCAGCAAGGCGGGCGGCGGCGCCTGGGCGGCCTGGAGCAAGGCGCGGATCTCGGTGAGGTCCTGCAGCGCCGCGAGCAGCTGGGCGGGGCTGCGTTCGCAATGCGAGCCGTCGGGCAGAATCTGGCGCGCGATCTCTTGCGGCAGCACGCGCATGGCGCGCGTGAGGAACGCCGCGTGTTCGGGCAGCGCCACCGAGGCGGCGATCAGGCCCTTCACGGCGGTGAGGGCACGGGCGTCCAGCTCCTCGGCGGGCAGGGCGGCGGCGAGGCTGCGCGCGTCGGAGACCAGGCGGGCCATGAGCTTCTGGCGGAATCCGTCATCGGCGGATGCGGCGAAGAAATCGTAATGCCCGAGCCAGGCCGCGATGCGGGCGCCCGCCACGTCCGGCCGTTGCGCCAGCGGGTCGGCGGCACCCGACGCGATCCAGTCGGTGACCAAGGCGCGGGCGCGCACACGGGCGGCGTCGGTGCCCAGCGCGCGGAGGTCGCGCAGCCAGGTGAAGCCGTGGGCGACCGCGCGGGGCAGGGCGTTCTCGCTCGCGTCGATGAAGCTGCCGGGACGCAGGCGCGCGGTGACGCCGCCGACTTCCAGTTCGCCTTTGAGCAGGGCGGCGCCGCGCACCGGATCGCCGGGCCAGGGGTCGCGCACGGGCAGCGCGGGCGCGTCGGGCGTGCGGGTCATGCGCAGGCTCGGCAGCCGGGCCATTGCGCGGCGGGCGGCGCGCATCCAGGCCGAGGGGCCGGCGGCCATTATGAAACGCCCCGCAGGCCGGCGATGGCGGCGGCGTAGTCGGCCGCGCCGAACACCGAGGTGCCGGCGACGAAGCTGTCGGCCCCGGCCTCGTGGCAGGCACGCGCGGTCTCGGCGCCGATGCCGCCATCGACCTCGAGCGTGACCGCCCGCCCCGAGGCATCGATGGCGTGGCGGAGGGCCGCGATACGCGCCAGCTGGCCGGTCAGGAAGGACTGGCCGCCAAAGCCGGGGTTGACCGTCATCACCAGCACGATGTCGGCGATGTCCAGAACCGTGGTCGCGTGTTCCACTGGCGTCGCGGGGTTGAGCGCCACGCCGGCCTTGCAGCCGAGCGCGCGCACCAGCTGGAGCGTGCGATGCAGATGCGGGCCGGCCTCGGCATGGACGATGATGTGGTTGGCGCCGGCTTCGGCGAAGGCCTGCACGAAGGGATCGACCGGCGCGATCATCAGGTGGACGTCGAACGGCAGCGCCGTATGCGGACGAAGGGCCTTCAGCACCAGAGGGCCATAGCTGATGTTGGGCACGAAATGGCCGTCCATCACGTCCAGGTGCAGCCAGTCGGCGCCGGCGGCCTCGACGGCGGCGACTTCCTCCCGCAGGCGGGAGAAATCGGCGGCGAGCAGGCTGGCCGCGATGGTGCGGCGGGATACTGGAGCTGACATGGGCCTATCTAGAGGCGGGACTCCGTCGCGCACAAGACAAGGTCAACGCCGGATCAGCCGCGCCGCGAAGAACCCGTCCATGCCGCCGCGATCCGCCCACATGGCGGGGGTGGTCCGCAGGCAGCCATCGGGCATGACGGCCTCGGGCAAAGCGGGGAGCGCGATGCGGTCCAGGCGGAGGGGCAGGCGGGCGAGGGCCGACTCGATGCGCTGGGCGCCCTCCTCGGGTTGCAGCGAACACACGGCATAGACCAGGCGGCCGCCGGGCAGGAGCATGGCGCAGGCGGCGTCGAGCAATCGGTCCTGCTGGGTGGCGAGCCCGGCGATCTCGCGCGGGCGCTTGAGGTGGGCCACGTCGGGGTGGCGGCGGATGGTGCCGGTGGCGCTGCACGGCGCGTCCAGCAGCACCGCGTCAAGCAGGGCGGGCGCGCGCCAGAGGCAGGCATCGGCTGCAATGGTTTCCACCGCGAGGCCGAGGCGGTCGAGGTTTTCGCGCAGGCGGAGCAGCCGGGTCGGGTCGCGCTCGACCGCGATGACATGGGCGCCGGTGGCGGCGAGCTGCGCGGTCTTGCCGCCCGGTGCCGCGCAAAGGTCGGCCACGCGCTCGCCTTGCCGGGCCGCGAGCAGCATGGCGGGCAGCGCCGCGGCGGCGTCCTGCACCCAGAGTTCGCCGGTGGCGAAGCCGGGGAGTTCGGTGACGCGGGTGCCGGCAGGGCAGCGCCAGCTGCCAGTGGGGAGCGCGGCGCCGGTGGGCGGTGGGGCGGCGCCTTCGCGGAGCGTGAGATCGAGCGGGGCCTCATGCTGATGGGCGCGGGCGATGTCGCGTGCCTCGCGGCCCCAGGCGGTCCAGAGCCATCCGGGAGTGTCAAGCCGCGGGCCGTCCAGCGCCTCGAGTGCCACGGGGCCGGCTTCCGCCACGCGGCGCAGGACGGCGTTGACCAGGCCGGCGAAGGGCGCAAGACCGCGCGAGCGGGCCAACGCCACGGCGGTGGCGACGGCGGCGTGCGGCGGCGTGTCGAGCAGCAGCAGGCCGGCGGCGCCGATGCGCAGGATATGTCGTACCGGGTCGGGCGGCGCCTTTTTCAGGAACGGCTCCAGCACGGCGTCGAGCGTGCCGAGGCGGCGCAGCACGGCGGCGGCGATCCGGTGGCCGGCCGCGCGGTCGCGTGGCTCGGTGCCGGCAAGGGCATCGAGCGCCTCGTCCAAGGGGCGGCGGTGGTCGAGCACGCCGGCCAGCAAGGTGAAGGCGGCGTCGCGGGTGGGGTCGGTTGCCATTGGCGGGGTTCATGACGGCTTCGGCGGGCGCATGCTAGAGGCGGTCGCATGATCCGCCTCATCCGATTGCTCGACACGCGCCACCCCAGGCTCCTGCTGGCGGCTTTCTGCCTGGCGATGTGGCTGCCCGGCATCCTGTCGGTACCGCCATCGGACCGCGACGAGTCGCGGTTCGCGCAGGCGACCAGCCAGATGATCGAGACCGGCGACTACGTGACCATCCGCAACGGGACCGAGGCCCGCAACCGCAAGCCGATCGGCATTCACTGGCTGCAGCTGCCGGGCGTGGCGATGGCGCGCGCCATGGGGCTCGCGACCGCCAACCCGATCTGGCCGTATCGCATCCCCTCGCTGCTGGGCGCGCTGCTGGCGGTGCTGGCCACCCATGCGATCGGCGTTCGGCTGTTCGATCGGCGCACCGCCATGCTGGCTGCCGCCATGCTGGGCGGCAGCGTGCTGCTGGCGGTGGAGGCCAACATCGCCAAGACCGACGCCGTGCTGGTGGGACTGACCACGCTCGCGATGGCGGTGCTGGCGCGGGCGTATCTCGAACGCGGAATCGGACGCGGCGGCGCGGCGTTGTTCTGGCTGGCGACAGGCCTGGCCATATTGGTCAAGGGGCCGGTAATGCCGATGGTGGCGGCGCTGGCGGTGGTCTCGCTGGTGACCGTCGACCGGCGGGCGGCGTGGCTGAAGGCGCTGCGGGCGGCGTGGGGCCTGCCGCTGATGCTGGCGGTGGTGCTGCCGTGGTTCGTGGCGATCGGGATTTCGACGCATGGGCAGTTTTTTCGCGACGCCGTCGGCGGCGATCTGGGCGCCAAGCTGGCGGGCGGCGACGACGCGCATGGGGCACCGCCTTTGTATCACACCGTCCTGTTGTGCCTGACGCTGTTCCCGGTGGCGCCGGCGGTGGTGTGCGCGCTGCCGGAGGCGTGGCGGCGGCGGCGGGAGCCCGCGATGCGGTTCCTGCTGGCCTGGGCGGTGCCGTCATGGATCGTGTTCGAGGCGGTGCCGACCAAGCTGCCGCACTACATCCTGCCGCTGCTGCCGGCTTTGTGCCTGCTGGGCGCCGTGTGGGCGGCGGGAAGCGGCAAGCCGGCGCCGAAATGGCTGAGCTTGCCGGCGTGGCTGCTGTTCGGGGTTGCGGCGCTGGCGCTGGGCGGCGGGGCCGTGGCGCTGCCGTTCGTGGTCGGCGGCTGGTCGTGGACCGTATCGCTCGGGCTTGCGGCGCTGGCGGCGGTGGGATTTCTCGTGTGGCGGGTGCGCGCGGCGAATGCGCGGCTGGAGCGGGTGGTGGCGGGCATCGCCTGCATGCCGCTGGTGATCTGGACGGTGCTCGGGCTGCTGGTGCCGCACGAAGCGCGGCTGTGGATCTCGCCCCGCATCGCGGCCGCGCGCGCCGCGATCTCGTCCGACGCGCCGTTGGCGACGGTGGGGTTCGCCGAGCCGAGCCTGCTGTTTTTGGCCGGCACCGCGACTCGGCTGCTGTCGGGCGGCGCGGCAGGGGCGGCGTTCCTGGCGGAGGGGCCGGGACGGGTGCTGGGGGTTGAGTCACGCGACCTCGATTCGTTCCTGGCCGCGAATCGGACGCCGGCGCGTGTTGCGGGCCGGATCGACGGGTTCAACTATTCCAACGGACGAAAGGTCTCGATCACGCTGTTCGCGGATTGATCACAGGCGGCAGGACAGTGGTGGAGCTGAGCGGGATCGAACCGCTGACCTCCTCATTGCGAACGAGGCGCTCTCCCAACTGAGCTACAGCCCCATCCTGCCGGCCCCGTGCGCGACCGAGGTCGGCGCGGGCGGCGGAAAATGCGAACATCGCCCTGGTAAGTCAAGCGGCGGTTGGCGCGAGTCTTCCCCCTCCCCCTTGTGGTCCACGAGGGGGAGGGGGGAAGGAAGGCACATTTTGAGCCCGTTGCGGAGGCGGTGCCCCGTCGCTAGGTTGCGCGCGCTTTCAGGGGACCTCGCGTGATCACCATCATCTACCAACTGCTGTCCGAGGTTCTGAGCCTGTATCGCTGGGCGGTGATCCTGGCGGCGGTGTTCGCCACCCTGGTGTCGTTCGGCGTGCTCGACACGCGCAATCGCTTCGTCTGGACCATCGGCGACTTCCTGTACCGGATCACGGAGCCAGCCTTGCGGCCCATCCGCAACATGATGCCCCGTTTCGGTGGCATCGACCTCAGCCCGCTGGTGCTGATCCTGCTGATCTTCGTGGCGCAGGAGGCGCTGCGGCGGGTATATGCGGCGGTCGTGCTGGGCGACGTCAACGGCCTGCTGCTCTAGCCACCATGGCCGCGCGCATCATCGACGGGAAAGCCGTCGCCGCCGCTTTGCGCGCCGATGTGGCGGCGCGCGTGGCGGGTCTCGGGTATCGGCCGGGGCTGGCCGTGGTGCTTGTGGGCGACGATGCGGCGAGTGCGGTCTATGTCCGCAACAAGGATCGCGCGGCTTCGGGTGTGGGCATCGTCACGCGCACCATCCGGCTTCCCGCCGTCACGGCGCAGGCGGAATTGCTGGCGACCGTGCGGACGCTGAACGACGACCCCGCGATCGACGGCATCCTGGTGCAGCTGCCGCTTCCCGCGCATCTGGACCAGCGCGCGGTGATCGACCTGATCGACCCGGCCAAGGACGTGGACGGGCTGCACCCGATCAATGTCGGCAGGCTGCATGGTGGGCTGCCGGGCCTTGCCCCCTGCACGCCGCGCGGGGTCGTGAAGCTGCTGGATGGCGTGAGCCTGCGCGGCGCGCGCGCCGTGGTGGTGGGCCGCTCGGCGCTGGTCGGCCGGCCTGTCGCGGCAATGCTGACGGCGCTGGATGCCACCGTGACTCTGGCGCATTCGCGAACCCGCGAACTCGAAGGCGAATGCCGCCGGGCGGACGTGCTGATTGCGGCCGTCGGCCGGCCGGAGATGATCCGGGGCGAGTGGCTCGCGCACGGTGCCGTGGTGATCGATGTCGGCATCAACCGGCTGGCCGATGGCCGGCTGGTGGGCGACGTGGCCTATGCGGAATGCGCGGCGGTGGCGGCTGCCATCACGCCGGTGCCGGGCGGCGTGGGGCCGATGACCATCGCCTGCCTGCTGGAGAATACCCTCGACGCGGCGATCGCCCGTCGGGCCTGCGATCAGAAATCGGTGCAGCGGCCTTTCTGCTCCCAGTCGCCGTAGCGCGTGGGCTCGGGCCCCTTTGGGCCACCGATCTCCTTGGGCATCGGCTTGGGCATCGGCTGGGGCATCGACTGGGGCATCGACTGGGGCATCGACTGGGGCAGGGTGCGCGTCAGGCGCGGTTCGAGGTCAGTCGGCTCGGGGGCAGGCGGATTGATCTGGCTCATGCATCCGACATGGCCCGCGCGGGTATGGGTGCAAGGCGGGCTTGCGCGATGGGCACTGGAAAATGGTGGCCGTGGATGGCACAGGGGCCGGGATGGTTGTGAAACGGATGATCGCCGGGCTGATCGTGGTGTGCGCGATTGCGGTCGCGTCGCAGGCGCTGGCGCAGTCGCGTCGCGCGCCTGCGCCAGCGCAGCGCCCGTTGGTGGAGCGCGAATTGTCGGTCGCGAACCGGGCGCGCAAGCCCGCGGTCGAGCTTTACGTCTCACCCAACGATGCGCCGGACTGGGGCGAGGAGCGGCTGGCCGGCGCGGTGGTGGCTCCTGGCCGTGTGTTCCGCGCCAAGCTCGGCCGCACCCGGATGTGTCTGTTCGACGTGCAGTTCCTCTATGCCGATGGCAGCCGCGAGGAGCTGCACGACCTGGATGTGTGCCGCACCAGCCAGGTGGCGTTCGACGGCTCGACCGCCACCGACGTGCCGGTCGGGACGCCGCATCCGGTGGCACTGGTGAACAACGCCACCCGGCCGATCCAGCAGGTCTTCCTGTCCGAAGCCGAGACGGCCCAGTGGGGCGACGACCGGGTGACGACGCGGGGCGTGTCGGTCGGCGACCGGCTGGACATCCCCTATCGCGGCGGCTGCGCGGTCGACCTGCGGGTGGTGTTCGACAACCGCGCGGCCGAGGAGCGGCGCGGGCTGGATATCTGCACCACGCCGGCGCTGTCGATCGAGCCCGGCTGGACCACGGCCGACGCGCCGCCGGTTCCCCGACCGCCGTCCCCGCCCGTGTCCCCGCCCATGTCCGCGCCCATGTCCGCGCCTGTCCCGGTTGTCGCGGCCAAGCCGGCGGACATCGTCCAGACCGAGGTGCGCGTGACCAACGACAGCGGCGCCGATGTGACGCAAATCTACCTGTATCCGGAGGGCGAGGCCGATCAGGGAACGGACCTGCTGGGCACCGGCGTGCTGCGGGACGGGCTCAGCAAGTCGGTGAGTCTGGCACGTGGCGCCTCGTGCCGGTTCTCGGCGCATCTGGTGTTCGCGGGCCACGTCGCCGATCGCGATCTGCATGGGCTGGAGCTGTGCGCCAACGCCGCGGTGACGGTGGGTCGCTGACCAAAAAGCGGCGCGAAACCCGCATCCATGTGACGCGGCTCACAGTTGAAACGTATGAGCCGCGCGAGAATGCCGTGGTGCTATCTCAGCGCGGGATGACAATCATGGACGCAGCGACCGGCGACCGCCTCGACACGAGCGACCTGTCAACCGTTCTGAAGCGCGTGGCATTTGACCGGGAGGCCGCCGATATCGCCGTACGCTGTGTCACGGTTTCCGAGGCGCTGGACCGGCTGGTCGAATCCGGCTTCCTGGCCGAAGCCACAACCCTGGTGGCCCATGCGCTCCCGCGCCGCGAGGCCGTGTGGTGGGCCTGCATGTGCGCGCACCACACGGCGCCCGCGACGCTGTCCGCCTGCGACCGCCTCGCGGTCCGGGCCGCACGGAGTTGGGCGCGGCACCCACGCGGCGCCACGCGGCGCAGGGCCATGGAGCGGGCGGAGAGTGCCGGGCTCGCGACCCCGGAGGCCTGGGCCGCTGTGGCCGCGTTCTGGAGCGAGCCCGGCGACGAGGCGTTGGTGCCGCTCCCGACCTACCTTACCGGCGTTGCGGTGGCGGGCGCGGTCGGCCTGGCCGCGATTCGCGGTGGTCCGCATCTGCGGACGGAGCGGCTGCGGCAATTCCTGGCCAGCGCCCGCGAGATCGCTCTGGGCGGCGAGGGGCGTATTCCGTTGCGGGCGGCCTGAGGAGCGTTCGCGCGGAGGGAACAAGGAGCACCGCCTCCGCGCCAGCCGTCGTTGACTTGCCACGGCGATGTTCGCATGTTCCGCCGCCCGCGCCGGCCTCGGTCCCGCTGGTGATGCGGTCGCGCGGATCGGCGTAGCGCCGAAACATCGTATGCCGAAGCATCGTATACTATGGCCAGCTTATGCGGAGGTCGGTGCTTGGAAGCGATTTACTACGTGATGGCGTGGGCGTGTCACCGCAAATGCCGGCATTGCTACGAGGACCGGTTCCGGCCCTATGTGCGGGGGCAGCTGGAGGCGGTGGTGGCGGAGGCGGAGGCGAATTTTCCGCGCATCATCGCCAATTTGCCGCCGACGCTGACCTATCTGGATCAGAACGCGCCGAACCCCGATGGCACGCTGCCCGTGCGGCACGGCCGTATCGTGCTTTCGGGCGGCGAGTCGCTGCTGGATGCCGTGCGGGAGCGGGTGACGTATCGGGTGATCGAGCAACTGGCCGCGAAATATCCGCTCGCGCGGATCGTTGTGCAGACCACCGGCGACCTGGTGACGCCAGAGATCGTGCGCGACCTGGTGGCGCGCGGGGTGTGGATGGTGTCGATCTCGGGCATGGACGATTTCCATGTCGGCATGGAGGGCGCGGACAAGCAGGAGGCCATTCGGGCGGGACTGACCGCGACGATGGAGGCGCAAGGGCTGCGCGCGTCCACCACGGCTGCGAAAAACCCGTTATGGCATCAGGAGGCGGGGCCGGTGTTCAGCTTCTTCGGCGCCACGCCCGATGCCTGGATCGGCAAGCTGTGGCCGCGCGGGCGGGCCTGGGAGAACGGTCTTTCGACGGCGGGGATGGCGGATAATTTCTGCGCGCGCTGGTCGGGCGGGCTGAACTTCCTCGATCATCGGTATGCGGGGTCGGAGGTGTCGATCGAGCCCGACGGGTCGGTGTATCCATGCTGCGTGAAGACCAGGCTGCCGATCGGAAACTTGATCGAGGAGCAATTGATGGATGTGTTGGACAGCCTTGTTGGCGACCCGGTGTACGAGGCGATCAACGCCGGCAAGCCGGAGCGGATGGGGCTTGCTTTCGGCTGGAGCGTGGAAGCGTTTCGCGAGAAGTCGCGCACGACGACGCCCGAAGGCAAGCCGTATGCGAATCTGTGCATCGGCTGCGACCGCTTCCATGAGGAAGTGCTGGCGCCTGTCATCGCGGCAGCACGGACCCGCCGAATGGGAAAGTCGATGGCATGAGCACGACACGGCGGGGATTTCTGGCGTTGACGGCGGCGTGCGGCCTGATTGGTCGCGCGCGGGCGGCGGCGGCGGCGGCGGCGGCGTGGGCCGATGTTGCGGCGAAGGCGCGCGGGCAGACCGTGGCGTGGAACGCCTGGGCCGGCGATGACCGGACCAACGCGTTCATCGCCTGGACCAACGAACGGATGCGCGTGCTGCACGGCGTGGGCGTGAACCATGTGCGGCTGCGCGACACGTCCGAGGCGGTGGCGCGCGTGGTCGCCGAGAAGGCGGCGGGGCGGAACACGGACGGCTCGGTCGATCTGGTGTGGATCAACGGGCCGAACTTCCTGTCGATGAAGCAGGCAGGGCTGCTGTTCGGGCCGGTGGTGGAGGCGCTGCCGAATGCGGTGCTGATCGACCGGGTGGGCAAGCCGACCACGATGGTGGACTTCACGGTCAGCGTGGACGGGCTGGAAGTGCCATGGCGGATGGCGCGCGTCGTGTTCCTGTACGATTTGGAACGGGTGGCGGCGCCGCCGCGCAGCATGGCGGCCATGCTGGACTGGGCGCTCGCGCACCCGGGGCGGCTCACCCATCCGACGGCGCGCAATTTCCTCGGCGCCACGTTCCTCAAGCAGGCGCTGTTCGCGTTCGCGCCCGATGCGGCTGCGTTGCAGCGCCCCGTTGTGGAAAGCGCATACGCGCCCGCCACGGCGAATTTGTGGGAGTGGTACACAGCATTGCGGCCGCTGCTGTGGCGATCCGGGCGGAACTTCCCGGAAAGCGGTCAGGCCCAGCGTTCGCTGATGAACGATGGCGAGGTGGATATCTCGATCTCGTTCAACCCCGCCGAGGCCGCGACCGCGATCGCACAGGGCACCTTGCCGCCCAGTATCCGCACCTACGTGCTGGATGGCGGCACCATCGGAAATTGCAGCTTCAACGCAATTCCGTACAACGCGAGCCATGTCGAGGGGGCGATGCTGCTGGCGGACTTCCTGCTGTCACCCGAGGCGCAGGCGCATCAGATGGACCCGCGCCTGGGCGGGAGTGCCACGGTGCTGGCGCTGGACCGGCTTACGGCGCGGGATCGCAAGCTGTTCGACGATCTGCCGAAATCGCCGGCGATTTTGTCGGATGCGGAATTGGGGCGCCCGTTGCCCGAGCCGCATCCAAGCTGGATGACGCGGCTGGTGGCGGATTGGGAGCGGCGTTTCACGGGTTAGGCGAGGCCGGCGGTGATAACGTGGCATCGGCGCGCGCGGCCTTCGGTTGCGAGACGGACGAGCAGTTTCGTCATCGCGTCCCGATGGCCGTTGGCGGCGATGCGGCCCTGGGCGTTCAGCCAGCCGAGGACGAGCGACAGTACGGGCATGCCCTCGTTGCGCTCGACCCGCAGGCCTTCGGCCGCAAGGAGCGCCAGCAACTCGGCTTCGGTGAAGCAGCGGGTCCGCATCGGGGCGGCCGGGTCGCCGTCGAACAGGGTGCGGCCGGCGGCGGTTTGCAGCACGCCTTCGATGCCGTGATAGAGGGCGCGCATCAGCAGGCCGTTCTCCCAATCGCGCTCCGACAGCAGGAGCTTCCCGGTGAGCGCCAGCAGGCGGCGGGCTTCGCGCAGGCCGATCTCGTAGTCGTCGTTGAGGTAGTAGAGTGCCTCGATGGCGAACACCCGATCGGCGCAGCCGGAGACGAGAGGCAGGTCGCGGGCGTCGGCCTCGATCAGCAGCACACGGTCGAGCCAGGCGGGGTTTTGGGCCTCGATGCGGGCGCGGAAGCGGAGCAGGGCGTCGCCGGCGGCGTCGATGACGACGAGGCGGGTGTGGCCCCATTCCAGGAATGGCCAGGCGTTGCGCCCGTCGCCGCCGCCGATATCGACGACGACGCCGTGCTTGTCGCCGCGAAAGGCGTCGAGATGGGCATGGTAGAGCGGCGTTTCGAGCGCGCTCATGGAGAACGCGACGTGCCGGCGCTCGTGGAAACGCGCGCCGCCGATGGCGCGGTACTGGCGGATGCCTTCGGCTTCGGTCGGGAGCGGGAGGCGGAGGATGCCGTCGTGGAAATCAGCTTCGGTGCCGGGGGCGAGGATGGCGGTGGCCCAGGCGGGAAGGGCCACGCCTATTTCCGCGCGAGCCGGCTCCGCATCGCGGCCCACACCTTCTGCGGCGTCGCGGGCATGTCGATATGGGTCACGCCGAACTCGCTCAGCGCGTCCACCACCGCGTTCATCACCGCCGGCAACGAGCCGGCGCAGCCGGCTTCGCCGCAGCCTTTGACGCCTAGCTTGTTGGTGCGGGCTGGGACGGGGTGGCTCAGGAACGAAAAGGCGGGGGTGTCGTCGGCGCGGGGGAGGCAGTAATCCATGAACGAGCCGGTCTGCGGCTGGCCGTCCGCGTCGTACACCACGGATTCGGTCAGCGCCTGGCCGATCCCCTGAACGATGCCGCCATGGGCCTGGCCCTCGACCAGCATGGGGTTCACCAGCACGCCGAAATCATTGACCATGCCGTAACGGACCACGTCGATTTGGCCGGTCTCGGGGTCGATCTCGATTTCGGCCACATGGCAGCCGTTCGGGAACGCCGATGGGGCGCCGGCGAACACCAGACTGGCGTCGAGCGTCGCGGGGAGGTCGGGCGGCCGCGGGGCGCCGGCGCGGAGCTTCGCGGCGAGGTCCATGATGCCGATGCCGCGATCGGTGCCGGCGATGGTGAAGCGGCCGGCGGAAAACTCGATGTCGGCGGTGGCGGCCTCCAGCACATGGGCGGCGAGCTTGCGGCCGTTCTCGATGACGGTGTCGCTGGCCTCGGAAATGGCGTTGCCGCTGGCCATGATCGAGCGCGAGCCGCCAGTGCCGCCGCCGGCGATGAGCTGGTCGCTGTCGCCTTGCAACAGACGCACGCGCTCGAACGGAACGCCGAGGCGGTCCACCAATACCTGGGCGAACGGGGTCGCGTGGCCCTGGCCGTAATCCAGCGTGCCGGTGACGATGGTGACGGTGCCATCCGCCTCGAAGCGGATGCCGCCCATCTCGGGGCTGCCCGGGGCGGTGACTTCAAGGTACTGCGCGACGCCCAGGCCGCGAACCCGGCCGCGCTTGCGGCTTTCGGCGCGGCGGGCGGCGAAGCCGTCCCAGTCGCAGGCGGCGAGTGCCCGCTCGAACACGGCAGGGAAGTCGCCACTGTCGTAAACCATGGCGTTGGGGGCGGCGTAGGGCATCATGTCGGGCGAGATCTGGTTGCGGCGGCGCAGCTCCAGCCGGTCGATGCCCATCTCGCGCGCCGCGGTGTCGACCATGCGCTCCATGTAGTAGTTGCCTTCCGGCCGGCCCGCCCCGCGATAGGCGCCCACCGGCGAGGTGTTGGTGAACACGCAGGTCACCTCGGCCGCGATCAGGGGCGTGCGATAGACGCCGATGATGTTCTTCACGATGTTCATGGTCGGCGGCAGCGTGGTCGCGTTGCTCAGCACGGCGCCGACGTTGCCGAAGCCGGTGACGCGCAGCGCCATGAAGGTGCCGTCGGAGGCCAGCGCCAACTCGACCGTGTGGTCGTGGTCGCGGCCGTGGCTGTCGGACAGGAAGCTCTCGCTGCGTTCGTCGGCCCATTTCACCGGCCGGCCGAGCTGTTTGGCGGCGTGCAGGATGGCGATGTATTCCGGATACACCGAGGCCTTCATGCCGAAGCTGCCGCCGACATTGCCGGTAAGCACGCGCACCTTCTCCGTCGCCACGCCGAGAATGCCGGCGAGTGCCGCGCGCAGGCCGAACACGCCCTGGCAGCCGACGCGAAGGATGACGCGGCCGTCCTCGGGGTCGATCTCGGCGAGCGCCGCGCGCGGCTCCATGGCGGCGACCACGATGCGGCTGTTGCGGATGCGGAGTCTGGTCACGTGGGCGGCGGCGGCGAAGGCCGCGTTCACGCGGGGCATGTCGCCGTATTTCCAGTCGAGCACCACGTTGCCAGGGGCGTCGTCGTACAGCTGGGGGGCGCCGGAGGCGGCGGCCTCGGCCACGTCGGTGACGGCGGGGAGGGCGTCGATGTCGGCCAGCACCGCTTCGGCCGCGTCCTTGGCCTGCTTGGCGGTCTCGGCGACAACGACGGCGAGCGGGTGGCCGACATAGCGCACGCGGTCGGTGGCGAGCGCCATCTGGTGGGGCTTGGGAATGGGACGGCCGTCATGATTCTGGCCGGTGACGTTGGCGGGCATGGCATTGATGCCGGCCGCGGCCAGGTCGGCCGCGAGGTAGACGCCGAGCACGCCCGGCATGGCGAGGGCATCGGCGGCATCGACGCCGCGCAGCCTGCCATGCGCGAGCCGGCTGCGAACCATCACCGCATGAAGCTGGCCCGGGAGGTTGAGGTCGTCGGTGTAGCGGCCCTCGCCGCGCAGCAGCACAGGATCCTCCAGGCGCGAGACCGGCTGGCCGATGGCGAAGCGATCGGGCGGCAGCAGGTTGTCGGTGAAAGCGTCCATGGGTCGGCTCCTTTGCGGCGGCGTTCGGCAAAGGTGGCGGCAGACGCGCGATTGCGCAACCGCGCGCGGGCGTGGGAGATAGGCGGATGCGTGTCGTCTATCATCTTCCCCTGTCGCCTTATTGCCGTAAGGTCCGCCTCGTGCTGGCCGAGAAGCACCTCCCGTTCGAGTTGCGGATGGAGAAGGTTTGGGAGCGGCGGACCGAGTATATGATCCTCAACCCGGCGGCGACGGTGCCGACGATGATCGACGACACCGGGCTGGTGGTGCCCGATTCGCAAGTGATCTGCGAGTATCTGGATGAGATCTACCCGGACACGCCGATGCTGGGCGACACGCCCGCGGAGCGGGTGGAGGTGCGCCGGCTGGTGCAGTGGTTCGACACCAAGTTCGCCGCCGACGTGACGCGAAACCTGAGCGAGCAGAAATACATGCGGCGGCTGGCCGGGCGTGGGCATCCGGACGCGGGAGCGCTGCGGGCTGGCTACGCCAATCTGCGCGACCATTTGCAATATCTCGGCTGGCTGTCCGAAAACCGAAAATGGCTGGCTGGGCCGACTATCTCGCTCGCCGATTTCGCCGCCGCGGCGCATCTGTCGGTGCTGGACTTCACCGGCGACGTGGACTGGTCATTGAGCCCGGCGACGCGGGAATGGTACGCGCGCATGAAGTCCCGCCCGAGCTTCCGGCCGCTGCTGGCGGACCGGGTGCCGGGGATGATCCCGCCGGAGCATTACGCGAACCTGGATTTCTGAAACCACGGCTCGCTTAGCCGTGGGACGCCGCAATTGCCCGATCCATGAACCGGACGCGGCCCGCCACGGTGCGAGAGCGGCCCACGACCCAAATCCGCCGGCGGAACGGGAACTCTGCAAGCTCTGAGCATTTAATCGCCACACAAGGGCGAATTGGCCCGCGATGCCCAGAAGGATCATCCATGAAAGACGTCAGGGCCGTGCAAAGCCGCAAAAAGGATGCTCGCGACGTCATCGGCGCGGGCGGCGAGCTGCATCAGGTCGCGGGCGGCAGCCATCCGCAGATGACCACGAACCAGGGCGTGGCGATAGGCGATGACGAGAACTCGCTCCGGAGCGGCCAGCGCGGCCCAACGCTGCTCGAAGACGGCAGCCTGATCGAGAAGCTCAACCACTTCAACCATGAGCGCATCCCCGAGCGCGTCGTCCATGCCCGCGGCGCGGCGGCGCACGGCTATTTTGAGCTGACCGCCTCACTGGCGGACGTATCCAATGCGGCGATATTCAAGAACGTGGGCGAGCGCACGCCGCTTTTCACCCGTTTCTCGACCGTGGCAGGCAACATGGGTTCGGCGGACACCGCCCGCGACGTGCGGGGGTTTGCGGTGAAGTTCTATACGAAGGAGGGCAACTGGGACCTCGTCGGCAACAACATGCCCGTGTTCTTCATTCAGGACGCGATCAAGTTCCCCGATCTTATCCATGCCGCCAAACAAGAGCCGGACCGCGGCTTCCCGCAGGCACAGACGGCGCACGATACGTTCTGGGATTGGGCGTCGCTGTCGCCCGAGAGCACGCACATGCTCATGTGGATCATGTCGGACCGGGCGATTCCGCGCGCGTTCCGCATGATGGAGGGGTTCGGCGTCCACACCTTCCGTCTGGTGAACGATGCCGGCAAATCGACCTACGTGAAGTTCCATTGGCGTCCCAAGCTCGGCACCCAGTCGATCATCTGGGACGAGGCGCTGAAGATCAGCGGCAGCGACCCCGACTTCCATCGCCGCGACCTATGGAACGCCATCGACATGGGCGACTTCCCCGAGTGGGAGCTGGCGGTGCAACTGTTCGACGACGCGTTCGCGGAGTCGTTCGACTTCGATGTGCTCGACTCGACCAAGCTGATTCCCGAGGAGACGATCCCGCTCCGGGTGGTCGGCCGCATGGTGCTGGACCGCAACCCGGACAACTACTTCGCGGAGACGGAACAGGTGGCGTTCTGCACGACGCATGTCGTGCCGGGCATCGACTTCACCAACGATCCGCTGCTGCAGGGCCGCAACCAGTCCTATCAGGACACGCAGATCATCCGTTTAGGTGGTCCCAACTTCGCGCAGCTCCCGATCAACCAGCCGAAATGCCCGATGCGCAACTTCCAGCGTGACGGCCACATGCAGATGGGCATTCCGAAGGGCCGCGTGTCGTATTCGCCCAGCTCGCTGAGCGAGACGACGGAGCGCGCCGACCCGTTGAACGGCTTCACCAGCTTTCCCGCCACTGAGAGCGGCGACAAGCTGCGGGTGCGTTCGGCGACGTTCGCCGACCACTACAGCCAGGCGCGCCAGTTCTTCTTCAGCCAGACCGAGCCCGAACAGAACCACATCGTCTCGGCGTTCGTATTCGAGCTGAGCAAGGTGGCGACGGAGGCGGTGCGGCTGACGATGCTCGGACGGCTCGCCAACGTGGATATGGGCGTGGCGCAGCGGGTCGCCGATGGCCTCGGGTATGAGGGGCCGATCCCGAAGGCGTCAGCCATGGTCGCGACCCGCACCGACCTTGCGGCGTCGCCGATGCTGAGCATCCTGGCGCAGTTCAAGCCGACCCTGAAGGGCCGCCTGGTCGGCTGCCTGGTGGCCGATGGCACCGACCCCGCCGTCGTCACGGCGCTGGTGGCCGAGGCGAAGAAGCACGGAGCGCAGGTGAAGGTGATCGCTCCCAAGGTCGGCGGCGCGAAGGGCAGCGATGGCGGAACGATCCCCGCCGACTTTCAACTGGCCGGCGGCTCGTCGGTGCTGTTCGACACGGTGGTTGTGGCGCTGTCGGAAGCGGGGGCTGCCACGCTCGTGAAAGAGGCAGCCGCGGTTGCCTTCGTCCATGATGCCTTCGCCCACCTGAAGGTGATCGGCTACACGGCCGGGGCACAGGCGCTGCTCGACAAGGCGGGTGTCCTGGCGGATGCCGGAGTGGTGGCGATGGGCAAGCCGAGCCCCTATTTGACCGCGGCCAGCAAGGGCCGCATCTGGGCGCGCGAGCCGACCGTGCGGGCAGTGTATTAATCCATCGGCTGCACGGAACCCGCGCTACAAGGCTCTCCAAAGCACGGGAGCCGTCCCAATAGGCGGCCTTGCTTCAGCGAACCATGGCGGAGAACATCATGGCGAGGTTGCGCTTCCGGTTGCCGAAATTGTGTTCGAGCGCATAGCCGTTGTTCTTCAGGACCTTGAGGCTTTCGTCTCGATCTTCCACCGAACCCTGGCGCAGTCGGCGATCTCGGCCGTTTTCGCGGGTGTGCGGGAGCGATGTGATGAACGCGGCGCGGTAATACCAACCCGCGTCGCTCTTATAGCGTTACCTGTTGATAGACGCCCGAGCCGAGTGCGGCGTTCAGCCATTGACTTGGGTCTTTGATGTGGCCGAACGCCTCCAGCGTTCGGCGCCAGCCGAGATAGTGCGAAAGGTTCTTGGTCGCCACGCCATGGAACGGCCGCAGCCATTCCTTGAGGCGGCTGTGGTAGGCGTTGACGTTGTTGATGTGCAACGCCGGCGCACCGGGTTTCGGGCCGCCGGGTTTTGGCAACACATGATAGGGAATGCCCGCCACCCGCGCGAACGCGGCGATGGCTTTGCCACCGTCGATGCATAATTGGTTGGCCGGCGTC
>JANXTF010000075.1 GCA_025352565.1 Rhodospirillales bacterium | reverse complement strand
TGGCTCAACCGCTGCCGCCGCCTTGCCAAAGATTTCGAAAACCGCACCCGTAACGCACTCGCATTCCTGCAACTCGCGTCAATCAGGTTGATGACGCGAAAGCTCTGCAATCGCTGAATGAGTTTTCGGACGGACTCTAAGGCACTTCCGCTTAATCGCGGGATCGCCTAGCGTGGATGCAATTAATCGCGAGCCGGACGTTCGTTTAATCATGCAAGAGAGTGGACAAGCTGTTGATAAAGTTGAGGACGATTAGTCGCTATTTCGCGGGGTGACCATTTTTGTAGGAATGGCAAAAGCTGACTTTAAGTAACTGCCCAGGTAGGTCACTGGAGAAGACATTGACCGGCTACGGGCTGGTATCAGTCAAGGTGTCGATGACACCGCCCGCGGCACTCCCAGACCGGACAACAACGCGGCGATCTCGGCACGCCACGAAGCGATCCTCGCCGAATTGCGCGCCCAGAACGCCGCTGTGGTGGCGCGCGTGGCGCAACTGGAACGCCAGCTTGGGCTGAACAGCGGCAAACCGCCATCCAGCGACGGCCTGGCGGCGCGGGCTGTCGAGGCGCTCCTGGGCGGCACCTGGATACCCAGTGACCGTCAGTCCAGCCGCTCCAGCCTGATGACGGAGGCGCCGTGGTCACTGCCGAACCAGACCGCTGCCGGGCGCGGGCCGAACAGCATAGTGTTCCGATATCCGCGCTTCAGCAGCAGCGAGACGATCATGGGCACGGCCACACGGTTCAGCCGCTCCCGTGCCAGCGCGCTCAATACCGGGATCGTGCTCGCCATCGGGGTACCCTCTCAATCGAATGGATACACATGGGCCTCAAGGTCGGCGAGCCCGCAATTCGACAAGGGCGCGACCGCTTGCGGTGACGTCGCCAAGCTGGTTCTCGGCCCACACCTCGGCCTCCACCAGTCCCACACCGCCATCCATGCGCTTTCCGGTCACCCTCCCCTTCGTGAAGGTCGTGTCACCGAAGATCACCGGCTTCTTGAGCCGCACCGAGAGCTCTCGCAGGAGGGCTGCATCACCCATCCAGTTCGTGACGCAGGTCGCAACCATGCCGATCCGCTGGGGCCCGTTATCATACGGCCCTGGCATTCCGAGGTCCGACACCGCGACCTTGGCATCCTGGTGCCCAATGGACGGGCTGTACGGCGCCGCGTAATAGCTCGGATCGTAGTTGTTCGGTAGCCGCTCGGGGGCGGTGCGGGCCCAAACCCGATATTGCGTCTTCAGCTTGGTCGACTTGTAGCCCGATGTGCCGACCGCTCCGGCGTAGTAGCAGGTCATGTCCAGCAGCGTCAGCGGGCCGCGTACGGTGCCGGGCATCGCCTCTCCCACCTGAACGTCCTCCCAATGCAGCGGCGCCGCCCCGCGGCGGTATTCAGTCATGACGGCATGCTCGATCTCGTCGAATTCCTGCTGCGTGTAGCGGTGCGCCTCCCGTGGCTCGTAGCGCAGTCCGCCTTCCGCGCCGGGGCGGGGCACCCGGAAGCAGTGCGAGAGAACGCGGGCGAGAAGCTCGTTCTTCTGGTTGAAATAACCGACCTCGCCCGTCTGCACGAGCATTCGTCCAACCCGGCTCCCGCCAACCTCGGCGGCCCCGACATATTCGGCCGTGACGGTAAACTCGTCCCCGCGCCGGGCTGGCTCGCCGAAAAACCAGTCCGCCCCGGAATAGAACCAATGGACGTCCGGGAGACCTGGCGCCACCACCGCGTCGAACACGCCGAAGAAGAATGTGGGTGGGGCGATCAGCGTGCCCCAGTGCGCCGTCTCGGCATAGGCCGGGTCGGTATACAGCGGGTTGTCGTCGCCGATTCCCCAGGCGTAGTGGCGGATGGTGTCGCGCGTGGCCTCGTTGTTCCACAGTTCGACCCTGATCGGCATACCGAGCAGAGCCTTCGCCTGCTCGAGCGCGTTCTCAGGGAGCGCCGCCTGCGACAATGTTGTACTCATATGGAACCTCCAGGGTTGCAGGTGGCGGGCCGGGTCATGGGGGCGGCAGCGCCTTATGGAAAGCGGCCAGCACCTCGCTGCCGGACTTGCCCCTGTGGTCCAGTTCGGCCGCCCATTCGCTCGCGACGCCGGCGGTCGCTTTGGCCAGGGCTGCCCGGTCGTCATCCTGGAGCCTCACCAAGGCCACTCCGTCCTGCTGCAGCTTCGCCACATCACCGCTCACCCCAGCATCGAAGCTCGCGCAGGCCCGGCGCGTGGCGGCCTCTCCTGCCCCCGCCAGAGCGGACTGGATATCGACGGAAAGCTTGTCCCAGCGGGTCCGGCTGATCCCGTAGGCGATCACGCCGGTCCCGAGGTTCTCGCCGAATGTCGCGGCATGGATCAGGCCCGGCAGGTGGTAGGCGAGGATCGATCCATACGAGATCAACGCCCCATCGATCGTACCGCGCGTCATTGCCTGATAAAGATCCGCGGTCTCCATCCGGATCGGCACGGCCCCGACCCTGCGGACGGTCAGGTCCTTGGCGCCGCCCGGGGAATAGAGTTTGAGCCCCTCAAGGCTCTTGAGCGTCTCGATCGGCCGGCGCGAGAAAATTTGATAGGGAACAAGCGCCGCCGCGAACAGGACGATGATCCCGTTCGGCCCATACTCCTTCTCGGCCAACACGCCGCCCGGCCGGGTCAGTGACCAGAACGCCTGCGTGCTTTGGCAGGACGTGGACGCGTCGCCTGGAAGCTCCGCTACCAGCGAGAGGGGAAGCCGATCCGATATGATCGAGGGGATCATGATCCCGACGTCGACGACACCCGACTGCGTCAGGCTGAGCATCTCCCGCCCGGGGCCGAGCTGCGAGGCTGGATAGTATTCGAAACTGACCCTCCCACCCGAGCGGGCCTTGACGTCCTCCATCCAGGGCTTCGTCAAAGCCTCAGCAATGTAATGGCCTGCCGGATAAGTGTCGCCCACCCGGAGCACGACACGCTCCTGCGCCGATGCCAGCGGTCCCATCCAAACCAGCATCGCGGCCGCAGCTATGAGGCGTCTCATCGGCTCCCCTCCATGCAACTCTCGGGTATCATCGCGTTCCCATGTGATCCGGCAGCCACAGGACGATGGCCGGGAACGCGACCAGGATGGCGATCGCGACCAGGTGCGCGAGGAAGTGCGGCCAGGTGCCCCGGAAGATCTCGCCCACCGGCTGGTTCGCATAGCGGGCCACGACGAAGCAGTTCAGCCCGATTGGCGGGGTGATAAGGCCGACCTCCGCGGTCACAATCTTGACGACGCCGAACCAGATCGGATCGAACCCAAGCGATACGACAAGCGGCAGCACCACGGGAACCGTCAGCACGAGGATGGCCATCTGATCCATGAACGATCCCAGGACGATGTAGCCGGTCAGGATGATCGAGATGACCACCCAGCGCGAGACGTCCAAGGTGCCGATCCATCCCACCAGGTTCTGGGTGACCTGGGTCAGGGTGAACGCGTAGCTGAAGATGTGCGCGCCCAGCAGGATCATGGCGATCATGCAGCTGCCGGACGCCGCATGCTTGACCGCGCGGAGCAGTGGCCCCGGCTGCGCCTTGCCGCGCAGTATCGCCAGCAGCAGGCCGCCGAGCGCGCCGACCGCCGAGGCCTCGGTCGGCGTCGCCGCCCCGCTGTAGATGGTGCCGGTGACCGCGGCGAACAGAATGACCATCGGCGCAACCAGCCGCAGGAGCCTGAACTTCTCGCCCCAGCTTGTGCGGACGCCGGCAGGCGCGCGGCTGGGATCGCGCCAGATCAGGAAGAGAACCGTCAGGATGATGATCGCCGTGACCAGGATGGCTGGAAAGATGCCGCTGACCAGAAGCTTGCTGATGCTGACGTCGGCCAGCAATCCGAAGATCACCAGGGCGATGCTCGTCGGCAGCAGCATGGCCAACGTGCCGGAGATCGCGACCACGCCGGCGCCCAGACGCAACTCGTAGCCCTGGCGCAGCATGGCCGGCAGGCTGGTGGAGGACAGGGTGGCGGCCGAAGCGGTGCTGGAGCCGCAGATCGCGCCGAACCCGGCGCCGGCAATTGCCGTGGCGATCGCCAGCCCGCCCGGAACCCGCCCGATCCAGGCCGCGGCGGCCTTGAAAAGATCGTCTGCCACCCCGCTCAGCAGGACCATCTCGGCCATCAGCAGGAACATAGGGATCGTGATCAGCTCGTAGGTGCTGACTGCCGAGACCGGCGCGGTCGATAATATGCCCAGCAGCAGCGGCCAGCCGCCCTTGAGCAGCAGCCCCGCGCTGCCGGCCAGCGCCATTGCGAACCCGACCGGCGCACCCACGATCAGAAGGACGAACAAGACGGCGAGGATGGCTGTGACGATCACTCGAACGCGCCTTTCGCGACGGCCGCCGCGGAGCCCGCCGGCACCGGCAGGGGAACGAGGTCGCGTCCGGTCGCGAGTGAGCCGAAATGCGCAGCCGCGTGCAACAGAAGCCGCAAGGTGAGCAGCCCGGCACCTACCGGCACAAGGATCTCCGAAAGCCACGTCGGCCATAGGATCGCCCCCGACGTCGCAGCGCCGCTGACGAAGTCGTCCCAGGTTCGTCCCGCGACCAGCCATGCGATCACGCCGAAGATCGACGCCGAGACGAGAGCGACCGTTCCATGGCAGACCCGGCGCACCGACGTTGGGAAGCGCCCTTCCAGGATGTCGACGCTGATATGCGCGCCCTCGGCGAAGGCCCGGGACAGGACGAGGTAGAACAGCGCGGTCATCAGGTAGAGCGAGATCAGGTCATAGGTCCAGCCAAGCGGCCGGTTGAACGCGTATCGCATGACGACGTCGAGCGAGACGGTCAGCATGACGAACACGAGGATCAACGCTGCAAAAAGCGCGAACAGGCGCTCGATCCCGCCAAGTGCCCGATCCAGCCCGGCGATCATCGCGGTTGCGGCAGCGCCGCGAGAAAAGCGCGGAGCACCTCGCTCCCGGGCAGCCCCCGCGCATCGAGCCCCGTGGCCCATTCCGACTGCACAGGCCTGAGCGCTTCCAGCACCTTCGCATGGTCGGCAGGCGACAGGGGCTGCAGCACGAGCCCGGCCTCGCGAAGACGGTCCACCGCCGGCTGCTCCTCCGCCTCGAGCAGCGTGCAGGCGTGCAGCACGGTCTGCTCTCCAGCCTCGTCCAGGACCTTGCGAACATCCTCAGACAGCGCGTTCCAGCGTTTCTCCGAGATGGCGTATACGGATGCGAAGCCGCCGAGATTCTCGCCGAGCGTCCCCGCGCGCAGCAATTCGTCCAGCTTGAATTCCCTGACCGCGGCGAGCGGGAACACGACTCCGTCGATCGTCCCGCGCGACAAGGCGGAATAGACGTCTGCTCCGCCCAGGCGGATCGGCGTCCCATCCAGGTGACGGACGGTGACGTCCATCGCGGCCCCGCCGCTCCGCAGCTTGAGGCCACGCAAGCCCGCGACGTCGATACCCGGCCGGCGTGTCAGGATCTGATACGGCTGCAACAGGTATGCGAACAGGGGACGTATGCCGTTCGTCTTGAATTCCCGGTCCGCGAGTATCCCTTGTTTCGCCAACTTCCAGTAGCCTGCAACCGCCTGGCAAGCGCCGGAATAGGTGCCTGGCAACTCGGCGACGCCGGACAAGGGCATTTTGTCGGAGACATAGGCCGGGGCGATGAAGCCGATATCCGTGACGCCCTGCTGCGTAAGCGCCAGCATGTCACGCGCCTTGCCGAGCTGTTCCGATGGATAATACTCGAAGGTCACGGCGCCCCCCGAAGCCTCGCGAACGGTGTCCATGAAAAACTTGATCGTGTAATTCGCCGTGGAGGCGTTGGCTGGATAATGATCAGCCACACGCAAGGCCGTCCTGGTGACCTGCGCCACTGCCGACCCGGAAAGCAACGTCGACGCGAGCAAGACCGGCAAGGCCAGCCGTGGCAGCCTGGAACGGGCCATGCCGATCACGCCACCGGAGCCGGGCTGGAGCTACCGGCCCGCTCGAGCCCGGCCACATAGTCGACGACCTTGTATCCGGTCTTGCCCCAGGTGGTGACGCCGCAAACGTGCATGACCTGCATGCAGGCCTCGGCCAGCTCCCCACTGGTCATCCCCGCCGAAACCCCCGCCTGCGCGTGGTTCTTGGCTCCATCCAGGTTGCCTGTGACGATGTCGAGGACGGTGTAGAGCAGCTCCTTGGTCTTGACCGGGAGGTGAGCGCCTTGCTCCGGCGTCTTGTAGACCGCCTCGCGAAACCGCAGATACCCCGCGAAGTGCTCGGGCAAGTATTCCATCATGGCACGAATGGGCTCCGGCAGGTTGCCGAGTGTCTGCATGAAGTGCGCCGTGCCTTGCTCGATTGCCTGCGCCGTCTCCGGATGCGTGCTCATTCCTACCAAGCCCTTTCAAGGAGTTCGAGGATCGGACCGGCCGATCCCGTTCGTTTCGGGTTGAAATAAAGGCCGCGGTCACGGAGCGTGTGTTCCGCGATCCTTGGCAGCAACGCCCGGTCGAGGCCCGTGTCACGCAGCCGGCGTGGCACCCGCGCTGCGTGCTGCAAGGCGGAAATCGCCTCGATCGCCGCCTGGGCGCCTGCTTGGTCGCTGTGGCCCCTGGTATGCACGCCCATCGCGTCTGCAAGGTCCGCCAACTCGCGCGCGGCGACATCGAGGTTGTACGCCAGCGCATGCGGCAACATCACCGAGTTGGCCACGCCATGCGACAGCCCGCCGAGCGCTCCCAGGCAGTGACACACCGCGTGATGGATACCGACCCGGGCGTTGGAGATCACCATGCCCGAAAGGTTGGCGCCGGCGAGCACGCCCGCCCGATGCATAACGTCATCGGGCTCGTGGACCATGGCAGGGATGGCGTGGACCAGGATGCGCGCGCCATGCCTGGCCAGAGCGTCCGAGACCGGGTTGCGCAACCTCGAGTACAGCCCCTCCGCGCAGTGGGCCATGGCATTCATTGCGGTGGCAGCCATCAATGCGGCCGGAACCTCGAGGTTTGCATCCGGGTCGAGAATGATGACGCGCGATGCCAGCTTCACGTCCCAGAACAGCAGCTTGGCGCCTGTGGCGGGGTCGCGGATGCCCAGGCCCGGCGTCACCTCCGCGGCCGACGCGGTCGTCGGGATCGCGATGATCGGCAGCTTTGGCCGGTGGAGCAGCTTGGGAAAGAACTGGTCCGGTGGGACGAAGCGGGAGGCATGATCCTCGATCACCCCGCCTTCGGCCAGCAAGATCGCAATGGCCTTCGCGGTATCCGAGGCACTGCCGCCGCCAACGGCGATCAGCACATCGGCCTGGCTCTCCCGCGCAAGCGCCGCACCCTCGGTGACCACTGTGGTTTCGGAGTGCTCCACCACCCGATCGAACACTGCGGCGCAGGCCGGGCCCAGGCTGGCCACCGCCGATTGGAGCAAGCGGCTCTGGCTCGTTTTCTTTCCGCAGATGACCAGAGCGCGGCGCACCCCAAGCGTCTCCACCTCGATGGGCAACATCCGAAGCGCGTTGCGTGCCATGACGCACCGTTGCAGCGGTGAGTTGACGTGGTAGTCCGAGGCCAGCACGTTCGCTCCCAAGTTTCATACTGAGAAACTTCGTTCTCGATTATGAGCAGGCTGTCACCCATCTGCGGACAAAGTCAACACCACCCCGCCCGGCGGCCGCTTATGCCCGAGCGCGCCTGCCGGAACGTACTGGTGCCTGGGGCGGCGATGTGCCGGTCGGCCGAGGCGCGCTGCCGCCGAATGGGTAGACGGGGCAGCCTGCGCCCTGCGACAGGGTGCGGGCATGTTCGTGTAGGATCGCCGCAAGGGCCGGGGCATCCGCCCAGTCCACGAGATGCAGCGGAAAGACCAGGCCGAGCACGGCCGTCACGTGGCCGTCGCGACCGAAGACAGGAACGCCGACCGTTCCCAGGCCGGCGGTCGTCTCACCTTTCGATATCCCGAACCCCTTGCGTCTGATCTCAGCCAGGTCGCGGCGCAGCGTCGCCGGGTCGGTGATGGTGTTGGGGGTGATCGTCACCAGGGTTGCGCCGTCCAGCAGTTCGTCGACCCGCAAGGGAGGCAGGAATGCCAGGATGACCTTCCCAGCGGTGGTGGCGTGCAGCGGCAGGAACATACCGACCCGCCACCCGGTATCGGCCAGGAATATTCCCTCGCTTTGCAACAGATACATGACCTGATCGCCGTCCATGATGCTCAGCCGCGCGCTATGCCCGGTCTGCTCGACGACCTGGCGCATGACGACGAGCGCTTCGCGCGCCAGAGGATGGTAGTTCACGAAGCGCGACCCTAGCGCAAAGGCGCGCGAGCCCACCGAATAGCGCCGGGTCGCCTGGTCCTGCGCCAGCACCCCATGCTGGCGGAACGTATTGAGGATCTTCGAGATTTGCCCCTTGGCCAGGCCTGTGCGCGAGGCGAGCTCGGTTACGCCCAGCACCGGAGCATCGGCGGTGAACTCCATGAGGACCCGCAGGCCCTTGCTGAGAGACTTCATCGACTCCCGTTCGGCTGGACCGGTCACGGGGGGGGTCAGCGTTCCCGATTTAGAAACTGCGTTTGCCACCGCGTAACTGTAGCCTTGTCCCAGCGCGGCGTGTCAAGCAAGACTACGGCACTTGAGGCACGGTGCAGAGGAGAGACAGCCAAGTGAACTTCGCCCTGTTCTTGGAGATGAAAGCGCGCGGCGCCCCGGACGGACTGGCTCTTGCGGATAGGAGGCACCGCCTCACCTGGAGCGAATTCGATGTCGCGGCGAACCGGTTCGCGAATTTGCTGCACGAAAGCGGGCTGGCGCGCGGCGACCGCCTCGCGCTCTACCTGCCGAACCGGGTGGAACTGGCAATCGCGTTGATGGGTGCGTTCAAGTCCGGTGTCATCGCAGTCCCACTCAACTGGCGGTTCCAGGGACCGGATTTGGCTCGTGTCGTCGATCACTGCGCACCCGGCTGCATTGTGACCACCGAGGACCGCGCGTCCGCCATCGCCAGCGGCCGCTCGGCCATGCTCCTCACTGTCGGCAATGACGCGGGCGCTGGGTCGTTCTGGACCCGGTTGGGGGAATTCCCACCTGAATTCCCCACGATCGGCTGCCAGAACCAGGATATCGCCAACCTGCTTTATACCTCCGGAACCACCTCGCTGCCCAAGGCGGCGATCCACACCCATGGCCTGCGTGTGTCGGTCGCGGCGGCGATGGCGAGTTGCTTCGAGCTGTCCAGCCGCGACGTCGGGCTGGCGGTCTCGCCGATGTTCCACACCAGCGGGATGAGCGTCTTCTCCAACTGCATCTTCGCGGGGTGTCCGCTGATCATGATGGATCGTTGGGACTTGTCGGAATTCCTTGCCGTGATCGAGGAGGAGCACGTGACGTTCATGCATCTGATCGCGACCATCATCGTGGATATCGCTCGCGCACCCGCCGGCGCCTTTGCCGATCACCGGCCGTCGATGCGCTTCACCTGGGGCGGCGGACATAACGCCGATCCCTCGATCTTCGAGACGTTCGAGCGCCGGGTCGGGGGCGTTCTCATGCAAGGCTACAGCCGCACCGAGGGCGGCCTGACCTACAATCCGTTGGACCGTGCCCGGCGCCGTTTCGACGCGCACGGCACCGCGAACCGCAACAGTTCGGAGGTTGCGGTCCTCGATCTCGCAACCAAACGCCGCTGCGCGCCTGGCGACGTCGGCGAGATCGCCGTGCGCGGCGACGGGGTTTCGCCGGGCTACTGGGAGGGCCGGTTCATTCGCACCGCTCGGCCGTACGAGGATGGCTGGCAGCCGACGGGCGACCTCGGCGTCCTCGAGCCCAGCGGCACGTTGCGCTTCTTGGGCCGCGACGACCAGATGATCAAGACCGGCGGAGAAAACGTGTACCCGGACGAGGTGGCGGCCATTCTGCTCGCGATTCCGCGCGTCGCCGACGCAATGGTGCTCGGCCTCCCGGACGAGCGGCTCGGCCAGCGGGTCGGCGCCCTGGTGGTGCCGGCCGATCCCGCGTTGTCGAAGCACGACGTGGATCAGGCCTGCCGGGCCGCCCTGTCTGGCTACAAGATCCCGAGAACGATCGTATTTGCGACGTCGCTTCCCCAGCTTGGGTCGCAAAAGATCGACATCCAAGCCTGCCGCGAGCTTCTGCTTGCCAGTGATTGATTGAGATCACGATTGATTGATTGAGATCACGATCCGGCAGGCGACGCGACGGGTTCGTATCTGGATGCGGCGTTCGGGACGCAGCCCATGGCCGGGGAATGTCGTCTGTCCTGCTCGGGCTCGACAATCGTGCTGGCCGACCCGGTCAGCGGTGGCGTTGCTACCCTCGTGCCATAAAGGACGTTACCATGTGGGACTTGGACGATGTCACCGTCCGATCAAGACGAAAGGTGCCCGGTAGGCCTCGCCTTTCGTGCGTCGATCAGGATCATGATAACAGTCGTCCGCGCCACAGAAGCTTCAGGAACTCCAGACAAATAAGCACGAAAACGCCAGCACTCAGCGTCAATGCCAGGTCATCCCCGTGCAGTGGCCCGAAGCGGAACAGATTGCTCGCGACCGGCCATAGCATTGTCAGGCCCAACATCGCCGCGACGGCGAGGAGGACAAGCGCGAGTGTCCGATTGTGCCGGCGGAGCGCCATGAGCAATGATGCAATGAACGAGCGGTTGACGAAGATCAGACCTACGATTGTCAAAACCAACGAAAAGAATGTTAGCGCCCGCACTTCGTTTTCGGGCATTCCCTGTCCGGCAAACCCTGCGCGACTGGGTTCATCGGTGAATGCCCGCCAAGGATTTCCCTCGCATATCGACGGCTCTGACCCTGGATCCGCATCCCGAGGAGAACCTGGTCAGCTACATCTTCCGGCTCGCGAACCACCGCCGCCTCGGGTCCGCCCGCATGCTGCTGTTCGCCTGCAAGTTCGACACGTTCACGAACCAGCCCCGCCCGGAGTGGATGGCCGGATTGGCCAAAACCGCCTGCATCGACGAGAAGGACCTTTGGGCGATCTCATACGGACAGCCCGACCGGAAGTGGGCGACGTTCCGGGGCCAGCCCGTCAGCCAGAGCGTCATCGAAAGACGCGGCGCGGCCGAGCGGCGGATCTGCCCGACATGCATTGGCGAGATACCCGTACACCGGGCGATCTGGGACCTGCGGTATGTCGCGATCTGCCCGGTTCACCGCGTGGTGCTCATGGATGCCTGCCTGGCGTGCGGAAAGCCGATCCGGTGGCTCGGCGGGGACCTGACCCGTTGCGTCTGCGCGGGCAAGCCGGAATTCAGTTCTTTCGTCGCGGAGGATGCCGCCCCGGAGGACATCGGTGCCACGGCGGCCGTCTACGGTCTCATGGGTGATCCCCGGTTCCAGGCTGAAGCTGATCAGGTCCGCGCGCTGACGCCGTTCCGCGACCTGGCCGGTGCGAACATCGCGGAATTCCTTTACCGCCTGGGCCTCGAGAGGATGGGACGCCTGAACAAGTATTTCTCCTCGGAGAACCCGGGCGAGCTGGTCTGGGAAGCGCACGTCGCCATGCGGCGAGGACTGAAGGCTGTGACACCCTGGCCGTCCGCCTTTCACCGGGTCATCGACAAGATGCGGCTCCGCAGTGACGTCCTGCCGGGCAAGTCGATGCGGATGGCCGCCGGTGCGGTGGAACGCTGGCAGGCAGGATTGCCCGAAGGCCAGGGAACAGAGATTCTCCGGGTCGTCCAGGAGTATCGGGTGGTTGACCGGGAGCGGCAAACCGGCGACGGTTGAGCTACGGAAACTAGCTAAAATCGGCTGTCCATGTATTGGTATCCGTGACCTGCGGCAGTCCGGTTAATGGTGTCCGGTTATCCAGGAATCTGGAGTTTTCTTTGGGAGCCGAATGCCTGTAAATGCTGGAGGTCAATCTCGGTATTGGGGTCCGCTTTCAGTCTGGCCCGCCTGTAGGCTCTGCGACTAGCTCTGAACCGCCGGCATCACCCGAAACCCCGCAAGATCGTACCCCTGCCGACGCCCGATCTCGACGTAGTGGTGCAGCAGGTCGACGTATTCCCCGCGATCGACCTCGGCAGCCGCCGTCGGATGGCGGGCGGCGTAGCCCGTGTCGCTGAACGCGCACATGATACGGCCTTCCTTGAAGCCCCAGCCGATGTAATGCACCAGCCCGCACGAGAAATGGTCGTGCGCGACGGCGTAGGCCACGTCGGGATTCCGCTTCCGGTACTCCTCTTCGGAGAACACCGCGAGATACTGGTCCATCCGGCGCGGATGGCGCGGCATGACCTGGCCGCCGGGGGTGTCGGCCCAGGCCATCGCGCCCACCGGGGTATCCTGCAACGCGGACGGAACCACGGTTTCCGCGATCGGCGCCATGCCGGGCGGAGGCACGGGCGCCTCCGGAACGACGGGCGCCTCTGCCACCACCGGCACATCTGCGACCACCGGCTCGGGCGCTGGCACGGCGACCGGCTCGGCCACCGACTGAAGCAGATATTCGGGCTCCTGCTCCGGCTCCGGCTCCGGCTCTGGCTCGGGCTCCGGCAGGGGAAACTCGGGCGGCGGCTCGGCGGGCGGAGGTGGCGCTGCCACCGCAACGGAGGCCTCGGGCTGGCGCGGCGCGTTTGGCGCGCGCGCCGCCAGCATCGCGCGGAGGGCGTCCACCGCGGGGCCGTGCTCCACCAGTCCGGCGTCCATGGCATCGTGGGCGCCGTCGCGCGGGTCCGCGCCGGGCGGGAGCAGGCGCACCGAGACGGCGTCGAACACGTCGCGCAGCCCCGAATGGCTGGCGCTGTCCACCGCAAGCCCATCCGCCAGGAGCACGTCGTGATGGTCCAGCTCGATGCGGTAATAGGTCACGCGATCGACCGGCTCCAGCGCGACCGTGGTCCCGTTCAGCAGCCGGCGGATCGGCACCAGAAAGCCGCCCCCGAGGACGCGGTCATCGGGCATGAACACGGCTTGGTCCTGCGACAGCAGCACGTCCGCCCACGGCACCCGGTCCGCGAACGCGCCGGCCTTCACGCGCACCGGCCACATGCCCGAGGGGTTCGGCAGATCGGCGCAGTCGATCTCGAGCCGCCCCACCCAGGAGACGGAACCGAGGCCCGCGAACTTCGCCCGCACGATCTGCGTCGCGCCGATTTCCTGCACCGGCAGGGCGCCGGACAAGGTCGCGATCCGGGTTCCGGCGGCGAAGCATGCCAGTGTGTCAGCCGACATGACCATATCTCCCTGACCATCCCAAACGGGACCAGTCGTTTCAGGCCCCGTCGTTGGCGAGTGTCGGGCAAGGTGTCAACAGGGCACGCGCCGCCATTGACGCCTCCCGCCCTCGCGAGTAGGCGGTGCCGACCTCGGGCAGGCTTGTGCCGCCAAACAGTTATCGGAATCCAGCGTATGTCCGCTCACGCCTTCATCTTCCCCGGCCAGGGCAGCCAGGCCGTCGGCATGGGGCGCGACCTCGCCGCCGCCTACGCCGCCGCGCGCGAGGTGTTCGAGGAAATCGACGAGACCCTGAAGCAGAAGCTGTCCAAACTGATGTTCGAGGGGCCGGGCGAGGAACTCACGCTCACCGAGAACACCCAGCCCGCCTTGCTCGCGCATTCGCTGGCGGTGCTGCGGGTGCTGGAGACCGAGGGCAATTTCAGGCTCGCCGACCGCGCCGTGGTGGTGGCGGGCCATTCGCTGGGCGAATACAGCGCGCTGGCGGCGGCAGGGTCGTACACCCCCGCCCAGGCGGCCGGATTGCTGCGGCTGCGCGGCCAGGCGATGCAGCTGGCCGTCCGGCCCGGCGATGGCGCCATGGCCGCCCTGCTCGGTTGCGAGATGGCGCTGGCGACCGAAATCTGTGCCGCGGCCGCCGAAGGTCCCGATGGGCGCCAGGTGGTGCAGCCGGCCAACGACAATGGCGGCGGCCAGGTGGTCATCTCCGGTCATCGCGAGGCGGTCGAACGGGCCATCGAGATCTCCAAGGCCAAGGGCGTCCGCCGCGCCATGCTGCTGCCGGTGTCGGCCCCGTTCCATTGCGCGCTGATGGCGCCCGCCGCCGAGGCGATGCGGGCCGCCCTGGAGCGCACCCCGCCCAAGGCTCCCATGGTGCCGCTGATCGCCAACGTATCGGCGGCCAAGGCGACCGACCCCGCCGAGATTTCGCGGATGCTGGTCGAGCAGGTGACGGCGACCGTGCGCTGGCGCGAGAGCGTCATCGCCATGACCGAACTCGGCATCGACAGCTTCGTCGAACTGGGCGCCGGCAAGGTGCTGGCGGGGCTCGTGCGGCGCATCGCGCCCGACGCCGCCACCGCGTCGGCCGGCACGCCCGCCGAGATCGAGCAACTCCTGAAGTCTTGGTAGGACGCCGCGCATGTTCCGGCTCGATGGCAAGACGGCCCTGGTCACTGGCGCCTCGGGCGGCATCGGTTCGGCGATTGCCCGCGCGCTGCACGGTCAAGGTGCGATCGTGGCGTTGTCCGGCACGCGGCGCGACGCGCTCGACGCGCTGGCGGCCGAACTCGGCGAGCGCGCCCATGTCTGCCCGGCCGACCTGCGCGATCCCGCCGCCGCCGACGCGCTGGTCGCGGCCAGCGAGGCGGCCGCCGGGCCGCTGCACATCCTGGTCAACAATGCCGGCCTGACCCGCGACATGCTGGCGCTGCGGATGAAGGACGAGGACTGGCAGACCGTGCTCGACGTCGATCTCAGCGCGCCGTTCCGCCTTGCGCGCGCCGCGTTGCGCGGGATGCTGCGCCGCCGCGCGGGCCGCATCATTGGCATCTCGTCCATCGTGGGCACCACCGGCAACGCGGGCCAGGCCAACTATGCGGCCGCCAAGGCCGGCCTTGTGGGCATGAGCAAGGCGCTGGCCCAGGAAGTCGCCTCGCGCGGCGTCACGGTCAACGTGGTGGCGCCCGGCTTCATCGACACGCCGATGACCCACGTGCTGTCCGACGCGCAGAAAGCCAAGCTCGCCGAGGCCATCCCGCTGGGCCGACTCGGCCACCCGGACGATATCGCATCGTCGGTGGTTTACCTCGCCAGCGACGAAGCCGCGTGGATCACCGGCGCCACCTTGCACGTGAATGGCGGCATGGCGATGCCGTGATCACTGGTTCTCCCCTACGCGGTTGGCGCTGTGGAGGAACCGTGCTATCCGGCCCGACCCCGGTCGGAGTGCCGCAACTCCAACCCTTTAGGCAGGAGCTACCCACGATATGAGCGAAATCGCTGACCGCGTGAAGAAGATCGTCGTCGAGCATCTCGGCGTCGAGGAATCCAAGGTCACTCTGGAAGCATCGTTCATCGACGACCTGGGTGCCGACAGTCTCGATACGGTCGAACTGGTGATGGCCTTCGAGGAAGCCTTCTCGGTCGAGATCCCCGAGGACGCCGCCGAGAAGATCAGCACCGTCAAGGACGCGATCGACTACATCGAGAAGCAGAAATCCGCCTGAGCAATTGCTGCTCGCCGGTCTCGGTTACGAACAGGATAGGGTGGCTGCGATGCGGCGAGTTGTCGTCACGGGCATGGGCATCGCCAGCCCGCTTGGGCTGGGCGTGGAGCATGTCTGGCAACGGCTGACCGCAGGGCATTCCGGCATCGCGGCAATCCAGTCCTTCGACGCGAGCGATCTGCCCTGCAAGATCGCCGGGCAGGTGCCGCGCGGCGTGCGCGCCGAGGGCGGACTCGACATCTCCGAATGGATCCCGATCAAGGACCAGAAGAAGATGGACCGCTTCATCCAACTCGCCATGGTGGCCGCCACCGAGGCGGTCGAGGATTCAGGATGGATGCCTGAGGACGAGGAGGATCGCTGCGCCACCGGCGTGATGATCGGGTCGGGCATCGGCGGGTTGCAGACCATCTACGAGGCGTCGATTCTGGTGAACGAGGGCAAGGCCCGCCGCCTTTCCCCATTCTTCATCCCGTCCGCGCTGGCGAACCTCGCCTCGGGCCATGTCTCGATCAAATACCAGTTTCGCGGGCCGAACCACTCCGTGGTCACGGCATGCGCCACCGGCGTGCATGCCATCGGCGACGCCGGGCGGTTGATCGCGTTGGGCGACGCGGACGTGATGGTCGCGGGCGGCGCCGAAGCCACCGTCAACATGATCGGCATCGCCGGTTTCTGCGCCAGCCGGGCGCTGTCCACCGCGTTCAACGACGAGCCCACCCGCGCCTCCCGCCCGTGGGACCGCGACCGCGACGGCTTCGTCATGGGCGAGGGCTCGGGCATCCTCGTGCTCGAGGAATACGAGCACGCCAGGAAGCGCGGAGCCAAGATTTACGCCGAGATCGCCGGCTACGGCATGTCGGGCGACGCGCACCACATCACGGCGCCGGCGGAAGGCCATAATGGCGCATTCCGGGCGATGAAGGCCGCGCTCAAGAATGGCGGGTTGTCGCCGGCCGACATCCAGTACGTGAACGCGCACGGCACCTCCACCCCGCTCGGCGACGATCTGGAGCTGGAGGCGGTGGAGCGGTTCTTCGGCGACTCGGCCAAGGACATCGTCATGTCGTCCACCAAATCGGCCACCGGCCATCTGCTGGGCGCGGCTGGCGCGATCGAGGCGATTTTTTCGATCCTGGCCATCCGCGACGGCGTCGCGCCGCCGACGCTGAACCTCGACAACCCGAGCCGTACCAGCGTGATCGACCGCGTGGCGCACACCGCGCAGGAGCGGCCGATCCACATGGCGCTGTCCAACAGCTTCGGCTTCGGCGGCACCAACGCCAGCATCGTCTTCAAGGCGGCCGCCTAACCCGCCATGGCACGCGGCAGCCTCCTCGCGGTGGCGCTGCCCGTGGTGCTGGTGCTGTCGGTGGTGATCGGCGGCATCTACCGCATCGCCACCACCCGATACGAGCTCGACGGGCCGCTAATGGCCCCGGCCAGCGTGGTGGTGCCGCGCGGCGGCCCCGCGCAGATCGGCGAGGCGCTGGCGGCCGCCGGGGTGATCCGCGACGAGCGGGAATTCCGCGTCGCCGCTCTCGTCACCCGCAACGATGGTCCGCTGCACGCGGGCGAGTTCGCGTTTCCCGCCGGTGCCAAATTGCGTGACGTGCTCGCGATCCTGCGGACCGCGCATCCGGTGCAGCACCGCCTGACCATCCCCGAGGGGCTGACCGCCGCGCAGATCGCCCAATTGCTGCAACGCACCGACGTGCTGACGGGCGAGACGCCGATCCCGAACGAGGGCGGCGTGCTGCCCAACACCTATTCGTATGAGCGTGGCGCGACCCGCGACTCGGTGCTGGCGCGCGCCGCTGCCGCCATGGACAAGGCGCTGGCCGAGGAATGGGCCGGGCGCGCCCCCGGCCTCCCGCTCGCCAGCGCGCAGCAATTGCTCACGCTGGCCAGCATCGTCGAGCGCGAGACGTCCCATGCCGCCGAACGCCCGCACGTGGCCGCTGTGTATATCAACCGGCTGCGGCTCGGCATGAAGCTCCAGGCGGACCCCACGGTCGCCTATGCCGTGTCGGGCGGCACGGACACCAACGATCGCGGCCTGACCCGTGCCGATCTCGACCGTGACAACCCGTACAACACCTATCGCGTGACTGGCCTGCCGCCCGGCCCGATCGACAGTCCCGGCGTGGCCGCGCTGCACGCCTCGGCCCACCCGATCGTCAGCGACGATCTGTATTTCGTGGCCGACGGCACCGGCGGCCATGTGTTCGCCCGCACCAACGAGGAGCACGATCGCAACGTCGTGCGCTGGCGGACGATCCAGCGCGGCGAACCGCGCCGCCCGCCTGTTCCGCCGAACCGCTGAGGATGACCGCCATGATGGCCTCCATGACCGGGTTCGCCCGCGCCGACGGCACGAGCGAGGCGATCGGCTGGGCGTGGGAGTTGCGCAGCGTCAATGGACGCGGTTTGGAGGTGCGGTTCCGCCTGCCCGGCGGCTTCGAGGCGCTGGAGCCGCTGCTCAAAACCGACGCGGCGGCGGTGCTGAAGCGCGGCAACGTCACCCTGAACCTGACCATCCGCCGCGAGGAGCAGCCGAAAATGGCGCCCGACCCGGTGGCGCTGGAGCAGGTTCTGGCGCTCGCCACCGCGCTGGCGGCGCGCATTCCGGGAGCGCCCCCCGTGCGCGCCGAGGCGCTGCTGGCGCTGCCCGGCGTGCTGCGTGCCGCCACCGCCGAGGCGGCCGAGACCACGCCGGCACACCTCGCCGCCGTACGGGCCGGCTTCGCGCAGGCGCTCGCGGCACTGGCGAAATCGCGCAACGAGGAAGGCGGCAGGCTGTCGGCCATCGCGAGCCGGCTGCTCGACGAGATCGAGGCGCTGCACCTGCAGGCGACGCTGGAGGCCGCCGACCAGCCCCAGGCCCAGCGCGCCCGCATGATGGAGAACCTCGCCGCCCTGCTCGCCAGCGCGCCCGCTCTGCCCGAGGAGCGCATCGCGCAGGAAGTGGGGTTGCTGGCCGCGCGGTCGGATGTGCGCGAGGAGCTGGACCGCCTGCACAGCCATATCGCCGCGGCCCGTGTGCTGCTGGCCGAAGGTGCCCAGGTGGGAAGGCGGCTGGATTTCCTGGTCCAGGAGTTCAACCGCGAGGCCAACACGCTGTGCAGCAAGTCGGCTTCCATCCCGCTCACCGCGACCGGCCTGAAGCTGAAGGCGACCATCGAGCAGTTGCGGGAGCAGGTCGCCAACGTGGAGTAGGCCGCAATCCGTTCTCGCCACCGCGCAATGGCGCGCGCGCCCGCCATTCGCGGGTGCCTGCTATCCCCCCGTCGGCACCCCCGCCTCCGCGAGTGCCGCCGCCTGCCGTGCCGCAAGCGCCTCGGTGTCGAAATCGGCCACCAGCCCGCGGAACAGCCGCGACCAGTTCAGCTCCGCCCCGAGCCGCAGGAACACGCTGCCCAGGCCGATGGCGCTGCGGTCCATCAGCACGAATTCGCGCGGCGGGCGCACGCCGCCGGTGCGCTTCAGCCCGGCATGGACGCGCTCGACCACCGCACGGCCGAATTGCGGGTCGTCATCGTCCTGGATGCGCCGCACGCGGTCCTGGATCAGCGGCTCGTAGATGAACCGCGCCCATTCGTTCAGCACGTCCATCTTCTCGCGGTTCATGTCGCCGAAGCCCCAGGCGCGGTAGGCCTCGTAGGCCTTGGCGTCGTCGCCGTCGCGCACCGCCTCGTACAGATCGATCACGCCGCGCACGAATTTCGCGGGGAAGGCGCGGATGGCGCCGAAATCGAACAGGTTCACGCTGCCGTCCGGCCGCACCTGGTAGTTGCCCAGATGCGGGTCGCCATGGATCACGCCGTAGCGGTACAGCGGCACATACCAACCCCGGAACAACGCGGTCGCGATGCGGTTGCGCTCCTCCAGCGGCGGCTTCTCCGCCAGCCGGGCCATCAGCGGCCGGCCCTCGAGCCACGTCATCGTCAGCAGGCGCCTGGTGCAATACCCCTCGATCGGGACCGGGATATGCACATCCGGCTCGTCCCGCAGCATGAAGGCATACAGGCGCATCTGCGCCGCCTCGCGCGTGTAGTCCAGCTCCTCGCGCAGCCGCTCCGCCAGCTCGACATAGATGTCCTCGTGATGGATCGCGTTGTCCATGCGCCGATACAGCGCCATGGCGAGCTTCAGCTGTTTGAGGTCTGCCTCCACCGTACTTGGCATGTCCGGATATTGCAGCTTGCAGGCGACCAGCGTGCCATCCGGCAAGGTGGCCTTGTGGACCTGCCCCAGGCTCGCCGCCGCCGCCGCCGTCTCATCGAAGGTGGCGAATTTGCGCCGCCAGTCCGGCCCCAGCTCGCTCTGCATCCGCCGGCGCACGAAGCCTGGCCCCATCGCCGGGGCGTTGGCCTGAAGCTGCGACAATTCCTCGGCGTATTCCGGCGGCAGCGCGTCCGGGATCGTGGTCAGGAACTGCGCCACCTTCATCAGCGGCCCTTTCAGCCCGCCGAGGATGGTCCTCAGATCCTCCGCGTGCGCCGCCTTGTCGGTCTTGATGCCGAAGGCCCGCGCGCCCACCATCCGTGCCGCGATCCCGCCCATGGCCCCCGAGGTGCGGGCGAAGCGCCGCACCTCGCCAAACAGCGACGCCTTGTCGTCGGCCATCAGCCGAGCGCCTCCAGCTCGTCGATGAAGCCCGAAATCACATCGAGCCCACGCCGCCAGAACGCCGGGTCCGATGCGTCGAGGCCGAACGGCGCCAGCAGCTCCTTGTGCCGCCTGGTGCCGCCGGCGCGCAGCATGTCGAGGTATTTCTGCTGGAATCCGGGATGGCCGCCCTGGAACACCGCATACAGCGCATTCACCAGGCAATCCCCGAACGCATAAGCGTACACATAGAACGGCGAATGCACGAAATGCGGCACATAGGCCCAGAACACGTTGTATTCCGGCAGGAACTCGAACGCCGGCCCGAGGCTCTCGGCCTGCACCTTCATCCAGATCTCGCCGATCTTGTCGGCCGTGATCTCGCCATGCCGGCGCTCGTCATGCAGGCGCTGCTCGAACTGGTAGAACGCGATTTGCCGCACCACCGTGTTCAGCATGTCCTCGACCTTGCCCACGAGCATGATCCGCCGCCGCGCCGGATCGGTCTCGGCATCCAGCAGCGCCCGAAACGTCAGCATCTCACCGAACACGCTGGCCGTCTCGGCCAAGGTGAGCGGCGTGCTCGACATCAGGTAACCCTGCCGCGCCGCCAGTATCTGATGCACCCCATGCCCAAGCTCATGCGCCAGCGTCATCACGTCACGCGTGCGGCCATGGAAGTTGACCAGCAAATACGGATGCACGGAGGGCACCGTGGGGTGCGCGAACGCGCCGCCCGACTTGCCTTCCCGCAATTCGGCGTCGATCCAGGGCGCGTCGAAGAACCGGCGCCCCACCTCCCCAAGTTCCGGCGAGAACGCCGCGTACGCCGCGAGCACCTGGTCGCGCGCCTCGGGCCACGTCACGCGGCGGTCGCCATCCTCCGGCAGCGGCGCGTTGCGGTCCCAGTGCTGCAGCTTCTCCAGCCCGAGCCACTTCGCCTTCAGCGCGTAGTAGCGATGCGACAGGCGCGGGAAATCCGACGTCACCGCCGAGACCAGCGCGTCCACCACCTCGTCCTCGACCATGTTGGAGCGATTGCGGGAGCTGGCGGGGCGCGGGTAGTGGCGCCACGTGTCGACGATCTCCTTGTCCTTGGCCAGCGTGTTGGTGATCAGCGCGAACAACCGGGCATTCCTGGCGAACACCTCGCCGATGGCATGGGCAGCGCCCTCGCGCACCGCGCGATCGGTGTCCGACAGCTTGTTCAGGGCGGCGCTGACGGTCAGGTCCTCGCCCAGCAACGGCACCCGCAGCCCCGCGATGGTCTCGTCGAACAGCCGCGACCAGGCCGAACGCCCGGTGACCTCCTTCTCGTGCAGCAGCTTCTCCAGATCGTCGGAAAGCTGGTGCGCGCGGAACACGCGGAGGTCGCGCAGCCACGGGCGCCACCGGGCAAGGGCTGGGTCCGCCAGCTTCTGCTCCAGCACCGCCTCGTCGATGCGGTTGAGTTCCAGGCTGAAGAAGATCAGGTCGCTGCTGATCGCGGTCACCCGCTCGGTCATCGACTGGTAGAAGCTGCCGATCACCGGATCGGTGCCGTCGCCCGCGAACATCAGCTGGGCGTAGGACATGACCCGTCCCAGAATCTCGTCGATCCGCTCGAACTCGGCCAAGGCGTCCGCCAGCGCGGCACCCGACGCCCCCGCCAGCTTGCCGGCATGGGCGGCGGTGAAAGCACCGGCGGCCTGTTCGGCGCGCCGCAGGTCGGCCGCGAGTTCGGCGCTGTCGGGTGCGGGATAGAGATCGCGCAAATCCCACTTAGGCAGGGCGGCGGCGGCCGCGTGTCCGTCGGGCATCGAGGATATCCTGTTCTGCTGAAGCGAGACTGGATGTAAGCAGCTTCGCACGCCGTCAAAGGGGCGGAGCGGGAGGACGTGCGGTGGAGAGCTACACGACGGGGCCTAACCTGGCCGCGATGATGTTCGAGCGGGCCCGGCGCTGGCCCGATCGCCCGATGCTGCGCGCCTTCCATGACGATGCGTGGCATACCACCACCTGGAGCCAGTTCGCCCGCCAGGCGGCCTCGGCCGGCCGCCGCCTGCGCGAAGCCGGCATCTCGGCCGGGGACCGCGTGATGATCGTGTCCGAGAACCGCCCGGAATACCCGATCGCCGAAGTGGCGCTCATGGCCATCCGCGCCGTGCCGGTGCCCGCCTATATCACCAACACCCTTGCCGACCACGCCCACATCCTGCGCGACAGCGGCGCCCGCGCGGCGATCGTCTCCACAGCGGCGCTGGCAGGAAATGTCGCCGAGGCCGGGGTACTCGATCTGTTGGTCACCATGGAGCCCTTCGCGCGCGCCGGCCTGCGCGTTCTGCCATGGGCCGATTTGGCGCGCGACGCCACCGACCCCGCCGATATCGAGGCCGAGGCGGGGGAAATCCCCTCCGGCGCGCTGGCCTGCCTCATCTACACCTCCGGCACCGGCGGCCAGCCGCGCGGCGTGATGCTGCCGCACCGCGCCATCCTGGCCAACTGCCACGGCGCCTATGACCTGGTGCATCCGCTCGATCTTTCGAACGAGACCTATCTCTCGTTCCTGCCGCTGTCCCACGCCTACGAGCACACCGCCGGCCAGTTCTTCCTGCTCAGCCTCGGCACCGAGGTCGCCTATTGCCGCGGCATGGAGCATCTCGGCGCCGACATGGCCGCCGTTCGCCCCACCATCATGACCTTCGTTCCGCGCATCCTGGAAATCATCCGCGCCCGCATCCTCGCCCAGATCGACCGCGAACCGGCATGGCG
Organism: Rhodospirillales bacterium; assembly: GCA_025352565.1. Classification (GTDB taxonomy): domain Bacteria; phylum Pseudomonadota; class Alphaproteobacteria; order Acetobacterales; family Acetobacteraceae; genus JANXTF01. The sequence continues at coordinate 17,281 of JANXTF010000075.1, read as the reverse complement.
GCGGACGCTGTTCCACCGCGCCATCGAACTCGGCCGCAAACGCGCCGAGACCGGATTGTCCCTGGCGGAAAAGCCGCTCGATTTGCTGCTCGAAATCCTGGTGCGGAGAAAGGTCCGCGCCCGCTTCGGCGGCAGGTTCCGCGCCGCCATGTCGGGCGGGGCGCGGCTGGAGCCGGAAGTCGGCCGCTTCTTCATGGGTCTCGGCATCGAACTGCTGCAAGGCTACGGCCAGACCGAGGCCGGCCCGGTGATCTCGGCGAACACACGCGGCGCCACCGATATCGAGACGGTGGGCCGACCGCTCACCGGCGTCGAACTCCGCATCGCCGATGACGGCGAAATCCTGGTGCGCGGCGAATTGGTGATGGACGGCTATTGGCGGCGTCCGGCCGAAACCGCCCAGGCGATCCATGGCGGCTGGCTGCACACCGGCGATATCGGCCGCCTCGACGCACGCGGCTTCCTCACCATCACCGACCGCAAGCGCGACATGATCGTGCTGTCAGGCGGCGAGAACATTTCACCCGCGCGGGTCGAAGGCTTGCTCTCGGCCGAGCCGGCGATCGCGCAGGCGGTGGTGGCGGGCGATGGCCGCGCGGGCCTCGCGGCCCTGATTGTCGCGGCCGCGGACACCGATGCGGCGGCGGTGGCGGCGGCGGTGAAGCGGGTGAACCAGGGGCTGTCGGTGACCGAACGCATCCGCCGGCACGCGCTGGTTGAGCCGTTCACCATCGAGAACGGTCTTTTGACGGCGACTCAGAAGATCCGCCGCCATCTGGTGATCCAGGCGCATCGGCCGGCGCTGGATGCGCCGGGGTGAGCACGTCTTTTCATCGCGCGGAGCCGCTTTGATGGTCCATGCGGTCGCGCTGTCGAACGGGTATGTGATCAGCGACGATCGCGAGCGCCTGAACATGGACTTCGTCCACGGCTCGCTGGCGGGAGTTTACTGGGCGGCCGGCCGGCCGCGCGCCCTCACGGAGAGAAGCTGGGCCAACTGCCTGTGCTTCGGCATCTACGCCACGGACGGCACGCAGGCCGGTTTTGGCCGGGTGCTCACCGACTACACCTTTCGCGCCCATCTCGGCGACGTGTTTATCGACCCCGCCTCGCGCGGTCTCGGCCTCGGGACGGCATTGGTCGAAACAATCCTGGCGCATCCGGAACTCGCGACAATCCTCAATTGGACGCTCACAACCGCCGACGCGCACGCGCTTTACGTTCGCTATGGTTTTCGTCTTGGCCAAGCCGACGGCAAATGGATGACGCTCGATCGCACGCCCCGCGACCAAGGGGAGCGCCCCGATCGGCCCGCCGCCCGATGATGGCTGCGCTGGGGCCGCCTACATCCCCAACGCGCGGCGATATACGTCGAGCAGCGTCTCCTGCTCCTCCACATCCGCCGGCTCCTGCTTGCGGATGCGGATGAGCTGGCGGATCACTTTCACGTCGAACCCGGCCGACTTCGCCTCGGCGTAGATGTCCTTGATGTCGCTGCCCAGCGCCTTGCGCTCCTCCTCCAGCCGCTCGATCCGGTCGATCAGGCTGCGCAGCCGATCGGCTGCGATGTTGCCGTGCTGCGCCGGCTCCTCGATCTTTTCCATCACATCGACGGCCATGGGCGTTTCCTTCTCGGCGTGGGGCGGCGGGAGTAGCGGCTCGGGGGCCAGGGGTCAACGCGCGGTTTGCCCGGTCAATGCGCCGCCGTCGCAAACGCAGCCTTCTGCTCGGCCGTGGCCTCGCGCTGATGTTTCGCCTGCCACTCCTTGTAGGGCATCCCATAGACGATCTCGCGGGCATCCGGGTCCGCGATGGTCGCGCCCCGCTCCGCCGCTGCCTCGCGATACCAGCGCGACAGGCAGTTCCGGCAGAACCCAGCGAGGTTCATCATGTCGATATTCTGCACATCGCTGCGCTCCCGCAGATGGGCGACGAGGCGGCGGAACGCGGCGGCTTCCAGTTCGGTGGTGGTGGGCGCGGACATCGGTTGCTCCTGTGCGAAGCCGGGACATGGCGTGCCGGGCGCCGCTCCGCCATACTCCGCCAGGCTTAAATCGGGGGATGCGCCGCGAATGGCTTGGGACGACAAACGGGCGCGGGAAGCCTTGCGCGCCGTGTTCGACGCCGCCATCGCAGCGGCCGACCCCAGGATCATGCTGGGCCAGCATCTCCCGCCCCGCCCCAAGGGGCGCTGCGTCGTGGTCGGCGCCGGCAAATCGGCCGCCCTCATGGCCGCCGCCCTCGAGGCCGCCTGGCCGGACATGGACCTCGGCGGCGTCGTGGTGACCCGCTACGGGCACGCCGCTCCGACGCGCCGCATCGAGGTGATCGAGGCGGCCCACCCGGTCCCCGACGCCAACAGCGAGCGCGCCGCGCGGCGCATCCTCGCCGCCGTCCAGGGCCTCGGCCCGGACGACCTTGTCATCGCCCTCATCTCCGGCGGCGGCTCGGCGCTGCTGGCGCTGCCCGCGCCCGGCCTCACGCTGGCCGACAAGCAGGCGGTCAACCGGGCGCTGCTCGCCTCAGGCGCGCCGATCTCGGAAATGAACGCGGTCCGCAAGCATCTCTCGGCCATCAAAGGCGGCCGCCTCGCGGCGGTCGCCTTTCCCGCCCGCGTCGTCACGCTCGCCATCAGCGACGTGCCGGGCGACGACCCAGCGGTGATCGCCAGCGGACCCACCGTCGCGGACCCGACCAAATTCGCCGACGCCCGCGCCATCCTCGCCCGCTACGGCATCGCACCCAGTCCTGCCGTCGCGGCGCGGCTGGCCCAGGACGCCGACGAGACACCCAAGCCCGGCGAACTCGCCCACGCCGAGTTCCGCATCATCGCCGCCCCCGGCATGGCGCTCCGTCAAGCCGCCGACGTTGCGCGCGCCCGCGGCCTTGCCCCGCTGATCCTCGGCGACGCGCTGGAAGGCGAAAGCCGCGAGGCCGGCACGCTCATGGCCGGCATCGCCCGCTCGGTCCGCGCGCACGGCCTGCCGCTCGCCGGCCCCGCCATCCTGCTCTCGGGCGGCGAGACCACCGTCACCATCGGCGACGCCAAACCGGGGCGCGGCGGCCGTAACACCGAATTCCTGCTCGGCCTCGCCATCGCCCTCGACGGCCTCCCCGGCATCTGGGCCGCCGCTGGCGACACCGACGGCATCGACGGCACCGAGGACGCGGCCGGCGCCATCGTGACGCCCGACACGCTCGCCCGCGCCCGCGCCGCCGGGCTCGACCCGCGCGCAATGCTGGCGGCCCATGACAGCTACACGCTGTTCGCTGCGGTCGGCGATCTCATCAAGACCGGCCCGACGCTCACCAACGTGAACGACATCCGCGCCATCCTCATCGCCTGAAGGACCCCCCATGGCCGCCCACATGAAGCTGCGCCGCCGCCGCCGCACGAAGATCGTCGCGACCCTTGGCCCTGCCAGCAACACCATGGAGGTGCTGGCCCGCCTGCATCAGACCGGGGCCGACGTGTTCCGCCTCAACTTCTCCCACGGCACCCACGAGGACCACGCCGCCAGCATCGTGATGATCCGTGAGCTGGAACGGAAATTCGACCGCCCCATCGGCATCCTCGCCGACGTGCAAGGCCCGAAACTCCGCGTCGGCCGCTTCGGGGGCGGGCGGGTGCAGCTACAGACCGGCCAGCGTTTCATCCTCGACCTCAACCCCACACCCGGCGATGTGCGCCGCGTCAACCTGCCGCACCCCGAGATCATCAAGGCAGCCGCGATCGGCACCTCGCTCCTGCTCGACGACGGCAAATTACGCCTGCGCGTCATCCGCGTGCGCGACGACCATTTGGAAACCGAGATCATGGTCGGCGGTCCGCTCTCGGACCGCAAAGGAGTCAACGTGCCGGACATGGTGCTGCCCATCCCGGCGCTGACCGCGAAAGACCGCATCGACCTCGATTTCGCCCTCGCACGCGGCGTCGACTACATCGGACTCTCCTTCGTGCAGCGCCCGGAGGACGTGGCCGAAGCCCGCGCCATCGCCGCCGGCCGCGCCTGGATCATGACCAAGATGGAGAAGCCGCAGGCGCTGGAAAACCTCGACGCCATCATCGCCCTGTCCGACGCGGTGATGGTGGCGCGCGGCGACCTCGGCGTGGAACTGCCGCCCGAGGAAGTCCCGCTCGCCCAGAAACGCATCGTCCGCGCCGCCCGCCAGGCCGGCAAGCCGGTGGTGGTCGCGACCCAGATGCTGGAGAGCATGATAAACGCCCCCTCCCCAACGCGCGCCGAGGCGTCGGACGTGGCGACGGCGGTGTTCGACGGCGCCGACGCGGTGATGCTGTCGGCCGAGACCGCCGCCGGGCAATTCCCCTACGAGGCGGTCAACATCATGGACCGCATCATCGCCCGCGTGGAGCAGGACAGCGGCTGGCGCGCCATCATCGAGGCCTCGCGCCCCGAGCCGGAACGCTCCGCCGCCGACGCCATCGCCGCCGCCGCGCGCCAGGTGGCCCACACCATCGGCGCCACCGCCATCGCGGCTTTCACCGCCTCGGGCAGCACCGCGTTGCGTGCCGCCCGCGAGCGCCCCGAGGCCCCGATCATCGGCCTCACGCCCGCCGAACAGACGGCGAGGCGGCTCGCGGTGGTATGGGGCGTCCACGCGGTCGTGGCGCCGGACGCGCAGTCGATGACCGACATGGTATCGAAGGCCATCCGCGTCAGTTTGCAGGAAGGCTTCTGCCAACGCGGCGAGGAGATCGTGGTGATCGCCGGCGTGCCGTTCGGCAAGCCGGGGACGACGAACGCGCTTCGCGTGGCAACCGTGAAATAGGGCGCGTGAAATAGGGCGAAAGATCGCCACGCATTCCGCCGCGCGGTGGCGGAATGCGTGGCGCTCTTTCGCCCTTGTAAGCTAGCCTGCCGCCGCCACGGCCCGCTTCGCCATCACGCCGATCAGATGCGCGCGGTACTCCGCGCTGCCATGGATGTCGCTGTTCAGATCGTCCGGCGGAGTCTTGATGTTGGCCACCGCATCGGGCGACCAGTTGGCCGAAAGCGCCGCCTCCATCGCGGCATGGCGGAACACGCCGCCCTGCCCGGCGCCGGTCACCGCCACGCGCACGCCCTTCGGCCCCTTCGCCACATACACGCCCACCATGGCGTAGCGCGACGCCGGGTTGCGGAACTTCATGTAGTGGGACTTCTCCGGGATCGGGAATTCCACCGCCGTGATCAGTTCGCCTTGTTCCAGCACCGTCGTGAACATGCCCGCGAAAAACTCATCGGCCGGAATCGAGCGGCGGTCGGTCTTGATCGTGGCGCCCAGCGCCAGCACCGCCGAGGTGTAACACGCGGACGGGTCGTTGTTGGCCAGCGATCCGCCGATGGTGCCGCGATGGCGCACCTGGTTGTCGCCGATCTGGCCCGCGAGATCGACCAGGCCTGGAATGGCCTTCCGGGCCGCCTCCGAATGCGCCACATCCCAATGCGTCGTCATGCCCCCGATCGTCACGGCCGTAGCCGTCACCGTGATGCCGGTCAGGCCCAGCTTGCTGAGATCGACGATCACCGTCGGCTTGTTCAGCCGCTGCTTCAGCACCGGAATGAAGGTCTGGCCTCCCGCCAGCGCCTTGGCCTCGGGGTCGGCGCCAAGCGCCTTCACCGCGTCGGCGACGTTGCTCGGCTTCTGGTATGCGAAATCGTACATCTTACTCTCCGTTACTCGGCCGCCATGGGGAGGCGGCTGGATTGGATGATCGACCATATCTTCTGCGAACTGGCCGGCATGTCGATATGGCGGACGCCGAACTCGCTCAGCGCATCCACCACGGCGTTGATAACCGCGGGCGGGCTGCCGATCGCCCCCGCCTCGCCGCAGCCCTTCGCGCCGAGCGGGTTGTGCGTACACAGCGTCCCCTCGTCGCTGATCGCCACGCCCGGAATGTCGTGCGCGCGCGGCATCGTGTAATCCATGTAGCTGCCCGACACGAGTTGCGCCTGGTCGTCGTACACGGCGTTCTCCAGCAGCGCCTGCCCGATGCCCTGCGCGATCCCGCCCTGCACCTGCCCGGCCACGATCATCGGGTTGATGATCCGCCCGAAATCGTCCACCGCCGTGAAGCGCACCACCTCGGTCGTGCCGACATCCATATCGATCTCGACCTCGCAGATATGGCACCCGCCGGGATAGGTGAAGTTCTTCGGGTCATAGAACGCGGTCTCGTCCAGCCCCGGCTCCAGCTCCTCGATCGGATAATTATGCGGCACGTAGGCGCAGAACGCGATCTCGCCGATGGTCTTCGATCTGTCCGTGCCAGCGACGCTGAACTTGCCGTCCTTGAACTCGATGTCCTCGACCGAGGCCTCCATCAGGAACGCCGCGATCTTCTTCCCCTTGGCGATGATCTTGTCCGCCGCCTTCACCATCGCCGACCCGCCCACGGCGAGGCTGCGGCTCCCATACGTCCCCATCCCGAACGGGATTTTCGACGTGTCGCCATGCACGATCTCGATCTGGGAGAACGGAATGCCGAGTTGGTCGGACACGAGCTGCGCGAATGTCGTCTCGTGCCCCTGCCCGTGGCTGTGCGTGCCGGTGAACACGCTCACGCTGCCGGTCGGGTGGATGCGGATATTCGCCACCTCGTACAACCCGGCCCGCGCGCCCAACGCGCCCGCCACCTTGGACGGCGCGATGCCGCAGGCTTCGAGATACGTGGACATGCCGATGCCGCGCAGCTTGCCTTTTGCCCGCGCGGCCGCGCGGCGCGCCGGAAATCCGGCCCAGTCGGACGCCTTCAACGCGCCTTCGAGCGTCTTCAGGTGATTGCCGCTGTCGTATTCCAGCGCCACCGGCGTCTGATACGGATAAGCGTCCGCCGGAATGAAGTTGCGGCGGCGCAGTTCCACCCGGTCGATCCCGGTCTCGCGCGCCACCACGTCCACCAGCCGCTCCAGCAGGAAGGCGGCTTCCGGGCGCCCCGCGCCGCGATAGGCGTCCACCGGCACCGTGTTGGTGAACACCGCCTTCACCTCGGCATAGATCGCCGGCGTCTTGTACACCCCCGCCAGCAGCGTCGCATACAGATAGGTCGGCACGGCGGCGGCGAAGGTCGAGAGATAGGCGCCCATGTTGGCGATCGTGCGCACGCGGAGCGCCAGGAAATGCCCCTCCGCATCCACCGCCATCTCGGCGGTGCTGTCATGGTCGCGGCCATGCGCGTCCGACATGAAGGCTTCCGAGCGGTCGGACGTCCACTTGACGGGCACGCCCAGCTTGCCGGCGGCCCAGGTGACGATGGCCTCCTCGGCGTAATGGTAGATCTTGCTGCCGAAACCGCCGCCCACGTCGGGCGCCACCACCCGAAGCTTGTGCTCCGGCAGATGCAGCACGAACGCGCCCATCAGCAGCCGGATGACATGCGGGTTCTGGCTGGTCGTGGTCAGCGTGTACTCGCCGCCGCTGCGATCGTATTCCCCGATGGCGCAGCGCGGCTCCATCGCATTGGGCACCAGGCGGTTGTTCAGCAGATCGAGCTTGACCACATGGGCCGCCCGGGCGAACGCCGCGTCCGTGGCGTCCTTGTCGCCGATATGCCAGTCGTAACAGACGTTGCCCGGCACATCGTCGTGCACGGTGGCCGCGCCCGGCGCGATCGCGTCCCGCACATGCGCGATCCCCGGCAGCGCCGCCATGTCGATCACCAGCAATTCGGCCGCGTCCCTGGCCTGCTGGCGGGTGGCTGCGATCACCACCGCGATCGGGTCGCCCACATGCCGCGCCTTGCCGATCGCGAGCACCGGATGCGCCGGCTCCGCCATCGGCGAGCCGTCCTTGTTCTTGACGCCCCAGCCGCAGGGCAGCCCGCCCACGCCATCGGCCTGCATGTCTTCGCCGGTGTAGATCGCCACCACTCCCGGCGCCGCCAGGGCGGCAGTCTTGTCGATGCCCAGGATGCGGGCATGCGGCCGGTCGCTGCGCTTGATGATCGCGTGCAGCTGGCCATGCCGGTTCATGTCGTCGGTGTAGTGGCCGTTGCCGCTGACGAAGCGCCGGTCCTCGGTGCGGCGCACACTGGCGCCGATGCCCTGGAATGCCGCGTTCATGGATGCCCCTGCTTGTTCTTATCGTTGTTCAGGCACGCGGTGTTATCACTGTCATGGTCGGCCTTTGCCGACCATGACGGCAGACAAGAAAAGCTTATTCCGCGGCGAGCGGAACCTGCTTGCCGTGCATGATCGGCCAAGCCGCCGCGATCGCCTTGACGATGTTGTGGTAGCCGGTGCAGCGGCAGAGGTTGCCTTCCAGGCCGTGCCGGATCTCGTCCTCGGTGATCCCCTGCGGATGCGTCTGCACCAGGTCGATGGCGCTCATCACCATGCCCGGCGTGCAGAAGCCGCATTGCAGCGCGTGATGCTCGCGGAACATCTCCTGCATCGGGTGCAGCGTCCCATCGGCCGCCGCCAAACCTTCGATCGTGATCACCTGGGCGCCCTCGGCCTGCAGGGCCAGCATGGTGCAGGCCTTCACCGAGGCGCCGTTCACATGCACCACGCAGGCGCCGCACTGGCTCGTGTCGCAGCCGACATGCGTGCCGGTCAGCCCCAGCTTCTCGCGCAGCAACTCCACCAGCAGCGTGCGGCCCTCGACCTCAACGGTCGAAGTCTTGCCATTCACCGTAAGCGACACCTGGGGCATCGTTCTCTCCCTCTGATCCAATGCGCGCGAGTGTCGCCGCCGGCCGGCACGTGGTCAAGGCGCGCGGGATGACAAGCTATGTGGAGGCGTCGACCAGTTCGAGGCGGCGCTTGATCTGCTCGACGTCGCCGCCCACCCGGTCGAGGCGGCGCGATATCGACGCGGTCTGCCCTTCGACGAGCCCAACCCGCTCCTTCAGCTCGATGATGTCGGCCTTGATCCCGGACAGGTCGCCCCGGATCGCGCGAAGCATCTCCAAAACCAGGCTATCGCTCATGCCGGGAGTGTCGCTGCCGGTCTGCGCAGGGTCAAGAGGCCGCCGGCGGCGTTTGCCGGCTTTTCGTGCCTTCGTTTTTCGGCCTGTTCCTCGCGGTCATGCCAGCGCGACGCGCGACTTCGCGGGCTCGCGTCAGTATGTGCTTGCGTCCTTCGCGAGCCGGATCACCTCGGGCGGCTGCGCGTAGAGGTCGGCCAGCATCGCGTCCACCGCCGTCGAGGGCACGGGCGAGACGTCCAGGCCGAGCCTGGCGGCTTCGGCCAGGAATTCCGGGTCGGCGACGGTTTGCAGGAACGCCTGCCGCAGCGCCGCGATCCGTTCGGGCGGCAGGTTCGGCGGGGCGGCGAACGGGCGGGCGATGGCCTGGGTCTGCAGGATCATCCGCAGCGCCGCGAGCTTGCGCGGGTCGGTGATCTTGCTGGTGAGCTGCGGGGCGTGCGCCTCCGTCGCGGTGCCGGCCGAGGCCTGCACGATGAGGTTGATCTTGTGCGCGCCGCTCATCCATTCGGGGTGGCGGCTGGCGAGGCTGCTCCAGGACAGGCCGCAGAAGCCGTCGATCTCGCCGCGATCCATCGCCAGCCCGAGTTCGTTGTTGCCGGGATAGCCGGTGACGAGCCGGAGGTTGCTGTCGAACAGGTGCTTCAGGAGCGCCGCGTAGACGTCCGGGTCCGATCCCGCCGCCTGGCCGCCCATGCGGGCGTGCTGGGTGATCAGGTCGTCCCACGTCTTGATCGGCGAGGCCGCCGAGGTGACGCACAGGCTGACATCCTGGGTGATGCTGCCGAGCCAGTTCAGCTTGCGGGGGTCGAATTTGGCGCCGTTGAACAGGGGTTCCAGCACCATGCTGCGGCCGAACGTGCCGAACACGGTGCCGTCATGCGGCGCCACCGCGCTGAGATACATGACCGCCTTGAGGCTGCCGGCGCCGGGCATGCTCTGCGGCAGCACGGTGGGGTTGCCCGGCAGGTGCCTGTCAAGGAAGCGGGCGAGCAGGCGGGCATACAGGTCGTAGCCGCCGCCGACGCTGTAGCCGATGACGATGCTGACGGTGCGCCCGGCATAGAAATCCGCGGCGCGGGCCGGCAGGATCGCGGCGATCGCCAAGGCGCCGGCGAGCAATGTGCGCGTGAGACGCATCGTGGTTCTCCCTTGTGTCGTCAGACCAATCCGGTGGCACTGCGCAGCCACGGCCAGACGTCGCCGACGAGCGCGTCGGGCCAGGGCGTTGCGAAAATACGGTCGAACACGAGCCAGAATGCCAGCGTCATGCCGCAGGCGAGGCCGCCCGCCACCACCCAGCGTTCGCGGAATTCCATCCAGCACATCAGCAACATCGCGAGCAGCAGGCCCGGCAGCACGCCAAGCGCCGTCATCGCGCCCAGCAGCCCGGCGAGCCAGCCCGCGAACCGCAGCGCGCGCATCCGTTGCGGGCCGTCCAGGGCCAGCGCCGGGGCGTCGACCCGGTGCGCGGCATCGCCCGCGGCGTCGCGGCGCGCGGCAAACAGCTCGGTCAGCAGCGTGAGCGTGCCGAAAAGCAAAGCGGCACCCGCGGCGGCCAGCGGCACCAGCCTGGCGTGCAGCGGCCACGCGGCCGATTGCGCCAGCGCGAGCAGGACGAGCCCGATCAGCCCGGCCGCGAACGCGGCATTCGCCGACGGCCGGGGCATCCGCAGCCGGCCGCGCCCGCCCGAGGCGATGCGGCGCGCGGCATCGAGCAGCGGGCGGGCCACCACCCAGGCGGCGGCCAGCAGAACCGCGATCACCACCGGGCGGGCCAGCATCGCGGCGCCGTAGAGTTCCTGCGAGATGAACAAATATCGCTCGAACGTGGCGCCCAGCACGAAGCCCAGGATCAGCGGCGGGCGCGGCCAGCCGAGCTGCTTCATCATCCAGCCGACCACGCCGAACAGGGCCATCGAATAGAGATCGCCCCAGCTCTGGCTGCCGTTGAAGGCGCCCAGGAAGATGATCGCCAGCACCGCCGGCACCAGCAGCCCGACACGGATCAGCGCCAGCCGCGCGAACAGCCCGCTCGCGCAGAGGCAGATCGCCGCCGCCATGATGTGGCTGATGGTGAGCGTCCAGATGATGCCGTAGGTGACATCGAGATGCTTGGTCAGCATCTCCGGCCCCGGGGTCAGCCCGTGCATCAGGAACGCGCTCAGCAGCAGCGCCATCGAGGCGCCGGCCGGCACGCCGAACGCGATGGTCGGCACCAGATGGCCGCCCTCCTTGGCGTTGTTGGAGCTTTCGGCCGCGATCACGCCGCGCACGTCGCCCTTGCCGAAATTCTCCGGGTTCTTCTCGGTCTGCACGGCATGGCCATAGGCGATCCAGTCGATCACCGCCGAGCCGATGCCGGGGACGGCGCCCAGCACGGCGCCCAGGGCGCTGCACCGCAGGATCAGGCGCCAGTTGCGCAGCGCGTCGCGCACGCCGTCCCATTGCGACGAGGCCGAGAACGAGGCTGTGGACGTGGCGATGCCGGCGCGGGCGATCGCCATGTCGGCCAGTTCGGGCAGCGCGAAGATGCCGAGCGTTACGGGAACCAGGGGCAGATGGTCCCAAAGGTACAGGCCGTCGAACGTCCAGCGCAGCGTGCCGGTCTGCGGGTCCGAGCCGATCATGGCGAGCATCAGCCCGATGCAGGCGGCGGTGAGGCCGCGCAACGGGGCCTTGCCGCTCAGCACGGCCACCATCGCGAGGCCGAAGATGCAGAAGGCCAGCAATTCCGACGAACCGATATACAGCACGGCCGGGCGCAGCACCGGGATGGCCAGGGCCAGCAGCAGCGCGCCGAACACGCCGCCGGCGAGCGAGGCGGCGTAGCCGGCGCCGAACGCGCGCGCCGCCTCGCCGCGCCTGGCCATCGGGAAGCCGTCGAGCACGGTGGCGGCCGCGCCCACCGTGCCGGGCACGCCGAACAGCACGGCGGGGATGAAGTCCGACACCGTGGTGACCGACGCCATGCCGAGCAGCAGCGCGAAGGCGGTGTAGGCATCCATGTGGTAGGTGAACGGGATCAGCAGCGCCAGGCCCACGATGCCGCCGAGGCCGGGGATGACGCCGAGCGCCAGCCCGAGCACGACGCCGCCCAGCATGATCGCGAGCCGCATCGGCTCCATGATGAGCGCCAGGGCCTGAAGTGCCGCCTCTAGCATGGTCCGCCGTGGCATGGTCCGCCGTCTCGCATCGTCTCTCCCGTCGCGCGCGGTTGTTCCGCGCTGTCACTGGCCTGCTGGCCGCCTGGTCTAGCGCAAGGCGTTGCGCGCCTTGCGGGCGAGGTAGTCGAAATTGATGGCGTATTGCTCGTGCCGCGTCAGCTTGTCGCGCAGGGCCGCGACGTCGTCGGGCGGGAAGGCCCAGTCATCCAGGCCGGCTGCGGAGGCGAGGAGCTGGATGCGTGCGGCCTCCTCCAGCATGAGGCACAGCACCACCGCCTCCTGCACGCTGGCGCCCGCCATGGCGACGCCGTGGCCGCGCATCAGCACCGCCTTGTGCGGGCCGAGGCAGGCGGCCACCGCGCGGCCCGTCTCGGGCGAGCGGATCAGGTCCATCGTGGCGGTGAACACCGGCAATCCGCCGGCGAACACGGCGCCGCCCTGGTTCAGGGCGCGCAATTGCTGGCCGGTGGCGGAGAAGGCGATGGCGTGGGCGGGATGGGCGTGGATCACCGCATTCACGTCGGGACGCGCGCGAAAGATTTCGGAGTGGATGTAGCGTTCGCTGTGCTGGCGCGCGGTGCCGGCGACCAGCACGCCGTCGAGATCGAAGGTGACGATGTTCTCCCGCGTGATCTCGTCGAGGCCCACGCTGTGCGGCTTCATGATGAAGTGTTCGGGGCGGCCGGGGACGCGGATCGACACATGGCCGCGGGTGAAATCGCCCATGCCCTGATGGTCGAGGATCTGGCCGGCGGCGATGAGGTCCTGGCAGGCGGCGTCAAGCTCGGTCATGCCTGGCTCGCGGGGTTCAGGCGCACCGGCAGTTCGCGCAGGCTCGCGGCGATGGTGTCCTGCAGGTCCTCGATCTGCGCGCGCGACATCACCATGCCGGTCCAGCCGAGGCCGGGATGGTACAGCGCGATCTCGACGCCGCCGCCGCCGGGGGCGGGACGGACGTGCCACAGCATGTTGTCGGCGCGGTGCATCTCGGCCGGATCGATCGGCGGCGTGACCGGATGGCTTGGACGCATGGCGGCGCGTCGGGCGGCGAAGTCGCGGATCTGTCGGTCGAGCGATGCGGTGTCAGACATCAAGGGTCAATTCCTCCGAGCGCGCGCGGGAGACGCAGACCATGATGGCGCTGCCTTGGTCGTCCGCGTCCAGCACGTAGTCGCGATGGTCGGCGATGCCGGCGAGCAGGCCGGTCTGGCATGAGGAGCAGATGCCGGCCTCGCAGGAGCTTGGCACGTGGAGGCCGTGGCGGCGCAGCACCTCGAGGATGCTGAGGTCGGGCGGGACGGTCAGCACCCCGCCGCTGCGGGCGAGGCGGATGCGGAAGCTGCCGTCGGCGGTGGCAGCGGGGGCGGTGGCAGCGGGGGCGGTGGCAGCGGGGGCTGCGCGGGTCGGCTCGGCGTCGGTCATGCCGCCTCCAGTACGACCTGATGATGCAGCGTGACCGCCTCGCCCGTTTCGGACGACTCGATCGCCGCGAGGCAGGCTTCGAGGTTGGCGGCGCCCCAATGTCCGTCATGCAGCGGGCGCGCAGTGCCGGCGACGGCGCGTTGGAATTCCGCCAGCAGCATCGCGTGCGGCGTGTTGCCCGACGGCAACGCGATCTCCTCGCGGCCGGCGGCGGAATAGACGATCAGGCCGGTGGGCGACTGGCGAATGTCGCCGCGCTCGCAACTGACCACGGTCAGTCCGAAATGCGGCTGGAAAGGCGGGTCGGATTTGTCGGACGCGGCGGCGCGGCGGCGCTTGGCCTGGGCGATGTCGGTCGGAGCCACGCGCGCGCTCGGGTGCGTCACGGGCTCGAACGATCCCCATTCGGCGATGCCGGCGCACAACTCCGACGAGGCAAGGCCGCCATAGCCGTTGTAGACGGCGGTGGCGGTGGCGCCGCCGGCGAATTCGAGGAACGCGCTATGGGCGCCGATCGCGCGCCGCGAGGGGTCCCAGTCGAAGGTCTGCGCCCGCACCCGGCGCAAGGCGCCGCCGCCCAGCAGGCGGATGATGTCGAACTGGTGGGCACCCTGCCGCAACGTGACGCCGCCGCCGGTGGCCGCGTCGAGTTCGTCGGCGCGGCGCGGGCGATACATCCAGTCGCTGAAGCACCAGGTGTTGACCATGCGCACGCGGCCCAGCGTGCCGCCCAGGATCAGGCCGCGCATGCGTTGGATCGGCAGGTCGAACGAGTGGGAATGGCCGACGACGAGGGTGAGGCCCGCATCCTCGGCCGCGTTCGCCATCGCCAGCGCGTCGGGCAGGGCGGTCGCCATCGGCTTTTCCAGCACGACATGCTTGCCCGCCGCGAACGCCATCGCCGCGTGGGCGACGTGCATCGGCGTGGGCGTGGCGATGATCACGGCATCGAGGCCGCGATGGGCCAGCATGGCAGCGAGATCGGCATAGGCGGATACGCCATGCGCGTTGGCAACCGCGCTGTCCGGATCGGCGACCGCCGCCAGATGCAACGCCGCATTGCCACGGATTGCCGGAACGAAGGCGAGCCCTGCCGTGCCCAGTCCGGCGATCCCGATACGCAGCGGCGCCATGCGGAAAACCTCAGCTCGCGAGCCGCACCTTGGGTTTCTCGAAGACGTCGATCAGGTCTTGGGCAATCGGCGAGTAGCGGCCATGGGTGCGCATCAGGAAGGCACCGAAGCCGTCGCTGAAATGGTGCTTCTCCTTCTCGTTCGGCAGGTCGATCCGCGCGTTGCGCACCGGGTCGCGCATCGTTCCCATCGGGTCGATGCCCTGCTCCACCTTCTTGAGTTCGCGGCGCAACATGCGGCGATAGACGGCGATGCCCTGGTCGGTCGAACCGAGGTTCTCCAGTGTGCGATCGGCGATCTCGCCCTGGGTACACCAAGCCATCATGTCCTGGTTGTCCACGGTCTCGACGAGGAACTCGCCGTCCTTGTCCAGCAGCGGCACGTCGTACACGTGTACGGTGTCGCGCAGATGGGCCGGCACGCGTGCGTAATCCTGCGGCACGTAGGCGGTGTACCAGAGATGCATGGTGTGCGTGTCATCGACCGGCACGCGAATCTGGAACGCGTAGGAGCGGAGATGGCTGTCGCCGTTGCCCACCGCCAGAATGTTCGGGAACACCAGCGGATGGCCCACGCGCCAATCGTCGGAGTCCTCGGACTGGCCGGCCAGCAGGCGATGCTTGGTCATGCCGAACTCGAATTCCTTGAAGGCGATCTTCTCGTGATGCGCGCTGATGGCGACCTTGATGCCTTCCTTTTCCTTGAGGAACTCGTAGTGATGGCCATGCAGCCATTCGGTGTGGATCGGGTCGGCCGAGTTCTCCATGATCTGCAACCAGTTGATCGGCAGCAGCGTGCGGCCGAGCATGCGGATGGCGCCCTCGGCCACGAACCCGTCCCATCGCGGCAACAACGGCTGCGTCTCGGGCGGGCCCATATAGGTGAAGATCAGGCCGCCCAGCTCCTCGACCGGGTAGGCGGTGGTGCGGACCTTGTCCTTGAACGCCTGGTTCGGCGGCTCGTTGGGCTGGTCGAGGCAGGCGCCGGTGCGGCTGAACTCCCAGCCATGATAGGGGCAGCGGATGCCGTTTTGCGACGGGATGCCGTGGGCCAGAGAGGCGCGGCGATGCGGGCAGTATTCGCCGATCAGGCCGCGTTTGCCTTCGCGGTCGCGGAACAGCACGAGGTCCTCGCCCAGCAGGCGCACCCGCTTGGTCCATTTGCCATCGAGTTCGGAGGCGGCGGCGATCGGCTGCCAGTAGCGGCGCATGAGGTCGCCCATCGGCGTGCCCGGCCCGACGCGGGTGAGCATCTCGTTCTGTTCAGCCGAAAGCATCGTTGTTTCCACCGTTCGTCTTGGACGCATCTTACGCCGGGGATTGACATGGCTTCAAATCATAAGTTTTCATGTCTTCATGTTAGGAAGACATGAACAATCCACCTTGCGCCTGCCCGATGTGGGACAGTTGCGGGCCGCTTTGGCGGTGTGGCGCGAAGGCGGGGTGACGCGCGCCGCCGATCGGATCGGGCTGACGCAGCCAGCCGTCAGCCGATTGATCGCGGCCCTGGAGGCGGAACTCGGCTTCGCGGTGTTCGCGCGCGAGCGACGGCGATTGACGGTGTCCGAGCGCGGTCATGCGTTCCTGATCGAGGCGGAGGCGGCGTTGGGCGGTCTCGCGCGGCTGTCGGCGCTGGCCTTGGAGTTGGGGCAGGGCCGCCACGGCCTGTTGCGGATCGCCGCCGTGTCGGCGTTGGCGCATGGGCTGGCGCCGCGCGTGCTGGCCGTTCTGGCGCGGGAATTGCCGGGGCTGGCGGTGGAGGTGGCGGAGCGCGACCTGCGGCAGCAGATCGACGGATTGGTGTCGCGGCAACTGGATGTGGGGCTGGTGGCGCTGCCGTCGGCCGCCCCGGCCGGCCTGCGCGTGGAGATGATCGCCGAGGCGGACGCGGTGTGCCTGCTGCCCGCCGCGCATCCTTTGGCCGGGCGCGCGACGCTCGGCCCGGCGGCGCTGGCCGACGAGCGTTTCGTGCGGCTGAACGAGATGCGGCTGATGCAGCAGATGGTGGATGCCGCGTTCAACCGCGCCGGTCTCACGCGGCGCGCGTCGGTGGTGGTGAACAGCACGCCGCTGATGATCGCGTTCGTGGCCGCGGGGCTGGGGCTCGCGATCACCCACCGCCTGTCCACACTGGTGATGCCAGCCGGCGTCGTGGCCATTCCGTTCCGGCCGCGCCTGACCTTCGGCTATGCCGCGCTGACGCGGGCGGAGGACGCGCCGAACCCGGTGGTGGGCCGTTTCGTGGCGGTCGCGCGGGACATCGCGGCCGACGCGCTGGGGGCTTAGATTTCGCTCGATGATAAGGGTTTGATGACAATTAATCGCGTCAAGATTCGCACGGTCGTATCATCCCGTCCTGGTCGGCGGAGGCCGACGATCCACGACGTGTGCCAGGCATTGGCACGTCTCTACAGGGTGCAAGTCCCGAACGGGCCGGATGGCCGGAACCGTTAGCTGATGGCAGCTGTGTCACCGCGAGGTGGGGTGGGGTGGGGAGGAAGCCCTGCGGCAAACTTCGGAGCTGCCGAACAGGAACCGGGCGCCAGGCGAGGGGGTACGTGGCGGACGGCCACGAGATCGTCGTGGACATCGACCTGGAGAAGTTCTTCGACCGGGTCAACCACGACA
>JANXTF010000034.1 GCA_025352565.1 Rhodospirillales bacterium | reverse complement strand
TCGACCTCAAAGACGTAAACCCCGCCCTTCGCGGGCATGATCTTCACGGGTGCCGTCATGGTCGCCATCCCGGCCGGACCCATGTCGGCCTTGCTCTCGAAGACCACAGCGTCGGGGACGGACTTGCCGTCGGCAACGCGGACGAGGCGGATCTGGACGATGTCCTTGTTGGCCGCGAGCCGTGGCTTGCCAACCAGCTCGAAGCGGTAGTCGGCGGAAGCGGCATTCGCGTCATTGGCGAGCGCAAATCCGCAGGCGAGCGCAAATCGGCAGGCGAGCGCGGCTGCGCGGGCGAGAAAGGTGGAACGAACCATCGGAATAGCCTCCGTGGCCCGCCGCCCCGGTCATGGCCAGGGAACAGGCGGGAAGTGAACAACCGTTTGGCGCATGGACGCACTTGGGGCGTGCGTCGGTTGGACTCAGGTCGTTCGCGGCGGCATCGGGTCGGGGTTGCTGACTGTCCCGGACAGCGTTGAGCGGACCTGCCGCAAGTCGGCCGTGCCGAACGGCACTCCCGGATCAGCAGCCGCCAGGCGCACCGGGAGCGCGACGTCGGCGATGCAGCCCATCTGCTTGATGCAGTCCGGCGTCAGGCCCTTGCACGGGGCTGTCGTCTGGCCTTGTCCCGTTTCCGCCATCGGCATTGCCGCCATGTCGCACGGCATCTCTGCGGTCACGACCGACGGAACCAACGGCACCGACAAGGCGAGCTGTACCGATGCCCCGCCGACCATGGCGAACGCGCTCAGGGCCAGAAGCAGGGTGCGGGCGCAGCGCATGCGGTAAAGTTAGCTTATACGCCGACATCTTCAATCGCCCTCATTGTGCATCAGCGGACATCGCATCATCGTCCCCATTGCGATCGGGAGATGGGCACGCTCCTGGCTCCACGCCTGGACCAGAGTCCCCTCGCGGATGTGCGGCGCTACTTGATGGTCTGCCAGCCTTTCGTTACGTCCTGCATGAAGCCGCGGACCGTGACGTTGATGAACTCCAAATCGGCTGCCTTGAAGCCGGGCGAAGCCGCCACATGGCCCTGCACGCTGGGGATGGTCACGTGCCGGCCGTCAGGGATGGCGGCGGCGGCTTCGATCCCGTCCTCGACGGGGTTGTAAAGATCCAGCCGCCCGGACATCAGCAGGGCCTTGGCCTTCACGCTGTGCAACGCGCGGATCGGGTCGCCGCCGAACACGGGCTTCCCGTCCAGCTTCGTGTCGCCCACGTTGTGGCGGTCATAGGCCCAGGTCTGCGCGATCCAGTCGTTCGCGTCGAAGCCCGACTTCACCACCGTGTCCTCCTGAGCGGTAATCCAGGCCTGCACCTCCATCGGTTCGACGAATTGCTGCCGCATCGCCTCCGGGGTGCGGGTTGCCAGGACCTGGAGGATGTCGGCCCGCATGCGCCAGCCCTGCTCCGGCTGCGCCGTGTAGCGGCCAGCCTGGAAGGCTGGGTCGAGCATCAGCGCGCGCCGGGTCGCGTGGTTGACGGCGATGGACCAGGGCGTGGTGCGCGCCATCGGGGTCAGCGCGATCAGCGCGTCCATCATCCCCGGATGGCTCACGCCCCATTGCAGCACCTGCATCCCGCCCATCGAGGCGCCCGCAACCGCGACCAGATGCGGTATGCCGAGATGCTGCAGCAGCAGGTTCTGGCTTTCGACCATGTCGCGGATGGTGAAGTGCGGGAAGTCCGGGCCGTGTTGCGTGGCACTATTGCTGGGCGACGTGGTGAGGCCGTTGCCGATGGCGTTGGTTTTGATGACGAACACCCGGTCCGTGTCCAGCCCTCGCCCTGGGCCGGTCATGAAGTCGATCCGGTGATGGTTGCCGCCGATCGCGGTTACCATCAGCACGGCGTTGGACTTCGCCGCATTCAGCGTGCCTTCGGTCATGTAGGCGATGCTGAAATCGCGGAGGAGCTCGCCGCTTTCCAGCGTGAAGTCGCCGATCTTCCAGGTCTGCAGGCCGGGCTCCTGCGCTCGGGCCGGGGCCAGGACGGCGAACAGGAGCGCCGCCATGGCGACAAGGGTGCGGGTGGCCATGCTACTTCCCCAGGTTCCGGTCGAAGAAGAGGGCGATCTCATCGAAGGCTTCCTTTACCTCGGGGATGCGGTCGTCGCGGTAGAACTGCGCGTGCGACTGGCCCTCGAACACCTGCAGCGTCGCCTCCGTTCCCGCCTGGCGAAGCGCCCGGTGCATCCGCACGGTGTTGCTCAGCAGCAGGTCGCGGGTCCCGGTGGTCAGGATCGTGGGCGGAAAGCCGCGCACGTCGCCATAGACCGGCGAGAGCATCGGGTCCTTGAAGTCGTGGCCATTGGCGTAGAACCGTGTGGCGGCGTCGCAGAAGCCGTCGGCGGAAACCAGCACGTTGTCGACCTGGGCATTGGTCTGGAACGAGTCGCCCTGCTTGGTCACGTCCGACATGGGGGTGCCGGGGGCGATGGCGCCGGGCATCGGCAGGCCGTCGCGCTTCGCGCGCAGCATCATCTCGAGCGTGAGGGCGCCGCCCGCGGAGCTGCCGAACACCGCGACGTTCTTCGGATCGGTCATCTTGATGGCGGCCTTGTAGACGGTCATCGCGTCGTCGAGCGCCGCCGGGTAGTAGGCCTCGGGCGGCATGCGGTAGTCGACGGCGATGACCTTCATGTGGGCGAACCCGGCCATGAAGATCGCTTCCGGCAGCGCGGCCTCGCGGGGGTTGAGGACGTAGCAGCCGCCATGCACATGCACTGCGAGCCGGTTGCGGTTCTGCGGCGGGATCTCGCCCGGCGTGATCGTAAAGACTCGCACGCCATCGATCGTGGACGGCTCGATTTTCACGCGCATGCGCTCGGCCATCGCGGGAATCTGCGGCGCGACCGTCGTGGCGATGCTGTCCGACAGCTGCTTCCAGCCTTCCGGCGTCGTCGGCGGCTTGTCCCAGTTCATCCGCAGCGGCTGCGCGATGATCGCCTGCATCTGCGGGCTGACGGTGCCGGGGACCGGGAGCGACTTGGCTGGCGCCTCGCGTGGCGCCAGCGTTTCAGCGCGGGCGGGCGCGCCAAGCAGCAGGGCGGCTGCCGCGAGGCTGAGCAGGCGATGGATCATGGTGTTCTCCGTCCGGCCTGTGAGGGCGGCCGGTTGGCCGGGACAGTGTCGCAGGAAGCCGTCGGCCGCAAGCTCGGGTGCGACATTCGACCTTCCCGCGCGACACCGTCGGTGCGCCGTTGGAGGTCATTGCCGCATCTGCGCCAACGCGTCGCGCGCCTGGTCGCGTATCTCGGCTATGTTGGCTTCGCCCGCGAGCTTCAGCCACCGTGCGGCCTGCTGCCGGTCGACCGGCGTGCCGCGCCCGGTGACGTAGAGGAGCGCCAAGTACAACTCCGCCACGCCGTCGTCCTGCGCGGCGGCGGCGTTGAACCAGCGGAAGGCGGCGTCGTCGTCGGCCGCCATGCCGTTGGCGTCCATGGCGTGACGGCCGAGCTGGGTTTCGGCGGCGGCGTATCCCTGGTCGGCGGCGAGGCGATACCAGCGCACTGCCTCGGCGGCGTCCTGCTTCACGCCGAGACCCTCGTCGAACAGGGCGGCGATGGCGTTCTGGGCGGGGGCGAGGCCCTGGTCGGCGGCGCGGCGGTACAGCCTCATGGCTTCGGCGTAGTCACGCGGGCGGCCGGCGCCGCTTTCGGCGTGGCTGCCGAGGCGCCAGAGGGCAGCGGCGTTGCCCTGGGCCGCGGCCTTCTCGAACCAGCCGACGGAAGCCGCGTCGTCGAGGGCCACGCCACGCGCCACCTCGTAGGCGATGCCGAGGCGAAGCTGCGCGTCGGCCAGGCCTTGCTTCGCCGCCCGTTCATAGAGGCGGGCGGCTTCCGCCGGGTCGGGTTCCACGCCGCGCCCCTGTTCGTAGTGAATGCCGAGGTTCTTTTCGGCCTCGGCGAAATGCTGGCCGGCCGCGCGGCGCAGCCACGACACCGCCGCGACCTGGTCGGCCGGCACGCCGCGTCCGGCCTCGTATAGCACGCCCATGGTGCTTTGCGCCGCCGCCCACCCAGCATCGGCCGCCAGGCGCGCGAGGCGCGCGCCTTCGGCCTCGTCGCGCTTCACGCCACGCCCATCGAGCATCAGCATGGCGAGGCTGAGGGTCGCGAACGGGTCGTTCTGGGCGGTGCCCCGGCGATACCACTGGGCCGCGACCGCGAGGTCGGCCGGCACGCCGCGTCCGGTTTCGTAGGCCGCGCCGAGGTTGGCGGCGGCCTGCGGCGAGTCGTGGGCCGCCGCCTGGCGCCACAACGCGACCGCCGCCGCGTCGTCATGTGCGGCCACGGCACGGTTGCCGGCCGCGTTGAGCGCCGCCGGGTCGGCCGCCGAGGCGGGCAGGGCGGCCAGCAGGGGCAGGCCGGGATGGCCGGGCAGGCCGAAAAGGCCGAGCAGGCCGAGCAATGCGCATACCAGCCGCATTCAGAACCTCCCACGGGTGACACGCCGAAAACCCTGGGCTACGTGAGAACCATGCCCAGCAGCAATGACATCCGCGCCACCTTCCTCGATTATTTCGCCCGCAACGGCCATATGGTGGTGGAAAGCTCGCCGCTGGTGCCGCGCAACGACCCGACGTTGTTGTTCACCAACAGCGGCATGGTGCAGTTCAAGAACGTGTTCACCGGCCAGGAGCGGCGTCCCTACGTGCGGGCGACGACGGCGCAGAAATGCGTGCGGGCCGGGGGCAAGCACAACGACCTCGACAATGTCGGCTACACGGCGCGGCACCACACCTTCTTCGAGATGCTGGGCAATTTCAGCTTCGGGGACTACTTCAAGGAACAGGCCATCCTGCATGCCTGGACCCTGGTGACCAGGGATTTCGGGCTGGACCCCGACAAGCTGCTGGTGACCGTGTTCAGCGAGGACGAGGACGCGGCGCTGCTGTGGCGCAAGATCGCGGGCCTGCCGGAGGAGCGGATCATCCGCATCGCGACCAGCGACAATTTCTGGCGCATGGGCGACACCGGGCCATGCGGGCCGTGCTCGGAAATTTTCTACGACCACGGGCCAGGCATTCCGGGAGGGCCGCCGGGCAGCGCCGACGAGGACGGGGACCGGTTCATCGAGATCTGGAACCTCGTGTTCATGCAGTACGAGGAAGGCCCGCCCGGCACGCGCACGCCGCTGCCGCGTCCGTCGATCGACACCGGGATGGGCTTCGAGCGGTTCGCCGCGATCTTGCAGGGCAAGCACGACAACTACGACATCGACCTGATGCGGGCGCTCATCCTGGCCAGCGCCGACGCGACGGGGCAGCACGCGGACGGCCCGTTCAAGACCAGCCATCGCGTGGTGGCGGACCATCTGCGCAGCACCTCGTTCCTGATGGCCGATGGCGTGCTGCCGTCCAACGAGGGGCGCGGCTACGTGCTGCGCCGGATCATGCGGCGCGCCATGCGGCACGCGCACATGATGGGGGCGAAAGACCCGGTGATGTGGCGATTGGTGCCGGCCCTGGTGCGGCAGATGGGGCAGGCCTATCCCGAACTCGGCCGGGCCGAGGCGCTGATCACCGAGACGCTGCGGCTGGAGGAGACCCGGTTCAAGGCGATGCTGGAGCGCGGGCTGGGATTGCTTGCCGAGGAAGTGGGGCGGCTCGGGTCGGGGCAGGCGCTGGCCGGCGACGTGGCGTTCAAGCTGTACGACACATACGGCTTCCCGCTCGACCTGACGCAGGACGCGTTGCGCGAGCAGGGCCGCATGGTGGAGGTCGCGGGCTTCGAGACGGCGATGGCCGACCAGCGCCGCCGCGCGCGGGCGGCCTGGGCCGGGTCGGGCGACGCCGCGACGGACCGGGTGTGGTTCGAGCTGAAGGAGAGCGTCGGCGCCACCGAGTTCCTGGGCTACGCCACCGAGGTTTCGGAGGCGGAAATCCGGGCGATCGTGGTGGATGGGGCTGCGGTTCAGAGCGCGGCGTCGGGCCAGACCGTCTCGGTGCTGCTGAACCAGACGCCGTTCTATGCCGAGAGCGGCGGACAGGTGGGCGACACGGGGACGATCACGGCGGCCGGGCTCCGCATCGAGGTCACGGACACGCAGAAGAAGCTCGGCGACCTGTTCGTCCATGTCGGCCGCGTGACCGAGGGTACGGCGCGGGTGGCCATGCCGGTGCTGGCGGATCTGAACCATGGGCGGCGCGCGGCGATCCGCGCGCACCACTCCGCCACGCACCTGCTGCACGAGGCGCTGCGGCGGCGGCTGGGCACGCATGTGGCGCAGAAAGGCAGCCTGAACGCGCCCGACCGGCTGCGCTTCGACGTGAGCCAGCCGACGCCGATCGGGCGGGCCGATCTCGCCTGGGTCGAGGCCGAGGTGAACGGCCGCATCCGCGAGAACACCGAAGTGACCACGCGGCTGATGACGCCCGACGCGGCGGTGGCCGAGGGGGCGATGGCGCTGTTCGGCGAGAAATATGGCGACGAGGTGCGGGTGGTGGCGATGGGCGTGGGCGAGGGCAACAAGCCCGCCTACTCCGTCGAGCTGTGCGGCGGCACCCATGTGCGGCGCACCGGCGATATCGGCCTGCTGCGGATCACCGGCGAAAGCGCCGTCTCGGCGGGCGTGCGCCGCATCGAGGCGGTGACCGGGGAGGCGGCGCTGGCGCAGATCGACGAGACGGATCGGCGGCTGAACGAGGTGGCGGTGGCGCTGCGGGCGAGCCCGGCCGAGGTGCCGGACCGTGTCGCGTCGCTGATCGAGGAGCGGCG
Source organism: Rhodospirillales bacterium (assembly GCA_025352565.1). Taxonomy (GTDB): domain Bacteria; phylum Pseudomonadota; class Alphaproteobacteria; order Acetobacterales; family Acetobacteraceae; genus JANXTF01. Next base: position 112,644 of record JANXTF010000034.1, on the reverse strand, counting down.
GCGGCTGGAGCGGGTGGTGGCCGACCTCCAGCGCAAGCTCGCCACCGGCGGGGCGGAGGCGGCGATGGAGCATGTGGCGGGGGTGAAGCTCGCCGCGCGCAACCTGGGCGACATTCCGGCCCGCGACCTGAAGGGCCTGGCCGAGGCGATCGGCAAGCAGATCGAGAGCGGCGTGGTGGCGCTGGTGTCCACCGCCGAGGGCAAGGCCAGCATCGTGGTCGGCGTCTCGGCCGACCTTACGTCGCGGTTCAGCGCGGTCGAACTGGTGCGCCTGGCGTCGGCGGCGGTCGGCGGCAAGGGCGGCGGCGGCAGGCCCGATCTGGCGCAGGCGGGCGGGCCTGACGGCGCGCGCGCGGAGGCGGCGCTGGCCGCCATTCGCGAGGCGCTGGCCGCATGAGCCGGCGCGGGCTGAAATTCGGCATCTTCCTGGCGCCCTTCCACCGCGTGGGCGACAACCCGACGCTGGCGATCCGGCGGGATATCGAGCTGATCGAACTGCTCGACCGGCTGGGCTACGACGAGGCCTGGATCGGGGAGCATCATTCGGCCGGCTGGGAGACCATCGCCGCGCCCGAATTGATCATCGCGGCGGCAGCCGAACGCACGAAGCACATCATGCTCGGCACCGGCGTCACCAGCCTGCCGTATCACCATCCGTTCCTGGTGGCGCAACGCTTCGTGCAGCTGGACCACATGACGCGCGGGCGGGTGATGCTGGGCTGCGGTCCGGGGGCGCTGCCGTCCGACGCCTACATGATGGGCATCGAGGCGATCACGCAGCGGCGGCGGATGGAGCAGTCGCTCGACGCCATCATGGCGCTGCTGAAATGCGACGCGCCGGTGACGATGAAGACCGACTGGTTCGAGCTGCGCGACGCGCGGCTGCATCTGGCGCCGTACACGTATCCGCATTTCCCGATCTCGGTCGCGAGCACGCTGACGCCGGCGGCCATGATGGTGGCGGGCAAGCATGGGCTGGGCGTGTTGTCGCTGGCCGCCGGCATTCCGGGCGGGCCGGAGAAGCTGCCGGGCCAGTGGAAGATCGCCGAGGACGCGGCGGCCGCGAACGGCATTGCGATGGACCGGGGCAAGTGGCGCCTGGTGGTGAACGCGCATATCGCGGAGAACGACGAGCGGGCATTGGCCGAGGTGCATGACGGCGAGCGGGCCGAGACGGTGACCTATTTCGAGGACACGCTCGGCCGCCCTCCCGGACGCGCCGACAGCCCGCTGCGCGACGGCGTCGCCAATGGCAGCACGCTGGTTGGTTCGCCCGATACGGTGGCGCGCGGCATCGAGAAGCTGGTGGCGTACACCGAAGGCGGCGTGGGTGGAATATTGTTCCGCGCGCATGAATGGGCCGATGCCGAGCAGACGCGGCGGAGCTTCGAGCTGTTCGCGCGCTGGGTGATGCCGCGATTCCAGTTCTCGCTCGATACCGTCGCCCGCAGCCAGGAATGGGCGCGCGCCAACCGCGCCGACATCTTCGCGCCCAACGTCGAGGCGCTGCGCCGTGCCTACACCGACGCCGACCGGGCAATCCCCGACGGTTTCATCACCCGCGCGGCCGGTGGCCGCGACATCGCCCCCAAAACGGAGAAAGCCTGATGGTCCATGCGCCGCCGAAGCTGCAGCCGGGTTGCCCGCCGGTCCGCATCAACCTGTTCTCGGACACGCAGACCAAGCCGTCCCAGGCGATGAAGGCCTTCATGATGGCGGCCGAGGTGGGCGACGAGCAATCCGGCACCGACCCCACCGTCACCGCGCTGTGCGAGCGCATGGCGAAGCTCATGGGCAAGCAGGCGGCGATGTTCCTGCCCAGCGGCACCATGTGCAACCAGATCGCGATATTGACGCATTGCCGCCCCGGCGACGAGATCCTGGCGCACGAGACGTCGCACATCCTGACCAGCGAGGGCGGCGGGGCCGCGGCGTTGGCCGGCGCGCAGATCACCGGCATGACCGGGGCACGCGGCATGTTCGACGTGGCGGCGCTGGAGGCCAGGCTTCGGCCGCACTCGCGCTACGCCCCGCCGCAGACCCTGGTGGCGGTGGAACAGACCTCCAACCTCGGCGGCGGCGCCGTCTGGCCGCTGGCGGCCCTTCGCTCCGTGGCCGATTGGGCGCACGACCACGACATGCCGACCCACATGGATGGCGCGCGGCTGATGAACGCGACCGTCGCGTCGGGCGTGGCCCCGGCCGACATGGCGGCGGACTGGGACAGCGTGTGGCTGGATTTCACCAAGGGGCTGGGTGCCGGGCTCGGCGCCGTGCTGTGCGGCTCGGAGGCGTTCATCGGCCGCGCCTGGCGCTGGAAGCAGCGCCTGGGCGGGGCGCTTCGCCAGGGCGGGCTGTCGGCGGCCGGATGCCTGTACGCGCTGGATCACAACGTCGACCGGCTGGCGGAGGACCATGTCAATGCCCGCGCGCTGGCGCGGGGGCTGGCGCAGATCGAGGGGATCACGGTCGAGGACCCGGAAACCAACCTGGTGTTCTTCGACACCACCGCCACCGGCATGACGGCGGACACGCTGGCGGCGAAGGCGCGCGCGGAGGGAGTGAGTTTCTCGACCATGGGCCGCTACCGAGGCCGGGCCTGCACGCATCTGGACGTGACGGCGGCCGGGATCGAGGAGGCGGTTGCGGTAATTCGCCGTGTCCGCGCGGCTTGATGCAATTGGGGACGCGCGATTACCTGGGGGGACACGCTGGCGGTGACGGGGCAGGGCTAAGCTCGGGTTGAGATGTCCAGCCAGGAGACCAGACCCATGCGCCAGATACTGCACGCCGCCGCCCTTGTTTTGTTCGCCGTTCCGGCTTTCGCCCAAACGCCCGCGCCCGCGCCCGCGCCCGCGCCCGCCGCACGGCCGGCTTTCATCCGCCCGCAGGAGCCGCGCGTGCCGCTGCCGGAGCGGTTCGCCGAGGTCAACACCACGAAGGACGGTCATGTGACCAGGGCGCAGGCGAGTGCCGCCAACTGGTACTACGTGAACCGCAACTTCGAGGCGATCGACAAGGACCGGAAGGGCTATGTGACGGTGGACGATATCCGCGGCTACGCACGCACGATCCGCGAACAACGCGACGCGGCGCCGCAGGCCAAGCCGCCGAACAAGAGCTAATGGATGAAATCCGCCGCTTGCTCCCAGTGCTGTCGGTCGGCTCGTGGGGGGGGGCGTTCACTGGGTAACATCCGACGTCGGCCAGGGGCCGTAAGCGGACTGGCTGCATCGAGTTAGATGATCGGCAAAGCAGATGTCGCGCAGGTAAGTGATGCGCTTCGGCGTCCTACCCACCCCACATTGCTGCCGAATCAATGGGACGCCAAAGCGCGTCCCACGCTACGGCTTGCTAAACCCCCTCGATGTAGAACGGCAGGACGGCGTCTTTGAGCAACGGCGCATGCTCGATCTTAATAGCGGACTGCTTGGGTCTCTCCTGCATAGTCGAGCGTAAAGCGACCGCCACCAGTCCAGTCATAAACTCGTTCATCGCATTCGCCACGCCGATTGCTTCGGACAGGATGTTGCCAAATCCATCATTCAGATCAGAGCCCTTCCCTTCTCCGGCGACGCCGTAACCCAGCACCGTCTCGCACGAGAGCATCAGCGTGCTCGAATGCTCATCGGTCACGTACCAAGACCAATCCTCATCTTCCGGCATAGCGGCGAAGGTCCGCTCGAGCATCGCGGTTGTCGGGCTGTGGAAAGAGTATCCGTTCCGCAGCACGTCCACCGTCCCGCCGTTACCGAGGCGCTTCGATAGCGTCTTGCGCGCGGCTTGTGAATTAACCGGCAGCTTGTCTAGATAGCTCGCGATGAGCGGCCCCATATCCTTCCGCGTCTGCCACACCCACGCTTCGTGCAGGGTGCCGAACAGTGCACGGAGCAGGATGTGGGTTTGAGCCGCGCTCAGCTTGTTCTCAACCTCGCTGGCGCTCTCAAAGCGTGATGATAGGCGGATAAGCTTGAGCCAGACGTTAACCTGATTGATGGTCTGGCCCGCCAGGAATATCAATGCCCGCTCCTCAGGCGGCATACCGGCGAAGTCAGCTTTCGAGAAATGGAATTGCGTCACTTCGATCATCGCGCCTCGTTCCCTGATGCGTCATCTTGCCATTTTCCACGCGACGCTGGCATTTGTCGGCGGAGCGGAAGTGTCAACCTTGAGAGTGTGGGGGTCAGGCAGATGATCGCCCGACATCACGCGCGTTACGGCCGGCTCCTCAGGTATGGGAGGAGCCGGATAACTCAGATCTCAGTGCTTTCAGCAATCGTGAGAGCATCCTCTACGTCTATGCCAAGATAACGCACGGTATTCTCGATCTTAGGCTACCTGCTCGCTCGGCTCGGCATCCGCCTGACCTGGGCGGTCGTCGAGTTCGTCGCGAACTGGTCGCTTGAAACCGTCAACACCAATCCCCTGACGCGAATTCGCCAGGGCAGACGGGCAATTGAACCGCAAGATTTTCAAAACAAGAAGCTATTCGCAACATAATTTTCTGATCGAACCGGACTTGATGTGGGTTGGGGTCTGCCGTTCGCCTCGCTGTTCGGCCGTGCGCTGCTCGTCCGCCAGCCGGAACGCATTGAACCATTTCGGCACTGCGGGAGGATCGTCAACGGCCGCTCTCGGGCAGGACCAACCGAGGCGGGAATGACCGCCATGGGCGCATTGCCGACCGCAGGGAGGGCTACTGGACGACCGCTCCGCTCGAAAGCGGCCATTGCCCGACGGCGATCAAGCGCCAGACTGCATCCATGAGCGCGCTCCCGGCTTCCTACTCGCCCATTCCGCGCTACCATCCCAGGGCACGGCGAGTCGCTCGCCGCCGGGGAGGCTGCCATGGACGAGAACCTCGCGCCGCCGCCGCTCGACTCACCCGCCTCCAAGCAGCCGCCGCGGCCGAAGCTGATCCAGATCATGGGGCCGGGCCTGATCACCGGCGCCTCGGACGACGACCCGAGCGGCATCGCGACCTACTCCCAGGTCGGCGCGCAATTCGGCTACGGCATCGGCTGGACGCTGATCTTCAGCTATCCGTTGATGTGCGCCATCCAGCAGATCAGCGGCGTGACCGGGCGGGTGACGGGGCACGGGCTCGCTGGCAATCTGCGGCGGCATTTCCCGAAATGGATGCTTTACGCGCTCGTGGCGCTGCTGCTGGTCGCCAACACGATCAATATCGGGGCCGATATCGGCGCCATGGCGGCCGCGCTGAAGCTGCTGATCGACGCGCCCACGCTGCTCTATATCGCGGGTTTCGCGGTGCTGTCGGTGGTGCTCGAAATATTCGTGCGATACGCGCGCTACGTCTCGGTGCTGAAATGGCTGACGTTGTCGCTGTTCGCCTATGTGGCGACCGTTTTCGTGGTGCAGGTCCCATGGCGCACCGTGGCCGCCGACGTGGTCTGGCCGCAAATCGCGTTGACCGGCGAATACATCACCGCCGTCGTCGCCATCCTGGGCACCACGATCAGCCCCTACCTGTTCTTCTGGCAGGCGGAACAGGAGGTGGAGCAGGCGCGCGAGGACCGGCATGCCCCGCTGAAACGGGCTCCCGCCACGGGTGAGGCCGAGATCGAGCGTATCCGGCTCGACACCTATATCGGGATGGGGTTCTCCAATCTGATCGCGCTGTTCATCGTCATCACCACGGCGGCGACGCTGCACGCGGCGGGGCAGACCGACATCCAGACCTCGGCGCAGGCGGCCGAGGCGCTGCGGCCCATCGCCGGGCGGTTCGCGTTCACGGTGTTCGCGCTCGGCATCGTCGGCACCGGGTTGCTGGCATTGCCGGTGCTGGCGGGTTCGGCCGCCTATGCGGTCGGCGAGGCGCTGGGATGGCCCGTGGGGCTGGGGCGCAAATTCGGCCGGGCGAAGGGCTTCTACGGGGTGATCGCGGCGTCGACGCTGGTGGGGGCGCTGCTGAACTTCGTCGGACTCGACCCGATCAAGGCGCTGTTCTGGAGCGCCGTCATCAACGGCGTGGCGGCGGCGCCGATCATGGCCATGATGGTCGTGATGGCCCGGCGGGCCGACATAATGGGTGAATTTCGCATCGGCCGCACGCTGGCGGCGTTCGGCTGGGCCGGGACCGCGGCCATGGCGTTGGCCGCGATCGGGATGTTCGCGACCTGGGGAAAATGAGCCGCTCGCGACAAAATCATGCGGCGCGACGCGCCTGACGGCCTAGCCTGCCGCGTTGTGTTTCAAGGATCATCGCAATGACGGCCCTTTCGCTGCACACGCTGGCAAATTCGCGGGCCGGACGGCGGCAGACTTTGAGTGCCGCGGCAGTGGTCGTCGTGTTCGTGCTCGCCACCGCGATGCTGCTGCCATGGGCGCGTGTGCCGCTTGCCGTCGCGGGCGGGTTCATCCCGATCTATCAGACCGCGCTCATCGTGGTCTATGCGCTCAGCGCCTACTTGCTGGCGGCGCAGTTCCGGCGCTCCCATGCCCGGCCGATGCTAATCCTCGGCGCGGGCTGCGGATTGACCGCGGCGATCTGTTTCCTGCAATTGATGTCGTTCCCGAACATGCTGACGCCGGGCCGGCTGTTCGGCGACGGCCCCGATACCACCACTTGGCTGTGGACGTTCTGGCATCTGACGCCGCCGATCGGCGCCCTGCTCTATCTGCACGCGGATGGCACGCCGCTGGCGCCGGCGCGGGCGCGGCGTGCGTTGCTGCGCGTGGGCGCATGGGGCATCGCCATCCTGGCCGGAGTGGCGCTGGCCAGCACGCGCTTCGTGGCGTTTTTGCCTAAGAGCGTGGAGGGCGACGACTACGGCACGCTGCTGATCGGCAACGGCATCGGGCCTGCCATCGCCGCGCTGACGATTTTCGCGGCCATCGTCGCCGTGCGGTGCTGGCGTCGCACGGGGGGCGTGCTGCAGCTTTGGGTGGCGGTCTCGTTGGCGTTGCTGACGTGCGACACAATGCTGACGCTGGCCGGCGGTTCGCGCGCCTCGCTCGGGCGGTATGCCGGGCGGTTCGAGGCGCTGCTGGCGGGCGTGGCCGTGCTGGCGGTGTATCTGCGCGAGGTGAACTTCCTGTACGGCCGGGCGGAGGAGGCGGTGGCCTCGCGCGAAGGGGCGCTGGCGGCGCTCGAATCGGTGCGCGACGGGCTGGACCTGGCGCTTGAGGCGGCGGGCATGGGGGAATGGGCGTTCGATCCGGCCTCCGGTAACTGGACCGGCAGCAAACGGCACGATCAATTGTTCGGCTATGACGGCGCGCGGGCGGACTGGTCATGGGATGCGGTGCTTCAGCACGTGATGCCCGAGGATCGCGCGGAAGTCGCGCGTGCGTTCGCGTCGGACCGCATCGCCTTCGAGTGCCGCATCATGCGGGCCGATGGCCGCGAGAGCTGGATCGCGGTGCTGGGCCGCACCGATCACGGCGCGCCCACACGGGTTCATGGCGTGGTGATGGATGTCACCGAGCGGCGGGGGACCGATGAGCGGATGCGCCAGGCGCAGCGCATGGAGGCGATCGGCCAGCTGACCGGGGGCGTGGCGCACGATTTCAACAACCTGCTGACGGTGGTGATCGGCAGCCTCGACATGATCCTGCGTGCGCCGACCAATGTGTCGCGGGTGGAGCGGCTGGGCCGGGCGGCGATGGAGGCGGCGCGGCGCGGCGCGCGGCTGACCGGGCAGCTGCTCAGCTTCTCGCGGCGGCAGTTGCTGCGACCCGAGCATGTCAACCCGAACCGGCTGGTGACGGAGTTCCAGGAGCTGATCCGGCGCGCGCTGGGCGAGGCGGTGACGCTGCGGTTCGAGTTGGAGCCGACCATCGACCCGGCGCTGATCGACCGCGCGGGGCTGGAGACGGCGCTGCTGAACCTCGCCGCCAATGCGCGGGATGCCATGGGGGGCAAAGGGCTGCTGGTGGTGCGGACCGAGAACGTTTCGCTGTCCGGCGAGGATATGCGGGCGATGTCGATTGCGCGCCATGATGCGGCGCCCGGGGACTACGTGGTGGTTTCGGCGACGGATAACGGCGCCGGCATGAGTGCCGAGATTGCGGCCCAGGCCTTCGAGCCGTTCTTCACGACCAAGGAGATCGGCAAGGGGACCGGGCTGGGGCTCTCGCAGGTCTATGGCTTCGCGCGGCAGTCGGGCGGGTTCGTGCGGATGCGGACGGCGCTTGGCGAAGGCACCACGGTTGCCATCTACCTGCCGCGCTCGGTGAGCCAGGCGGTGCCTGGGCCGATCGACGGCGACGATCAGCCACGCGCGCTTCCGCTGCGGTCGGCGGCCGCGGGCGAAGTGGTGCTGGTGGTCGAGGATGACGACCATGTGCGGCGGATGGCGGTGGAGAGCCTGGGCGAGCTTGGCTACGCCACGCTGGAGGCGGCGGACGCGCGGGCGGCATTGCGGACGCTGGAGGGCGAGGCGCGCATCGACATCCTGTTCTCCGACGTGGTGATGCCGGGGGGCATGAACGGGGCGCAACTGGCGATGGAGGCGCGCCGGCTGCGACCCGCGCTGCGGGTGCTGCTGACGTCCGGCTACACCGCATCGGCGCTGGCGAGCGAGCATGACGCGCAGACGGACATGGAGATATTGCACAAGCCGTATCTGCGCGAGGAACTGGCGTCGAAGATCCGGCTGGTGGCGGGCGGTTAGACCGCCCCCGTCTTTCAGACGGAGAACGCATCCCCGTCGTCAGACGAGGGCCCGGTCCAGCACGCGGACCGAGTGCCAGGCCTCGCGGCCGGCGAGGTCCCGGATCTGGTGGCGGCAGGATGTGCCGTCGGCGACGACGATGTCGGCCGGGTCGGCCGCGCGCAGAGCTGGCAGCAGGCCCGCCTCGGCCATTGCGCGCGAGGCGTCCTGGGTTTCCGCCTGATAGCCGAACGCGCCGGCCATGCCGCAGCAGGAGGCGGCGATCGGGCGCACCTTCAACTCGGGCACCTGGCCCAAGGTGGCGAGGGAAGCGGGGAAGGCGCCGAAGCTTTTCTGGTGGCAGTGGCCGTGGACATGGGCCGTGCCGGGGAGCGGACGGAATTTCAGGGTGGGCGCGCGGCTGAACAGGAATTCGCTGAGCAGCATGGCGCGGTCGGCCAGTTGCTGGGCCGCCGCGCCGGGCAGCAGCGATGAAAACTCGTCGCGCAGGGTAAGCAGGCAGGAGGGCTCGAGGCCGACCACCGGCAGGTCGCCGGCCAGCGCCGCCAGGGTGCGGCGTGCCTCGGCGCGGGCGCGCCCGACCTGGCCGGTGGCGAGCAGGGTGCGGCCGCAGCAGAGCGGGCGGCCGGAAACGGCGGGGATGGCCACGCGCAAGCCGGCGGCGCGGAGGACCCGGAGGGCCGCGCGCAGATTCTCCGGTTCGAAATAGCGGTTGAAGGTGTCGGCGAGCAGCAGCACGTCGGGCGCGCCGGAATCGGCCTCGGCGTCGCGGAACGGGGCCGCGTCCCAGGCCGGCAGCCGGCGCTCGGGGGCGAAACCCAGGCGCGCGGCCAGCGTGTTCTGGATGGCGTTGGACAGGGCGGGCAGGCGGGAGGCGAGGCGGGCATAGCGCGGCATTCCGGCCACAACGCGGTCGCGCCATGACAGGCCGTTTCGGTCGGTCTGGGCCGCCAGCACCTCGATCTTCATGCGCGCCATGTCCACGCCGGTGGGGCATTCGCGCCGGCATGCCTTGCAGGAGACGCAGAGCTTCATGGCGTCGGCCAGCGCCGGGCTGGCCATGGCATCGGGGCCGAGTTGGCCGGTGAGGGCCAGGCGCAGCGTGTTGGCGCGGCCGCGCGTGAGGTGCGCCTCCTCGCGGGTCACGCGGTAGCTGGGGCACATGACGCCCGCGTCGAATGTGCGGCAGGTGCCGTTGTTGTTGCACATCTCGACGGCGCCCAGCATGCCGCCCAGCGGGCCGGGATGGGCCGACCAGTCGAGCTTCGGTACGAACGCCATGTCGGCCGCGTAGTTGGGGCCGTAGCGGAACAGGCTACGGTCATCCATGCGGGGTGCCCTGACGATCTTGCCGGGGTTGAGCAGGCCCGTGGGGTCGAACGCATCCTTCACGCGGGCGAAGGCGGCGGTGATGCGGGGGCCGAACATGGCCTCGTGGAACTCGCTGCGCACGATGCCGTCGCCATGCTCTCCGCTGTGGCTGCCCTTGTATTCGCGCACGAGGGCGAAGCACTCCTCGGCGACCGCGCGCATGATGGCGACATCGGTGCCGCTTTTCATGTTGAGCACCGGGCGGACATGCAGGCAGCCGACCGAGGCGTGGGCGTACCAGGTGCCCTTGGAGCCGTGGCGCGCGAACACGTCGTTGAGGCGTTCGGTGTAGTCCGCGAGGTCGGCGAGCGGGACGGCGCAATCCTCGATGAATGAGACGGGTTTGGCGTCGCCCTTCATCGACATCATGATGTTGAGCCCCGCCTCGCGGACCTCGGCGATGGCGGCCTGGAAGGCGGCGTCCTCGGCGCGCACCACGGCGCCGGGGAAGCCGAGATCGGCCATCATCGTGTCGAGGTCGCGCAGCTTGGCTTGCAACGGCGCGTCGGTTTCGCCGTGGAACTCCACGATGAGCAGGCTGTCGGGCTGGCCGCGCACCATGCGGTCGATGGTGGCGCGGTAGATCGGGATGGCGCGGCCGAGGTCGATCATGGTGCGATCGACCAACTCGACGGCCTCGGGGTCCAGCGTGACGAGGTGCTGGGACGCAGCCATGGCGGCGCGGAAATCCGGGAACTGGCAGATGCCGAGAACCTTGCGCGGCTTGATCGGGTGGAGGGTGAGTTCGATCTCGGTGGAAAAGGCCAGCGTGCCTTCGGAGCCGACCAGCAGGCGGGCGAGGTTGCCGCGCCCGGCCGCGCGGGCGGCCTCGGTCAGCGCGTCGATGTTGTAACCGCCGACGCGGCGCAATTGCCTTGGGAAACGGGCGGCGATCTCAAGGGCCTCGGTGCGGCCGAGGTCGCGGAGGGTCGCGAGCAGGCCCGGCGGTGCGCTCGGTGTGGCGCCGAACGCGGCGCGTGTGCCGTCGGCCAGGATGGCGTCGATGGCGGTGACGTTGTCGGCCATGAGGCCATAGCGGATGGATTTGGAGCCGCAGGAATTATTCGCCGCCATGCCGCCGATGGTGCAGCGGGAATGGGTGGAGGGGTCGACCGGGAAGAACAGGCCATGCGGCCGCAGGGCCGCGTTCAGGTGGCCGAGGACGAGACCGGGCTGCACGCGGGCGGTTCGCGCATCGGCGTCGATCGCGACGATCCCGCGCAGGTATTTCGTGCAGTCGATGACCAGCGCGCGGTTGACGGTCTGGCCGCATTGGCTGGTGCCGCCGCCGCGTGCCAGCACGGGAATGCCGGCATCCCGGGCGATGGCGATGGCGATGGCCGCGTCGTCGATGGTGCGCGGGACCACCACGCCGACGGGCTCGATCTGGTAGATCGAGGCGTCGGTGGCGTAGCGGCCTCGGTCGGCGGGGGAGAACAGGACATCCCCCGCCATTTCCCGGACCAAGCGTTGGGCCAGGCGTGGGGCGAAAGCGGGCTCCGAAGCGCGGACGGCCTGATCCATGGCCTACGCCGCGCGCTGTTCGGCCTCGATGGCGCGGCCGGCGAGGACGTCCATGGCGGCGGCGGCACCGCCGGCGCAATGCGGCACGCCGGCGAGGTGCAGGCCCATCTCGACGCCCGACAGCGTGCCCATGAGCATCAGGTCGTTGAAGTCGCCGAGATGGCCGATACGGAACACGCGGCCCTTCAGCTTGCCCAGTCCGGCGCCGAGCGACATGTCGAAATGTTCCAGGATCACGGCCCGCAGCGCATCGGCGTCGTGGCCCTCGGGCATCATCGCGGCGGTGAGCGCGCTGCTGTATTCGCGCGGGTCGGCGGCCAGGATTTCGAGGCCCCAGGCCCGCAAGGCGGCCCGGGTGGCGGCGGCGTGGCGATCATGGCGGGCGAAGACCTGGGCCATGCCTTCCTCGCGCAGCATGGCGATCGCTTCGTCGAGGCCGTAGAGCAGGTTGGTGGCGGGCGTGTAGGGGAAGTACCCGGTGGCGCCCGAGGCCAGCATCTCGTGCCAGTCCCAATAGGAGCGCGGGCTGCCGCCGGATTTGGCGATGGCGAGGGCTTTCGCCGAGACGGCGTTGAAGCCGAGGCCCGGCGGCAGCATCAGGCCCTTCTGGGAGCCGGCGACGGTGACGTCCACCCGCCATTCGTCGTGGCGGAAATCCATCGAGCCGAGCGAGGAGATGGTATCCACCAAAAACAGCGCCGGATGGTCGGCGCGGTCGATGGCGGCACGGATTTCGGGAATACGGCTGGCGATGCCGGTGCTGGTCTCGTTGTGGACAACCATGACGGCCTTGATGGCGCGCGCGGCGTCGGCGCGCAGGCGCTGTTCGACATCGGCCGGATCGACGCCGTGGCGCCAGTCGCCGGGCACGAAATGGACCTTGAGGCCGAGCCTGGCCGCCATGGCGCGCCACTGGACGGCGAACTGGCCGGTTTCATACATCAGCACCTCGTCGCCCGCGCGCAGCACGTTGACGATGGCCGCCTCCCAGGCGCCGGTGCCGCTGGACGGGAAGATCACGACGGCGCCCGAGGTGGCGAACACTTCGCGCATGCCGTTCAGCACGCGCATGCCGAGTTGGCCGAACTCGGCGCCGCGATGGTCGATGGTGGGCCGGTCGATCGCGCGCAGAATACGGTCCGGCACGTTGCTCGGGCCGGGGATCTGCAGAAAATGCCGGCCGCTCCGATGCGCCATGGCGCGCTCCCGTTTTGGATAGAGCTTCGCAATGGCACGCGCACCCGGCTGGTGTCCAATCGGGCTGGTGTCCAATCGGACGCGGCAGCATCGGCCGCCGTTCTCGCGTTGAGTCAGGCCTTCGGGCCGACCAGCGCGAACATGGCGCCCTGCGGGTCGCGGCATTGCACGATCCAACCGTCGCCGGGAACCTGCTGGGGGCCGTGCAGCACGTGGCCTTTCGCGTGCTTCACGCGAGCGGCGGCCGCGTCGATGTCGGCGACGTTGAAATAATACAGCCAGAATGGCGTGGGCGCCGACTCCATCTTGGTCATCATGCCGCCGATCTGGACACCGTTCGCGGCGAAGGTCTGGTAGATGCCCATCGGCCCCATGCCGATGGCGGTGTGGCGGGTCCAGCCGAACAGGCGCTCATAAAACGCGAAGGCGGTCTCACGGTCGCCCGCCTGGAGTTCGTGCCAGCCAGCGTGGCCGGGGGTCATGGGCGGAACGGGTTGCGGGGTATGGCCGGGATTCGGCTGGAACAGGATGAACACCGCGCCATGCGGGTCGGCGACGACCGCGAAGCGGCCGATGCCGGGGATGTCGGTCGGCGGGCGGTGGATGGCGCCGCCGGCCTCGGTGACGCGTGCTGCCATGGCATCGACGTCCGCGACCCCGATATGGCCGATCCAGCCGGCGCGGCGCTCGGTCGTTTCCGACGGGATGCCCATCAGGCCGCCGACCCGCGCGCCATTCGCCGAAAGGATGGTGTAGGCGAAGCCGGGCATGCCCGCGTCGGCCATGTCCCAGCCCATGACGTCGCGATAGAAGGCTTCGGCGGCCTTCTGGTCGGTGGTCGTCAGCTCGTACCAGACGAAATCATTGGCTTGCATGGCGTTTGCTCCAGTTAAACAGGTTTAGACGGTGCGTGTTTCGGCGTGACGAAATCGCGCGGTGAACTGGCCCTCCGCGCCCACGTTCGCGATAAGATTTGTTCATGGCGAGGTGCCGCGACAAGTTGCCGATCGGGGCGTCGCGGCGGCTCGGAATGGGCCAGGCATGAAAAAGGGGCGCCCGGTTTCCCGGACGCCCCTTGGTTCAGTCGTTCCGCGAAATGCCTCAGTGCGCCGACGCGCCCTCCGCGCCGATGCCGGTCTGCGCGCGCACGTATTGTGCGTCGAAGGCGGCGCGTTCGGCCATCGCGGCGCGGCTGCGGTCCAGCTTGGAGACCACGAAGCACACCAGGAAGGCGAGCGGCATCGAGAAGATGGCCGGCGAGGTGTAGGGGAACGGGGCGGGCGTCGTCATCCCGAACACCGCTGTCCAGATGCCGGGGCTCAGCACCGTCAGGCCGACGGCGGTGATGAGGCCCACGAACCCGCCGAAGAAGGCGCCCCAGGTGGTGAGGCCGCGCCACAGCATCGAGAGCAACAGCACCGGGAAGTTGGCGCTGGCCGCGATGGCGAAAGCGAGACCCACCATGAACGCCACGTTCACGTTCTTGAACACGATGCCGAGCAGGATGGCCACGATGCCCAGCACCACGGTGGTGATGCGCGACATGCGGATTTCCGCGCCCTCCGTCACGCGCCCCTTGCGGAACACGCTGGCATAGAGGTCGTGGCTGACGGCACTCGCGCCCGAGAGCGTGAGCCCCGACACCACCGCCAGGATGGTGGCGAAGGCGACGGCCGAGATGAAGCCCAGCATCAGGCTGCCGCCGACCGCGTTGGCCAGATGCACCGCCGCCATGTTGGCGCCGCCCAGCAGCACGCCCTTCGCATCGACGAATTGCGGGTTGCCCATCACCAGCACGATGGCGCCGAAGCCGATGATGAAGGTGAGGATGTAGAAATAACCGATCAGCCCGGTGGCCCAGAGCACGCTCTTGCGGGCTTCCTTCGCGTTACGCACCGTGAAGAAGCGCATCAGGATGTGCGGCAGGCCGGCGGTGCCGAACATCAGCGCCATGCCGAGCGAGATGGCGCTGATCGGGTTGGCCACCTGGGCACCCGGCAGCATGATGGCGGCGTGCTTGGGATGCACGGCCACCGCCTTGGCCAGGAAGGCGTTGATGTCGAACCCGAACGTGGCGAGAACCAGAATGCTCATCAGCGTGGCGCCCGCGAGCAGCATGCAGGCCTTGATGATCTGCACCCAGGTGGTGGCGAGCATGCCGCCGAACGTGACGTAGAGGATCATCAGCACGCCGACGATGACGACGGCGTAGATGTAGTCGAGCCCGAACAGCAACTCGATCAACTGGCCGGCGCCGACCATCTGCGCGATGAGGTAGAACGCCACCGTCACCAGCGTTCCGGTGGCGGCCATGGCGCGCATCGGCGTGGCTTGCAGGCGGTAGCTGACGACGTCGGCGAAGGTGAAGCGGCCGAGATTGCGCAGCGGTTCGGCCATCAGGAACATGATGATCGGCCAGCCGACCAGGAAGCCGATCGAATAGATCAGCCCATCATAGCCCGAGCCGTACACCAGCGCCGAGATGCCGAGGAACGAGGCCGCCGACATGTAGTCGCCGGCGATGGCGATGCCGTTCTGCATGCCGGTGATGCCGCCGCCGGCCGCGTAGAAATCGGCGGTGGACTTGGTGCGGCGCGCCGCCCAGGCGGTGATGAACAAGGTCAGCAGCACGAACGCCAGGAACATGGCGATCGCGGTCCAGTTGGTGGCCTGCTTGGCGCCGGGTGCCGCGAGGTCGGCGGCGTGGGCGGCCGTGGCGCCGAGCGCGAGCAGCGGGGAGGCTGCGAGGAGAATGCGGTTCATCGGGCGCGTCCCATGGCTGCGTTGTTGGCGGCGACGATCTCGTTAGACAAACGGTCGAACTCGCCATTGGCGCGCCTGACGTAGATGCCGGTGAGGATGATGGCGCTGAGGATGACGGCGATGCCGAGCGGCAGGCCCAGCGTGACGGCGCCGCCGACGTTCTGGCCGATCAGCGCGGGCGCGAAGGCCACCAGCGCGATGAAGCCGTAATAGATCACCAGCATGATGATGGTAAGAGTCCACGCGAGCGAACTGCGCTTGCGCACCAACTCGATGAATTGCGGGGTACCCTCAATTCTGCGGGCAACCGATTCTTCCATAGCTTCCTCCCCTGCGGCGCTTGACCGCTTCCGGTCCTAAAGACATACGGCCCGCGTCGTGCCAAGTGCTGATTTGCAACATTGATGCAAAAATATGACGGTTTGCGCTCAAATGAGGCGCAGGAGCAGGAAACCCAACACGATGGAGATCGCGGCGATGGTGGTCAAGAGCGTCAGCCGGCGTTCGATGAAGACGCGGACCGGGTCGCCGAAGAACCGCAGCAGCGCCGCGACCAGGTAGAAGCGGGCGCCGCGGGTGAGCAGGCTCGCGGCCATGAACAAGGTGAAGTCGAAGCCGGCGGCGCCCGCGGCGATGGTGACGATCTTGTAGGGGATCGGCGTGAGACCCTTCAGCAAGATCACCCACACGCCGTATTCGGCGAAGGTCGCGCGGAACCGGCCGAACGCCTCCTCGTAGCCGTAGGCGTGGAGCAAAGGCTGGGCGATCGCCTCATAGAGCGCGTGGCCGATGAGGTAGCCCAACGCGCCTCCGGCGACGCTGGCACAGGTGCAGATGGCGGCGAAATGCCACGCGCGTTGCGGGCGCGCGAGCGCCATCGGGACCAGCAGGGCGTCTGGCGGCAAGGGAAAGAAGCTGGCCTCCGCGAAGGCGGTGGCGGCGAGCCACAACGTCGCGCGGGGGCCGGATGCCAGCGCCAACAGGCGTTGGTACAGGCGGGCAAGCATCAGGCGTAGCCGGCTTCGAGCCGCGTGTGCCCGCCGCCAGAGGCGAGGGTTGCCGCGACGCAGGCGGCGACGTCGGCCACGTAGGCTTCGCGCGCGGCCGCGTGGTGCAGCGAAAGCATGAGGTGCAGGCTGGGAGGCTCGCGAACCATGCCGGGCACCCAGCCGCGTGCGGCGAGCAGCGCGGCCACCGCGGCCATGTCGATGTCGTCGCGGCCGAACGCGATGTTGGCGAGTTCCGGCGTGCCCCGGATGGTCATGCCGGGGATGGCGGAGAGGCCTTCGAGATAGGCGTCGCGCATCGCCATCACTTCGGCGGCGATGCGGGTGTAGCCCTCGCGTCCGAGATAGCGCAGCACAGCCCAGGCGGCGGCCACCGCGCCGCCCGGCCTTGTGCCCACGAAGGTGGCCGTGACGAAGCGGCCGGAGGGCCAGACATCGAGGTCGAACACGGCGTGGCCCGCGGCGACCGGATCGCGGAAGAACACCACGGAGGCGGGCTTGGGGCAGAAGCCGAATTTGTGCAGGTCGGCGGAGAGCGAGCGCACGCCGGGCAGGGCGAAGTCGAAAGCAGGGACTGGCCGGCCCAGGGCGGCGACGAATGGCAGCATCCAGCCGCCGACGCAGGCATCGGTGTGCAGCCAGATGTTCCGCGCCAGCGCGAGTTCGGCGAGTTCCGCCATGGGATCGACCACGCCGAACGGGAAGCAGGGGGCCGAGCCGACCAGCATGATGGTGTGCGCGTCGATCGCGGCCGCCATCGCCGGCACATCGGCGCGGTAGTCCGCGCGGACCGGGATGCGGCGGATTTCCAGGTCCATCAGGAGGGCCGCCTTGTCGAAGGCGGGATGACAGGTATGGGGTATAACAATGTTGCCGCGATGGGTGGGGTCGTTGCGTTGCCGGCGGCTGAAATCGCGGCAGGCTTTGACACATAAAAGGATGCTTTCGGTACCGCCGGAGGTCATGTTTCCGACCGATTCCGGGGTTCCGTGGAACAGATCGAGACCCATTTCGACCACTTCGCGTTCCATCCGGGCGAGGCTGGGGAAGGCCCGTTTGGCGCCGAGCGCGTTTTCGGTGAAAAACGCGTTGAACGCCGCCTGGCCGATTTCCCGCACATCCGGCGGCCCGCTGAACACATACAGGGGCACCCGGCCGCCGCGCCAATCGGCGTCGCCCCGACGCATGGCCTCGAGCTGCGCGAACACGTCCTCGCGCGATCGTCCCGCCGCCTCGAACATGCCGCGCTCCCTCCCGAACGCGCGGATTGTCCCGCGTCAGGCCTGCGGCGGCAAGCTTCCGCCGCTGCGGTGGCCGATCACGGCGGCCAGCGCGGCTTCCAGTTCATCGAACACGCCGAGGGTGGCGCCGGTGGCCTGCTGCCACACGATATAGCGATCCAGCTCCAGGCCGACGCCATAGACCGCCCAGGGCGAGCCTTCGCGGTAGATCAGCATGAAATCGCCCTGCTCCGCGCCGTGTTCGACGACCACTCGCGCGAGCCCGAACCGGCGCGCCTGATTCTCCCAGGCCGCGGCCCTCAGCCGGTCGCGCCAGGAAAACCGCGTGCCCCGCGACGCCCCGACCGCGCGATGGAACGGCAAGATCGTCGCCGAAATCGGTTGGTTTTGCATGGCTGGCTCCGTCGGATGCAAAACCCAGATTGCGACCTGGGAGCTGCCTTGCCTGTGACCTGGATCACAGTTCGGGGCGTTTTCTAGCCTTCGAACGGGTCGCGCATCAGGATGGTCTCGTCCCGCTCCGGCCCGTTGGACAGCAGCGTCACCGGCGCCTCGACCAGCTCCTCCAGCCGGCGGACATACTTCACCGCCTGCGCCGGCAATTCGGCCCAGTTGCGGGCACCGCGCGTGCTGGCCGACCAGCCTTCCATCGTCTCGTAGATCGGCTCAGCCGCCGCCTGCGCCCGAGGTGCCGCCGGCAGCCTGCGGAAAACCTCGCCGCCGATGCGGTAGCCGGTGCAGATCTTCAGCTCCGCCAGGCCGTCGAGCACGTCGATCTTGGTGAGCGCCAGACCCTGGATGCCGCCCACCTTCACCGCCTGACGCACCAAAGCGGCATCGAACCACCCGCACCGGCGCGGCCGCCCGGTCACGGTGCCGAATTCGAATCCCCGTTCGCCCAGCAGCCTGCCGGTCGCATCGTGCAGTTCGGATGGAAACGGACCCGACCCGACGCGGGTGCAATACGCCTTGGCGATCCCCAGCACGAACCCGATCGTCGATGGCGCCACGCCCGAACCCGCCGCCGCCGTTGCCGCCACCGTGTTGCTGCTGGTGACGAATGGGTAGGTGCCGTGATCGACATCGAGCATCACCGCCTGCGCGCCCTCGAACAGGATGCGCTTGCCGGCCCGCCGCGCCTCGTCCAGCCTTTCCCATACGGGCTCGGCGTAGGGCAGGATGCGCGGCGCGAGTTCCAGCAGACGGTCCAGCAATACCTGTTTCTCGAACGTCTCGGCGCCCAGCCCCTTCAGCAGCGTGTTGTGGTGCAGCAGCACCTCGTCGAGCTTTTCGTCCAGCGTCTCGGGCTCGGCCAGGTCGCACACCCGGATCGCCCGCCGCGCCACCTTGTCCTCATAGGCCGGCCCGATGCCGCGCCCCGTGGTGCCGATCTTGCGGTCCCCCCGTGCCACCTCCCGCGCCCGGTCGATGGCAGAATGCACCGGCAGTATTAAGATCGCGTTATCGGCCACCCGCAGGTTTTCCGGCGACACGTGCAGCCCTTGCGCCCGCACCCTCTCGATCTCGGCCAGCAACGCCTCCGGATCGACCACCACGCCATTGCCGATGATGCCCAGCTTGCCGCGCACCAGCCCGCTCGGCAGCAGCGAGAGCTTGTAGGTCTGGTTGCCCACCACCAGCGTGTGCCCGGCATTGTGGCCGCCCTGGAAGCGCACCACGATATCGGCGCGGCTGGCCAGCCAATCGACCACCTTGCCTTTGCCTTCGTCGCCCCACTGGGCACCGATCACGGTCACGTTGGGCATTGGCCTACTCCGTCAATTCGGCGAGCAAGCCGCCGGTGAAAACATGCGTGCAGCGCAAGCGCCGCGCCTCCGCCTCATGCGAATGCCCGGCGGGGGGTGGATCGGCGGGGGGCGGATCAGCGGAGGGCGGATCGGCGGAGGGCGGATCGGCCAGTGCCGCGACGGTCGCGAAACCGCGCGCCCGCAACGCCGCCCCATGCCCCGCCTCGGCCAGCGGCAGATACACGCGCGGCCGCGCCGAACGCGCGGGCGCCGCGCGCAAAACCGCGTCCGGATACAGTGTGAGCCCGGTCGCCGGCTCGCTCTCGCCGCACACATAGCGGCCGCCGCGCCCCAATTCCTCATGCCGCCCAGGCGCGTACACGGTCATGCAGACGCCCGTATGATAGCGCAGACCCCGGAACTCGACCGGATCGACCGTCAGCTTCAGCCCCGGCGCCACCGCCCGGATCGCCGCCACCACCGCCTCGAGCCGCGCCGCCATCGCCCGCGCCGCCTCGGGCAGCTTCGCGGCCCGCAATGCCGCCAGCGCCCCATCGGCCGGGCCCGCCGCCATCAGCAGATCGGTCAGCGTTCCCGCCAGCGTCCCGCCATGGGCCGAAACCGAAGCCGCGTCCTTGCGATCCAGCGCATGCGCCAATTCGCGCCGACGCCCAGGCGCCACGCCCGCATCGTCCAGCAGCGCCGGCACCAGCGAGGGCAGCAGCAGATCGAAACTCAGCCGCCGCAATCCCACGGCCGCCAGCGCCTCGGCGCCAACCAGCACCATTTCGGCGTCCGCCGCCGGGCTGTCATGCCCGATCAACTCGATGCCGGCCTGCGCCACCTGCCGGTCCGGCGCCAGTTGCCCGCCGCTCACCCGCAAACACTGGCCGGCATAGGACAGCCGCAGCGGCCGCGGATCGCCGCCCAGCCGCGTGGTCGCGATCCGCGCCACCTGCGGCGTCATGTCGGCCCGCAGGCCCATCATGCGCCGCGTGTCGGGGTCCATCAGGCGGAAAATCTGATCGGCCACCGCGGCACCCGAGCCGGTCAGCAGCCCGTCCTCGAATTCCAGCAGCGGCGGCTTCACGCGCTGATAGCCGTGGGCCGCGAACACATCCATCAACGCCTCGACCGCCGACGCCTCGGTCTCGGCATCGGGCGGCAACAGGTCGCGCAGGCCCGCCGGCAGCAAGGCCGGGTTCGGAGGCGGATCGTCGGTCATCGGTTTCCCGCGTGTGGCGCGCGGCTATAGCACCCGCGACCCGGAACGTTAACCCGCCTCCCGCTCGATCGTCCTTGTCTGCGCCTTGACTGCCCTCTGCGGTTGTCACCCGCCGCCCCGTCCACTACTGTCAACCACACGATGCGAGCCATTCGCAACTGAGGACGAACACCCAATGGGGCGCGACACCAGCCAGATCGGGCGCCGATGCGAACGCGCGGTGGTCACCGCCTATCGCGATCTCCGCTTGTGCGGCAATGGCGACATGCACGCCTTCCAGGCCTGCACCACGCTCTACCGCATCCACCATCCCGAGGCTTCGCTGAACGAGGCACGCCGCCTGGTCGCCGAGTGGATCGACCACCATGTCGTCCGCGCCGCCGAAGGCCCGACCAAGGGCTGCGACTGCGCCTGATCCCCTTGCGCCCAGGCCTGCTCGCGATGGCGCTTCTGGTCGCCTCCGCCGCACTGGCGCGCGCCGACCGCCCGCAGGAGCCGGTGGGCCGCTGGCTCACCCAGGACCGCGAGGGCGTTATCGATATCGAGCCTTGCGGCAAAGGGCTGTGCGGCCGCGTGGTTGGCATGGATGTGCTCACCGGACCCGATGGCCGTCCGGCCACAGATCCGCGGGGACGGCCCCAATGCGGCCTTCATATCCTGGCGGAATCCCGCGAGCTCCAGTCCGGTCTGTGGCAAGGCATCATCACCAACCCAAATGACGGCAGCGACTGGCGTTGCGAGTTCTGGATGGTGGGTGAAACGTTGCACATGCGCGGTTACGTCCTGGTTCCGCTGCTCGGACAAACGCAAATCTGGCAGCATTACCTCGGCGAGGTCGGCCCGGACTGCCGCATGGGCTAAGATTTCGCCCAATCGATCGCGACCCGCGCCAGAGCGTCGATCGAATCGACCACCTTCACGCCCAACCCTTCCCAAGGCCCCGCCTGAATGCCGAGCGGGATTTCCGTGCAGCCCAAAACCACGGCACCGGCGCCCCGCGCCGCCAGGGCCAGCACCACATCCGCCAGCGGCGCATACGCCTCCGCGACACGGTTCATCTTCACCATGGCGATCGCCGGCGAGACCAGTTCCCGCATCTCGGACGCGGTCGGTGCGATGCAGGTCCATCCCATCCGCTCCAGCCGCTCCTGATACAGCCGCATCGCCAGGGTCGCCGGCGTGCCCATGATGCCGACCACGCCACGCGGCAGTACCGCCCGCAAATCCGCCGCCGCCGCATCCACGATGTGCAGCACGGGAAGCCCTTCGGCCGCCAGCTCGTCGAACCAGCCATGCGCGGTGTTGCACGGGATCGCGATGGCCCCGCACCCGGCCTGCCGCAGGCCCCTCACTCCCCGCAGCAGCCACGGCAGAGGGTCTTCCGCCCCATCCAACCGTCCCCTCGTGCGATCCGGTACGCGCGGGTCGGACCATAATATCGCAGGCACATGGTCCTGATCGCGTGCGGCGGGCGTCAGCAGCGTCAGCCGCGTCATGAAATGGGCGCTTGCCAGCGGACCCATGCCGCCGAGCACGCCGAGAACCTTGTCTGTCATGCTGCCAATCCTGCGCCTTGACGCGCCTGCTCGCCACCCCTACCGAATCGCCATGCCATTCGAACTCCAGGGTCA
Organism: Rhodospirillales bacterium; assembly: GCA_025352565.1. Lineage (GTDB taxonomy): Bacteria > Pseudomonadota > Alphaproteobacteria > Acetobacterales > Acetobacteraceae > JANXTF01. The sequence goes on along the minus strand of JANXTF010000034.1, from coordinate 90,298 downwards.
TCGCGGCGCGCGGGGGCTGTTTCCCGAGAACACGCTGGAGGGATTCGCCGCCGCCATCCGCCTCGGCGTGGATGTGCTGGAACTCGACGTGGCGCTGACAAGCGACCTCGTCCCCGTCGTCTTCCACGACGTGACGCTTTCGCCCGACATCGTCCGCGATGCCTCCGGCCGCTGGATCGACCGTCACGACATCGCGATCCACGGCCTCGCTCGTGCCGACCTCGCCGTTTTCGACGTGGGCCGCCTCCGCCCCGGCAGCGCCTATGCCGCCCGCCACCCCCTCCAGGTCGCGGTGGACGGGGCCCGCATCCCCGATCTCGAAGCGGTTCTGCGCCTCGCTTGCCCCGCCGGCGTGCGGATCGATATCGAGCTGAAGACCCTGCCGTACCGGCCCGAAATCACCGCCGCGCCCGAAATCATGGCCGACCGCGTCATGTCCCTCATCGACCGCCTCGGAGTCGCCGCCCATGTCGAGCTACGCTCGTTCGACTGGCGCGGCCTGATCCACCTGGCTCGGGGCAGGCCGGAAATTCCGCTCACCTGGCTCACCAGCCCCGCGACCGAGGCCGACCATAATCGCTGGTGGGGACCATCCGCGCCGCCGGACCCGGTGGCCGCCATCCTCGCCGCGGCGGGGCAGGGGAGCAGGCCGTGCTGGGCCCCCGAAAGCAGTGGAGTGACCCCAGGGAGCATCACCCGCGCCCACGCCGCCGGCCTGCGCGTGGTGCCCTGGACGGTGAACGACCAAGCCGACATGGCGCGCCTCATCGCCTGGGGTGCCGACGGGCTCTGCACGGACCGGCCCGACCTCGCGCGAGACATCATGCGCGAGAACCGCTTGCCCGTGCCGCGTCCCCGGTAATCACGCCACGCCGTTGGGCGGCATGCTCATGAAGTTGGCGGTGGCCGACGCCCGGCTGACCAAAGCCTGCATCGCCGGATTTTCATGGCCGTTCTTTGCGGTCAACGCCTCCATTGGCGCGAAATACTCGTGCGGGTGTGGGATTTGGTTCTGCGCGAACCCCGCGTAATGCCGGGGCTTCAGGGCGTACAGAACCCGAATGTCGCGCACCGGCAGCACAAGCGGCACGCGCGGTTCAGCGGAGATCACCCCCGTCGCCACCCAGCGCGCCGTCGTGTCCTGGGGGGTGATGTCGTCCAGCAGCCATTGCACCGGGCAGACGGCCATCATCGACTGGGTGCTCGGCGCGAATCGGGAGCGTTTGTCGAGCAGGTTCGACAACGAACCGCACGCCTCCACCGCGAAAATATCCACGAATGGCTCCGCGGGCGTGCCGCCGAAGTTCAGCCACAGGCCGTCCGGCAATGTCCGCAGCCGGTCGCTTCCCGGGAATTTCAAAAATGGTTGCACCTGGCCGGACAGGTCGCAGGGACGCCCGCGCAGCCAGCCATCGTACGTGCCCTTGCCCCGCGACAGGCCGGGTGGACGCTGGGGCCACTGGCGCAAACGTGCCCGCACAAGTGCATCGAGCGAATGGAAAGGAACCATGCAATACCTCCAAAGCGAACGCGAAATTCAATCGCGTTCCGAAGTTACATCCCGATAATGTGATGGCAAGCGCACAGCGGAACTCGTTGCAAATACGAGTAACTTTAAGCGGCCCATCGAGAATCTGGCGGAAACGGCATGAGGAAAAATCGTAAACAGCGAGTCAAATCGGCCAGCGTTATTTTCCTCGATCCGAAACGAATTCTTAAATAATCGCTTTACATAGAACATCTTGGCATGAGAATCTATAATATCTCGTGACAAAAACTTAGTTTTACTTGGCCATCCGTTAATCAAGCGATACGGATTTGCAGTGCTGTGGTTAATTCTTCAGCACGTTAAGTCATCACGCAGGTCTCACATCGCGGCACAAAAAAACCGCCCGGAAATTTCCCCGGGCGGTTGGTAGCACATCGAGCCTTGGAGCCGCTAGCGCTGGTCAAGCGCCACGTAATCGCGCTGCGTCGGGCCGGTATAGACCTGGCGTGGGCGGCCGATGCGTTGGCTGGGGTCCTCGATCATCTCTTTCCACTGGCTGAACCATCCCACGGTGCGGGCCACGGCGAACAGCACGGTGAACATGCTGGTCGGGAAGCCCATCGCCTTGAGGATGATGCCGGAATAGAAATCGACATTCGGGTATAGCTTGCGGCTGATGAAATACTCGTCGTGCAGCGCGATCCGCTCCAGTTCGGCCGCGAGATCGAGCAGCGGGTCGTCCTTGATGCCGAGTTCTTTCAGCACCGCGTGACAGGTATGCTGCATGATTTTCGCGCGCGGGTCGTAGTTCTTGTACACCCGGTGCCCGAAGCCCATCAGCAGCACGCCGCTGTTCTTGTCCTTCACCTTCTCCAGGAAGCCTGGGATGTTGTCGACATGCCCGATTTCGCGCAGCATCTTCAGGACCGCCTCGTTGGCGCCGCCATGGGCGGGACCCCACAGGCTGGCAATGCCCGCGGCGATGCAGGCGAACGGGTTGGCGCCGGTGGAACCCGCCAGCCGCACCGTGCTGGTGGAGGCGTTCTGCTCGTGGTCGGCATGCAGGATCAGGATGAGGTCCATCGCGCGGGCGAGGACCGGGTTGACGTGATACTCCTCGGCCGGGACCGCGTTCATCATGTACAGGAAGTTCTCAGCATAGCCGAGGTCGTTGCGCGGGTAGATGAACGGCTGGCCGATCGCGTATTTGTACGCCCAGGCCGCGATCGTCGGCATCTTCGCGATCAGCCGGAACGCGCTGATGCGGCGCACCTCGGGATCGTTGATGTCGAGGCTGTCGTGATAGAACGCCGACAGCGCGCCCACCACGCCGCACATGATCGCCATCGGATGCGCGTCGCGCCGGAAGCCGTTGTAGAAGCTGCGGAGCTGCTCATGCAGCATGGTGTGGCGCATGACGCCCTGCTCGAAATCGTGCTTTTCGGCCGGTGTCGGCAATTCGCCGTTCAGCAGCAGATGCGCCACCTCGAGGAACGTCGAATGCTCGGCCAGTTGCTCGATCGGGTAGCCGCGATGCAGCAGCACCCCCACGTCGCCGTCGATATAGGTGATCTTGCTCTCGCACGCCGCCGTGCCGCCATAGCCAGGATCATAGGTGAAGATGCCCAGCTCGCTGTAAAGCTTCCGGATATCGGCCACCTCGGGCCCGATCGTCCCCGGCAGCAAAGGCAGCTTCATGGATTTGTTGGTGCCGTCCAGCGTGACCGTGACCGATCCGCCTGCGTTCGTCGTGCTGCCGCTCATGCGTGGTTCCCCGAAGCCCCGACCCGCATCGCGCGATGCGACGCGTCTGCCGCGATGACGCCGTATTTATGGCGGTCGCGGCGCGAGCGCAACCTTCGCGGGTGCAGCATCGCCGGTTAGAGCGGGGCGGCGCGGCCCTGCCAAAGCCCGACGCGCCTGGCACGCGCGGCCGTTTCATCCTCGCCGAACGCCGGCGCGTCCACCTGGGCACGTGCGAAGCCGCCCGCCACCATCGCGCGGTTTACATCGCGCCCGCCGCTTTCGCACATGGCCAGCGGGCGCCCGGTTTGGTCCCGCCCATTCAGCCGGCACGCGATCAGATGGCCCCGGACCAAACTCGCTAGCGCGTCGATGGCGGCGGTCCCGCAATCATACGCGGTGCCATCGGCGCGTTGGCATGCCTGGCCCCGTGCCGGCGCCGAAACGCCCTGCAGCCGCACCACCGTGTCGCGCACCCGCAGCGTGTCGCCGTCGACCACGGCCACCTGCGGCGCATCGGCCGTCAGTGTGCCGGAGGGCAGCGGCACCCGCCCGAACAACTCCGCCGGCAGCGCGATCAGGACCAATGCGGCACCGCCCACGGCACCGATAAGCCCAGCCGCGACGGTGCGGCCCAAGCCGCCGCGCGAACGTGTAGGCGCCGATCCAGAGTTGAAAAGCCGGCGCGGTCGATGGATCGGCAAGTGTACCCCGCAAGGCGGTTCCGGGAGCCGCACGCCTACCGCTTGCCGCGCGACTCCGCAACCCGGATCGCGTCAAGTCCACGCCGGCGCGGTGTGATGAACCTTGCGCCACGCGGCCTTGATCCGCGCCCGCGCGTCGCCCGCCCGGGCCGCCACGTCGCCCGCCACCACACCCGCGGCGTAACCCGGCGCGCGGGCAAGCTCGCCCACCAGCTTGGCCGTCACCGCGCCGTCGTTCAGCACGCCAAGTTCGGCCTGTAACGCGCTGATTCGGCGGGTCAGCCGTAGCATGGGCTTGCCGGGAAACAGCGGCGTGAAGAATTCGGCGGCGTAGCGCAGGCGCTTGGCGCGGATCCGCAGCGGGTGCAGTTCGTCGGCCGGGAGATGGCCGATATGCTCGCCCGCCGCCAACAAGCGCCGCCGCAGCCGCGACAGCCGATGCGCCGCGAAAACCGGCAACTCGACCGGCACCACTCCGGCCTCCGCGCTGGCTTCCCACGGCCGCGCGGCGGCCAGGCCAGCCAGCCGCACGCCCAGCACGCCGAACCCGGCACTTGCGAGATAGGCTCCGAGCGCCGCGTAGCTGGCCATCCGCCGCCGCACCGCCGCGTGGCGCAAACGCCGCACTGCGTGGTTGCCGGCGAACCCATCGAGCCGCGCGGCGGTTTCCTCGGTGAACACATCCCAGTCGCGTGCCGGGCCGAGCACCGCGCCCAATTCGCGCAGCGCCGCCCGCGCGGCGCTGGTCTCGCCGCATTCCACCACGCCCTTGAACAGCGACATGGCCGAGCGCAGCCGGCGCATCGCCACCCGCATCTGATGCACGGGCTCGGTCCCGTCCCGCGCGGCGGCCGCCGGCGCCAAGGCCAGCAAGGTGCCCGCGAGATGGGCGACCACATGCGCGAACGCCTCACTCACCGTCATGCTCGAGGTCAGGAGCGGCGGCTCTGGCCTGCGTGCGGCGGGAGAGGGGCGGGCGAGTTGCATCGCGCGGGCGGCCAGGCACCCCGCGGCCACGCGTGCGCCGGCGGCCCGCGCCGCCGCTTCGGCGCCCGCCAGTACCGCCGCCGGCGGACCGCGCAACACGACCCGGCACACCACCATCTCCGCCGCGACGGCGCGCAAAATCCCCTGCTCGATCGTCATCGACAAGGCGCCGTCGCCGCCGGCCAGCCGCGTGGTCCGGCTCGTGGCATCGAACGCGACCACCGGCAGCAGAGGTCCGGGCCAATCGTCTCGCAGTGCCGCCGCATCCGCGCCGCGGGCAAGTATCCCGCACGGCGTTCCCGGCGGCCAGGTCGTGTCGGCCGTGGCCCGCATCCGTGTCAGTCGCCACGCCACCGCGTGGCCGGTGCGATGCTCCTCGACCGCCACCCCCTCGCTCGCCGCGGCGCCCTCCGGCGTGTCGTGCCAGATGGTCGCCACGGTGACCGTGCGAGTCCGGGCGCCTTTCAGCCGGGCCAGTTCGGCCACGCCGCGCAAACCCGGCACGGCCGCGGCGTCGAGATCGAGGGCAAGCTCGATTATCGCTTCGACCATGATCTTACACAGCCAGCTCCGGCAGGTCGCGCGGGCTGAGGAAGCGCGTCAGATGCCCGCCGCCCGCAGCCAAGCCCGCCCAGGGGCCCGGCACCGCGAACTCCGCGAGCGCGCCGGTCGGGTAGCCTTCCGTCAGCCGCCTGATATCGGCGTTGGCCAACTCGTCGGCCGCCGCACCCAGCAGCGTCACCGCAAGCTCGTGCATCCCCGGATTATGTCCCAGCAACAACACGCTGCGCGCCGTCTCCGGCACCGTGTTCAGCACCTCGAACATCTCGCCCAGCGGCGCCAGGTACAGCGCGTCCATCGGCTCCACCAACGGCGTCGCGTCCCACGGCTCCAGCGCCTCCAGGGTCTGCAAGGTGCGCCGGGCGGAGGACACCAGGACCACGTCCGGCGCCATTCCCAGTTCCCGCATGGCCCGCCGCATCGCGACCGCAGCCATCCGCCCGCGTGTATTCAACGGGCGAGCATGATCGGACAGCCTCGGGTCGTCCCACGACGATTTCGCGTGGCGCATCAACAGCAATTGGCGCATGGCGGGAATGGGCGTTCTCCGGAAGGCTCGGACCAACGATGGCACGTCCCGCGAGGCTTGTCCCCCGTGCAGGCGAGCCCGTTGCGCACAATGCTTGACGCCATCCCCCCGACCCGCCAATAGGATAGTTTCTTGTCGTCGCTCCGCGAGTGTTCGCGCAGCGGCGCGATTTGCGTTGGGGGATGACCGCGCCTTGTTCGATGCGCTGACCAGCAAGCTTTCCACGGTATTCGAGGGCCTCCGCCGACGCGGTGCGCTGAACGAGACCGACGTGCTGGAAGCCCTCCGCGAGGTCCGCCTCGCATTGCTGGACGCCGACGTGGCCTTGCCGGTGGTGAAGGACTTCATCACCAGGGTGCGCGAGCGCGCCATCGGCCAGGAGGTCATCGACAGCGTCTCGCCCGGCCAGCAGGTCGTCAAGATCGTCAACGACGTGCTGATCGAGCAGTTGGGCGGGGCAGGGGCCGTGGCCCTGAACCTCAACGCGGTCGCCCCCATCCCTATCCTGATGGTCGGCCTCCAGGGTTCCGGCAAGACCACCACATCGGGCAAGATCGGCCTGCGCCTCTCCACGCGCCTCCGCAAGAAGGTGCTGCTCGCCAGCCTCGACACCCAGCGCCCCGCCGCCCAGCTCCAGCTTCAGGTGCTGGCGGGGCAAGCGGGCGTCGGCAGCCTCCCCATCGTGCCCGGCGAGACTCCGTTGCAGATCGCCCGCCGCGCCATGGAGACCGGGCGCCGCGAGGTCTACGACATCGTCATCCTCGACACCGCCGGCCGGCTGTCGATCGACGCCGAACTGATGGAGCAGGTGCGCGAGATCCGCGCCGAGACCAACCCGGCCGAGACCCTGCTCGTGGTCGATGCCATGACCGGGCAGGACGCGGTCAACACCGCCAAGGCCTTCAACGACGCCCTCGGCATCACCGGCATCGTGATGACCCGCATGGACGGCGACGCCCGTGGCGGTGCTGCCCTTTCGATGCGCGCGGTCACCGGCGCCCCGATCAAGCTCACCGGCTCGGGCGAGAAGCTGGACGCGCTGGAGGATTTCCACCCCGAGCGCGTGGCCGGCCGCATCCTGGGCCAGGGCGACGTGCTTGGCCTTGTGGAACGCGCCTCGGAGAACCTCGACCAGGAAGAGGCCGAGAAGCTCGCCCGCAAGATCGCCAAGGGCCGCTTCGACCTCGACGATTTCGCGGCCCAGTTGAAGCAGATCACGAAAATGGGCAGCATCTCGTCCATCCTCGGGATGCTGCCGGGGGCCGGCAAGCTCCAGGCCCAGCTGGAGGCCAGCGGCGGTGCGGCCGGCCTCGACAAGAAGGTCATCAACCGCCAGGCGGCGATCATCTCCAGCATGACGGTGAAGGAGCGCCGCGCGCCCGACATCATCAAGGCGAGCCGCAAGAAGCGCATCGCCGCAGGTTCGGGCGTGACCGTGCAGGACGTGAACAAGCTGCTGAAGCAGTTCGACGACATGTCGTCGATGATGAAGCGGATGAACAAGCTCGGACAGAAAGGCCTGATGCGGCACGGCCTGTCCGCCCTGATGCCAGGCCAACGCGGCGGCGGCCAGCAGCGCCGTGGCTACTGACATTTTTTCCCTGCCTGAACACCATTGGAGACTTTGAGTTATGGGACTGAAAATCCGCCTCGCCCGCGCCGGCGCCAAGAAGCGTCCGTACTACCACATCGTGGTCGCCGACAGCCGCAGCCCGCGTGACGGCCGCTTCATCGAGAAGCTGGGCAGTTACAACCCGATGCTGCCGGCCGACCACGCCGAACGTATCCGCCTGCAAAACGAGCGCATCACCCACTGGATCGGCCAGGGCGCCATCGCCACCGATCGTGTGGCGAAGTTCCTCGGCCATGCCGGCCTGGCTCCCATGCCGGTGTATGCCGCGCAGCCGATCCAGTCGGCTCCCAAGAAGAAGGCGCAGGAGCGCGCCAAGGCCGCCGCAGCGGCCTGATGTCCGACGCACGCATCCTGATGGGCGTGCTGGGACGGCCGCACGGCGTGCGCGGGCTGATGCACGCGCACAGCTACACGGCCGACCCCGCCGACCTCGCCGAGTACGGCCCGTTCGTCGATGATCGCGGCCGGCGCTGGCGCCTGTCCTGGGCCAGCGCCGGAGTGGCGCGCGTCGTCGAGCTGGTCGATGGGCGCGAAATCGCGCTCACCGACCGGGATGCGGCGGAAAAGCTGGTCAACACGCGCCTTTATGTCGATCGCGACCAGCTTCCCGCGACCGACGAGGACGAGTTCTACCTCACCGATCTCGTGGGCCTCGAAGCCATCGGCGATGGCGGCGTGTCGCTCGGTCGCGTTAATGCCGTGCATGATTACGGCGCCGGCGCCAGCCTCGAGATCGGCGCCCTGCTGGTGCCGTTCACCCGCGCGGCCGTCCCCCATGTCGATCTGGCGGCGGGCCGCATCACGGTGGCACCCCCCGCCGAGGTGGTCGCCCCATGACGTGGCACGCCTCCGTGCTGACGTTGTTCCCGGAGATGTTTCCGGGGCCGCTGGCGCATTCCCTCGCCGGCCGGGCGCACAACGACGGCATCTGGCGGCTCGACGCGCACGACATCCGCGCCGTGGCGCAGGATCGTCATCGCACGGTGGATGACACCCCGTTCGGCGGCGGTGCCGGCATGGTGATGCGCCCCGACATCCTCGACGCGGCGCTGGCCCCCCATCAGGACGGCCGCCCGACGATCTATCTCACCCCGCGCGGCCGCCCGCTCACCCAGCGCGTGGTGGCCGAGCTCGCCGCCGGTCCCGGTGCCGTGCTGCTGTGCGGCCGCTACGAAGGCATCGATCAGCGCGTGATCGAGGCGCGCGGCCTGATGGAAATAAGCGTTGGCGATTACGTCCTCTCAGGTGGCGAACCCGCCTGCCTGGTTTTGCTCGATGCCTGCGTCCGCCTGCTCCCCGGCGTCGTGGGGGCCGCCGCCAGCGTCGAGGACGAGAGCTTTTCGCACGGCCTGCTCGAATACCCGCATTACACGCGCCCGGCCGATTGGCAGGGCAGGCGCGTGCCCGACATCCTTCTGTCCGGCAACCATGCCGCCATCGCCAGCTGGCGTGTGGCGCAGTCGGAGAAAATCACCCGCGAGCGCCGCCCCGATCTCTGGGCCGCCCGCGCATCCCATCACGCCCCAGCGGTTGCGCAAGCAGCCGGTGCGGCCTAGACCCCACGATCGACGAAAGGACCATTCGCCATGAACATCATCCAGACCTACGAGGCTGAGGAAGTCGCGCGCCTCACCGCGCTGCGCGCCGTGCCTGATTTCCGCGCCGGCGACACGCTGCGCGTCATGGTCAAGGTCGTGGAGGGTGAGCGCACCCGCACCCAGGCGTTCGAGGGCGTCTGCATCGCGCGCTCCAACAAGGGTCTGAACAGCAACTTCACCGTCCGCAAGATCAGTTACGGCGAGGGCGTCGAGCGCGTGTTCCCGCTGTATGCGCCGACCATCGCCGAGATCGCCGTGATCCGCCGCGGCGACGTGCGTCGCGCGAAGCTTTATTATCTGCGCGGCCGCAGCGGCAAGTCGGCCCGCATTGCCGAGCGTCCGCGCGACACCGTGGCCAAGACCGAAACGCCGGCCGCCGGAACGCCGGTCGCCGGAACTCCGGTCGCCGGAACTCCGGCCGCCGCGGCAGAGTAGCGGCGCCACCCCACCCCGGCCCTCCCCACCAGGGGAGGGAGAGGTGTTCTTCCCCCTCCCCCTTGTGGGGAGGGCCGGGGTGGGGGCTAAGAACCACGCCGATCGAGCAGGAGGAACAAAATGGCCGACGCAAGAACCTTGTTCGACAAGGTGTGGGACAGTCACGTCGTCGAGCGTCTCGAGGATGGCACGTGCATTCTCTATATCGACCGCCACCTCGTCCATGAGGTCACGTCCCCCCAGGCCTTCGAGGGCCTGCGCGCCGCCGGCCGCCCCGTCCACCGGCCCGACGGCACCATCGCCGTGGTCGACCACAACATCCCCACGTCGGATCGCAGCCTCCCCGTCGAGGAGCCCGAAAGCCGCCTTCAGATCGAGACGCTGGAGGCCAACGTGGCCGCCTTCGGCGTGCCCTACATCCCGGTGCGCGACGTGCGCCAGGGCATCGTCCACATCATCGGCCCCGAGCTCGGCTTGAGCCTGCCCGGCACCACCATCGTCTGTGGCGACAGCCACACCTCCACCCATGGCGCTCTGGGCGCGCTCGCGTTCGGCATCGGCACGTCCGAGGTCGAGCACGTGCTCGCCACGCAAACGCTGCTGCAGAAGCCCGCGTTGAACATGCGGGTCCAGGTGGACGGCAAGCTCGCCGCCGGCTGCACCGCGAAAGACATCGTGCTCGCCATCATCGGCAAGATCGGCACCGCCGGCGGCACCGGCCACGTCATCGAATTCGCGGGCGAGGCGATCCGGGCGCTCGACATGGCCGGCCGCATGACGGTCTGCAACATGTCCATCGAAGCCGGCGCCCGCGCCGGCATGATCGCGCCGGACGAAACGACGTTCGCCTACATCGCCGGCCGCCAGTTCGCGCCCGAGGGCGAGGCGCTCGACCGCGCGCTGGCCTATTGGCGCACGCTGCCCTCCGACGAAGGCGCCCATTACGACCGCGTGGTGAATATCGACGTCTCGGCGCTGGTGCCGATGGTCACCTGGGGGACCAGTCCCGAAGCGGTCCTGCCGATCACCGGCGCGGTGCCCGACCCCGCCGCCGAGATGGATACCGACAAGCGCGCCCGCCTCGAACGAATGCTCGACTACATGGGCCTCACCGCCGGCCAGAAGCTGGCCGAGGTTCCGGTCGATGTCGTGTTCATCGGCAGTTGCACCAACGGCCGCATCGAGGACATCCGCGCCGCCGCCCACGTCGCGAAAGGCCGCCATGTCGCCGAAGGAGTCCGCGCCCTCGTCGTGCCCGGCTCGGGCCTCGTCAAGCAGCAGGCCGAGGCCGAGGGCCTCGACCGCATCCTGCTCGACGCCGGCTTCGAGTGGCGCGAGGCCGGCTGCTCGATGTGCCTTGGCATGAACCCGGACCGTCTCGCTCCGGGCCAACGCTGCGCCAGCACGTCTAACCGCAACTTCGAGGGCCGCCAGGGTCCCGGCGGCCGCACCCATCTCCTCTCCCCCGCCATGGCGGCGGCGGCGGCGATCACCGGCCACCTGGCCGATGTGCGGGAGTTCGCATGATGCAGGCCTTCACCATGCTCACCGGCGTTGCCGCCCCGCTGCCGATCGCCAACATCGACACCGACAAGATCATCCCCGCGCGCGTCCTCCGCACCATCGTGCGCGCCGGGTTGGGCAAGAACCTGTTCGACACGCTGCGCTTTGACGAAACGGGTGCGGAACGGCCCGATTTCGTGCTCAACCAGCCGGCCTATCGCCACGCGGAAATCCTGATCGCGCACGACAATTTCGGCTGTGGCTCGTCGCGCGAGCACGCGCCCTGGGCGCTGCTCGATTTCGGTATACGCTGCGTCATCGCTCCCAGCTTCGCCGACATCTTCCACAACAACTGCTTCAAGAACGGTGTTCTGCCGGTCCGTCTCCCGCGAGAGATCTGCGACCAACTCATGGACGACACCAAACTCGGCGGCAACGCCCGCGTCACCATCGACCTCGCGCGCCAGGTTGTCATTCGCCCGAACGGCCAGGAGATTTCATTCGATGTCGATCCCTTCAGGAAACATCTCATGCTGAACGGCCTCGACGACATCGGACAGACCATGGCGCATGCCGCCAGCATCGACGCCTACGAAGCGCGGAAGACGCAGGATCGCGCCTGGCTCCCCGCCATTCCGGTCGCCATCTGATGCCGGCCAACAAAAGCCTGCTGCTGCTGCCGGGTGACGGCATCGGCCCGGAGGTCATGTACGAAGTCCAGCGCGTCATCGACTGGATGGCCCGCCGCCGCAGCGTCACCTTCGAGCTCACCGAGGACCTCGTCGGGGGGGCTTCGATCGACGCGCGCGGCGTACCGATCACATCCGGCGTGGTCGCCCGCGCCAAGCAGGCCGACGCCGTGCTGTTCGGCTCGGTCGGCGGTCCGCAATGGGATAAGCTCGGCTTCGACGCCCGCCCGGAAATCGCGATCCTCACGCTGCGCCGCGAACTCGGGCTGTTCGCCAACCTCCGTCCCGCCATCGTGCTCGATCCGCTGGTCGATGCCAGCACGCTGAAGGCGGACGTGGTGCGCGGGCTCGACCTCATGATCGTGCGCGAGAGCACCGGCGGCATCTATTTCGGCGAGCCGCGCGGTGTCACCACGCTGCCCGACGGACGCCGTCGCGGCATCAACACCGAGGTTTACGACACGGTCGAGATCGAACGCGTCGCGCGCGTCGCGTTCGATCTCGCCCGCAAGCGCCAGGGCCGGGTGTGCAGCGTCGAGAAGGCCAACGTGATGGAGAGCGGCCTGCTCTGGCGCGAGACCGTGGCAGCCCTGCACACGCGCGAATACCCCGAAATCGCCTTGTCAAACATGTACGCCGACAACTGCGCGATGCAGCTGGTGCGCAACCCGCGCCAGTTCGACGTGATCGTGACCACCAATTTGTTCGGCGACATATTGAGCGACCTCGCCTCCATGCTCACCGGCAGCCTCGGCATGCTCCCCAGCGCCACGCTGGGCGGCCTCGACGCCGCGGGCCGCCGCCACGCGCTGTACGAGCCCATCCACGGCAGTGCGCCCGACATCGCGGGCAAGGGCGTCGCCAACCCGCTTGGCCAACTGCTAAGCTTCGCCATGCTGCTGCGTTACTCGTTCGACATGGAGGAGGACGCGGCGATGATCGAGCGCGCCGCCACCAACGTGCTCGCCAGCGGCCTGCGCACCGCCGACGTGATGGCCCCGGGTTGCGCGAGAGTCGGCACCCATGTCATGGGCGAGGCAATCTTGCGCGAGCTGGACAAGCTGAACGTCCAGGGCTGACCTGCCGGGTCTGATCTGCCGGAGCTGGTCTGCCAAAAGCCGGCGGTAGCGCCTCGCTTCAGCGGGGCGCCTTCTCCGGCAGCCAGGCGTCAGTCCAGCCCGTTTCGCCGCTCTTGGGCTGCTTGGGCTTGAGGCGCACCTGGGTGGCCGAGGGCAACGGCCGGTCGAGCACATCGACCGGCGTCGGCGACCCGATCACCTGGCAATCCGGCGCCGGTCCAGCCGGCACCGAGAGGCCAGCGCCCCGCGCCGCGGCATATTCCCCCCGCCGCCGCAAATCATCCTGCGTGCGGCAGAAGATCGCGCCAACGTCCAAACGCGGCCACGCGGTGCCGGCGGCGGACGGCGGCAGTTCCGGTCGGATCTTGGCGAATTCAGGCTTCGGGCCGAGCGGATTGCGGGCTTGCTGCGCCATCGCTCCGTGCGCCAAAGATAGCGTCGTCAGCAAGACGGCGGCGGTCAGGGCGAGCGAGGCGGTGCGTCCAAGGCGGGGCATTGCGGTTTCCTTCAAGGCCTAAAGTCCGGCGAACAGGGCGGTGGAGAAATAGCGTTCGGCGAAAGACGGCGCGATGGTCACGATCAGCTTGCCGGAATTTTCCGCCAGCCGCGCCAGCGCGAGCGCCGCGTGCAGCGCGGCTCCCGAGGAAATGCCCACTGGTATTCCCTCGATGCGCGCGCAGCGCCGCGCGGTCGCCACCGCCTCGCGTTCGGACACCCGCATCACCGCGTCGATCAGGCTCATGTCCAGCACCGCCGGATGAAACCCCGGCCCGATGCCCTGGATGCCATGCGCTCCCGGCTCGTCGCCCGACAGCACCGCACTTTCCGCCGGCTCGACCGCGATCACGCGCAACTCCGGCCGCCGTGGCTTCAGCGCGCGCGCGATACCGGTCAGCGTGCCGCCGGTACCGGCGCCGCCCACGACGATGTCCACACGGCCTGCCGTGTCGGTCCAGATCTCCTCGGCCGTGGTGGCCGCGTGGATCGCCGGGTTGGACGGGTTGTCGAACTGGCGCGGCATCCAGGCGCCCGGCGTCTGCGCGATGATTTCCTCCGCCCGCGCGATGGCGCCCGCCATGCCCCGCGCCGCCGGCGTCAATTGCAGTTCGATCCCCATCAGCCGCAGCAATTGCCGCCGCTCCACCGAGGCGCCCTCCGGCATGGTCACGATCAGCCGGTAGCCCTTGGCGACGGCCACGAAGCCGAGACCGATGCCGGTGTTGCCCGAGGTCGGCTCGACCAGAACCGAGCGGCCTGGCGCGATCACGCCGTCTCGCTCGGCGTCCTCGATCATCGCCAGCCCAATGCGGTCCTTCACCGAGCCGAGCGGGTTGAAGAACTCCAGCTTCATCGTGAGGTCGGCGACCAGCCCATCCTCGGCCACAAGTCGTGGCAGCCGCACAAGAGGCGTGGCGCCGACCGTGCCGAGCACGCTGTCATAAATCCGGCCCCGGGCGAAAGCGTGGCTCGGGAAAGGCTGGGAAGTCTCGTCCATAATCGGTTATACCACGGTCTGGGTTTGTGGTTAGGGGGCCAGCCGCGTGCCGATGCTGCTGCGACGCGACCGTGCGATGCTCGCCGTCTCCATCATGCTCGACGTGGCGTTCCACGCCGGCCGCGCCACGACCGTGAACGCCGCCGATCTCTCCGAACGCCTCGGCCTGGCCAGGCGCGGCATGGAGCCGTTGTTGCAAGGCCTGTCGCGGGCCGGGCTGCTGGAAAGCGTGCGCGGCCCGCGCGGTGGCTATCGGCTCGGGCGCTCGCGCCGTGACATCTCGCTGGCCGACATCGTGGCCGCAGCGGGAGAGGCGGAGGTGGGGGAGGGGCCGACCGGCCCGTTGCAGGCCAAGGTGATCGAGCCGGTGTGGTGCGAGATGGACGCTGTCCTGACGCAAACGATGGCTGCCACCACGTTGGAACACCTGCTGCGCCGCGCCGCCGCCGCCGGCCTGCGCCGGCCGATGACGGAGCCGATCAGCTTCGCGATTTGATCCGCGCGGCCTATGGTGCGGGCGAGGAAACGAGAACGGATCGACAGCCCGCATGGCGCTTCCTGCTTCCGCGCGATTGCGGCTGATGTTCGTCTTCCTCTGCGTCGTCTTTGGCACGACGTGGCTTGCCATGAAGGCCGGTGTCACCATTGTGCCGCCCGGCTTCTTCTCCGGCCTGCGCTGGACGACGGCCGCGGGCCTGCTGCTGGGGTGGCGCTGGTGGAAGGGCTTGCCGATCCGGGTGCCGCCGCGCCTGCTCGGACGGCTCGCGCTGGTGGCGCTGCTGATGATCGCGCTCAGCGCCTTGTTGCAGCAATACGGGTTGCGGCAGATCGGCAGCGGCCTCGCCGCCGTCATCACCTCGGGCACCACGCCGGTGGCGCTGCTGGGGCTCAGCATCGCCATGGGGCAGGAGCGTTTCAACTGGCGGCAGGCCGGCGCCATCGCGTTCGGCCTCGTGGGCATCGGCTTGCTGTTCGGCCCGAAGGCGGTTTCGGGACGGCTGGGTGGCGCCGAACTGCTCGGCGCCCTGGGCGTGCTGCTCGGGTGCTTCAGCTACTGCGCCGGCTCGGTCGTCGCCCGTCCGGTCATGCGGACGCTCTCGCCCGCGCACATGGCAGCTGTCACCAACCTCATGGGCGGTCTCCTGCTGCTGGTCGGGTCCGTGCTGTTCGAGCCAGGCGTGGGCGAGGCGATGCATTTCCAGTGGGGCGCCGCGGCATGGGCCGGATGGCTGTACTTGGTGCTGCCCAGTTCGCTCGGCGCTTCGATCGTCTACTTCGTGCTCGTGCGGGACTGGGGCGCCAGCCGCGCCGGCAGCTATGCCTTCATCTCACCGTTGATCGCGGTGCTGCTGGGCTTTGCGATCAACGGTGAGCCGGTCAGCGTGCTGGACGGCATCGGCATGGCATTGATGCTTGCCGCCGCCGCCTTGGTGATCCGCCGCCCCGCTTGAAATCAGCGCCCGCGGTCGATCGCCCACGGGCCAGCGCCGGCGGCGGCGATGAACAGAAACACGAAGCAGTACAGGATCGCCGCGTCACCGCCATTCGCGATCGGAAACGGGCTGCGCGGCGCGTGCGCCATCCAGTAAGCCACCGCCATCTCGCCCGACAGGATTAACGCGGCGGCGCGGGTGAACAGCCCGATCAGCACCAGCACGCCGCCGACCGTCTCGATCACGGCGGCGGTCCAGGACAGCGTCATCATCGCCGGCAGGCCGCTGGCCGGCGGCACCGGGAAGCCGAACAGTTTTTGCGTGCCGTGCTCGATGAAAAGGAGTGCCACGACGATCCGAAGAACCGAGAGCATACGGGGCGCCCAGGTCAGGGCAAAGGTCGATGTTGTTGTTTGCATGAGCATCGGTAACATGTGCGCAGGGGATTTGCCAACTGCTTAGCTTGCTGCTTCCGCGTGCCACCGCAGCATCCGGCGGCGAATGACTTCCATCGTCCGGATCAGCACGAACCCGGTCGCCGCGATCACGATGATGCCGGCGAACACGCCCGGCGAATCCGCGAACCGCATGGCGCCCAGCATGGCCCCGCCGATGCCGTCGCCGCCGGTCAGCATCTCGGCCACGATGGTGGTGATGAGCGCTACCGGCAGCGCCACCTGCAGCCCGGTCAACATCTGCGGCACCACCGCCGGCAGCACGATCTGCCACAGCAATTGTCCCGCCGACGTCCCAAGGCTGCGCGCGGACCACAACAGCGTGCGCTCCACGCCCTCGGCGCCGGCGCGTGTGGCGACCGCGACCGGAAACACGGCGGAGAACGCCACGATGGTCACCTGGGACGCGAAGTTTGGCCCGATCCACAGCAGGAACACCGGCAGGAACGCGATTTTCGGCATCGGGTAGCCGATCGAGACCAGCGGGTCGAAGAACCATCGCACCAGCCGCACCCGCGCCATGCCGATCCCGAGCGCGGCACCCACGAGCCCTGCGGCCGCAAAGCCGGTCAATGCCGTCACGACGGTTCGGGCCAGCGAGGCGAAAACATCGCCCGACAGCGCGTCGTCGATGATCCGCGCCGCCACCGCTTCGGGCGATGGCAGCAGGAAATCCGAGAACGCGCCCGAGGCGGCCACGAAATGCCACACGACCAGGAGCACCAGCACCGTGCCTGTCGCCTCCAGCGCGCGCCCCAGGCGCCCAATCATGTCTCGCGCCACGCCAGCGCACGGCGCGAGACGGCGTTGAAAGCCCGGTCGGCCGCGAAGCCGAGGATCGAGACCACCAGCACGGCGGCGAACATCCCATCATAGGCGCCGCCGTCGCCCAGAAACGAAATCAGGTAACCCAGCCCGTCGCGCGACATCAAATATTCCGAACTCACCAGCAGCACGAACGACATTGCCAGTGCCGACCGGATGCCCGCGAGCACATCGGGCATCGCGGCCGGCAGCGCCACGCCGAACAGGGCCGCCAGCCGCGACCGGCCAAGGCTGCGCGCCGACCAGATCATCGCGGGCTCCACGCCGCGCACGCCGTTGGTGGTGCTGATGAGAACCGGCAGCAGGCAACCCAGGAAAATCAGCGTGATCTTCGACAGATCTCCCAGGCCCAGCCACAGCAGCAGCACCGGGATGAGAGCGGATTTTGGCATCGGATACAGGCACCGCACCAGCGGTCCGAACACCGCGCGCACCGGGCGGAACCATGCCATCGTCAAACCGAGCGGCACACCCGCCAGGATCGCAAGGCCAAGGCCGCACACCAGGCGGAACAACGATTTCAGCCCGTTCGCGAGAAGGTCTCCGCCCATTGCCAGCCGCCCCAATGCGGCCACCACGACTGAGAGCGGCGGCAGCGACGCGGGATTCACCAAGCCAAGACGCGGCGCCGCCTCCCACGTGATCGCGAGAATCGCCAGCGGGAACCAGCGAACAAGCCAATTCACGACCGCTGTTCCCTTCTCTCGCGGCCGATCCAATTTTGGTTTCACGGCACCAACGACGGTGGCCGATCGACTCATCGCCCCGCCGCCGCCTGCACCGCCTCGTTTTTCACCAAGCCCCAAAGCCGTTCCACATAGGCGCCGAACGCCGCCGTCTTTTGCACCCCCGGTTCCGTGCGCCCCGGAAGATCGATCGTCACCACTTCCTTGATGTGGCCCGGCCGCGCCGACATCACCGCCACGCGGTCGGCCAGATACACCGCCTCGCGCACGTCATGCGTCACGAACACCGTCGTCATCGGCCGCCGCGCCATTATGGCGAGCAGCTCCTCGTGCATGATCTCGCGCGTCTGCGCATCCAGCGCGCCGAACGGTTCGTCCATCAGCAGAATGGCCGGGTCCACCGCGAGTGTCCGCGCGATGGCGACCCGCTGACGCATCCCGCCTGAAAGCTGCAAGGGGAAATGATCCTCGAAGCCGTTCAGATGGACCATGTCGATCAACCTGGCCGTCCGCGCCTCCTGTTCGGCACGGGGCAGGCTCATGCGTTCGAGGCCATAGCGCACATTCTGGCGCACGGTCTTCCACGGGAACAGCGCGAAGCTCTGGAACACCACGCCCCGGTCCCGCCCCGGCCCGGTCACGGGCTTCCCGGCCACGCGGATTTCGCCATCGCGGATCGGCACGAAGCCGCCGAGCAGATACAGCAACGTGCTTTTGCCGCATCCGCTGGGGCCAAGAAGCGCGACGAACTCGCCTTGCGCGATATCGAGCGACACGTCGGCCAGTGCCGGCACCAGCACCCCGGCATTGGACCGATAGCTGTGCCCGACGCGGTCGAAGCTTATCAGCGCCGAACTGGTCACCCCCGCGCGGCCGCTTCGTCCACCATCGAGATATCGGCGTGTTTCGACACGTCGATATCCGTTTTCAGGAAGCCGAGATCCTTCTGCACGCGCAGATTGTCCTGCAAGGCCTTGAGATTTGGCCGTACGTCTGGATCATGGAAATAGTCGTCGCCGGTGAACAGCCAATCGGCGAACACGCTCTCGGGCTGTTTGGTCACCCGCGCCACCAAAGCCAGCGCCGCCGGGCGATGTGATTTGTCGAGCAGCCAACGCGTGCCGGTCCGCACATCCTCAAAAAAATCCACCAGCGCGGCGCGGTTCCTGGCGATGAACGGCGTGCGCGCCGCCATCAACGTGGTCTGCGCGATGCCCATGGAGTCCTTGATCGTGAACAACGGACGCACCCGCCCGGCCTTGGCTTCCGTCAGCGAGAACGGCGCCACCATGCCCGCCATGTCGACCTTCTTCTCCTGCAGCATCGGCCCCATGTTGGGGAACTCGACCTCGATCACGCTGTAGTCGCGCTTGTCCTCGAGTCCGTTGTCCCGGAGCATCTTGCGCATCGCCATGTCGATCGCGCCGCCGAGGCCGTTCGAGGCGATCACCTTGCCTTTCAGGTCCTTAACCGTGTGGATGTCGCTGTCGGCGCGCACCACGTACTGGCTGGAATAATAGCCGGTGACGCCGTCCTGGTACAGGTCGCCCACCGCGCGCAGATCGTTCATCCGCGCATTCTGGATCGCGAGGCCGAACGACGAGAAGGCCAGTGCCGCAATGTCGATCTCGCCAGCGGCGATCGCCGTGATCTGCGGCGTGCTGCCGCGAAAGTAGAACGGTTCGGCCGTATAGGTCTTGCCGTGGTGCCGCAGCATCTCGGTATTGGCGAAGATCACCGGCAGCAATTGCGCGGGCGTGATGGCCCAGCCGAAACGGATTTTCGGCATAGCCTGCGCGCGTGGGGAACGGGGGCCAGGCAACAGCGCCGCGGCGATTCCGGTGGCAACGAGGTGACGGCGTTTCATGGTTGTTTCCCTACTGCACGGTAGCGGCCTGGATCGCGGCCCAAACGCGCTCCGGTGTCGCGGGCATATCGAGGTCGCGCACGCCCAGCGGGCGCAGCGCGTCGAGAATGGCATTCATCACCACCGGCAGCGCGCCGACGGCACCCGCTTCACCGGCCCCCTTGGCGCCGAGCGGATTGCCCTTCGTGGGCACCGGGTTCGCCACCACCTTCATGTCAGGCAGGTTGTCGGCCCTGGGCATGGCGTAGTCCATGAACGACCCGGTCAGCATCTGGCCCGATTCGTCGTATGCGATCTGCTCCAGCAGAACCTGCCCGAGCCCTTGCGCCACCCCACCATGCACCTGGCCCTTGACCAGCATGGGGTTGATGACGGTGCCGACATCGTCGGAGACGGTGTAGCGCACCACATCGACCACGCCGGTTTCCGGGTCCACCTCCACCTCGCAGACATGGCACCCATTCGGGAAGCTTGCCTCCTCCGCCGCCACGACCGAATGCGCCCCGAGCCCAAGCTCGCTGCCTTTCGGCATCCGCGCGACCTCGAAGCTTGCCCGCGCCACCTCCTCGATCCGCACCGAACGATCCGTGCCCGCGATGCGGAACACGCCGCGCTCGAACGCGATATCGCCGACCGCGGCCTCCAGCATGTGCGCCGCGATGATGCTGCCGCGCGCCACGATCCGCTCGGTCGCCCGCGTCATCGCCGCTCCCACGCCGATCACCGAACGCGAGCCGAACGTGCCGCGCCCATGCATCACCATATCGGTGTCGCCGCACACCACGCGCACGCGGGCGGGGTCCACGCCCAGCATCGAATGCGCGATCTGGCGGAACACCGTCTCGTGCCCCTGGCCGTGATTATGCGAACCCGCGAGGATGGTCGCGTCGCCGCCCGGATCGAAGCGGATCTCCGCCCCCTCCTCGTTGGGATTGCGGAAAGGCCCCGCCGCGATCTCGATCGCGTTCACGATGCCGATGCCGCGCAGCTTGCCGCGCGATCTCGATTCCGCGAGACGGGCCGGAAATCCGTGCCAGTCGCCCGCGTCGAGGGCGAGGTCCATGCCGCGCTCGAATTCGCCGCAATCGTAGGTGAACACGAGTCCGGTCTTGAACGGCATCTGTGCCGGCGCGATCAGGTTCCGCCGGCGGATATCCACCCGGTCGATGCCGAGTTCGGCCGCCGCGATATCGATTACCCGTTCCAGCGCATAGGTCGCCTCGGGCCGGCCGGCGCCGCGATAGGGTGCGGTGGGCTGTGTGTTGGTGAAGGCGCCGAGAACCTCGGTGTGGATCGCCGGCGTGCGATAGGTGCCAGCCAGCCCGCCCAGGTTGTTGGTCGAGGAATGCGGCGTGTTGAAGCCGAGATAGGCGCCCAGGTTGGCGATGGTGCGTACCCGCAGAGCCTGGAACATCCCGTCCACCGACAGCGCGAGCTCGACCCGCCCGTGATTGTCGCGTGCATGGAAGTCCGACAGGAACGATTCGCCGCGCCCCGCGATCCAGCGCACCGGCCGGCCCACCCGGCGCGCGGCCCATAGCACGAGCACGTATTCCGGGTACGGGCTCCCCTTCATCCCGAATCCGCCGCCCATGTCGGGCGAGTTCACCCGCAGCCGCGAGTGCGGAATCCGCAGCGACTTCTCCGCGATTTCAGAGCGGATCTTGTGCGGCACCTGCACGCCGGAATGCAGCGTGTAGCGTTCCTCGGCCGGATCGTACAGGCCGATCGCGTTGCGCGTCTCCATGCTGTTGGCCGACACGCGGCTTACGCGGAAATCCAGGGTCGAGACATGCGCCGCGCGCCCGAACGCCGCGTTTACCGCGTCCTTGTCGCCGAGGTCGAACGCGAAGCACAGATTGTCGGGCGCAAGCTCGGGCCAGACGGCAGCCGCGCCCGGTTCGAGCGCGAGCGCGGCATCGGCCACCGAGGGGAGCGGCGCATAAGCGACATCGACCAACTCCAGCGCGTCCTGCGCCTGCGCCGGGGTTTCGGCGACGATGATCGCCACCGCATCGCCCACGAAGCGCACGGCGTCCATGGCCAGCACATGATACGGCGGCTCCGGCATCGGCGCGCCGCCCGGCAGCTTGCGCTGCACGCTGGTCCGCAACGGGCCGATGCCATCCGCCGCGAGGTCGGCGCCGGTGAGCACCGCGAGCACGCCGGGGGCAAGGCGGGCGGCCTGGGCGTCGATGCCGAGAATGCGGGCATGGGCGAAAGGCGAGCGCAGCACCGCCATGTGGGTCTGGCCCGGCACGCGCATGTCATCCACGAAGCGGCCCAGGCCGCGCAGCAGACGCGGGTCCTCCCAGCGGCGCATCGAGGCGCCGATGCTGCTCGCGGCGTTGTCGCTGGCGCCGGCGTGGTCCAATCCGCGTCCCCTCGTTCCTTGGGGTGAGCTTAGCGCAGGAAAGCCGAGGCGTGAAAACCGGCCGGATGGGACGAGGCGAGACCCGAGATGGATTTCGACCGGCAGGGCAGGGCGCGGGAATGCTGGCCGACCGGAACGGGTGGGCGCGGGCTGTTCCGGACGGCGCGCTCGGGGATATCGTGGCGGTGTCTCGCGCGGTGGCCGACATGCACCGCCATCACCGATCGAAAGGTTTCCCGCATGGCAGTTATTCCCGCCGACCAGGTTCCCGGCATCCATCGCCGCCGCGTGGGTGGCATGGTGGTGACGGCGCTGAATGACGGGCTGGCGGTCGCCAGCTTCGATGTCATGCGTGGCGTCACGGCGGCGGAGGGGGAGGCGGTGCTGCGCCAGCGTTTCCGCCCGGTGCCGCCGACCATCACGTTCAACGCCTATCTGGTGCAGGACGGTACCCGAAACGTGCTGATCGACACCGGGGGCGGCAGCCACATGGGTCCGGTCGCCGGGCGGATGCTGGGCAATCTGCGTGCGGCGGGCCTGGCGCCCGACGACATCGACGCGATCGTGCTGACCCATCTGCACGTCGATCACGTGGGCGGCATGACGGATGCGGCCGGCGCCGCCGTGTTCGTCCGTGCCGAAGTGTTCGTCCCGGAAGCCGAGGCCGCGTTCTGGCTCGACCCGGCGCGCGAGGCCGCCGCACCTGACGCGATGAAGCCCGCCTTCGCGGTGGCGCAACGCGCCGTCGCCGCCTGTGGCGAGCGCGTGCGCCGCTTCGCCGGCGGCGAGCCGGTGCCCGGAATCCGGGCCGAGAGCCTGCGCGGCCATACGCCCGGCCACACCGGCTACCGCCTGCACGGCGAGGATGGCGGGCTGCTGATCTGGGGCGACGTCGTGCATGTGCCGGACGTGCAGTCGCGTCACCCGGAAGCGACCATGGTTTTCGATGTCGAACCGGAACTGGCCATAGCCACCCGCCGGCGGGTGTTCGAAATGGCGGCGGCCGAGCGGCTGCTGGTGGCCGGCATGCACATGCAGTTCCCCGGCTTCTCCCATGTGGCGCGCGCGGCCGAGGGTTACGAGCTGATCCCGGCGATGTGGACGCCGACGCTGTAACCCCTCTATCGTCCCGTCCAACAAGGGACGGGGGGCCGTTCGAGATGGGTGGGTCGACAGAATGGAAATCCGAACCCTCGGCCGCACCGGCATCGCACTCACCACGCTCGGCTTCGGCAGCACCGGCCTCGGCAATCTCTACCGCGCGCAGACCGAGGACGGCGCCATGGCGACCGTGGATGCCGCGTACGCCGCGGGCATAAGGTATTTCGACACCGCGCCACTCTATGGCTTCGGCCTGGCGGAACATCGCATCGGCGCGGCGCTGCGGCGCCTGCCCGCGCCAGATATTGTGCTATCGACCAAGGCCGGCTGGCGCCTCTCGCGGCGCGGGGCGTCGGGCGGCAAGGGAAGTGCCGCCGACACTCTGTTCGACCATCCGGCTCCGTTCGAGCCGCGCATCGACTACAGCTATGATGGCGTCATGCGCTCGTTCGAGGATAGTCTCCAGCGGCTCGGAACCGACCGCGTCGACATCCTGCTGCTGCATGATTGCGACCGGCGGAACCATGCCGAGAACTATCCCGCGCGTTTTCACGAAGCGATGGAGGGCGCTCATCGCGCAATGGTCGCGCTGCGCGAGCAGGGCGCGATCCGCGCCATCGGTGCCGGGTTGAACGAGTGGGAGGCGTGCGAGGATTTCGCGCGCGCGGGCGATTTCGACTGCTTCCTGCTGGCCGGGCGTTACACGCTGCTGGACCAGTCCTCGCTCGACAGCTTCCTCCCGCTCTGCGTCGAGCGCGGCATCGGGATCGTTCTTGGCGGACCCTACAACTCCGGCATCCTGGCGACCGGGGCGATCGCGGGCGCCAGGTACGACTATGCGCCCGCATCGCCCATTCTCCTCGAACGCACGCGCGCCATCGCAGCTGTCTGTGCCGCCCACGCGGTCCCGCTCCGCGCGGCGGCGCTGCAATTCCCCTTGTCGCATCCGGCCGTCACGACCGTCATCCCCGGCGCGCGCGATGCGGTAGAGGTCGCGGAGAATCTACGCTTCATGTCCCACCCCATCCCCGATGCCTTGTGGCGGGATTTGCGAGAGGCTGGATTGCTGCGCTGACCGAGGCGGTCGCGGCGTCGCTGTCGGGCCGACATTCGCGCGCAACTGTGCCGCCGCCGGCACGTTCTGGCGAGCAGAGCGATCGAGAGAATGCCGGACATGCGAACCCTACTGCTCGGACTTTCCGTGGCCGCTCTCCTCGCCGGGTGCGCGGAGACGCCGAAACCCATCCCCGTCGTGTTTCATCCGCCAGCGCCGCCGCCCAAGCCGCTCGGCTTCGGTGCCTACGAGGATGGCAAATGGGCACTGGCGAAAGGCAACAACACCATTAGCGGTCATGCGGAGATCGCCGGGACGGACGGAAACTCTCGAAATTGTTCCGGTGCGAGCGCAACATTGCTGCCTGCCATTGCGGCGACGCGTAGCAGGATGGACGTACTGTACGGGCCGGGCCGCGACTTCATCCAGATCGGCACCGCCCGCCCGCCCGCTGGCAGCCCGGAACTGGAGCGTCTGGCGCGACATGCGAGTTGTGACAGGGAAGGCAATTTTCGCTTCTCCAACGTGCCGGACGGCAGTTTCTTCGTGACCGCCGGCTTCGCCGGCCGGCCGGTGGCTTCCGTCAAACGTCAGGTGGATGTGCGTGGCGGCCAGAACGAGTCGGTTCTGCTGACCGATCGGTAGCGCGGCCTTCCGATCGGCGTGGCTGGTCAGAATCGGCATGACGCGTATGCTCTCCGCACCGATTATCGGAGGGGACAACGCCATCATGCTCTCTCGCCGCACCTTCTCGCAGCCTGCCCGACGCGCCGGAGGTTGCCCATGGCGTCCGCGCGTTGCTGGAGTCGGGAGATGAAGCCCTTCACCGCCCCGTATGCCGACGTTCCTGATTTCATCTATGGGATCACCCGCGAAATCTGGGAAGACCGCGGCATCGGCGGTAAGCTCGATGGTCTGTACGCGCCGAATATCCTGCTGCGCGCCGCCACCGGCCTGACCACCAGCAATGTCGGCGTCACCGCGCAAACCTTGCAGACGTTGCATCAGTTTCCCGACCGCCAACTCGTGGGCGAGGATGTCATCTGGGTCGCCGACGAAACCGACGGCTCGTTTCTTTCCTCGCACCGCCTCGTCTCGGTCATGCGCCATCAGAATGCGGGCGCGTTCGGTCCCGCCACCAATCGTCTCGTCACCTCGCGCATCATCGCGGATTGCTACGTGGTGAACGGCGTCGTCACCGAGGAATGGCTGGTGCGCGATCAGGCCGCCTTCGCCCGCTGCCTGGGACTGGAGCCGCGCGCGCTCGCCCAGCAACTCGTCGAGCAGGATTTGCGCCTGGGCGGCACGGTCGGCTTTTTCCTGCCGGAACATGACCGTCCGGGAAAATACCTGCCGCAGATCCAGCACGCGCCGGAAATCGCCGCCTGTATCGAAGGCTACCATCGCCTGTGGCACGTGAAGGACACGTCCGCCGTGCGCGGCCTGTATTTCCACGGTGCCGCCCTGGCCGTGCCCGGCGGCGAAACCCGCCACGGCCACATGGATATCGACCGTTTCTATGTCGGCTATCTCGCGTCGTTTCCCGATGGCGTGTTTTCGGTGCAGAGCGCGCTCATCAACCGCGATCCCGGCCAGCCGGCACGCGTGGCGCTGCGCTGGTCGTTCCGGGGCACCCATGCGGGCTTCGGCCATTTCGGCGAGCCGACCTATGCACCCGTCTATGTCATGGGGCTGAGCCACGCGCATGTCGTGGACGGCCGCATCACGCAGGAATGGATGTTGACCGACGAGGTCTCGATCTGGAAGCAGATCCTGGCGCACACCGAAGGCAGGGCGGGAGCGTAGAAAGACTCTTTCTCTCCCTCCTGGAGAGGAAAGGGGCGGGTGTGAAGCAGGCACGTTCCTGCCTCGATCTCACGGGTCGAAGCCCCCCCAGCCCTCCCCACAA
This sequence comes from Rhodospirillales bacterium, assembly GCA_025352565.1. Taxonomy (GTDB): domain Bacteria; phylum Pseudomonadota; class Alphaproteobacteria; order Acetobacterales; family Acetobacteraceae; genus JANXTF01. The sequence continues at coordinate 64,149 of JANXTF010000034.1, read as the reverse complement.
GCGGGCCGACAAGGGGGGCCACAAGGGGAGAGGGAGGACGACACGTCAGCTCGGACGAGTGGCCTACTGGCACTTCGTCTTGTAGACGAACTTCTGGACTTCCGGCGTGTCGATGGTCTTCGGTGTGGCGACCACGAAATCCGTGCGAACCTGCCGCTCGACGGTCTTGCTGTTCAGAACGTCGTTCATCATCTCGACGCCGAGTTGGCCGACGCGATACGGGTATTGCACGATGTCCGCATCCACGATGCCGTTGCGGATCGCTTCCACGATCGGGTCGGAGGTGTCGAAGCCGACGATCTTCACCTTCCCGATATGGTCGGATTCGCGCACGCCGGTCGCGGCGCCTTCGGTGTTGTTGGTGGTGATCGTGAACACTCCGGCGAGGTCCGGGTGGGCGGCGATGGTCGAGCTGACGATCGAGGCGGCCTTGGATGTCTGGTTGGCGCTGTACTGCACGCCGAGATAGGTGATGCCTGGGTGCTTGGCGATCTCGGTGGTGAAGCCCTCCAGCCGCTGCGCCGAGACCGTCGGTGCCGGCGTGTTCATCATCGCCATCACCTTGCCCTTGTCGCCGATCAGCTGCGCCATCGCCTGCGCCGCCTTCTGCCTGCCGAGCACATTGTCGGATTGGACATTGGCGATCGCGATGCTCTTGTCGGTGACGTCGCCGTCGATCGAGATGATCTTGATGCCCAGCTCCTTGGCCTGCAGCAGCGTCGGGTTGAGCGCGATCGGGTCCGACGCCGCGAACAGGATGCCGTCGGGCTTGGCCGCTATCACCGCGTTCAGCACACGCATCTGCAACTGGGCCTGGTACTGGGCAGGGCCTTGGTAGTTGAAGTCAATTCCCAGCCGCTTGGCCGCCTCGGCCGCGCCGCAGGCGACGGTGTCATAGAAGGGGTTCCCGGTCAGGCTCTGGATGAACGTCACCTTGAAGGGGGCCTTGTCGGCGGCCCGCGCTCCGGACGAGGGGGTCACGGAGGCGAACGCCGCGAGCGAGAGCGTGAGGGCGGTGGTCAGTTTGAGGCGCATTGCAGGTTCCTTGTTGACTCGTGGATTTCAGGCGGCGCGTCGGCTGCGCTTGATCTGGTCGGCGTAGACGGCGGCGATCACGACGAAGCCGATCACCACCATCTGCCAGAACGGCGCGATCCCCATGATGATGAAGCCGTTGGAGAGAACGGCGGGAATGAACACGCCGATCACCGTGCCGATGATCGTCCCGCTCCCGCCGACGAGGCTGGTGCCGCCGAGCACCACGGCCGTGATCGCATCGAGCGGATCGTTGCCGTGGCCCTCCAGCGTCGTGGTGGCGAACCGCCCGAGCGACAGCATCGCGGCGACGCCGGCCAGCAGGCCGCTCAGCGCGTACAGGCGCATCTGGTGGTTGCCCACGTTGATGCCGGCCCGGCGTGCCGCTTCGGGGTTCGAGCCCACGATGTACGTGTGCCGCCCGAAGCGGGTCATGTGCAGCCATACCATGCCAATGATCGTGAACACGACGGTGATGATGACGAGGTAGGGAACGTTGAAAAAACTGCCCGTGCTGATCTTGATCAGCGTGTTGGGCACGGTCCGGACATCGCTGCCCCCGGTCAGCAGGTAGGACAGCCCGAGGGCGGAGCCCATCGAGCCAAGCGTGGTGATCAGCGCCGAAACGCGAAGGCGCGAGATGCAAAACCCGTTGAACAGGCCCCAGGCGAGGCCGCCGACGAGGGCCGCGAGCAGCCCCGCGCCCACGGTCATGGCATTGTCGGTGCCGATCCACTCCATCGTCTTGGCGGCGAGCACGCCGCTGAACACGAGCACCGACCCGATCGAGAGGTCGAAGCCTCCGGAGATCATCACATAGGTCATCCCGATCGCCAGGATCATCAGCGTGGACGCGTCGAGGAACACGTTCCGCACGTTGAACGTGGTCGCGAAATTCGGGCTGACATACGAGAAGAACCCGACCAGCACGATGAGGATGAGCAGCATGTAGAACGGCGACGAGTTCATCGCCGCCCGCAGCTTCTTGCCCGTCGTGGGCGCGGCGGCGCCGGCCATGTAGGTGACGGGTTCGACCGCCGTGTCGGGAATGCTCATGCGGCGAACTCCTCGGCGACCGGGTCGAGCGCCCCGGTCATGGCACCCACGAGGTCCTGCACCGAGGTCGTGCCGTCGTTCTTGTAGCGGGCGATGCGCCGGCCCAGCCGCAGCACCTCGACGACGTCGGCCACTTCGAGCACATCGCGCATGTTGTGGCTGATGAGGACGATCGCCACGCCGGTGTCGCGGATACGGCGGATCAACTCCAGCGTGCGCGCGGTCTGCAGCACGCCGAGCGCCGCCGTCGGCTCGTCCATGAACACCACGCTTTTCGCCCACATGATCGAGCGGCAGATCGCCACACTCTGGCGCTGGCCGCCCGACAGGCTGGAGATCGGCGTCTCCATATCCTTCAGGCTCACCTTCAGCCGCTCGAATGCCGCCACGCTGTCACGCCGCATGGTCACGTTGTCGAGAAAGCCGAGCTTGCCCAGCAGGCCGGGAAGCTTCTTCTCGCGGCCCATGAACATGTTGGCCGCCGGGCTCAGATCCTGCGCCACCGACAAGTCCTGATAGACCGTCTCCAGCCCTTGCGCGTGCGCATCGGCCGGGGAGGAGAACGACACCTCGCGGCCATTGACGAAAATGGTGCCGGAAGTCGGCTTGAACACGCCGGACAGGATTTTCACCAAGGTGCTCTTGCCGGCGCCGTTATCGCCGATCATGGCGGTGATCTCGCCGGCATGGGCCTCGAAATCCACCCCCTGCAACGCCTGCACATGGCCGAAATGCTTCACGATCCCACGCGCCTCAAGGATCGGCGCATTGCCCTGGCGTACGCCCGAAGCACCCATATCCTGACGCATCGACGCCCTCCTGGCACAAACGCATTCGAATGCACATAAAGCGCAGCGACATGCGTTAAACACAAGGGTGGCACGCGAAGGATGGGTTGGAAAAGCCGAATTTTGCGTCAGGCGGCCTTCTTTTGCGGGTCGCCGTCGCCGAACAGGAACTCGATCTCGTCGAATTCCAGCCGTGCGAGGTCGCCCTCCGCGTCGAAGGCGAGGTTGGCCAGCTCCGCCTTGCGTTGCTGCAATTCGAGGATGCGCTCCTCCACCGTGTCCTCGGCGATCATCTTGTAGACGAACACAGATTTCGTCTGCCCGATGCGATGCGCCCGGTCCGACGCCTGATCCTCGACCGCCGGGTTCCACCACGGGTCGTAATGGATCACGGTATCGGCGGCTGTCAGGTTCAGCCCGCGCCCGCCGGCCTTGAGGCTGATAAGGAACACCGGCACCTCGAGCGCCTGGAACGCCCGAACCGGCTCCGCCCGGTCCCGCGTGTCCCCGCGCAGCTCCACGAACGCGATGCCGGCGGCCTCCAGCCGCGGCTTGATGAGGTCGAGCATCGAGGTGAACTGCGAGAACAGCAGGACGCGCCTGCCCTCGGGGATCATCTCGCCCAGCATTTCCAGCAAATCGTCGAGCTTGCTGGAGGTCTCGATGGTTCGCGCCGAGGCCAGCTTCACCAGCCTGGGGTCGCAGCACGCCTGCCGCAGCTTCAGCAGCGCGTCGAGTACCACGATGCGGCTGCGGGCGAGGCTCATTTCCGCGACCTGCTCGCGCACCTTCTCGTGCATCGTCAGGCGGATGGTCTCGTACAGCTCGCGCTGGTCCGGCGCCAGCGTGATACGGCGCAAAATGGTGTGCTTGGGCGGCAGCTCGGTGGCCACCTCGGATTTGGTGCGGCGCAGGATGAACGGGCGGATGCGGCTCACCAGCTGCATCCGGCGCACATCGTCGCCCTTCTTCTCGATCGGCGTGCGGAACCGCTTGGCAAACCCTCGCCGGTCGCCCAGCAGCCCGGGCATCAGGAAGGTGAATTGCGACCACAGCTCACCGAGATTGTTCTCGATCGGCGTGCCCGACAGGCACACGCGCTGGCGGGCCTGCAGCAGCCCGACGGCCCGCGTGGTCTTGGCGTCGGGGCTCTTGATCGCCTGCGCCTCGTCCAGCACCACGATGTGCCACTCCATCGCCTTCATCATGGCGATGTCGCGGGCGAGCACGGTGTAGGTGGTGATGACCACGTCGTAGCCATCGAGGTTCTCGCGCTTCTGGTGCCGCTCCATGCCGTGCAGCACGACCGACCGCAGATAGGGGGCGAACTTGCCCAGCTCCGCGATCCAGTTGGGGATCAGGCTGGTCGGAAGCACGATGAGGGCAGGGCGGTCCAGCCGCCCGGCCGCGTGCTCGACGGCGATGTGGGCGATGGTCTGCGCGGTCTTGCCCAGGCCCATGTCGTCGGCGAGGAACCCGCCCAGCCGGTGCGCCATCAGATGCTGCAGCCAGTCCACGCCCTGTTGTTGATACGGGCGAAGCGTCGCCTTGAAGGCCGCCGGCACCACCACGGGCACGATGTTCGGGTCGGCGCGGAAGCGGGCCACGTAACTCTCGATCGCGGCCGCGTTCTGCCAGCGCGTCGCCAGCACCTCCTCCAGTTCCAGCACCGTGGGGGCTTCCGCCTCGGGCAGCACGATGGTCGCGTCCCCGGTGCGTCCGGCCGCCTCGATCAGGTCGCCCATGATCGACAGCAGGCGCCGGATGCGTTCGGCGGGCAGCTTCACCACCCGACCGTCCGCGAGGCTGGTGATGAGGTCGTCGCCGACGATCTGCGCGTTGTCGATGCCGCCGCGCGCATGCAGATGGCTCAATATCGGCAGCAGCGGGCAGCGCACGCCCTCGATCTCGATGCCGAAATCGAGCGAGAAGCTGCCCTTCATGGCATCCGCCACGCGCACGTCGAACGCACCTACCCGTTGGGCCGGGCGAGGACCGAAATCGCGGTCGATCATGCTGCGAAAGCCAAGCGATTCCAGCGCTGGCAGCCGGTCGGACACGAAGCGGTGCCAGTGCTCGCCGGCCTCGCGGCCCCGGTACACGAACACCCGCCGCCCCTTGGGGGCCGCCGGGTCGGCCACCCGCATGGTCACGAAGCCGTCCTGCTTCAGCATCTCGAACGCCGACGCCTCGGCCGCCGGGTCGCGCCGGATGAACGACCTGCCGCCCTTGGTGGCCGACGGCACGAACTGGCGTTCGTCGTCGCCCGAGGTGATCTCGCCGCCATAGTCGAAATCCACCGTCAGCGCGTCGAGCAATGCCAGCCGGCCGAAATCGTCCGGGCAATGCAGTTTTCGCAGCCGGAGCATCGGCGTGGGCGTATGCTCGATGATCGCCTGCTCGACGACTGGCGTGCGCACCGCAAGCGGCTGGCGGCGGCCGCGCTCCGCCTTCGCGGGCGCGGCTTTGGCCGCGATCGCCGCGCGCACCCGGACGCGCCCGACATTGCCGGTCGCGGCATCCACGTACCAGGGTCCGGTGCGGCCCAGCAGGATGGCCGATTTCGGCGGCAGGCGAGGGATCGCGCTGCCGTCGAACACCCGGTCCTCCCCGGCGGCCAGCGTCTTGCCCGTCGCCGCCCAGCGCGCCCGCCCGGATCGGGCGAGCAGCGGCAGCAATTCGGGCACATCGGCGGTGGAAACCCCGGTGCGCGAGGCGTCGCCCGCGCCCAGCAGCCGCGCGACCGCCACCAAGGTGGCGGGGTGGGTCGGGTCGCCCACGATCCTGGCCGGAGTCGTCGCCGCCGGTGCGCCGCCGCGCTCGCCCACGGTCGAGGTCGTCACGAAGCAGGCATCCGGCGCCCGCCCGGGCTCCAGGTCGAAGATCACCAGGCGCCGTTCCGCCGGCGCCGTGCCGCCGAGCTTCTCGAACAGGCTCTTCTGCTCGGTCGCGCGCAGCGCGGGAAAACGGTCGAGCGCGCCAAGCAACGTCGCCGCCACGTGAATGCAGGCCGGGTTCCGGCAGGTGCAGGTGGCGTCGAACACCACGCGCCGCCCGCGGATGGCGGGCTCGGCCCGCGTGGTCCGCCTGACACCGCGATCCTCCACGGCGGCGCTCACCACGTCGCCGGCCAGCTTCACTTCGACGGCGCCGAGCAGCACCAGCGTGCGGCCGCGCGTGAGGGTCGCCGCGTCGAACAGGCGGCCAAGATCGTCGGAGGAATAAGGCGTGGACATACGGACAGAACTCTTTGGCCAACACATGAACACAGGCTCACGGCCCGCCAATCACTGGCGCGTCATGAAGTTCCGTCGAATAGGAGGGACGGGGCCCAGGCCGCGCGTTTGATCGCACGTGCCCGCCTGCGGTAATCCACCATTATGAACCCTGATGAGTTTCGCCGCTATGGCCACGTTCTGATCGATTGGCTTGCCGATCATCAAACCGACATGAACATGCGCCCGGTGATGGCGAGGACCCGCCCTGGCGAGATCCGTGACGCGCTGCCCGCGAGTCCGCCCGATCAGCCGGAAGCGTTCGCCGAGGTCATCGCCGACCTCGACCGGCTGGTCGTGCCGGGGCTCTCGCACTGGCAGCACCCACGCTTCTTCGGCTACTTCCCCGCCAACGCGCTGCGCGCCGGCATGCTGGGCGACCTGGTCAGCACCGGCCTCGGCGTGCTTGGCCTGTCGTGGCAATCCAGCCCCGCCCTGACCGAGATCGAGGAGGTCGTCACCGACTGGGTCCGCCAGATGACCGGCCTGTCGTCGGCCTGGAGCGGCGTGATCCAGGACACCGCCTCCACCAGCACGCTGGTGGCGCTGATCTGCGCCCGCGAACGCGCCACCGGCTACGCCTTGTCGCGCGGCGGTCTTCAGGCCGAGCCGCGTCCGCTGGCCGTCTATGTCTGCGCCCACAGCCACAGTTCAGTGGACAAGGCGGCGCTGCTGGCCGGCTTCGGCCGCGACAATCTGCGCCTGGTGCCGTTCGACGCCGCGTACGCCATGTGCCCCGAGGCTCTCGCGGCTATGATCGAGACCGACCTCGCCGCCGGCATCGTGCCATGCGCCATCGTGGCCACCACCGGCACCACGGCCACCACAGCGCTCGACCCGGTGGCGGCCATCGCCGAGATCGCCGGGCGCCACGGGATATGGCTGCATCTGGACGCGGCCATGGCCGGAAGCGCGATGATCCTGCCTGAGTGCCGTTGGATGTGGCACGGCGTGGAGGCGGCGGACAGCCTCGTCATCAACGCGCATAAATGGCTCGGTGCTCCGTTCGACTGCTCGCTGTACTACGTGCGCGACCCCGGGCACCTGATGCGCGTGATGTCCACCAACCCGAGCTTCCTGCAATCCCCGGTGGACGGCCAGGTGAAGAATCTCCGCGACTGGGGCATTCCGCTGGGCCGCCGCTTCCGGGCGCTCAAACTGTGGTTCCTCATCCGCGAACAGGGCGTGGCCGGGCTGCAGGCGCGGCTGCGGCGCGACCTGGCGAATGCCCGGATGCTGGCCGGGCAGGTGGCGTCCGAACCCGGATGGCGGGTGCTGGCGCCGGTGCCGCTGCAAACCGTGTGCATCCGCCACGAGCCGCCCGGCATCGAGGGCGAGGCACTCGACCGCCATACCAGGGCATGGGCCGAGGCGGTCAACCGCTCCGGGGCCGCGTATCTCACGCCCGCGATGCTCGATGGACGCTGGATGGTGCGTGTGTCGATCGGCGCGCTGCCGACCGAGGCGGCGGACGTGGCGTTCGTTTGGGAGGCGATGCGGGCGGCTGCTGACGGATTGTTGGACGAGTCGCGGCCAGACCGGGCTTGATTACCTCGGGGCGAGAGGCGCTTCATCTCGACCGAAGCCGTCCGCGGTATAAGCAGGCTTGATGTCTCCCCAACCACCGGGAAAGCGACGCCGATGTTGAGCACGTCCACTCGCGACAAGCTGCGCGGGGTCAGTACCGCCACCCTGGCCAGCGCCCTCTACAAGCGCGGACTCCGCGGCCAGATGATCCAGGACGTCCGTCCACTCAGCCTGCCGCGCGGCGGCAGCATGGTCGGGGCGGCCTTCACGCTGCGCTACATTCCGGCGCGGGAAGACCTCAACCCAATGACGGTGTTCCGCGACCACAGCCATCCCCAGCGGCGCGCCGTCGAGGAATGTCCGGGCGGCGCCGTGCTGGTCATGGACAGCCGCAAGAACCCGCGCGCCGCGTCGGCCGGCGGCATCCTCGCCACCCGGCTGATGGTGCGCGGCGTCGCAGGCATGGTGACCGATGGCGGCTTTCGCGACTCCGCCGAAATCGCGCTGCTGGACATGCCCTCCTTTCACAGCCGCCCCTCGGCGCCCACCAACCTTACGCTCCATCAGGCCATCGACATCAACGTGCCGATCGGCTGCGGCGACGCGCCGGTGTTTCCGGGTGACGTCATCGTGGGCGACGCCGACGGCGTGATCGTCATCCCCGCCGAAATCGCGGACGAAATCGCCGCCGAGGCGGTCGAGATGACGGTGTTCGAGGATTTCGTGATCGAGCAGGTGCGGGGCGGGCAGAAGACCTTCGGCCTCTATCCCCCCACCGACGAGGCCAACCTCATTGCATTCGCCGACTGGCGCCGGCGTCAAGGACGCTGACGCCAGGTCGGTCTCCGGGGGAGTTCAGGTGTATTTCACCATAATGGTCTTCTTGTGCATGAAGTGTTCGAGCATGGATTCCAGGCTCGCCTCTTTGCCCAGCCCCGAGCTTTTCACGCCGCCATAGGACAGGTTCGCCTGCACCACCAGATTCTGGTTGATCTGCACGAGCCCTGCCTCCAGCCGGTGCGCCAGATCCAGCCCGACCTTAAGGTTGTTGGTCCACACGGAGGCGGCAAGGCCGTATTCGCTGTCATTCGCCTCGGCCAGCACCGTCTCGACATCGTCGAACGGGAACACGCAGGTTACCGGCCCGAAGATCTCCTGCCGCACCAGTCGGCTGTCATTCGACAGCCCGGTGAAGATGTGCGGCTGGATGAACAGGCCGTTCGCCAGCGCCGGATCGGTCGGCATGGCCGAGCACGCGCGGCCGGTGGCACCCGCCGTGGCGCAGCCCTCGTCGATGAAGCCGCGCACCTTGGCGAGCTGCTCGGTGCTGATGATGGTGCCGATATCGGTCTTTTCGTCCAGCGGATCGCCCATCACCATCGCGTCCACACGCTTGGCGAGCTCGGCCACGAAGCGGTCGAAAATCGGGCGTTCCACATAGATGCGGCTCGCGGCCGTGCAGCTCTGGCCCTGGCGGGTGAAGCGCATCGAGGTGACCGCTCCGGCCAGCGTGGCCTCGAAATCGCAGTCGGCGAATATCAACATCGGGCTTTTGCCGCCAAGTTCGAGCGTGGTCGGGATCAGCCTCTCGGCGGCCGCCTTCGCCACGATCCGGCCGACCTCGACGCTGCCGGTGAACGTCACCTTGCGCACCTTGGGGTGGGCCACCAGCGGCGCTCCGCATTCCGGCCCGAAGCCTGACAGCATGTTGAAGCAGCCGGCGGGCAGCACGCGGGCCATGAGCTCGCAGATCCGCAGCACCGTCAGCGGCGCTTCCTCGGCCGACTTCACCACCACGGTGTTGCCGGCGACCAAGGCGGGCGCGATCTTCAGCGACATCAGCAGCAGCGGGACATTCCACGGGATGATCGCACCCACCACGCCGAGCGGCTCACGCACGGTCACGCTCAGGACGCCGGGCGCGAACGGCACGCTCTCGCCCTTCAACTCGCTGCCCAGGCCGCCGAAGAACTCCAGGACGTCGGCCACCGTGTTGGCCTCGACGCGGCTTTCCGTCCGCAGCGCCTTGCCGGTTTCGAGCGCGATCAGGCGCGCCAGCTCCTCGACATGCTCGCGGATCACGCCGGCGCATTGCGCCACCAGCGCGCCGCGCTTGCGGGCCGGCATCCTGGCCCATTCCTTCTGCGCCCGCGCGGCATCCTGCACGGCGGCATCGACGTCGTCGGCGTCGCCTTCGGCCGCGCGGGCGACTTCGTGGCCTGTGGCAGGGTTCACCACGGCGAAGCTGGTGCCCGAACGTGGCGCCACGAACCGGCCGCCGATGAAGTGGTGGCCCGATAGCGCGCGGGCCAGGGCCTTCTCATCGAGAGACGGCTTCATGGGCGTGGCGGCCTGCACGGTATCGAGCATCGGGTTTTCCTCCATGGACGGCAGACCTATAAGCGGCTGTCCATGAAAATCCAACCGAACGCGAGCACAACATGACCTCAGACCAGACCCCGACCGGCCCGCTGAAGGGGCTGCGGGTGTTCGACCTCACCCGCGTGCTCGCCGGGCCCACCTGCACGCAGATGCTGGGCGATCTCGGGGCGGACATCATCAAGATCGAGAAGCCCGGCAGCGGCGACGACACGCGCGGCTTCGCGCCGCCGCACATGCCCGGCACGCAAGAGAGCGCCTATTTCGTCGGCGTGAACCGCAACAAGAAATCCGTGACCCTGGATATCGCCACCCCCGAGGGGCAGGCCATCGCGCACCGCCTGCTGGCCGATTGCGACATGCTCGTGGAGAACTTCAAGGTCGGGGCGCTCGCCAAGTACGGCCTCGGCTACACGCAGCTTCACGCGGCCTATCCCCGCCTCGTCTATTGCTCGATCACCGGCTTCGGCCAGACCGGCCCCTACGCGCCGCGCCCCGGCTATGACAGCCTGATCCAGGCGATGGGCGGCGTGATGAGCCTGACCGGGGAGCCGAACGGGCTGCCGCAGAAGGTCGGCGTGCCGGTGGCCGATTTGTTCGCGGGCCTGTATGGCTGCATCGGCATCCTTGCGGCCTTGCGCCACCGCGACGCGACAGGGCAGGGACAGCAGATCGATATCGGCATGCTCGACACCCATGTCGCCTGGCTTGCCAACCAGGGCATGAACTACCTCGCCACCAACGAGAACCCGGTCCGCCTGGGCAACCAGCACCCCAACATCGTGCCCTACCAGGTGTTTCCGACGGCCGACGGCTACATCGTGCTGTCGATCGGCAACGATCCGACCTTCGCGCGGTTCTGCCAGAACACCGGCCTGGCCCATCTGCTGGAGGATGAACGCTTCGCCACCAACGCGGCCCGCGTCGGCAACCGCCAATTGGTGACCGACACCCTCACGCCGGTCATGCGCACCCGCCCTACGACCGATTGGGTGGCGGCGCTGGAGGCCCTGAAAATCGGCTGCGGCCCGATCAACACGCTCGCCGAAGTCTTCGCCGACCCCCAGGTGATCGCGCGCAACACCGTGGTCACGATGCCCCATGCGGCCTCGCCGGATGGGGTGCGGGTGATCGCCAATCCGGTGCGGTTGAGCGAGACGCCGGCCGATTACCGCATCCCCCCGCCGTTGCTCGGCGCCCATACCGACGAGGTGCTGGGGGCGTTGGGTGGCCTCGACATGGTCGATTTACGGGCGCGGGGCATCGTTTGAGGCATTTTTCTCATCACCACCACGTGAGACACACGCTTGCCGCAAACCTGTCATTGTCCCGCCGCGCTGTCGGGGCCAGACTCACTGTGTCCGGAACGACCGTGTTCCGCGAATCGACCCCGACCCCATAGGAAGCCCCACATGAAGCTCAAACAACTCGCCGTGGCCCTGCTCTGCGGCACGATGATCGCGGCGCCCGCATTCGCGCAGGTGTCCCCCGCCCCGGCGCCGGCCGGCATCGGCTCTGCGCCGAACGGCAACATCACCACCACGACCAGCAGCGGCGGCTCTACCACAACGGTGGTTCCCGCGGCCCGCGGCTCCGTCGGCATCCCTGGTGCGCCGGCCGGCATCGGTTCCGCGCCGAACGGCAACGTCACCACGACCACCAACGGCTCCTACGCCACGGGAACCCGCCCAGGGCCGGCCATGCCCGCGTCGTCGATGCCGGCCACCGGTGCGATGTCGTCCACTGGAGCGATGCCGGCCACCAGCAGCACCGCGATGCCCGCGATGTCGATGACCAACATCAACACCGCGAGCGCCTCCGAACTCGACAAGGTGCCGCAGATCGGCAAGTCACGTGCCGCCAAGATCATCAAGATGCGCCCGTACAAGACCACGGACGAACTGGTGAGCAAGAAGGTCCTGCCGATGAGCGTCTACAACAAGATCAAGACGCAGATCACCGCGAGCTGACGATACGCCGCGGCATTGCCGCCGGCCCGGTCAGGCCGGCGGCAATGCCGTCTTTTCGATGATCTCTGAAACCCGACTGATCCTGGATATTGACGGCATTGCCCTGGAGGCGTGCTGGTGGGGTTGTGAGTCCGACCCGACCTTGGTGCTTCTCCACGAGGGCCTCGGCTCGGTCGGCCTGTGGCGCGATTTTCCGGCCAGGCTCGCGGCGCGCACCGGCCTGGGCGTTTTCGCCTGGTCCCGTGCGGGACACGGGAGATCGGGCCTCGCACCCTCGCCCCGTCCCTTGAATTACCTGCACCTCGAAGCGGAACGCGTCGTGGGCAGGGTTCTGGACGCGGCCGGCATTGGCCGTGCGATACTCGTCGGCCACTCCGATGGCGCCACCATCGCCGCGCTGTACGCAGGCGGCACATGGGACCCACGGGTGCGCGGACTCGTCCTGATCGCGCCGCATTATTTCGTCGAAACCGTGACGGTCGCCGCCATCGCGGCGGCACGGGTCGCCTACGAGGAGGGCGGCCTTCGGCAACGCATGGCGCGTCACCACGACGGCGTGGACGAATTGTTCCATGGCTGGAACGGCGCCTGGCTCAACCCCGGCTTCCCGGCGGTCCTCGACCTGCACGGCCATATCGCCCATATCCGTGTTCCCATCCTGCAAATCCAGGGCACGGAGGATATGTATGGCAGCCTGGACCAGCCGCGGTTCGCCGAAGACGCGGCCTATTGCCCGGTCGAAACCGTGATGCTCGCGGGCGCCGGTCACGCACCACACCTTGAATCCCCCGCACCGGCGATGGACGCGATCGCGGATTTCGTCGAGCGGATTGCCGCTCACGAGAAACCTGCACGATAAGTCATATTGCGCTTGCGGCCATCCCTGAAAATGCATTATATTGCATAAAGTCGAAGGCGACGACCATGCAGCAGCGCATCGAGTTTCAGACCGACCCGTCCCGCTATCGCCATTGGTCGATCGCGATCGATGGGCCGGTGGCGGAACTGGTGATGGATGTGGACGCCGCGGGCGGCCTGTTCGAGGGCTATGAGCTGAAGCTCAATTCCTACGACCTCGGCGTCGACATCGAGCTGTACGATGCGGTCCAGCGGTTGCGCTTCGAGCACCCCGAGGTGCGCGCCGTGGTGCTCAAATCCGGCAAGGAGAACGTGTTCTGCGCGGGTGCCAACATCCGGATGCTTGGCCGGGCGACCCATGCCCATAAGGTGAATTTCTGCAAGTTCACCAACGAGACGCGCCTTTCGATCGAGGATGCCTGCGACAATTCCGGCCAGCGTTATCTCTGCGCGGTCAGCGGCACCGCGGCTGGCGGCGGTTATGAGCTGGCCTTGGTGGCCGACCACATCATGCTGATCGACGACCGCCGCTCGACCGTCTCGCTGCCGGAGACGGCGCTGCTGGCGGTGCTCCCCGGCACTGGCGGCCTGACCCGCGTGACCGACAAGCGCCGCGTGCGGCGCGACCTCGCTGACGTGTTCTGCTCGGTCGAGGAAGGCGTGCGCGGCCGCAAGGCCGTCGATTGGCGGCTGGTGGACGAGATCGTGCCACCCTCGGGCTGGACCCAGGCCGTGCGTGCGCGGGCGCTCGAGATGGCCGCGAAATCGGACCGGCCGGAAGGCGAGGGGGGCGTAACGCTCCCGCCCATCGACCGCGTGTTCGGCGAGGACGCCGTCACCTACTCCCATGTCCGCGTGGCGCTCGACCGCCCAGGCCGGCGTGCCACAGTCACGATTCTCGCGCCGCGATCGCCGCTTCCGACCGACCTCGCCGGGATCAAGTCGGCGGCTGCGCGGTTCTGGCCGCTGCTGATGGCGCGCGAACTGGACGACGCCATCCTGCACCTGCGAACCAACGAACCTCAATTGGGCCTCCTGGTGTTCCGCACGGAGGGCGACCCGGCCCAGGTGCTCGCCGCCGACGCGCTGCTCGAGGCCCATGCGACCGACTGGTTCGTCCGCGAAACCCGCCTCTACCTCAAGCGTGTGCTCAAGCGCCTCGACATGACGGCCCGCAGCCTCATCGCGCTGATCGAGCCCGGCAGCTGCTTCGCCGGCACGCTGGCCGAGATCCTGTTCGCCGCCGACCGTTCGCTGATCCATGTCGGCCAGGCGAGCGGCGACAACCGCCCGCCCGCCGCGATCCAGCTCAGCGCGATGAATTTCGGTCCCTACCTCATGGGCAACGGCCTCACCCGCCTGCAGACCCGCTTCCTCGGCGAACCCGACAGCGTCGGCCGTGCCAAGGCTGCCATCGGCCGGAGCCTTGACGCCGCGGCGGCGGAGGAACTCGGCCTCGTCACCTTCGCCTATGACGACACCGATTGGGCCGATGAGGTGCGCATCATGCTGGAGGAGCGCGTGGCCTACTCGCCCGACGCGCTCACCGGCATGGAGGCCAATCTCCGTTTCCCCGGCCCCGAGACCATGGAAACCCGCATCTTCGGCCGGCTCACCGCATGGCAGAACTGGATATTCCAGCGCCCCAACGCGGTGGGCGAGACCGGCGCGCTCAAACGCTACGGCACCGGCCAGAAACCCGAATTCGATCAAACCCGCGTCTGAAGGACCTGAAAGATGCCCGACGGCATGAGCGTCAACTATGACGGCCTGATCCCGAACAATGTGGGCCTGAACGAGGATGCCCGCGTCCGCAAGGCGCTGGAGACCTGGCACCCCGGCTATATCGACTGGTGGAAGGACATGGGGCCAGTGGGGTTCCAGGAGAGCCTGGTCTATCTCCGCACCGCGATCGGCGTGGACCCGAAGGGCTGGGCCAAATTCGACTACGTGCGGATGCCGGAATACAAATGGGGTGTTCTGCTGGCACCCGCCGTGGAAGGCCGCATTATTGGCTTCGGTGCCCACAAGGGCGAGCCCGCCTGGCAGGAAGTCCCGGGCGAATACCGCGCCATGCTGCGGCGCCTGCTGGTGATCCAGGGCGACACCGAACCCGCCTCGGTCGAGCAGCAGCGCCATCTCGGTGCCACGGCCCCCTCGTTGTACGACATGCGCAACCTGTTCCAGGTGAACGTTGAGGAAGGCCGCCATCTCTGGGCCATGGTGTATCTCCTCCAGAAATATTTCGGCGCGCAGGGCCGCGAGGAGGCCGACGACCTGCTGCGCCGCCGCTCCGGCCATGAGGACACGCCGCGGATGCTGGGCGCGTTCAACGAGGCGACGCCCGACTGGCTCAGCTTCTTCATGTTCACCTTCTTCACCGACCGCGATGGCAAGATGCAGCTGGAGGCGCTGGCGCAATCCGGCTTCGACCCGCTCAGCCGCACCGCGCGCTTCATGCTGACGGAGGAAGCCCACCACATGTTCGTGGGCGAAACCGGCGTGAGCCGCGTGGTGGAGCGCACCGTCGCGGCCATGAAGGAGGCCGGCATCGCGGACCCGTATGACGTCGTTGCCGTGCGCGCGCTTGGCGTGATCGATCTTCCCACGATCCAGCGCAAAATGAATTTGCACTTCTCTCTGACGCTCGACCTGTTCGGCAACGAGATCAGCACCAATGCCGCCAACGCCTTCAACTCGGGGCTGAAGGGCCGCTATCGCGAGGATAAGCTGGCCGACGACCACCGGCTGCTCGACGCGACCTACCCGGTGCTGCGCTGCATCGACGGCGCACTCGTCGAGGAGCCGGTGCCGGCCCTGTCGGCGCTCAACATGCGCCTGCGCGACGACTACGTGGCCGATTGCCAGGGCGGCGTGGGGCGCTGGAACAAGGTGATCGAAAAAGCCGGCATCGCCTTCCACCTCAAGCTGCCGCACGTCGCCTATTATCGCCATATCGGCGAGTTCGCGCGCATTCACGCCGATACCGATGGGCGGGTGTTGTCGGAGGTTGAGTGGGAGATGGTGCGCGCGGCCACGCTGCCGGGCGAGGATGACCGGGCGTTCATCGAGAGCCTGATGAAGCCGGTCAACGCCACTGGCGCCTATACCGGGTGGATCGCGCCGCCCCGCGTGAGCATCGACAACAAGCCGGGCGATTTCGAGTATGTTAAGCTGTGGGAGGCCTAGCCGCCCCGTGCGAGGAGATCGCCATGCCCGAGTTGTCGCCGATCGAGTCGGAGTTCGCCACCACGGAGGAGGCCGAGGCGTATGATCGTTGGTTCCGTGCGAAGATCGAGGCGCGGATGAAGAGCACCGACCCTGGAATGCCGCACGATGAGGTGATGGCGGAGATCCGCGAAATGCTGGAAAGCAAGCGCCGTGTTGCGACTGGCCTGGGCTCGTGAGGCTCGGACGGACCTGCGCCGGATCATTGAATATATCAATAGTCGATACCCTGCGGCTGCCGACCGCCTGCAGGAGTTGATCGAGCAGAGTGCCGAGCGGCTGCCGGACCATCCTTTTCTCCACCGCTCTGGACGGGTGCATGGGACATGTGAAGCAGTTGTGCATCCCAAATACATCTTGATCTACCGAGTGGAAGTGGACGTTGTCCGCGTGATGGCCGTCTTTCACGCCCGCCAGCAATACCCCTGATCGCGAGCCCGCCCATGCCATCCGCCCAGAAACAGCATCTGATCGACCCCGAGGTCTGCATCCGCTGCAACACGTGCGAGGCGACGTGTCCGATCGACGCCATCACGCACAACGACGACAACTACGTGGTCGATGCGGCGATCTGTAATTTCTGCATGGATTGCGTGGCCCCATGTCCGACCGGTTCCATCGACCACTGGTTCGCCGTCCAGGCACCGTTCTCGCTCGATGAGCAATTCGGCTGGACCGAGCTGCCGCCGCAGCCCGAGCCTGCCAACGACACCACCGAGGAGATCGACGCGCTCGATGACGAGGCCGCCGCCCTCATCGCCGAGGCGCACGCCCGCGCTGGCGGGCGGGCGCGGGCGCCCGCGACAGCCGCGAAACCGCGCATCAATCAGTTCAACCGCGCGAGCCCGGCCCAGGCCACCGTCGTCGGTAATTTCCGCCTCACCGGGGCAGAAACTGAAAGCGACGTGCGCCATATCATCCTCGATTTCGGCGCGGTCGCGTTCCCCGTGCTGGAGGGCCAGAGCATCGGGATCCTGCCGCCCGGCCTCGATGCAGCGGGGCAGCCGCACGCCATGCGGCTTTATTCCGTGTGCAGCGCACGGGACGGCGAGCGGCCGAACACCAACAACCTGGCGCTGACGGTCAAGCGAAGCGGCGTCGGCTCCAACTATCTGTGCGATCTCCGCCTCGGCGACCATGTACCTGTGGTGGGGCCGTTCGGCGCCACCTTCCTGATGCCCGACGATCCCGACGCCGACCTGGTGATGATCTGCACCGGCACCGGCAGCGCGCCGTTCCGCGGCTTTACCGAACGCCGCCGCCGCACCAACCCCAAGGCCAAGGGCCGCCTCTATCTGTTCTTCGGCGCCCGTACGCCGCGGGAATTGCCGTATTTCGGTCCGTTGCAGAAGGTCCCGGCCAGTTTGCTGGATCGGGAGTTGGTGTATTCCCGCCTGCCCGGTGCGCCGAAGGAATACGTGCAACACCGGATGCGCGCCCGCGCCACCGATCTCGCTGCACTGCTCGGGCGAAATTCGACGCATGTCTTCGTCTGCGGCCTGCGCGGGCTGGAGGAGGGCGTGGAGCAGGCGTTCACCGAGATCGCACAGGCCCACGCGCTCGATTGGCCATCGCTGCGCGACGCGATGCGCGACCAGGGGCGGTATCACGTCGAGACGTATTGACGCGACCGGCGGGTGTCGCTCCCGTTGAACCGGCGCTGATTTAGCGGGCGTTTGCAGAAAAGAAAGGCGGCATTGATCGAGTCATGCCTCCCTAACGAGCGGCCTGCAGTCCGCCGACCCTCCGGGAATGTGGCACGCGGGTTGCAGTGGTCGGTGCGGGGCCGAACCACTGCAGCGCCGGCCGGGCGCGGCCCTTTCCAATCCTCAGGAGGACGCCTTGCTGTTTGACTCTCCCGCCGTGAACGCGACCGGCCCAAAGGCCACGCGCATCGATTTGTTCAGCTTCAAGACGCCGCAGATGCGGGCGTTTCATGTCACGTGGATGGCGTTCTTCGTATGCTTTGTCGCGTGGTTCGCGGCGGCGCCGCTGATGCCGGTGATCGCGAAGCAGATGAACCTGACGCGCGACCAGGTTGCCAACATCAACATCGCCTCGGTGGCGGTGACGATCGCCGTGCGGATGATCATCGGACCCTTGTGCGACCGGTTCGGCCCACGCCGGGCTTACACCTGGCTGCTGTTCCTCGGCTCCCTTCCCGTGTTCGGGCTGGCGTTCGCGAACAGCTACGAGACGTTGCTGTTCTTCCGCCTGTGCATCGGCGCGATCGGCGCCTCGTTCGTCATCACGCAGTATCATACCAGCGTGATGTTCGCGCCCAACGTGGTCGGCACCGCGAACGCGACTGTGGGCGGCTGGGGCAATGCCGGCGGCGGCGTCGCGCAAAGCCTGATGCCGCTGATCGCGACACTGATGGTGAGCTTCGGCATCGAGCAGGCCTATGGCTGGCGCGCGGCGCTGCTCGTGCCGGGCGTCGCCATGGTCGTCATGGCGTTCGTCTATGCGCGTTTCACGCAGGATACGCCGCAGGGCGACATCGTCGACATGCGGGCGCGCGGCATCAGCGTCGATGCTGGCAAGAAGGGCGGGTGGGCCATTTTCAGGCAGGCGGCGTCGAACTACCGCGTTTGGATGTTGGCGATCGTGTATGCGGCGAGCTTCGGGGTGGAGATCTTCATCCACAACGTGGTGACCACCTACTACGTGGACAAGTTCAGCCTCTCGCTGCAAAGCGCGGGGCTTGCCGCGGGCATCTTCGGCATTCTCGCGCTGTTCGCCCGCGCGTTCGGCGGGATCGCCAGCGACCGCATCGCGGTGCTCAAGGGTCTCGACGGCCGTACCACGTTGCTGTTCGGGCTGATGCTTGGCGAGGGCGTGGGCCTGCTGCTGTTCAGCCATGCCGAGAGCCTTGGGCTCGCCATTGCCGCCATGTCGTGTTTCGGCCTCTTCACCCACATGGCGTGCGGTGCGACCTACGCGCTGATGCCGTTCGTCGACCGCAAGGCGCTCGGAGGCGTCGCGGGGCTGATCGGCGCTGGCGGCAATATGGGCGCAGTGGTGGCGGGGTTCATCAACAAGGGTGCCTCGTCCACGCAGCAATCGCTGACGATCCTCGGCATCATCGTGGCGGCGACGTCGCTGTGCGCGATCGCGGTGCGGTTCGCACCCGGGCACAAGGCACGCGAACAGGCACTCCTGGATGCGGCGGTGGCCGAGCGCGGGGGCTGGAGCCAGGCCGACGGGGCGACCGCCAACGCCTGAGGCTGATTTCGCCGGAGGCCAGGTGCCGCCTGACAAGGTGGCGCCCGGCCGCGGTTGTCATCGTGTTGCAAAGATAGCGACATCGGGAAGTCGCTGAGTGGCTGCTAGGCAGCCGCCCATGATGAAAAAGAACATACTGCTGATTGTCGTCGACCAGTGGCGGGGCGATTGTGTCCCGCATCTGCAGCGTGCCGACGGGCGCTTGCCGATATTGCGGACGCCCAACCTCGACCGGTTGTGTGCGGAGGGAACGACCTTTCGCAACCATGTGACGGTGACCGTGCCCTGCGGCCCGGCGCGGGCCAGCCTGCTGACCGGACTGTACCAGATGAACCATCGGGCCTGTCAGAACACGATCCCGCTGGATGCACGGCATGACACGTTGCCCCGCGCGCTGCGCCGCGCCGGCTACGAGCCCGCGTTGGTCGGCTACACCACCACCACGCCGGACCCGCGCACCACGGGACCGGCGGACCCGCGCTTCACCGTGCTCGGCGACATGATGGACGGCTGGCGTCCGGTGGGCGAGTTCGGCCCCGACCACGATGCGTATTTCGGCTGGGTGGCACAGCAGGGTTTTGAATTGCCGGCGCATCGCGACGATATCTGGCTGCCGGAGGGTGAGGATGCGGTTCCCGGTGCCACCGACCGCCCCGCGCGTATCCCGGCGCATCTGTCCGACAGCGCGTATTTCACCGAGCGCGCGCTAAGCTATCTGAAAGGTCGTGACGGAAAGCCATTCTTCCTGCATCTCGGGTATTACCGTCCGCATCCGCCGTTTGTTGCCAGCGCGCCGTATCACGCGATGTACAGCCCGGCCGACATGGACGCGCCGGTGCGCGCCGCCGATGCCGTGGCCGAGGCGGCACAACATCCATTGCTGCAATTCTATCTGGAGAACTCGCACCAATCGAAGTTCTTCCGCTCCGGCGAGGGCATGGTGGCGGAGATGGACGACGCGACGTTGCGCCAGATGCGGGCGACCTATTTCGGCATGATGACCGAGGTGGACGACCAACTCGGCCGCGTGTTCGCCTATCTCGACGAGACAGGGCAATGGGACGAGACGCTGATCGTGTTCACGTCCGACCACGGCGAGCAACTGGGCGATCACCACCTTCTCGGCAAGATCGGCTATTTCGACGAGAGTTTCCGCATTCCGTTGGTGGTAAAGGCCCCTGGTGAAATCGGTGGCCTGATCGTTGCGGAGCCGACCGAGAGCATCGATCTGATGCCGACGATGCTGGACTGGCTTGGCGCAGAAGTACCGCGCGCCTGCGACGGCGCCAGCGTGATGGACTTCGTGCGCGGCACCCGGCCGCGAGATTGGCGTACCGAACTACATTATGAATACGATTTCCGCGACGTGCATTACTCGCGGCCCGAGACGGCGTTGGAACTGGATATGGATTCCGCCAGCCTGTGCGTGGTGCAGGACGTCAATTACAAATACGTGCATTTCGCCGCGCTGCCGCCACTGTTCTTTGACCTGAATGCGGACCCGCGCCAGTTCCGCAACCTGGCCGACGATCCGGCGGTGGCTGAGCTGGTGCGCGACTACGCCCAGCGTGCGCTGACGTGGCGGCTGCGGCATGTCGAACGAACGCTGACCCATCATCGCTCCACGCCCGCCGGGCTGGAGACGCGAACCTCTGGAGAAAAATCGTGATAATGCCGCATCTGCCGCGTCGTGCGTTATTGGCCGTCACGGGGCTTGCCGCAATCCCGCGTTTCGCCATCGGGCAATCGAACGAACGGCCCGTGATCACCGTCGCGGTGCAGAAGATCAGCAACAGCAACACGCTGGACTTCCTGCGCGAGCAGTCCAATGTCGGGACCCGCCTCAGCACGCTCTTCACCGAGCGGCTGATCGACCTTGATTACCAGGGGCAACTGAAGCCGAAGCCGGGCCTCGCCATTGCGTGGCGGCGGATCGACGACAAGACTGTCGAGCTCGATCTGCGCCGCGGCGTAAAGATGCATAATGGCGACGAATTCACCGCCCTGGACGTGGCGGCGAGCTTCAGCCCGGCCCGGATGTTCGGCGACACGCGCCCGACGGTGCAGGGCAAGACCCTGCCGTTGACCGGCGCCATGGTCACCACCGCGCGGACGAAGGTCCTGCCGCCGGAAATCCCGCCGGTGGCGCGCCGCTTCTGGCCGGCGCTCGACCGTGTCGAGATCGTCGACAAGTATACCGTGCGGTTCGCCAACGCGACTCCGGACGTGACCCTGGAGGGCCGTCTCTCGACCACGTCGAGCGGCATCATCTCCGGTCGCGCGTTCGATGAGGCGGCGAGCTGGCTCGACTACGCGCGCGCGCCGGTCGGCACCGGGCCGTACAAGATCCGCGAGTATCGGCCTGACAACATGCTTATCCTCGACGCGCACGACGAGTATTGGGGCGGGCGGCCGCCGATCCGCACGCTGCGCATCGTCGAGGTGCCGGAGGTGAGTGGGCGGGTGAACGGGCTGCTGGCCGGCGAATACCAGTTCGCCTGCGACATACCGCCCGACCAGATCTCGCAGATCGAGCGGAATCCGGGCTACGAGGTGCAGGGCGGGACCATCCCGAACATGCGCATCACCACGTTCGACAAGACCCATGCCCAGTTGCGCGACCCGCGCGTGCGCCAGGCGATGACCCATGCGATCGATCGGACGACCATCGTGGAGAGCCTGTGGGGCGGGCGGACCATCGTGCCCGCCGGCCTGCAATGGCCGTTCTACGACCAAATGTATGTGCCGGGCTGGACCGTGCCGGAATTCGATCCGGCGAAGGCGCGGGGGCTGCTGAAGGACGCCGGCTACAAGGGCGATCCCATTCCCTACCGGCTGCTGAGCAACTATTACACCAACCAGGTCGCTAACGCGCAGGTTCTGGTGGAAATGTGGAAGGGTGTTGGCTTGAACGTCGAGATCGGCATGAAGGAGAACTGGACGCAGATATTCGAACGCTCGCCGACGCGCGGCATCCATGACTGGTCCAACAGCGCCAGCTTCAACGACCCGGTCTCCTCGATCGTCAGCCAGCACGGCCCGAACGGCGAGCAGCAGCAATACGGCGAATGGACCAATGCCGAGATGAACACGCTGAGCGTGGAGATGGAGACCAGCACGGATCGGCCGCGCCGCCACGCGATCTTCGGGCGGATGCTGATGATTTGCGAGCGGGAAGACCCGGCCTATACCGTGCTGCACCAGACCGCGACGTTCACCGCCAAGCCGAAATCGATCAAGTGGAAGGCGGCACCGACCTTTGCGATGGATTTCCGAGCGAACAATTGGGGCTGATCGACCCCGATCTCATTCGTATCGAAGGGCTGTCGGTCGCGTTCGGCGGTGTTCCGGCGCTGCTGGGGATCGATCTTTCGGTGGCGACCGGTGAGACGCTGGGGCTGGTGGGGGAAAGCGGCTGCGGCAAGTCGGTGACATGGCTGGCGGCGCTTGGCCTGCTGCCGGGGAGCGCCGCCGTGAGCGGCAGCGTTCGGCTGGATGGGCAGGAACTGGTGGGGGCGCCGGTCTCGGTGCTGGAGCGGATGCGCGGCGGGCGGGTGGCGATGATCTTCCAGGACCCGGCGAGCGCGCTGAACCCGGTGCATCGGATCGGGCGGCAGGTGGGCGAGGCGGTCTCGCTGCATCGCGGGCTGTCGGGTGCGGCGGCGCGTGCGGAGACGCGGCGACTGCTCGACGAGGTGGGCATCCCCGATGCCGGAGGACGGATGGCGGCCTATCCGCACGAGATGTCGGGCGGGCAGAACCAGCGGGTGATGATCGCCATGGCGCTGGCCGGGCGGCCGGAACTGCTGGTCGCCGATGAACCGACGACGGCGCTGGATGTCACCATCCAGGCGCAGATTCTGGACCTGCTGCGGCGGCTGCGGCGGGAGCATGGGATGGCGTTGGTGCTCATCAGCCATGATCTTGGCGTGGTGGGCGAGATGTGCGAGCGGGTCTGCGTGATGTACGCGGGCCGCATCGTGGAGGAGGCGCGGACCGAGGCGCTGTTCGAGGCGCCGCTGCATCCCTACACGCGCGGGCTGGCGGGGGCCCTGCCGCCGATCAGCGGGCCGCGCCGGCGGCTGACGGCGATCCCTGGGCGGGTGCCGGAGCCGTGGGCGATGCCGCCAGGCTGCGCCTTCGCGCCGCGTTGCCCCGAGCGTATCGAGGCCTGCGACGCGGCGGTGCCGGCGCTGCGGGGCAACGCGCTGCGGGGCGATGCGCCGCAGGGCGATGCGCGCCGGGTCGCGTGCATCCGGGCTGCCGCATGACGCTGCTGTCGCTGGATCGGGTGTCGCGGAGCTACGCGATGCGGCGGGGGCTGTTCGGCCGCGCGGCCGTCGTGCGGGCGGTCGATGGGGTGAGCCTTGACGTCGAGGCGGGACGCACGCTGGGCCTGGTGGGAGAGTCGGGCTGCGGCAAATCCACCACCGGGCGGCTGGCGCTGGGGCTGGAGGTGCCGGATGCGGGTGAGGTTGTGTTCGCCGCGGGCGCGATGCCGGCGCCGGGCAATGCCGCGTGGCGGCGGTTGCGGGCACGGATGCAGTTGGTGCCGCAGGACCCGCTGGGCGCGCTGGACCGGCGGCTGCCGGTGAGCCGGCAGATCGGCGAGCCGCTGGCGATCCATGGCATCGGAAACGCCGGCGAACGGGCGGACCGGGTGGCGGCGCTGCTGGAATCCGTGGGATTGCGGGCGGACCAGGCGGCGCGGCACCCACATGCGCTGTCAGGCGGGCAGCGGCAGCGGGCGGTGCTGGCGCGGGCGTTGGCCACGGCGCCGGATTTGCTGGTGTGCGACGAGCCGGTGTCGGCGCTGGATGTGTCGATCCAGGCGCAGATCGTGAATTTGCTGGGCGATATCCAGGCCGAGCGGGGAATCGCGATGCTGTTCATCAGCCATGACCTGCGGGTGGTGCGGCAGGTGAGCCACGTGGTGGCGGTGATGTATCTGGGCCGCGTGATCGAGCGCGGCGACCCGGACGCGGTGTTTTCCGAGCCCGCGCATCCGTACTCGCAGGCGTTGGTGAGCGCCATTCCGGGCAGCTTCGTGGGACGGGTGGTGCTGGCGGGCGATCCGCCTAATCCGGCCGATCGCCCCAGCGGGTGCGCGTTTCATCCGCGGTGTCCGGTCGCGGTGGCGATGTGCCGCGTGGAGCCTCCGGTGTTGAAGGCGCGCCCGGATGGGCGGGAAGTGGCGTGCCACGTGGCCCAGGGTGACGCGGGATGATCCGATTCGTCGCGATCCGGGTGGCGCGGGCGTGTTTGACGATATTGCTGGTGGTGACGTTCGCCTTCGTGGTGTTGCGGCTATCGGGTGACCCGGCGCTGCTGATCATGTCGCCCGACGCACCGGCCGAGGCGATTGCCGCGTTCCGCCACGCCTACGGGCTCGATCGGCCGATCTGGCAGCAATACCTGCATTATTTCGGCGCCATCATGCATGGTGATCTGGGCCAATCCATGCGTGACGGGCGGCCGGCGCTGAGCCTGGTGGCCGAGCGCATTCCGGCGACGCTGGTGCTGACGGTGACGGCACTTGTGCTGAAGGTGGGCATCGGCATCCCGGCGGGGATTTTCGCGGCCCTGCACCGGCGGGGCTGGATCGACCGCGCGGTGATGGCGCTCGCGACGGCGGGCTTCACGGTGCCGAGTTTCGTGCTTGGGCTGGTGCTGGTGCTGGTATTCTCGGTGCAACTGCGCTGGCTGCCCTCGGGCGGGCAGGAGAGTTGGCGGAGCGTCATCCTGCCGGTGATCACGCTCGGAGCGGGCGGGGCCGCGATCCTGGCGCGGTTCACGCGCAGCGCCATGCTGGAGGTGCTGGGACAGCCTTACATCCGCGCCGCGAGCGCCAAGGGTTTGCCGTGGGGCGCGGTGGTGCGCCGCCACGCGCTGCCGAATGCCGCGATCCCAACGGTGACGATCGTGGGCTTCATGGTGGGGAGCCTGATCGCGGGTGCCGTGGTGGTGGAGAGCGTTTTCAGCTGGCCCGGCGTGGGGCGGCTGCTGGTGATTGCGGTGTCGAACCGGGATCTGGCTGTAGTGCAGACGATATTGCTGCTGGTGGCGAGCACGATGGTGATGTCGAACCTCGTGGTGGATCTGCTGTACGGCGTGCTCGACCCGCGGTTGCGCGCGGTGCATAAGTGAAACGGCCGCCTTCGGTCGTGATGCTGGCGATGCTGTGGCTGGCGGGCATTCTGCTGATGGCGCTGCTGGCCGATGTGCTGCGGCCGTACAGCATCACCGCATTCGATTTGAAAAATCGTCTGGCGCCGCCTTTGGGTTTCGGCGGCGTGGGGGCACATCCGCTGGGCACCGACGAGCTTGGGCGGGACGTGCTGAGCCGCTTGATCGTGTCCGTGCGCGTGTCGCTGCTGATCGCGTTCGGAGCGACCACGATCAGCGCCGTTCTGGGTACGACGCTGGGGTTTCTCGCCGCCCATTTCAGAGGATGGGTGGAGCAGGCGGTGCTGATGCTGATCGACTTCCAGGCGGCGCTGCCGTTCCTGATCGTCGCCCTCGCTGTGCTCGCGTTCTTCGGCAACTCGCTGCCGTTGTTCGTATGCCTGATGGGGCTGTACGGGTGGGAGCGGCACGCCCGGATCGCACGCGGTCTGGCGATCGCGGCGGGCGGGCAGGGCTATGCGGCGAGCGTTCGCCAACTCGGCGCAGGGGCGTGGCGGGTGTATATGGGGCACGTGCTGCCGAACATCGCGAGCACGCTCATCGTGTCGGCGACGTTGTCGTTTCCGGAGGTGATTCTGCTGGAAAGCGGGCTGTCGTTCCTGGGGCTCGGCGTGCAGCCGCCGTTGACGAGCCTGGGGAACATGGTGGGGTATGCGCGGGAATATCTGCAGCGCGCGCCCTGGATATTGCTGTCGCCGAGCGTGGTGATCGTGCTGACGACGTTTTGCGTGGGCGTGGTGGGGGATTGGCTGCGGGATCGGCTGGACCCGACGCTGGAGTAAGGGGCGTTGGCAGTGGCCCGACGACCCTTGAAATAGGCTTCCACACCGTGCCGCATGACATTGGGACAGCGGATTGACAACCCTACGGTCGGCGGTTCTACAACCCCGCCATGTCCCACTCGTTCCGTTTCGTGCCGCGTCTCGCGACTGCCGCGATGCTGGGGGCCTCGCTCGTGCAGCCGGTCCAGGCACAAACCTTCGCCGCGCCCGTTGTTCAACTCGGCCCGGCGCCGATCACCGACACCGCCAACAACGGCAACGGCGTGAACCTCATCGGCGGCAATTCCGCCGGCGGTGCCGCGACCTCGATCGTGGCGGACCCAACCACGGCGGCGAACATCTGGATCGGCACCGCCAATGGCGGCGTCTGGCGCAGCACCGATGGCGGGCAGAGCTTCGCGCCGCTGACCGACAACCAGTCTTCCCTTTCGATCGGCGCGCTGGCGCTGGACCCGACGAGCGCCCGAGGCGCGCGGACCCTGGTGGCCGGCTTCGGCAATCTCAGCGCGGCCGGCAATTCGGGCGGCGCGCGCAACGGGCTGATCGTGAGCTATAACAGCGGCACGACCTGGACGCCGCTCGCCAGCGTGGGATTGACCGGGCTCAACGTGGGCGCGGTCGTGGCCAATGGCAGCACCATCGTCGCCGCCTCGCCCGACGCCACCGGCGGCGTATTCGTCAGCATCAACGGGGGCGCGAAGTTCGACCGGGTGGCGGCGTTGAACGGCTCGGTCACCGGGCTGGTGGCCGACCCTTCCAAGCCGGGGCGCCTTTATGCGGCGGTGGTGCCCGCCGACGCCACGCAGTCGCGGGTGATGATGAGCCCGGACAACGGCGCCACCTGGTCCACCAAGTTCAGCGCCGCCCAATCGGGTGGCACCATCACCGCCGACACCAATTCCGTACGCATCGCCGTGGGACCGACCGGGGCACTGGCGATCGGCGTGATCAACAACACGACGACGCCGGATGGTCAGCAGCCGGCCGGGATATTCCTGTCGGGCAATCCTGTCGGCGGAACTTATAATTCCTTGGCCCTGCCGCGCGCCGTCACCGCCGACGGGCTGGTGTTCGGCCTCAATCCCGGCGCGCAGGCTGGATCGAACTTCGCCATCTCGGTGGATCCGAACAATCCGAACATCATCTACGTGTCGGGCGACCGCCAGGCGCTGACCGTTGCCAGCGAGACGCAGGACCCGATCGATGCCGCCAGACAGAAGCCCAGCAGCCTCGGCGCCAAGGAATACACGGCCACCGTCTACAAGATCGTGCTGCAGGCCGACGGCGGCAGCCTGTTCACGCCGCTGACCGACAATTTCGCCGGCAACAACAGCGCGCCCCATGCCGACACGCGGGCGATGGCTTTCACAGTCACCGGCCAGTTGCTGCTCGGCACCGATGGCGGGCTCTACAGCCGCGCCCAGCCCAACAGCACCAGCGGCGCCTGGAGCGGGCTCAATGGCGGGCTGGCGGCGATCGAGAGCTATCAGGCGGCGTTCGATCCGCGCAGCGGGCGGGTGTTCATCGCGGCCCAGGACAACGGCGTGTCGGGCCAGGTCAGTCCGACGGGATTGAAATACAGCAACCTCGGCACCGGCGACGGCTTCAACGCCTCGGTGGATGCGAAGTCGCTGGCCGCAGACAACGAATCCATCGTTTATGTCGGAACCAACTCGCTGACGCTCCAGCGCATCGTGATCGACGCGAAAGCCAACGGCCAGCGGCTCGACACCTTGAAGCTGATGGTCGGGCCGGCCAGCGGCGGCGCGGTGGCGATCGGCGCCTACGAGAACCCGCCCGCGACGCCGGGCGGCACGCCGGCGGACCTGCCGCTGTCGTCACTGTTCGCGCTCAACCGGGTCGACCCGCAGCTGGCCGTTTTCGGCACCAAGCGCGCCTACACGGCGACGCTCGACCCGCAGAACTTTGGCGACGCCAACCCCAGCGCCAATGTGTTCCTGACCGACATCGCGGGCATGAACGGCGGCAACGTGACGGCTCTGGCCTATGGCGCGCGCGACAATACCGGCGCCCTGATCCTGGCTGTGGGCGGGATCGTGTATGTCAGCACGGCGGCCAGGCCTGCCTTTGGGACAGTCGCGGCGACCGGCGGCACCGTCGGGGGCAGCGTCAACCAGCTTGCCTTCGACCTCGGCAACTCGAGGCATTTCTATGCCGCCAATGGCGCCACCATCATGGGCACCGCCGATGGCGGCGCCAGCTTCACCAATCTGCGTGGCAACCTGCCGGCCACCTTCCAGAACGTGAACGCGGTCGAGTACATCGACGAGAACGGCGTGCATGCGTTGTTCGCGGGCGGTTCCAACGCGGTGGCGAATGCGCAGAGCCCTGTCTATGTCTCGTTGGAGGGCGCGCTTGCCACATGGTCGGCGTTCAGCACCGGGCTGCCGAACGCGCTGGTCAACCAGCTCACCTACACGCCCGACGCCGATTTCCTGCTGGTGACCACGCTGGGCCGCGGCGCCTGGGGCGTCGATGATGTGACCAGCTACTTCCCAACCGCGACCCGGCTGCAATTCGGTTTCGCCGGCAACGACAGCGCGCCGATCGCCTCTCAGCTCATCGATGGCACCGACGCCAACGGCAATGCCTTTGCGCGCACACTGGTCAAGCAGGGTACCGGCACGCTGACGCTGAACGTGCCGGCGACCTACACCGGACCCACCACGGTCTCGGCCGGCACGATGGCCGCCGGGGCTGCCAATGTGTTCTCCGCCGTTTCCGATCACACGGTTGCGGCAGGTGCCACGATCAATCTGGCGGGGTTCAGCCAGACCATTGGGAGCCTCGCGGGGGCGGGAGCAATGACGCTCGGGGCCGGCACGCTCACCACCGGCGGGAGCGGCGCCAGCACCAATTTCTCCGGCTCGATCCTGGGGACCGGCGGCTTGGTCAAGACCGGCGGCGGCGTGTTCACCCTGAGCGGCGCCAGCACCTACACCGGCGGCACCAGCGTCAATGTCGGCACGCTCGCCTTGCCCGCGGGCAGCGCCCTGGCCAGCAGTGTGACGGTGCAGTCCGGCGCCACGCTCGCCACCGCGCCGGGTTCCGCAGGCAACGGACCCGCGCGAGTGGCCGGGCTGGTCACGATGCCCGGCAGCACGCTGAACGTCATTCCCTCGGCAGGCTCCCGCCCGTCCATCGCCTCCTCCGGCCCGGTCACGCTCGCGGGCAGCATCGTGGTCACGCCCACCCCGGAGGAGGAGGAGCCCGGCACCGTGCTGCCGCTCATCACCGGCAGCACCGTCACCGACAACCGGGCGCTCGTGGTCAATGGCGGCGGCCCGCTGCGCCCGGTGGCCGACCCGCTGCCCGGCGTGTTCGCCATCATGCTGGTGCGCGGCGAGCGCGATCTGGCGAAGGGTCCGCTCCAGATGGCGGTTGCGTCGGCCATCGACGCCGACGTGCTGGGCGCGAATCGCGACGCGACGCTGGAGCTGTCCGTGGCGGCCGATACCGTGGCGGGGCAGGGGGCCGACCTGCGCGCCCTGTCCGGCGTGGGGCTGACCGCTTACGAAACCGCCGCCGTGGCGGGCGCACGGCGTTTCCAGAACACCATCGGCGCCCACATCGCCGGCATGGATATGGGCGGCAGTCCGGCCCGGCAAATCGCGATGGCGGCGGGCGCGGTGCGCGGGGGCACCGCCGGTGGGCCGCTCGACCCGTCGCTGCTGATCGCGGCCAGCGCTTACGCGCCGGCAAGCCTGTCGCCGTATTCCACCGCGCGCGGCCGCCTGTGGATCGAGGGGTCTGGCGCATTCGGCAACCTGTCCGCTCGCGGAGACGCGCCCAGCGTGCATACCTCCGGCGGCGGCGTGGTGATCGGCGCCGACACCCTTATCCGCCCCGGCACGCTGGCGGGTCTGGCCGTGGCGTATGACACCACGTCGCTCGGCTCCGAGGGCCTGCGCGCCGGCGCCAAGGTCGATGCCTACCGGCTTTCCGCCTATGGCCGCACCAGCCTGGGTGAAGGCGGCCCATGGCTCGGCGCCAGCATCGACTATTCGCGCGGCATCGCGCGGGGTGGCCGGCAGCTCGCCGTCGGGCTCAACGGTCCCAATCCGCTGGTCGGCGTCACCACGGCCAAGCCGAACGGCAATGCGGTCGCGGGACAGGTGCGGATCGGGCAACGTTTCGCCGTCGCCGGATTCGACATTGTCCCGACGGCGGCGATCCAGGCGCTGCATTACGACCAGGGCGCATTCGTCGAGGGCGGCGCCACGGGTGCGGAACTGGCGGTGGCCGGCCGGTCCCGCATCGGTGCCCGCACGGTGATCGGCGCCGCCGCGAGCCGTGCCTTCGCTGTGGCGACGGGGGTGACGCTGACCCCGGCGGTCAGCCTCGGTTGGGCGCATGAATTCGCCGACCGGGGCGCCGTGTTGAACGCGGCCTTCGTGGCCGGCGGCACCGGCTTCCGCATCGACGGCACGGCGCCGGGGCGCGACTCGGCGCTGATGGGTGCCTCGGCCACCCTGCAGGCCGGCGAACGTCTGGCCGTGTTCATCGGCTACGATGCCGCGCTGGCTCGGCGCGAGACGCTGCAATCGGTCACCGGCGGGGTGCGGCTGACGTGGTGAGGCGGAGGCATGCTACACGCCGCGCGTGACCCTCGCCGCGATCGTCGGAATTTCCGGCTTAGTCCTCACTCCTGACGAAGCCGACCTGCTTCGCGCCTGCCCTCCGGCGGGCGTGATCCTTTTCGCGCGCAACGTGGCGGACCCGGTGCAGCTGCGTGCGCTCAACGCCGCGCTCCGCCGCGTGCTGCCGCCATGTGCCGTGCTGATGGTGGACCAGGAAGGGGGCCGCGTCGCCCGCCTGCGGCCGCCGCACTGGCGCGCGCATCCTTCCGCCGGCCGGATCGGCGGGCTGCCTGACCCGGACGCGCATCGCGCCGCCTGGATCACCGGGGCGCTGATCGGGCTCGATTGCGCCGATGCCGGGTTCGACGTGGTGTGCGCGCCGGTGCTCGATCTGTTGCACGAAGGCGCCAGCGACGTGGTGGGCGACCGTTCGTTCGGGACCGATCCCTCGCGGGTGGCCACGCTGGGCCGGGCGATGGCGCAAGGATTGCTGGCCGCCGGCATCCAGCCGGTCGGCAAGCACGCGCCCGGCCATGGCCGGGCCGGCCTCGACACCCATCTCGCGCTGCCGACCGTCGCGGCGGTGGACCTCGCGGATGATCTCGCGCCGTTCGCGGCCAACGCCGACCTGCCCTGGATGATGACCGCCCATGTGGTGTTCGCGGCCCTCGACCCGTCGCGGCCGGCCACGCTGTCCCTGCGTGTCATCGCGGGCACGATTCGGACGCGGATCGGGTTCGATGGCGTGCTGGTGAGCGACGACCTCGCCATGCGCGCTTTGTCCGGGCCCCCGGCGGAGCGGGCCGTCGCGGCGATCGCCGCCGGCTGCGACATCGCGCTGCATTGCCCTGGCGACATGGCGGACAACCGGGCGGTGCTGGCGGCGGTGCCAGCGCTCACGCCCGTGGCCGTTTCGAGGCTCGCCCGCGCGGCGGCCCTCGCTTGCGCCCATGTTTTGGCGCTAGACGGGGGCGAACTGGAACGCGAACGGACGACGCTGCTCTCTTGATCGACACCATCCTCTCTTTCGCGCTGGCCGCGATCCCGGCGATCCTGGCCATCACGCTGCACGAGGCGGCGCATGGCTATGCTGCATGGGCGCTGGGCGACGACACCGCCAAGCTCGCAGGAAGGCTGTCGCTGAACCCGCTGGTGCATGTCGATCGCGTCGGCACCATCCTGCTGCCGGGCTTTTTGCTCGTGTCCCAACTGCTGACCATGGGCCATGTCGGCTTCATGTTCGGCTGGGCCAAGCCCGTGCCGGTCGCCGCCTGGCGGTTCCGCGACCCGCGCCGGGGCATGATGCTGGTGGCCGCCGCCGGGCCGCTGATGAATTTCTGCCTCGCCTGGCTGGGTGGGCTGGCGTGGCACGGGCTCGAACTCCTGCCCGACGACGCCACGCACCCCGCCGCCGAGTTCCTGGGCGCGTTCATCGGCTACAACCTCGTGCTCGGCCTGTTCAACCTGCTGCCGATTCCGCCGCTCGATGGCGGGCGCATCGCGGTGGGGCTGCTGCCTTTGCCCGCCGCGCGCATCTGGGCGCGCACGGAACGTGCCGGCATCTTCGTGGTGCTGATGGTGGTGTTCCTGCTGCCCCAGGCGCTGCGCGAGTTCGGCATCGCGTTCGACCCGGTGGGGGCCGCGCTGAACAACGTGCTGCCGCGGGCGCTCGATCTTGTGCTGCGCCTGTCGGGGAACGATGTCGGTGGCTGAAGACGGCCCCACCGACGCGCTGGTGCTGCATCTCGACGGCTTCGACGGCCCGATGGACCTGCTGCTCGACCTCGCGCGCGCACAAAAACTCGACCTCGCGCGCATCTCGATCCTGTCGCTGGTCGAGCAGTTTCTGGCCGTCATCGAGGGCGCCCGCCGCGTGCGGCTGGAACTGGCGGCCGACTGGCTGGTGATGGCCGCCTGGCTCACCTGGCTCAAATCCCGCCTGCTGCTGCCGTCCGGCCCCGAGGCGGAGGAGGCGGAGCTTGCCGCCGAAACCCTCGCCTCCCGCCTGCGCGACCTGCAAGCCGTGCGCGCGCTCTCCGCATGGCTCGCCCAGCGCCCCACACTCGGCTTCGACGTGTTCGCGCGCGCGGTGCCCGAGGATTTGGCGGATATCGACCGTTCCCGCCTCGCCGCCGACCTGCCCGGCCTGATGCGCGCCTATCTGGCCGCCCTGCACCGCGCGGCCGGCACCCGCGCCTACCGGCCGGTCCCGGTGACATACTGGAGCGTGCAGGACGCCCTGGCGCGGCTGGCGAGCCTGCTGGGCAGCGTGCCGGATTGGGCCAGCCTGGAGCTTTTCCTGCCGGACCTGCCGGACTTGGCGGGCACGCCGCTCGCGCGCCGCGCCGCGCTGGCGAGCACGTTGATCGCTGGGCTGGAACTGGCGCGCGACGGCCATCTGCGCCTGCGTCAGCAGGAGGCGTTCGGCCCCATCCTGGTCCGCGCCGGGGCGGCGGCCGAGGCACCATGAGCGAAATTGCCGACGAGCATCTGCGGCTTGCGGAGGCGTTGGTGTTCGCCTCCGCGTCCCCGGTCACGGCCCGGGCGCTCGGCCAATTGCTGCCGGATGGCGTGGAGGCGGAGGCGGTGCTGGCGGCCCTGCGCGAGCGGACCGCCGGGCGCGGCGTGGAATTGGCCGAGGTGGGCGGCGGCTGGCAGTTCCGCACCGCGCCCGACCTTGCGGCCCAGCTTCGCCGCGTGGTCCAGATGCCCCGCCGCCTGCCGCGCGTGGCGATGGAGACGCTGGCGATCGTGGCCTACCACCAGCCCGTCACCCGCCCCGAGATCGAGGAAATCCGCGGCGCCAGCCTCTCCCAGGCCACCATGGACGCGCTGCTGGAGGCCGGGCTGATCGCGCCGCGCGGCCGCAAGGAGGCGCCGGGACGGCCGACCTTGTGGGCGACCACGCCGGCCTTCCTGGCCCAGTTCAACTTGCGCGACCTGCGCGACCTGCCCCGGCGCGAGGATTTGCTGGCGGACCCGTTCCCGCCTACCGAGACCGTAGCCTCCTCCGAAGCGCGCGAACCCCCAGAGTCGCGCGCACCCGCCAATCCTGATAACGAGCCACCATGTTCGAATGGACCGAAATAGCCTTGATCGGCGTCGTGGCGCTCGTCGCCATCGGCCCCAAAGATTTGCCTGTCGCGATCAAGGCGGTTGCCGCCATGATCAAGAAGGCGCGCCGCATGGCGGGTGAGTTCCAGACCCATGTGGACGAGATGGTCAAGGACGCCGATCTCGGCGAGGTCCGCGACCAGTTCAGCAAGCTGCGCAACCTCGACATCAAGGGCACCCTTGAGCGCGCGGTGGATTCCGACGGCTCGATCCGGCGGACCATGAACGAGAACCCGCTGGCCGATCTGTCGGCCTCCACCCCCGCCCACGACGTCGCGTCGCCCGTCCTGCCGCCTGAACCCGTCGCCGTGGCGCCCATCGCGGTCGATGCGCCGGACGGCCTGCCCGCCTTCATCCCGCCCGCCATCGCGCGCCCGCCGGTTCCTCCCGCCTTCATCCCACCCTCGGCGTCTCGCACCGCCTGACCGGACAGCACCCCAGTGGCCACCACCGAAGAAGACACCATCAACGACAAGCCGATGCCGCTGCTCGAGCATCTGGTCGAACTGCGCCGCCGCCTGTTGTGGTCGGGGGCGGCGTTCATGGTGGCGTTCTTCATCTGCTACCATTTCTCGTCCGAGATTTATTCGTTCCTGGCCAGGCCGCTGGCCGACATCCTGGAAAGCAAGGGCGGCTATAACCGCACGCTGATCTACACGCAGCTTTACGAGGCGTTCTTCACCTATATCCGGGTCGCGTTCTTCGGCGCCGCCTTCATCGCCTTCCCGGTGATCGCGACGCAAATCTGGCTGTTCATCGCGCCCGGCCTGTACCGCAGCGAGAAGCGCGCCTTCCTGCCGTTCCTGGCGGCGACCCCGGTGCTCTTCGTGGCCGGCGCGGCGCTCGCCTATTATTTCGTGTTCCCCGCCGCCTGGCGCTTCTTCCTCAGCTTCGAGACGCCGACCGGCGGCGGCGGCATCCCGATCCAGCTGATGCCGAAGGTGGGCGAGTACCTCGACCTGGTGATGAAGCTGATCTTCGCCTTTGGGGTCGCGTTCCAGTTGCCGGTGGGGCTGTCGCTGATGGCCAAGGTGGGCATCGTCTCGTCCGCCGGGCTCAAGAAGTACCGCAAATACGCCTATGTCGGCATGTTCATCATCGCCGCCATCCTGGCCCCGCCCGACGTCATCACGCAGTTCGGCCTGGCGATTCCGCTGATCGGGCTGTACGAAATCTCGATCCTGACGGCGAAGCTGGTCGAACCCAAGCCGTTGGCAGACTGATGCACGACATCCGCACCATTCGCGCCGACCCGGCGGCGTTCGACGCGGCACTGGCACGACGCGGCATGGCGCCCGAGTCGGACAGGCTGCTGGTGCATGACACGGAGTGGCGCGCCGCCCAGACCGCGTTGCAGGACCGCCAGTCGCGGCGCAACGCGCTCAGCCGGCAGGTGGGGGAGGGGCGCCGCCGTGGCGAGGACACCGCCGCCGCCGAGGTCGAGGGGGGCGATCTGCGCCGCGAGATGGAGGCGCTGGAAAGCCGGGCCACCGAGCTTGACGCCGAAATCCGGCTGATCCTGGATCGCCTTCCCAACATGCTCGACGCCGCGGTGCCGGACGGTTTCGGCGAAGACGCCAACAGGCTGGTTCGGCAGGTCGGCACGCCCACGGATCTCGGCTTCGCGCCCCGTCAGCATTTCGAGCTCGGCGAGACGCTCGGCATGATGGATTTTGCCACCGCGTCGAAAATCGCCGGCGCCCGCTTCACCATCCTGCGCGGCCCGCTGGCGCGCATGGAGCGTGCGCTGGGCCAGTTCATGATCGACCTGCACACGCGCGAACACGGCTACGACGAGGTGTGCGTGCCGCTGCTGGTGAATTCCGCTTCGGTGTATGGCACCAACCAGCTGCCGAAGTTCGCCGAGGACCTGTTCCAGACCACCGATGGCCGGTGGCTGATCCCGACCGCGGAAGTGCCGCTGACCAATATGGCGGCCGGCGAGATCATCGCCGAGACGACGCTGCCGCTGCGCGTGGCAGCCCTGTCGGACTGCTTCCGCAGCGAGGCAGGCGCCTCGGGCCGTGACACGCGCGGCATGTTGCGCCAGCACCAGTTCCGCAAGGTCGAACTGGTCTCGATCGCGCGCCCCGACACGAGCGATGCCGAACATGAGCGCATGACGGGGTGCGCCGAACGCGTGCTGGAACTGCTCGGCCTGCCGTTCCGCCGCATGGTCCTGTGCGCCGGCGACACCGGCTTTGGCGCGGCCAAGACGTTCGACCTCGAAGTCTGGCTGCCCGGCCAGCAGGCCTGGCGCGAGATCAGCAGCTGCTCGAACATGCGCGACTTCCAGGCGCGCCGCATGAACGCCCGCTTTCGCGCCGCCGAAGGCAAGAACGTGGCCCATGTCCACACGCTGAACGGCTCGGGCGTCGCGGTCGGCCGCGCGCTGATCGCGGTGATGGAGAATCACCAGCAGGCGGACGGCTCGATATTGGTGCCGGATGTGCTGCGGCCGTGGATGGGCGGGTTGGAGCGCATCGCCGCCGCTTAACCGGCTGTTCACCTCGCGGTGTTTGAATGGGTGGCAACCTTGGATGGTGGCCGATGCCCCGCTCGATTTCGACGAACTGGCCGATCGCGGAAC
Organism: Rhodospirillales bacterium; assembly: GCA_025352565.1. Lineage (GTDB taxonomy): Bacteria > Pseudomonadota > Alphaproteobacteria > Acetobacterales > Acetobacteraceae > JANXTF01. The sequence goes on along the minus strand of JANXTF010000034.1, from coordinate 27,535 downwards.
GTCGCCAGCGGCGGCGAGGCCTGTCGCTCAGCGCGCGGCTGGTTCTGATCGGCGCCGTCACGGTCATGTTCTCCGTCGGCCTCGCGGCGGGCATTCTCTTGCGGGAAGTCAGGCGCAACATCGTCGAGACCGCCCAACGCGACCTCGATGTCGATATGCGGGTCGCATGGGGGCTGTTGGGAGGCGGGTTCACGCGGTTCTCCGTGCGATCCGGCCTGCTGCTTGCGGGAACCACGACGCTGAACGGTGCCAACGAGGTGGTCGATCATATCCGTTCGGTCATCGGCGGGACGGTCACCATCTTCATCGGAGACGTCAGTACCGCGACCACGCTCCGCCTGCCGAACGGGGAACGCGCGGTCGGCACACGGCTCCCCGCCGGAGCCTTGCATGACGCGCTGTTCCGTGAAGGCAGGCCATACCGTGGCATGGCGGATGTTCTTGGCGATCCCTACGTCTCGGCCTACGACCCGATTCGCGATGATGAAGGCAGCATCATCGGCCTCCTGCATGTCGGTGTCGGGCAAGCGGAAATTTCCGATGTGCTCGCACGCATGACCTGGACCGCCCTCGGCGCGAGCGCCACCGCCATGGCGGTGGGTGTGACAATGCTCGGGTATGCCACCAGCCGGACCATGGCGGCCTTCGGCAGGCTGCGCGAGGCGATGCGTGGCTTGGCGGGGCGGGATTACCTGACCGTGATACCGGGCACGAGGCGCCGCGACGAAATCGGCGCGATGGCGCACATCGTCGAAGGCTTTCGGGTCGGATTGCTGGCGGCCGATCACGCCCGACATGACGCGGCCGCGCTCGAGGCGGCCACGCGCGAGGAACGCCGTGCCGAAACCCGGCGTCTGGCGGAGCGTCTGCAATCCAGCGTCGGCAGCGCGCTTGCGGCGGTGACCGCGGCCGCCGCGCTGTTGAACGACACCGCCGAGGCGATGTCCGCCACGGCAGGCGAGGCGGGCAGGCGGGTGCGCGCCGTCACCCTCGCCGCCGATGCGGCCAGTTTGGCCGTCGAGGGCGTCGCGGCATCGGCGGCTCAGCTGACCGGTACGATCGCCGAGATCAGCGCGCAGGCCTCGCAATCCACCACGATGGCAGGGCTTGCCGTGGACGAGGCGCTGCATACCGACGGCATCGTGCGCGCGCTGGCGCGGGCCGCGGAAAAGATCGGCGCCGTGGTCGGGCTGATCGACAAGGTTGCCGGGCAGACCAATCTGCTGGCGCTGAACGCCACCATCGAGGCGGCGCGCGCGGGCGAAGCCGGTCGCGGCTTTACCGTGGTTGCGGCCGAGGTGAAGAACCTCGCGCAACAGACGGCGCGCGCGACCGATGAAATCCGTGGCCAGATCGCACAAATCCAAGGTGCCACGGAGGAGGCGGTGGCTGCGATCCGCCGCATCACGGAAACGATCGCCGCGTTGAGGGACGGCGCCTCCGGCATGGCTCTGGCGGTGGTGTCGCAAGGCGTGGCGACCGAAGAGATCGCCCGCAACCTGCGCCAGACCGCTGCCGGCACCGAAGCCATGACGAGTCATTTCGCCGGCGTGAGTCAGGCCGCGACCGATACCGGACACGCGGCGACCCGCGTGCTCTCGGCCGCGTCCGCTCTGTCACGTGAGTCCAGCCGCCTGTCCGGCGAAATGGAAGGCGTCGTGGCCGATCTTCGCGCCGCCTGACGCCGCCTAACCCCAGTTCGCCGCGCGGAAGTCCATCGCGAACGCCGGCGCCGCCTTCCAGCGAATGTCCCGGCGCTTGGCCGTGAACGTCGCGTTCTGGTGCAGAACGATGTAGGCTGGGTCGTCTCGTTCGCATATTTGCAACATGCGGGCGAACATCGCGCGGCGGGCCGCGCGGTCGGTGCTGGCTTCCATCGTGCCGCACAGCGCGTTCATCTCGGCGTTGGTCCATTCGCCGACCTGCTGCTGCGCGCCGTTGGGGCCTTCCTGGTTGACGATGCTGCTCATCGGATCGTCGAAGGTGGCGGCGTTGGACCAGTCGCGCAACCCGCGCGGGCGCCTGGTGTCGAGCACCTGGGACCAGTTCTCGTTCACCTCGAGCACCACGTTGAGCCCGGCCTCGCGCCACATTTCGACCAGCACCTGGGCGGTGGAGATCTCGGCGGTGTAGTAGTCGTTGCGGACCCGGTAGGGGATCGGGTCGCCTTTGTAGCCCGCATCCTTCAACAGCGTTTTCGCGCGCGCAACGTCGGTCGGCGGCACGGTCCAGCCCGATACGAACATGTCGCCGTAGAATTCCCATTGCAGGCCGGGCGGCACGCGGGTGCGGCCGGCCCACAGGCTGTCCACGATGGCCTGGCCGTCGATCGCGTGGGCCATGGCGAGGCGCACGCGCGGATCGCGCAAGGCGGGGTGGTGCATGTCGAAGTTGACGATGCGGTGGTTCAGGATGGTGCCGCCCTGCACCTCGAATTTCGGGCTTTTCTCGATCTCGCCGATCTGGTCGGGCGGAATGTCGCAGGCGAAATCGTAGAGTCCGGAAAGCAGGCCGTTGACGCGCGCCGCGACTTCCGGCGCTTCGACGAAGCGGAGCGTCCTGATCGGCGGACGGCCGCCCCAGTACTCGTCATGCGCGTCGAGCGTCAGGGTGTTGTCGGCCTTGTATTCGCGCACCTTGTAGGGGCCGGTGCCGACCGGCTTGCGGGCGTAATCGATCCAGGTGGGCGCCGCCTCGAAACCGCGCCGCGAGACGATCTCGCTGCCGCCGGCCGAGATACGGCCTTCCATGGTGACGTCGGGCGTGTTGTTGACGAAGCGCACGGTGTAAGGATCGACGATCTCGACGGCTTTCAGCGCCGGCCAATGGCGGCGTGCGACGGCGGGCACCTCGGCGGGCAGCTTCTTGCTGCCGGCGCCGCCGAACATGCGCTCGGGTCCGAAGCTGAACGCCACGTCCTCGGCTGTCATCTCGGTGCCGTCATGGAACTTCACGCCGCGCCGCAGCGTCAATTCGACGGTGCGGTCGTCGATCCGCCGCCATGCGGTGGCCAGCGCCGGGACGCGCTGGAGTTGCCCCTGATAGTTGCGGCCGATCAGCAATTCAGTGATGGAGTTGGTGACGCGCTCGCTCGGGTTGCTGGATTGCTCCAGCAGGGTGTCGAGCGTGTTGGTGTTGGTGATCTTCTGGACCGCCACTGTGATGCTGGGGCGGGTGTCGGCTTGCGCGATGGCCACGCGCGGCAGGGCCGCGGCGGCAAGGCCGAGCCCCACGAGGTCGCGGCGGGAGGTGCGGAGCATGAGGGTTCCTCGGTCTGGCCGGCCAGTTTCTCACACCAGGGCGGGCTCTGGAAGGCGGGCGAGGGCGGGGACGGGCGACAGGATGATGACGATTGCCTGAACCAGGAAGCCGCATGCGGCCAAAGCGAGGCAAGCACCCGAGCCCGCATAGGTGCCGACCAGCGCCGCGATGGCGGCGCCGATCGGCCGGGCGCCAGAACTTGCCATGGTGATGATGGCCGACACCCGGCCCAGCATGTCGCCGGGGGTGACCGCCTGGCGCAAGGTGGTCTGCGCGATCGTCCAGATGATCGGGCCGGCGCCGAACAGGAAGAACGACAACCCGGCGAGAGGCGCCGCCGGCCACGCAAGGGTGGCCACCATCGCCATGGCTGCCAGGACGGACACGAAGGGGCCGACCACGACGTTGCGGCCGAAGCGCATGGCGCGCGCGATGCGCGGCGCCGCGAGCGCGCCCGCGACCATGCCGATGCCGTAGGCGGCGAGCGTCAGGCCGATGGTCCGGGCCGACAGGCCGAGGACGCTCACGGCATAGGGCACGTAGGCCGCCTGGAGGATGAACCACGAGATGTTCCAGGCCACCGCCGTCAACAGGAGCGGACGCAGCAGGCGTTGCCGCCAGACGAAATTGGCGCCCTCGCGCAGATCATGCGCCACCTGCCGCCTTGGGCTGCTGGGGCGGGCAGGCTCGTCGATGCCGCGCAGCAGGATGGCCGCCCCCACCGAGAGTGCGGCGGCGAGCGCGAATGCGGCAGAGGCGCCGCTCCAGGTGACCAGGGCGCCGGCAACCGCTGGCCCGGCGGCGAAGGCGGCGCTGCGGGCGAGTTCCAGCCGGCCATTGGCGGCGGCCATCGCCGCGCGCGGCACCAGCGAGGGCACGAGGGAGGGGGCGGCGACGCTGAATGCCACGGTGCCGGTGGCCGAGAGAAAGCCGATGGCGGCAAGCATCGGCAGCGACAGCCAGCCCAGCCACGCGAGCACCGGCAGGGACGCCAATGCCGCGGCGCGCGCGATCTCGGCCGCCGCCATCAGCCGGCGGCGGGGCATCCGGTCCGCCAGCACGCCCATTGGCAATGCGAGCAGGAGGAAGGGCAGCGACTGGGCGGCCGCCAGCAGCCCGGTCTCGGTCACGCCGGCGCCAAAGGCGAGCACGGCCACCAGCGGGACCGCCGCCAGCGAGAGCTGTTCGGCCGATTGGGCGGCGAGGTTGGACCAGGCGAGTCGGTGGAAGGCGGCGTTCAGCATGGGGATCGTCCGGCTATGAAGTGCGGTATAATGGAGGGCACGGGCCAGCTCCGCGCTCCGATGCTTGCGCTGGCATGAGAATTCGGCCGCAAGCGACGGAGCGCGGCGCACGCGGAGCCGGCCCATCGTGACGGTCATCAAGGAGGCCGGACCATGACCGAGGCGGAGAAATGGAAAGCAGTGCAAGGCCGCGACGCGACGGCGGACGGGCGCTTTGTCTACTCCGTGCGCACCACGGGGGTGTATTGTCACCCGTCCTGCGCCGCAAGGCAGCCGCTGCGGGCGAACGTGGCGTTCCACCCGAACGGTGCGGCGGCCGAGCACGCCGGGTTCCGGGCGTGCAAGCGGTGCCGTCCCGACCAGCCGGGTCTGGCCGCGCGGCACGCGGCACTCGTCGCGGCCGCGTGCCGCGCGATCGACGCCGCTATGGCGGAAGCCGAGCCGGCGCCCGACCTCGAGACGCTGGCGCGATCGGCGGGAATGTCGCTGTTTCATTTCCATCGCGTGTTCCGGCGCGTCGCCGGCATCACGCCGCGTGCCTACGGGGCCGCGCGACGAGGGGGCGCGGTGCGGCGGGAGCTTGGCGGCGCGGGCAGCGTGACCGAGGCAATTCATGCGGCCGGCTACGGATCGAGCAGCCGATTCTATGAAAAATCCTCCGCTTTGCTGGGGATGAAGCCCGCCGCCTACCGCGACGGCGGCCGCGCGGCGGAAATCCGATTCGCGATTGGGCAATGTTCGCTGGGGGCGGTGCTGGTGGCCGCGACCACGAAGGGCGTCTGTGCGATCGAGTTCGACGATTCGCCCGAAATGCTCCTGGAGCGTCTGGGCGCGCGCTTCCCCAAGGCCGTGCTGCTGGGGGGGGATGCCGGCTTCGAGCGGATGGTGGCCCGCGTCGTGGGTGAAGTGGAGACGCCGTGCGGGGCGCTCGACCTGCCGCTCGACATCCAGGGAACCGCGTTTCAGCAGCGTGTCTGGCAGAAGCTGCGTGAAATCCCGCTGGGATGCACCGCCAGCTATGCCGAGATCGCCTCGCGGATCGGCATGGCGCGGGCCGTCCGCGCGGTGGCCGGGGCCTGTGCCGCCAACAGTTTGGCCGTGGCGATCCCATGCCATCGCGTGGTGCGGACAGGCGGCGAGTTGGCCGGGTATCGCTGGGGCGTGGCGCGCAAACGCGCTCTGCTGGACCGAGAAATGCTGTCCCGTCCTATCGCCCCGGCAACCGCCGCGCCGGCGTCGCCTGCTGCCGCACTGAAATCAACGTCTTGCCCAAAGCACTATGATGCCCACTTAGAAGATAGCTAAGGTCGTTACGGCCGTCCGTTGTCTGGCATGGAGAGGCGCGTTGGCGGAAAATCTCGTGCGCTCCCAAAGGCGTCGCTCGCTTCGTGGTCCCGCGGTCGCAACCCTTGTGCGCTTCCTCGGCGAACGCGGTTTGACAGACGAACAAATCGAGCGCGCGCTCGAGTATGTCGAGGAGAGCGGGGTGCATACGATCCGCGCCGCGTTCGATCTGGCGATGTCGCGCACGCTGCTGGCGACGGATGAATTATCGCTTGCCATAGAGAACCAGGATCGCGCCGCCGACTGAGAGGGTGGCGCCGATCAGATCCCAGCGGTCCGGCGGCTGACCCTCGACCAGAAAAAGCCATGCAACGGCGGCGGCAATGTACATGCCGCCATAGGCGGCATAGGCACGCCCGGCATAGGCGGCCTGGAACTGCGTCGTCAGCAAAGCGAAGGCGACGAGGCTCGCGGCGGCAGGCAGCAGCCACCATGCCGAACGGCCCAGCCGTACGACACCCCACAAAGCGAAGCAGCCGGCGATCTCGGCGATGGCGGCGGCCAGGCCGAGCAGCACGGTCATGCGCGGCGGCGGAGCACGAGCATGAGGTTGTTCGCCGGCATGTCGAGGATCTCCGGGGGCGCGAACGCGCTCGCCTCGGCGGCGATGGCGTCGATGTGGCGCAGGCCCCAGCGCGGGTCGCGTTGGCGCAGATCGGCGTCGAAGGCGAGATTCGATGGCGCCGTGGCGTGGCCCGCCCGCACGAAGGGGCCATAGAGAATGAGCGCTCCATCCGGCGGCAGCAGCCTCGCGGCGCCCTGGATCAGACCTTGCCCCGCCTGCCATGGGGCGATGTGGATCATGTTGAGGCTGAGCACCGTGTCGGCGCGGAATTCCGGCCATGGACCCGCGACGTCCAGGAACACGGAGGCGCGCAGGTTCGGCAAGGCCGCCTCCGCCGCCCAGGCATCGATGCTGGCGCGGGCGTCTGGGTCGCGGTCGCTGGGCTGGAAAGTCACGTCCGGCAGATTGCGGGCAAAATGCAGCGCGTGCTCGCCCGAGCCGCTGGCGATTTCGAGCACGGTGGTTCCGGGGCCGAGAAGGCGGCGGAGGGCCGCCAGGATCGGGTCGCGGTTGCGCGCGGCGGAAGGGGAGACGCGTTTCGGGTCCATGGTCATTCCACGATGATGAGCGCGCGTGGCGGGGATGCCGGTTCGGGCAGGCGTCGCGGCAGGTTGCCGGGGCTGATGCGGCCGAGGACGCGCGGCGTGGCCGAGCCGGTGGCGCCGCCGACCACGCCGGGCAGGCCGTGCCAGGTCAGGAAGCCCAGCAGCGCGAAGAGATAGGCCTCCTTGGCCCCCGAAGGCAGCCCGCGCGCCTCGCTGGTGACCAAGGCGGCGGGGGCGAGGCGCCGCGCGAGGGCGGCCATCAGCGTCGGATTGCGGGTGCCCCCGCCGCTGGCGACCACCTCGACCACGCCGTGCGCGCGGCACGCATCGGCCACTGTGCGGGCGGTGAGTTCGGTCAGTGTCGCCATGAGGTCCGAAGGCGTGGGTTCCGGCATTCCGTGCAGCCGGGATGCCAGATAGCCGGCATCGAACAATTCGCGGCCGGTGCTCTTGGGTGGGGCGACAGCGTAGTAGGGCTCGGCGAGCAGCCGATCGAGCAGATCGGGGCGGACCTGGCCGGCGCCTGCGAGACGCCCGTCGAGGTCGCAGGACAGCGCGCCGTTGCTGATGCGGGCCGCTTCGACGTCGAGCAGACAACTCGCCGGGCCGGTGTCGAAAGCGATGACCGGCGCGCCGGCGCCGCCGACCACGGTGATGTTGGCGATGCCGCCGAGGTTCAGCGCCGCGCGCGGTCCGTCGTCGGAGGCGAGCCAAAGCGCGTCCAGCGTGCTGGCGAGCGGCGCGCCCTGGCCGCCGGCGGCCACGTCGCGGGCGCGGAAATCGGAGACCACGTGCAGGCCGGTGGCCTCCACGATGCAGGCCGGCTGGCCGATCTGGAGGGTGCCTCGGGCGCGGCCGTGCTCGGTCCAGTGGAACACGTTCTGGCCGTGCGAGGCGACGAGGTCGCCGCCGAACTCGGCCTGGGCGTCCCGCGCCACGGCGGCAAAGCTTTCGCCCACCAGCACGTCGAGCGCGCACATTTCGGCCATGCCGACGGGAGCCGGCGGGAGGGCGGCCAGTATGCGCGCCCGGAGGGCATGGGGCCACGCGACCTCGCGGTGGCCGAGGCGGCGGAGGACGATGTCCGGCCCGGCCCATGACAGGTCGGCGGCGGCAATGTCGATCGCATCGACGGAGGTGCCGGAGATCATGCCCAAAACGATCATGCGGTGACGATCATGTGGTGCGGGTCACCTTGTGCAGGGCGCGGGGCTTGTCCGGGTCCAGACCCCGCGCGCGAGAGACCGCCTCGGCCAGCTGGTAGAAGGCCAGGATCGCGGCGATCGGATCGAGCAGCGGATGGATCGGCGGCGGCAAGGGCAGATGCAAGCCGGCACCCGGTTCGGCGGCGGCGAGCATGACCGGGACGCCGGCGGCGGCGAGTTCGGCGGCGAAGGCGCGGGCATCGTCGCCACCCGGATCGGCCAGGCCGTAGGCGAGCACCGGGAAGGCCGCGTCGATAATCGCGCGCGGGCCGTGCTGGATTTCCGCGGCGCTGAAGGCCTCGGCGTGGAGGCGGCAGGTCTCCTTCAGTTTCAGCGCGCTTTCCTGCGCGATGGCGAGGCCCGGACCGCGCCCGACCGCATAGAGGCCCTGGGCGCGCGCAAGCAGGGGAAGTGCCGCCGTCCAGTCGCATTCGAGCGCCGCCGCCAGAGTGGCCGGGAGCAGCGGGAGGGCCGCCTCCAGCTTCGCGTCGCGGGTCCAGCCGGCGATCAGGCGGGCCACGGCGACGAGGCTCAGGACAAAGCTCTTCGTGGCGGCGACGCTGCATTCGGCGCCCGCGCGCTGGGGCAGCACGAACGCGGCTTCGGCCGCGAGCGGGCTGCCGGGTGCGTTGACGATGGCGACGGTGATGGCCCCCGCCTGCCGCGCGGCGGCGAGCGCCTGGACGATGTCGGGGCTTGCGCCCGATTGCGAGAGCGCGATGGCCAGCGCGCCCCGCATGTGAATGCGGGCGCCGTACCGCGTGACCAGCGAGGGTGCCAGCGTGACGGTGGCGCACCCGGCGGCGATGCCCAGAAGGCTGGCCGCGTAGGACGCCGCGTGGTCCGAACTGCCGCGCGCGATGGTGATGGCGAACGGGGGCGGCCGCGCGCGCAGCCGCTCGCCGAGGGCGGCGTAGAGCGTGGCGTCCTCGGCCAGCATGTCGGCCACGCGGGCGGGGGCTTCCCGGGCCTCGGCCAGCATGAGCGTGGTCACGCGCAAACCAGGTCGCCGGTCTCGCGGCGCACGGCGGCGATACCGGTGGCGAGGAAGCGGCTGGGGTGGACGCGGTTGGTCAGCAGCGTCCACGCGATCCCGCGCTTGAAATCGATCCACAGGCCGGTGCCGGTAAAGCCGGTATGGCCGATGGCGTCGGGCGAGGCGCGATCCCCGCCCGCCCAGCCGTCATGCGCCGCTTCCCAGCCGAGGGTGCGGTTGGCGGCGCCGTGGCGCTGGCGGATCGGCGCATCCTCGGGGGATCGCAACACGGTCGCGGCAAAATCCAGCACGCCGTCGACGGTGCCGAACAGCCCGGCATGGCCGGCGGCGCCGCCGAGCGCATAGGCGTTCTCGTCATGCACCTCGCCCTGCATCACCCGTCCGCGCCACTGGCAGAATTCGGTGGCGGCGCAGTCGGCGGCGGGCGGGCGGAACGACAGGCCCGCGGGCAATGGCCGCGCGCCGAGCGGCTTTTCGGTCAGGCGCTCGATGGCGATGCCCAGCAGCATGAAGCCGATATCCGAATAGACCGGGGGGCCCGGCGCCCATTCGCGCTGGAGGATGAACGCCCGCAGCGTTCGTGCGTCCTGGCCATAGGTATAGAGCGGCTCCACCGCCGGCAGATGGGTTTGGTGGGCAAGGCATTCACGGAAGGTGAGGCGGCGCTCGGCGGCCGTCAGGTCGTATTGGCGCAGGTCGGGGATGGCGTCCGAGAGTGGGGTGTCCAGGCCGATCCGCGCCACGGCCAGGAGGTCGATGATGGCGGTGGTGGTGACGATGACCTTGGTGAGGGAGGCGAGGTCGAACCACGTGCCGACCGCCACCGGCGCGGCGGGCGCGAGGCGGGCGGAGCCGGCAAACCGCACGGAACGGGCGCCGCCGGCATCGACCAGACCCAGCACGGCGCCGGGGATACGCCCGTCCGCGACCGCCGCCGCCACGGGCGCGAACGCGCGGGCGCAGCGTCGGTCAAGGTTCATTTTTACGGCTGCGCCAGATGGCGTTCCAGAAACTCCAAGCGGTCCTGGCCCCAGAAGATCTCCTCGCCCATCACGTAGCTGGGCGCGCCGAACACGCCGCGCGCCAATGCCGTCGCGCTGTCGGCGGCGCGTTGCTCCATCCATCGCTCGTCGCGCGCCGCCGCGAGCAGCGGCACGGGATCGAGGCCGACATCGGCGATCAGCACGGCCAAGGTGGCTTCGTCCGCCGGGTCCGTCTCGTCCTCCCACAGCGCGCGCATGACGCGGTGGGCGAGGCGCACGGCGGAGGGAGCGTCCACGCTCTCGCGCACGCAGATCACGCAGGAGGCCGGCAGCGTCTCGTTCATCGGCGCGTGTCTCGGCCGGACGTGGATTGGGATGCCGAGATATGCGCGCCACCGCAGCATCTCCATCTGACGATAGGCCTGGCGCTGCGGCGACCGCTTCGGCAGCGGCAGGCCGCCCGAGGCCGCGAAAATGGTCCCGAAATCGACCGGCCAAGGCCGCAACGTGGCACCGTGGCGCGCGACCATCGCCTCCAGGCGAGCGGCCCCGAAATACGTCCAGGGGGAATTCAGCGAGAAGAAATAGTCGACATGCGGCGCCATCGAGTCCCCTGGTTTCCAAACGGTCGGCAAACCGCCGGTTATCACATTATCGGGCCAGCACCTTATCGGGCCAGCACCTCGCGGGCGAAGGCCAGCACCGCCGTCCGCGCCTTGCCGGTGGCGTCCGCGTTGTGTCCAACATGCGCGCCGATCGCGACGCACGGGCTGGTCTTGACCCCGAAGGTCTGGCCCGTGGCCGCATCGACCACCTGGCCGTTGGCGGCTTCCTTCAGCAGGCAGTTCCGCGTGCTCTGTGCTTTGGGCACCGCGAGCAGGGCTGGGCTGACGGGGCTGTCGAAGCCATGCTGGCTGTCGGGGTATTCGGTGAGCGAAACGTCGACGCCGGCCGCCTTCAGTCGGGTGATGTAGGCGCGGCACGGTACGATGTTGACGTAGTCGTCGCTGATGCCGTGGAACAGGCGGATCGGCACCGGCGCCAGCTTCGTGTCGCCGTCGTATTCCACGTTGCAGGGCGTGTAGAAGCCGATATGGGCGGCGAAGCGCGCGCCCGACGCCGCGCCATAAGCCGTCCGGAAACGATCCATGGCTGAATAGATCGCGGGAACGGCGCCCTTGGAGAAGCCCATGACCGCGATCCTGTCCGCCCGGATTCGGGGATGGGCGGCGAGTACGTCCAGTGCGCGATAGGAATCCACAGTCATGGCCAGTGAATTTAGCTGCTCCTGGTCCTCGACCGTGCTGACGATGCCCCTGCCCGAGAAGGAATCCAGGATGAAGGCGGCGATGCCGGCTTCGTTGAACGCGCGTGCCCAGAAATCAGGCCCCGCGCCGATGCCGCCGGAGCCGTGGATGAGAATGACCGCCGGCACCTTGCCCGTGGCGCCGAGGGGCAAGCGAAGTTCGCCACCCAGCAGAACGTCCTTGCCAGGAGCGTTGGCGCGCAGGAATTCGTCGCCGGCGAGGGTGCGGCTTTGTACTGGAAGAATCTCGATGCGGCCCGGCCACTGCGCGTGCGCGGCGGAACCGGCGCACAGCGCCAGAATGACAGCGAAAATTAGCCGCATGAACGTTGCCCTCGAGATTTCACGGGAGCGTCGCGCCCGCCGGTGGCTGCGTCAATGCCGCGACGCGATGCCCCTATTTACATTAATTCAGGAGACCGTTATGTATATCACGTTATCAAAAGGTGTTTCACCATGAACGACGATCGCAACGACCCCGCCAACGCCTTATGGGAATGGTCGCTCTCGGCGGTTCAGGCCGGAACGCTGTTCGGCCTGATCGTGACGTTGTGCGTGGGCGCCCGGCTGCTGGGCTACCATTAGGCCCCGAAAGCCAGGCCCGGAAAACTAGACTCCGAAGACGATCTCCTGCGCGCCCTGCCACAGCGTCATCTTGCCCAGGGCGGCAAGGTTCTCGAGGCCCTCGGTGATGGTCAGGAAATGGTTGCCGGCGAGTTGGCCGACCTTGCTGGCGAAGCGGACGCCGCCATAGGCGAGCAATATCTCGGTCTCGCTGATGCCGCCGGGATAGACGATGATCTGGCCGGGGGCGGGGTACGAGGTGTGGTTCTCGTAATCCAGGCCGAGGTCGAGCTCCCCCAGGGGTATCCAGCAGGCCTCGCCGCTCCAGCGGACATGGATGATCCGCTCACGATAGGGCAGCAGCGTGCGGAACCTGGCGCAGGTTAGCGGGCACGCGGCCTCCTCGAAGCGCGCGCCGAAAACGTACGGGCCGGCGCTGATGCGGATGTCGGTCATTCTCAGTTCGAGCCTCTGGATAATTTGCGTACGATGGTGGATGCGTTGCGGCGGCCTTCGCCGGCGTATTCTTCGTGGTAGGACTCGATCTTCGCAGGATCGTACAGGTAGTTCACCATCAGGCTGGCACTTTCCTTGAAGCCCTTGTCCGACGTGTCGGCCAGCATGTTGACGCGCTCGACGCGGGCGCCGTTCGACAGGTGGAAATGCGCGACCGGATCGAGCGCCCGCTTGCCACGGCTTTCCGCCAACAGATAGCGGGCGCAGAGGCGGATCAGTACTGGCTCGACGGCGCGCAGCATGACCGGGTCGCGGGACCAGGCACGGCGGGCGAGGATGGCCATGAGGGCGGCGCGGCCGTCGGACGCGGCCGGCAGGTCGGCGGGGGCGGCGGTGCGGAGCGCGCTGCTTTCCTCCTCCGACAGCAAATTGCCGTCGCTCTCGCCCAGCCGCGCGTCGAGCCAGCGGCGGAAGCCTGGGATCGGCGAAAGGGTCGCGAAGGTCTTGATGCCGCGGAACTCGGCGCTCAGCACATCGACCACGCGCTTGATGAGGAAGTTGCCGAAGCTGATTCCGGCGAGGCCGCGCTGGCAGTTGCTGATCGAGTAGAAGATCGCGGTGTCGGTGGTTTTCGGGTCCAGCACCGGCGCCTTCTGGTCCAGCAGCTTTTGCACGCTGCCCGCGAGTCCGTTTACCAGCGCGACCTCGACAAAGATCAGCGGCTCGTCGGGCATGCGGGGATGGAAGAAGGCGTAGCAGCGACGGTCGCTGTCGAGACGGTTTTTCAGGTCGCGCCAGGAGCGGATTTCGTGGACCGCCTCGTAGCCGACCAGCTTTTCCAGCAGGGCGGCAGAGCTCGACCAGTCGATGCGGCGGAGTTCGAGGAAGCCCACGTCGAACCAGCTGGCGAGCAGGCTCCGCAGATCGCTGCCAAGGGCTGCCAGCATCGCGTCCGGTTTGCCGCCGCGCCTGGCGGTCAGCATGAAGGCGTTGAGATCGACCAGGAACTTCACACCGTCGGGGATGGTGGTGAACTGGGTCAGCAGGCGCAGGCGGGGCGGTTCGAGAACGCGGCGAAGCTCCGCCTTGGCGGTGGCACGGGCGGCGCGGTCGGCGGCGGCGCGGACCGCCTCGTAGGCGACGCCCACGGCTTCAGGGTCGCTGTCGAAGCCGGCCAGCGTGCGGAGGAATTCGGTGCGGCCCGCAGCGTCGAGCGTGAGATAGGTCTGCGCGAGCTTGGCCGCGCGGTTGCGGGCGCTGACCTCGCCGCCCCGACCGGCGAGGCAGGCGCGCATCTGGGCCGCGATGCTGTCGTCCTCATCCCGCGCGACGCCGGCCGCCATGTCGCGCCAGGCGGTCGTGATACGGCGGATGGCGCGGTCGAACAGGCCCGGAGACGAGACGGGAAGGATGGCCGGGGCGGTCACATCGCTCATGGGGGCTCCTGCGTGGTGAATGGATCATAGCGCCAAATGCGCGGCCGCGTGAGGCTTCCCTTTGGCAACGCGCGCGCGGCGGGGCATTATCCCGCGGCAATGTTTCAGGACCCCCCCGATGTCGGCGACCGCCCCCGCTCGCACCAATTCCCGCATCGCCGCCGCGTATCGTGAGCGCACGCCCGGCTCGGCGGCATTCGCGGCCGAGGCGGCCGAGTTGCTGCCAAGCGGGATCGCGCATGACGCGCGGTATCTGGACCCGTATTCGCCCTACATCGCCCGCGCCTTCGGGCCGCACAAATGGGATGTGGACGGCAACCGCTACATCGACTTCTTCGGCGGCCATGGCGCGCTGATCCTGGGGCATTCGCACCCCGCAGTGGTGGCGGCGGTGCGCGCCGCCGTGGGCGAGGGCACGCAGTTCGGCGCAAACCATCCGGCCGAGATTGCCTGGGCGCGGGCCATCCAGAGCCTGGTGCCGGCGGCCGAGCGGGTGCGGTTCACGTCGTCCGGCACGGAAGCCACGCTGATGGCGGTGCGGCTCGCGCGCGCCGCCACCGGGCGCGAGGTGCTGGTGCGATTCCAGGGCCACTTCCACGGCTGGAGCGACCACATGACGAGCGGCTACTCCAACCATTTCGACGGCTCGCCGACGCCGGGCGTGCTGGTGGGCGTGGCCGAGCGTGCCGTGCTGGTGCCGCCGGGCGATCTCGCGGCGGTGGAGGCGGCGTTGCGCGCGCATGAGGTCGCCGCCGTGTTGATCGAGCCCACGGGTGCCAGCTTCGGACAGGTTCCGGTGCGACCGGAGTTCCTGCACGACCTGCGGCGCGTGACCGAGGCGGCGGGTGCGCTGTTGATATTCGACGAGGTGATCACGGGGTTTCGTGTCTCGCGCGGCGGCGCGCAGATGGCGTTCGGGGTGCGGCCGGATCTTTCGACGTTTGCCAAGATCGTGGCGGGCGGGATGCCGGGTGCGGCGGTGGCGGGGCGGCGGGACGTGCTCGACCACCTGGACTTCGCGGCGAGTGCGCGGGCCGGCCGCGAGAAGATCGGCCATCCGGGCACGTTCAACGCCAATCCGGTGTCGGCCGCGGCCGGCATCGCGGCGCTGGGGATTCTGGCGGAGACGGATGCCTGCGACGTGGCGATCGAGATGGCAGGGCGTTTCCGCGATGGGTTGAACGCGATGTTCGTGGAGGAAGGCGTGCCATGGGCGGCGTATGGCACCTTCTCGGGGTTTCACCTGTTCATGAATGCCCATGAACATGACATCGATCCCACAAATTTCGATATGTATTCGTACGGGATGAAGGAGTTGAAGGCCCAACCGGAGGCCTTGCTGCGTCAGCTGCGTCTGGCGCTGCTGGTCCAGGGAGTCGATGTGAACGGGCGTATCGGCGGCTTTCTGTCGGCGACGCACACGCCGGCGGACGTTGCCGAAGCGGTCGCGGCGTTCCGCGAAGCGGTGCGGATGTTGCGCGCGGAGGGCGAGTTTGGGTAAGGGTTCGATGACAATCAATCGCTTCAGGATTCGCACAGTCGCATCATCCCGTCTTGGTCCGCCTTCGCGGACCATGACGTGGAGGAGTTCGTACGCGATACCAACTGATTCAGTTATTTACCAACGGACACTAACCGTCCAGCCCGAATAACGCGCGCATCGCTTTGGTCGCTCCCTCGATCGAGAACCTCTCCCGCACCACCGCCTCGCCTGACGCGGCGAGGCGGGCGCAGAGTTCGGGGTCCTCGAACAGCCGGATCGCGCACGCCGCGATTTCGGCGGCGGTGTTGCCGATCAGCGCGTCCTCTCCGTCACGCAGGCCGATGCCTTCGCTGCCGATCGGCGTGGTGACGACGGGAACGCCCGCCTGGAGGCTGCCGACGACCTTGCCCTTGACTCCGGCGCCGTAGCGCAGCGGGCTCAGCGACATGCGGGCATCGGCGTAGTAGGGGGCCAGGTCGGCCACGTAGCCGGTGATCCGCACGTGGTCGCTGGCCAGCGCCGTCACTGAAGGCGGCGGGCGATTGCCGAGGATCACCAGCCGCGCCTGTGGCACGCGGGCCTGGATCAGCGGGAAAATTTCGTCCGCAAGCCAGATGGCGGCATCGACGTTCGGCGGATGATCGTAGCCTCCGACGAAAACGATGTCGCGGCGGGCGGCGAAATCCTCGGCGGTGAGCGGCGGGGGCGGGTTGTCGGATGAGGCGAACAGATAGGGCGGGATGGCGCGCACGGTCGCGGTCGGCACCTCGCGGCGGACGATGGCGGCTTCCTCGCCGCTCGGGCTCATCACCACGTCGGCACGGGCGAAGATATCGAACTCGACGCGCTTCAGTCGCGTGGATTCCTCGCGCGCCCACCAATCGCCCTCAAGCTCGAAGCGGCGCATCTCGCGCAGATAATGCAGGTCGTGCGTGTAATACAGAATCGGGGCGCCGGTTTCGCGCCGCAGCGCCTCGATCCATGCGGACGCGATGGAGGGGCGCGCGATCCACACGCGATCGACATGGCGGCCGTTGCGGCTGAGCCAGGCCTGCATGGTGTCGGGCGCCAGCACCACCTCGATCCCGCGTTGCTGCAAGGCGCCCGTGTAGGGTTGGCTCGCCGCGAGATCCGCGGGGCAATAGACCACCTTGAGGCCGAGATCGTGCAGCAAGGTCACGTATTGGTGCAGCGTCAATCCGCCCGCGTGGCGATCATGTTCCGGCACTTTGTCGTCGATCACCAAAGCCACGCCCGCGTAGTGGCGGCTGTCGCGCGCGGTGAACAGGCCATCGCTGGCGAGCGGGCGCGTTGTGAGATAGCGCGCCCATTTGCGGCGGAAGCGTCGATGGTTGATCGAGGATTGCCGGTCGCGCATCTCGGTGCCGTAAGAGGCGCTGCCATGGTGCGTCACTTCGCTGGCAGGCTGGTACACCACGCGCAGCCCGGCCTCCTGGAGTGCGACGGCGAGGTCGAATTCCTCGTAGAAGGCCGGGGCGTAGCCGTCGTCGAAGCCGCCGACGGCAAGCCAGTGCTGGCGTGGCACAAGGAAGCAGGCCCCGGTGACGCAATCGACATCGCGGACGAAATTGTATTCGCCGTGCGTGGCATCGTCACCGCGCCCGTAGGGTTCGCCCCAGCCATCGTTGCGGAAGATGCCGCCGGCTTCCTGGATGGTGCCGTCCGCGTTCAGCAGCTTGCAGCCGACCATGCCGACAGCGGGGCCGCGGTCGGCGATGCGGAGCATGGGGGCCAGCCAGTCGGCGCCGACCTCGGTGTCGTTGTTGAGGAACAGCAGATGGCGCCCGCGCGCGATCCTGGCGGCTTCGTTGCAATTGCGGAGAAAGCCGAGATTGGTGTGGTTGATGCGCGTGCGAAGGCGGGTGAATTGCGCGAGCATGGGCACGATGGCCGCATCCGGCTTGTCGTCCGCCAGGATCACCTCATACGACAAGGAGCCGGTGCGCCACAGCACCGCGCAGAGGCAGCGAAACGTTTCGTGCAGATGGGCGTAGGCGGGAATGACGATCGAAACATCGGGCGATTCGGTTTCGGGGAACGCGAACTTCATGCCCGGCCAGAACGCGACTTCGCACTTTTCCAGCAAAACGCTGGGATAATTGCCGGCCGCGAGGCCCACGCGCAGAAAATGCCCGAGGGCCCGGATGGCGGGGTCCGCCGGGAAATCGGCGGAGCCAGGGTAGCGCGTGGCGTACCACCTTGCATCGAACAGCGGATGCGGCGCGAAGCCGAGGTCGGCCCCGGCCGTGACGTAGTGCAGCAGCGCATCCGCGCCGGCAACGCGCGCGGCGGGGTATTCCGCCAGATACATGTTCGGGTCGAACATCGCGTTCGGGGAAAGCGGCGTGCCGGTATGCGCGAGATAGTGTTCGAGCACCGTGCCCGACGTGGGGCGGGGATGGCCGCCGAGGTAGCAGGCGCTGTCAAACAGCGGATGCGGATCGTGGCCCGCGGCATTTCCGGTGCGGATATAGTGCGCAAGCGGATTCTCTCCGGCGCGGCCGACCGCCGGGTAGGTCGCGAGATACCACGCGGTATCGAACAACGGGTGCGGGTTGTAGCCGACCGCGGCGCCGGTCCAGTGGTAATGCATCACCGGATCGATGCCGGCGGCAGCGACCTCCTTGTAGCGGGTCAGATACCACGCGCGATCGAACAGAGGCGTCGCGGCAAGGATCGCCCCGTCGGCGTGAGCCTGGCGACGGGCGCGGGTGCGGCGGCGGAGTTGCAGCGTCGCGGTCCAGAAGGCGAGCTTGGCCCCGGTGCGCGCGGCGCGCGCCGCGCGCGGGAAGCGGGTGGCGACGCGCTGCGCACGTGCGAGAAGGCGCCACGAGCCGGACCGCAGGACCGCGTCATGCGCGGCGGTGACTTGCCGTAGCGACTGCGCGACCCCGGCTTGTGCCGCCACTTGCGCCGCCACTTGCGCCGCCAATTCAGCTTGACGAGCGTGCAACTGGCGTTCGCGCCAGGCGCCGGAGGCAAGCTCGGCGCGGGCATGGGCCAGGGAAGCCGTCGCCTCCGCCAGTCGTCCCTTTACCTGCTCGGCATCGGAGCGCGCATCCCGACCCTGCTGTTCCACAGCGGCGATGCGCTGGGAGGCTTGGCGCAGCGCGGCCTCAAGCTCGCCTTCGGACGCGCGCAGCGCCGCGATGTCTTCGCGTTGCGTGTGCGCCGCCGCCAGTTCCTCGCCATGCCGGCGATCGATCTCGGTGACCTGTTCCGTGCGGTCGCGATCGATACGCTGGACGAGCGCGTCGTGCTCGCGCTGGATCGTCTCCGTGTCGCGCCGATGTTCGTCGCGCGTGCGCTGCAACTCGCGTTCGAGGCTGCCGGTGCGCCCGGTCGGGTCGGCAAGATTGCTGGTGTCGATGAACAGGCCGCCAGCGATCAGATCGTCGTTGGCGTCGGACGCCACGCAGAGCCGGTAGCGGGCGCGCGGGATGCCCTCGCACATTTCGATATGCGTGTCGCCACGCCGTTCGAACACCATCGGCGGCACGCGCGCGGGGTCACCGTCGTCACGCAGGATGGCGGAACCGACCATGACGCGCTGGGAGAAGAACGCGCAGTTGGCAAAGTAGCGCGACAGGAGCGTCGCGAACTCGACGCGGGTGAGTTCGTGGACGTGGAACTCGGTCGCGGGCGCGCCGACGGGGGAGAAGATGTCGCGGTCGGGCGTGCTGAGAATGAGCTTTCCGCCCGGACGCAGGATGCGCCGCGCCTCGGACATGAAGCGGTCATGGTCGACGAAATGCTCCAGCGTCTCGAACGAGACCAGCACGTCGATCGAGCAGTCATCGACCGGGATGTCGGTGGCCGAGCCTTGGCGGAAGCTGAGGTTGCCGCGCACGTAGCTGATGGACGCGTGATCGACGGCGGCCTGATCGACGTCCACGCCGATGACCGATGACGCAACCTGGGCAATCAAAGCCGAGCCGTAGCCTTCGCCCGACGCGATATCGAGCACGCGCATGTCGCGGCAGAAATGCCGCGCCATGTAGTAGCGGTGGAAATGTTCGACCTCGGTTTCGAGCGAATGGCCGGCGCTGAGGCGTTCGCCGGTATGGGCCATGGTGGCGCGCGGTTTCTCGGCCTTGAAAATTTCACCCATGGTTCAGGCGATCCAGGATTCGGCGCCGTCCGGCGTCAGGTGAACGCCCGAGGCGGTACCCCCGGCCGCGTTCAGCGCGCGGATGACGGAGGTGCGGCGCGCCGGAGGCACAAGGAACATCATGAAACCGCCGCCGCCGGCGCCCGACACCTTGCCGCCGGTGGCGCCGTGGGCGAAGGCCACGTCGTGGAGGCTCTCGATCAGATCGGTGCTGATGCCGCTGGCGGTGCGCTTCTTGGCCAGCCACGAGCGGTTGAGGATGTCGGACATGCGCGCGATCTGGCCGCGCAGCAGCGCCTCCTTCATCTCGATGGCGTCGGATTTCAACTGATGCAGGCTGTCGTAATTGCCGCCTGCCGTCATGCCGCGCTGCTGTTCGCCAATGATCTGCTCGGATTTGCGCGACACGCCGGTGAAGCAGATCACCATTGATGTCTCCAACTCGTTCAGCACCGCGGGCGCGATCCGCAGCGGATTCACGATGACGCGGTCGCCGGCCATGAATTCGATGAAATTGGTGCCGCCGAAGGTGGCCGCATACTGGTCCTGCTTGCCGCCGGCGAGGCCGAGGTCGATGCGTTCTATCTCGAAGGCGAGATGGGCGATGTCGTAGGGGCCGAGGGGCACGGAAAGCAGCGTCGTGAAAGCTTCGACCAGTGCGACCACCAGCGCCGATGAGGAACCGAGGCCGGAGCCGGCCGGGGCATCGACGAACGAGGTGATGCGCCAGGGCAGGATGCGGCCATCGTTGAATTGTCGCGCCATGCGCCGCGTAACGCCGGCGTGCAGCGCGAGTGTCGCGTCATCGAGAGCGGCGTCGTCCGGCTCGAAGCTTTCGGAGCGTTCGAGGTCGGGGGCCACGAAATGCAGGCGGCCATCGTCGGAGGGTTCGATGAAGGCATAGGCATAGCGGTCGATGGTGGTGTTGAGCACGGCGCCGCCGAACTCGTCGCAATAGGGGCTGAGATCGGTGCCGCCGCCCGCCAGGCCGAGGCGCAGGGGAACGCGTGCGCGGATGGTGGCGGTGGGGAAGGGGGCGTCGAACGCCATGGTCAGCTTTCCCGCCACGGCTTCGGGCGGCGCGGCGGCTCGGCCAGCAGCAGGTCGTCGTCGGTGGCAAGCAGCGCGGGGTTCTGGAACGGGTCCTGCGCGAAGGCGTCGCCCCACGCCCATAACACATGGTTGCGCTCGGCCTGGAAGCGCGCGAGCTGGCCGGGGTCCTGGTCCTCCCGCTGGCGGCTGGCCTGCTCGACATGGGTCAGCGTCGCGTGCGGCGTCCAGACCACGCGGTAGCCGTGGGCGCGGACGCGCAGGCAGAGGTCGATGTCGTTCCAGGTGACGCGGAGGTTGTCCTCCTCAAGCCCGCCGACTTCCTCGAACACCGCGCGGCGGATGGCGAGGCAGGCCCCGGTGACGGCGGCGACGTCGCGGGTGAGGGCGAGCTGGCCAAGGTAGCCGATGGTATCGGGGCCGGACCAGCGCAGGATGTGACTGGCACGCCCGGCGGGGCCCAGCATGATGCCGCCATGCTGAAGGTTGCCCTCCGGGTAGAGCAGGCGCGCGCCGACCGCGCCGACCGTGGGGCGCATGGCGTGGCCGACCATCTCGCGCAGCCAGCCCGGCTCGATGACGCGGATATCGTTGTTCAGCATCAGCAGCACGTCGCCGCGCGCCTGGCGCGCGGCCATGTTGTTCATGGCGGAATAGTTGAACTCCTCCGCGTAGGGTAGCACGCTGACGCGCCTGTCGCGGCCGAGTTCGGCGAACAGGCGACGGGTGGCCGGTTCGACGCTGCCATTGTCCACGATCAGGATTTCGAGTGCCGGGTAGTCGGTCTGGCCGAGCAGGCCGGCAAGACAGGTCTCGAGCAGGTCCGCGCGGTCGCGGGTGGGGATGATGACGGAGACCAGCGGGGCGGGGTCGGGCAGGGCGAAGCCGATGCGGGGCCAGAGGCGGCCGCCGATGATGGTCTCGTCGAGCGTCGCGGCGGAGGGGTGGCGCGCGAGGTGGCGTCGGATTGTTTCCAGCAACCGCGGGTGCAGGGTGGTGGCGCTGGCGTCGGGGAATTCGGCCGGCCGCTTGCGGCCACCGCGGCCGCGGTGGAACAGGACCCAGGGGACATGCGCCGCGGTTGCGCCGTCGCCGAGGACGCGGAGCACGAGGTCGAACCGCTCGTAAGGTGCCGGATCGGGGCGCAGGCCGCCGGCCGCGCGCCAGCTTTCCACGCGGATCATGGCGAGCTGCCCGATCGCGTCGCCGGCGAGCAGGAGGTCGGGGTTCCAGCCGGTCTTGAGGCGCGCCGCATAGCGGCGGCCGGTGCCCTCGATGCGGTCCTCGTCGCCGTAGACGATGACGGCGGAGGGGTTCGCCTCGATGGCGGCGGCCATGAGGTAGAGCGCCTCGGGGGCGAGCTGGTCGCCGGCTTCGAGGATGCCGGCGAAGCAGCCGTCGGCACCGGCAAGTGCGGCTTCGATCAGGCTGGCCGGCTCGGCGGCGGGGGCGGGGACCAGCACGATGCCGGGAGTTTCGCGCGCGGCGCGGGTGAGGCCGTCGCGGGTCGCGGGCGAGGTGTCGGCGGGGATGGCCACACGCAGTTCGACGTGGGGGTAGAGCTGGCGGCGGAACGAGGCGATGGTCTCGAGCGCGAGGTCGACGCGGAACTCGGGCGCCGCCATCAACAGGGTGAGCGCGGGCGGGGACGCCATGGCGGCGAGGTGGCGCTCGATGCCGGCGCGGTCGGCCTCGGTGATCGCGGGGTATTCGGCAAGCCAGAGCTGGTAGGCGTCGTCATCGCCGGGGCGGACGCGGTCGGGGCCCAGGGCGCGGAGCACGCTGATGCCGGCGCGGGCCGCTTCGGACTCCGACGTCGCGGCGAGCAGGTCCGCGCGGGAGGCGCCGCCGGCGGCCATGGCGAGGATGGCGGCGATGTCGATGTCGCGCGGCGCGTCGCCGGTGGCGTTCGTGTGCAGGCGGCGGATATAGGCGAGGTCCGGCACGCCGGTGCCGTGGATGCCCGCGAACTCGGCGGCTGCGACGAGTTGCTCGGCCATGCCGCCGACGGTCTCGCCGCCGCGCAGGAGGGCCACGAAGCTCCGCAGGCCGGGGCCGTCCGGCGCGCGGCCGAACGCGGTCTGATACAGGCGAACGACTGGGCCGCCGAACTGCTCGACCTCGCGGGTCGAGGCAAAGATCGCGCTGTCCAACTTAGGCTCTCCCACTCAAGGGCCGCCTACATACGAACGATCGCGGGCGTTGCCCACCCTCTCAATGCACCGACCTGGGCGCGAAGCGGTCGAAGCGGTACGGGGTGGCGTCGACGGCGGTGGGGTCGCCGGCCACCATGTCGGCCATCATGCGGCCGGCGCCGGGGCCGATGCCGAAGCCGTGGCCGGAGAAGCCGGTGGCGAGGAAGAAGCCGGGCACCGACTCGACGGCGGATATCACCGGGACGCCGTCGGGAGTGACGTCGATCAGCCCGCCCCAGGTCTCGGCGATCTTCATGCCGGCGAAGACGGGGAAGGTGCGGGCGAGGTTGTCGCGGCCTTGCGCGATGAGGCGGGCATTCGGGGCGGGGTCGAGCACGCGGACCTGTTCGAACGGGGTGCGTTGATCCATCGCCCAATGGCGGGGCGTGTTCCATTCGGTGAGGAAGCGGCCGCCCACGCGCAGCCGAAGTTCGCTCCATTGGCGCACCAGGGCCGGCATGAAGTCGCTGAACAGGCGGAAGCTGTCCGGCACGATCTCGGCGACTGAGGCATTGCGCCGGACCACGGTGTAGCCGCCGTCGAGGCGCTTGCGGAACGAGTAATCCGCGCCGCCGGCGGAGATGTCGGGGGCGCCCGCGATGGGCTCGGTGCGCATGACGGAGCCGAGGATTTTCAGCGAGGGGAGGTCGATGCCGAGATTGCCGCAGAACAGGCGCGACCAGGCGCCCCCGGCCAGCACCACGCTGTCGCAGGCGATGGCCCCACGTTCGGTGACGACGCCGCTGACGGCGCCGGCCTTCGTCTCGATGCCGCGCACCGCGCAGCCGGTGAGAATGGTGGCGCCTTTCGCGCGCGCGGCCAGCGCGATGGCGGGGGCGGCCTTGGTGGGCTCGGCGCGGCCGTCGCTCGGCGTGTGCAGGGCGCCGGCGAATTTGCGCGCGGCGCCGGGGAGTATGGCCTCGATCTCGTCCGGGGCCAGCAGGCGGCTGTCGAGCTGGAATTCGCGGGCCTGTTCGAGCCACGCCTCGTAGGCGGCGACCTCGCGTTGCGTGTCGCAGGTATAGACAATGCCGCATTGCCGAAATCCCGTCTCGGCGCCGGTGATCTCGTTCATCCGCCGCCACAGCCTGAGGCTCTCCAGGCTGAGCGGAATCTCGCGCGGATCGCGGCCCATCACGCGGGTCCAGCCCCAGTTGCGGCTGGATTGCTCGCCCGCGATGTGGCCCTTCTCGCAGAGCACCACGGGGATGCCCTTCTCGGCCAGGAATAGCGCCGTCGAGACGCCGATGATGCCGCCGCCGATGACCACGACGGAGGTGCGGCGGGGCAGGCTCTCGTCGGACGTGACGGGATCGACGCGGGGTGCCATGACGATCAATGCTCCGGTGCGCGGTTGTCTTCGAGGTCCGCGCGGGGGTCGAACGGATGCTCGGGCTGCCAGTCCTTGAGGAAGGCGGCCAAGGCGGGCTCCTTGCCCGGTGGCAAAACCAAGCGCAATTCGACCACCTGGCTGCCGCCGTTGACGCCCCGGCCGCGCAGGCGAAGCTTGGTGCCGTGACCGGAGCCGGCCGGGATGGTGACTCGCACGGCGCCCTTGACGGTGGGCACCTCGACCGACGTGCCGAGCACCGCTTCCTGGAGCGTCACCGGCAGCTCGATCAGAATGTCGTCGCCGACGCGGCGGA
Source organism: Rhodospirillales bacterium (assembly GCA_025352565.1). Taxonomy (GTDB): domain Bacteria; phylum Pseudomonadota; class Alphaproteobacteria; order Acetobacterales; family Acetobacteraceae; genus JANXTF01. Next base: position 3,123 of record JANXTF010000034.1, on the reverse strand, counting down.
ACAGCTTGTGAGGGGCGACGCTGAGCTCGATCAGCGCGTCGCCCGCCGGTCCGTTGCCGATGCCTGCCGAACCCTTGCCCCGGAGCCGGAGGATCTGGCCGTCCTCGATACCCTCCGGAATGGTTAGGTCGAGGGACTTGCCATCGGGCAGCGACAGGCGGCGCTTGCCGCCAGTGGCCGCCTCCACGAAGTCGATGGTCAAGGTATACTGCGCGTCTCGCCCACGCGCATGGGCGGGACGCCGCCTTTTGCCGCCAAATGCGCCGAAAAGGTCGGCCAGCTCGTCCGGGTCGAGCCCGGTGCCGTTGAAGTCGCGCGGGTGGCCCCGATGCGGACGCTTCTCCTGCCCTGCGGCGTCGATCTCGCCCCGGTCGAAGCGCCCGCGCTTCTCCTTGTCCGAAAGCAGGTCGTTGGCCGCGTTCAGCGCCATGAACTTCTCGGCCGCGTCCGGCTTGCCGGGGTTAAGGTCGGGGTGGAGCTTCTTGGCGAGCTTGCGGTAGGCCTTGTGGATCGCGTCGTCGGTGGCGTCGCGGGCGACGCCGAGGGTTTCGTAGGGATCTGCCATGGCGGGCATATAGCGCGAGAGGGCTCGACGCGGAACGCAATGTGATGAAAACTCTTGCCCAACGATGAAGATCGCACTGCCTGGCGGGTGCCCGGCAGCATCATTCGTGGAGGAAACCCCATGTCCCGCCGGCTCGGCTTTGCCACATTGCTGCTCGCCTCGACCGCCGCTTTCACCGCGCGGGCCGCCGACATCCGCATCGCCTGCTACTCGGACGGCAACGAATGTCCGGCCACCAAGACCCTGGCCGAGCGGTTCATGCAGCAAAATCCGACCATCAAGATTGTGATCGACGAGATGCCGTACAAGGCGATTCTCGAAAGCCTTCCGGTGCAGCTCGCCGCCGGCAACGGCCCGGATATCGCCCGCGTGACGCTGTATGGGCCGATCCTGAAATATCTCGGCGACATGCGCCCGAACCTCAAGGACGCGGCCGGATTCGAGGCGAATTTCGGACCGCAACTCGGCTGGATGCACAAGAGCAAGGATGACAAGGGGATCTACGGCCTGCCGACGCAGACCACGGTTTCCGCCCCGATCGTCAACAAGACCCTGTTCGACCAGGCTGCCGAGAAGATGCCGGCGCCGGGCGCCACCTGGGACGAATGGGTGGCCGCACTGACGAAGGTGGCCAAGGCGACCAAGACGCCGAACGCCTTCGCCATCGACCGCAGCGGGCATCGTTTCGCAGGGCCGCTGATCTCCATGGGTGCCAGGTTCTTCGACGCGAGCGGCACGCCCGCCGTGGTCGATGACGGCTTCAAGGCGATGGCGTCGCGCTACGTGGGCTGGGCCAAGGACGGCACGGCCGACAAGGACGTGTGGGTCGCCGCGGGGGGCGGCTACCGCGATGCGTTCGAGGAGTTCAAGAACGCCAAGATCGTGATGTATTTCTCCGGCAGCTGGCAGGTGAAGCGCCTCGAGACGCAGATCGGCGACGCGTTCGAGTGGCAGGTGGTGAGCGAGCCTTGCGGGCCGGCCGGGTGCAGCGGGATGCCGGGCGGCGCGGCGTTGGTGACGTTCAAGGACAGCAAGAGCCCCAAGGAAAGCGCCCAATTCCTCGAATGGCTCGGCAGCGACAAGATCTATGCCGAGTACATGGCGATGACGGCCAACCTGCCGGCGAGTGCGGGCGTCCAGAAGATGGGTGTCACCTACGCGCTGACGCCTTCGGGCAATGCGGCGATGAAGGCGTTCACCGCCAACATCGCCAAGATTTCGCCGGTGGCGTACCAGCTGCAGGGGTTCCCCTACAGCAGTTCGCTGCTGAACCCCATCGCGGACCGGCTGAGCCAGACGATGGCGGGGCAACTGACGCTGGACCAGGCCTATGACCGGATCACGGCAGACGTGAAGGACGCGATGGCTGCAATCAAGCCGTGAGCAAATCCCCCACCCGGACCCTCCCGCACGGCTGCCGCATCAGCCCATCGCTTGCCGCGACCAGATGGGCGAGTGCGGTAGCCACGCGGGGAGGGTTGCGACGGGGAGGAGCGCGCTGATGAACGGCTTCGGCAACCATTTCTCGCGCCTCGGCGGGCGCGCCTTCGGGGCGGTGATGAATCTCCCCGAACTCCCGATGCGGTGGGCGCAGTCGCGCCTGCCGGGCGGGCGGCTTGGGTGGCTGTTCGTGGCGCCCAATCTGCTCGTGTTCGCGATGTTCTCGTTCCTGCCGATCGTGATCGACATCTGGTTCGCGGTAACCGGCGGCAGCGAGTTGCTGCCGGGCGACCGGCCCTATGTCGGCGCCGCCAACTTCACCGACCTGTTGACCTGCAGCAGCTACACCGATCCGAACAGTTGCACCCGCGACCTGTTCTGGTACGGGGTATGGAACACGCTGAAATTCGTTGTCCTGCAAGTCGGGCTGATGCTGACGTTCAGCTTGGCGACGGCGCTGGTGCTCAACAGGAAAATCATCGGGCGCAGCTTCTTCCGTGCGGTGTTCTTCTACCCGGTCCTGCTGTCGCCGGTGGTGGTGGCGTTGATCTGGAAGTGGATATTGCAGCGCAACGGCGTGCTGAACGCGGCGATGGAGGGCATGGGCTTCTCGCCCGTCGAGTGGCTGCTAAACGGGACCTGGGCGTTCTCGTGGACCGTGTTCGTCAGCATCTGGGCACATATGGGGTTCTACACGCTGATCCTGCTTGCGGGATTGCAGGCGATCCCGGCCGACATCTACGAGGCGGCGTCGATGGACGCGGCCCCGCCGATGCGGGTGTTCCGGCGGCTGACTCTGCCGTTGCTGATGCCGAGCCTGGTCGTGGTGTTCGTGCTGGGGCTGATCCGCGCGGTACAGATATTCGACGAGGTGTACGTGCTGACCGGCGGCGGGCCGGGCACGGCGACGGTGTATCTGGTGCAGTACATCTACACCACGGGCTTCGCGCAGAGCGTGCGGCAATACGGGCTGGCTTCGGCCGCCTCGCTGCTGCTGGCGGGCGTGCTGATGGTCCTGACGCTGATCCAGCTGCGCGGCATGAAGGGTGAGAAGCGTGGCTGATAATACCCGGTCATGGTCGGCGAAGGCCGACCTTCCACGACTTTGCCCAGGCACC
>JANXTF010000012.1 GCA_025352565.1 Rhodospirillales bacterium | reverse complement strand
TCCCTGCCCACGACGGGGATCGGGAATATCAGCCAGCAGGTCCAGCAAAGGCGAAAATGCAGCCACGGCAACCTCCGAGCCGGTTGCCGCCCCAGGAGTCAGACCTTCCCCGCTCCGGGAATCCCCGTTCTCGTCAGCCGCCTCACTTCACTCCGCCTGTGTTGCAGCACAGACTCAGTTCAGCATATCCGGTAGCATTGAACAGCCTTGCTCCGGCATTATGTACCCGATCACGCCAGCTCAGGCGGATTCAGTCATCGCCACCAGCATGGCACTCGTATTTCCGGACCGATCTCAGGCCCGCATTAGCAACTTAGTAACTGGATATTCCGTAACAATCGACTTCGGCTTGGATCGGCATCGATTTAGCGCGCTTGCAATTCCGGCGACTGGCCTGGATGACCATGGAATGCGCGTGTCCGGGTACCGATTTGATGTCGCTCACGACGGAACAATGGTTCTGCAAGGGCCGCCGCGTGCAACGTCGCTGTTTGAGCGCATAAACTCCATGGCTTCGGCAATTCAAGCCCCGCTACGGACGCAGTAGACATCCAATTTCAAACTGAGACATTACCCAACCGTCCGGCGTGGCGCCCAGCCTGGCCTCCCCTGTCATGCCTTGACCAGCGGGCAGGCAGAAACGGGCGGCGCCGACTCCTCGGGGGTCAGGGACGACAGCACGTTGAAGATGTCCCATTCGCCGCGGCTCTCGGACGGCTTCTTCACCTGAAGCAAATAAGGCGTCACCATCGCGCGGCCATCGGCGCGGATGGTGGTCTTGCCGAAGCAATCGTCATCCGTCGGCATCGCCTTCATCCGCGCGACCACGGCGGCGCCATCCGACTTGTGGCCGATCCCCAGATCGGCCATCGCCTTCAAATAGTGCAGCGTGCCGGCGTAGCAGCCGGCATGGACCGCGTTCGGCATGTTCCTGGGCGTCTTGGGCAGCACGCGCTTGGCGAAGGCGCGCGTGCGGTCGTTCAGGTCCCAGTAGTAGCTCTCGGTCAGGATCAGGCCCTGCGCCACCTCGAGCCCGATGCCGTGCGCCACCGTGATGGAGCCGAGCAGCGCCGCCAGCCTGGTGCCGTTCGCGGTCAGCCCGAACTCATGCGCCTGCTTCACGCAGTTCACCGTGTCGTCGCCCGCGTTGGCGAAGCCGATCACGTTGGCTCCGCTCGCCTGGGCCTGCAGCAGGAACGAGGAGAAATCCGTGGTGGCCGGGAACGGATAGGGCGCCGCACCCGCGACCGTGCCGCCGAGCCTCGTCACGACCGCCGTGGTGTCGCGCTGCAACTGCTGGCCGAACACGTAGTCCGCGGTCAGGAAGAACCACTTCCTGCCGCCCGCCTTGGTCAGCGCCCCGCCCACCGTGGTGGCCAGCATGGTGGTGTCATACGACCAGTGGATGATATTGGGCGTGCAGTCCTTGCCGGTGAGATCGGCCGTGGCGCCGCCGCAGTTGATGTAGGCCTTGTTCTTCTCCTTCGCGATCGAGTTGACCGCGAGCGCCACCGACGAGGTCGGCACATCGAGGATCATGTCCACGTTGTCGCGATCGAACCACTGGCGCGCGATCGACGCCCCCACATCCGGCTTGTTCTGGTGGTCGCCGGTCAGCACCTCGACCGTGAAGCCCTTCTGGCCGAAATCCTCGACCGCCTGGCGCGCGCACACCGCCGAGGTCGGCCCGGTCGCGTCGCGATAATTGCCGGACATGTCGTTCAGCACGCCGATGCGAAGCACTTGGCCCTGGCCCTGGGCGCGGGCGCGCACCGGCAAGGCGGCGGCAGCGGCGGCGGCCAGGGCGGCGCGGCGGGTGAGGTGGGTCATGGGGTTTTCTCCGGTTGGCGTTGGCCGGAACTGTGGCACAGCCAGCCGGCCACGTCTGCCGTCGGCGCGCTGAAAAGGTTGCGCCAGAGCACCCGGATCGCGCAGCATATCGTGATGAAGCGACTCCTTGCCATCCTGCTCCTGCTGACCCAATCCGCACTCGCCGCCGGCACGCTGCGCTACGGGCTGGAGTTCGACCCCGACGTGCTCGATCCGGCGCGCAGCGGCAGCTACACGGACCGCATCGTGTCGAGCTGGATGTGCGACCAGCTGCTCGACGTGGATCGCGACCTCAACTTCGTGCCGCAACTGGCGACCGCGTGGGAGTGGGCCGCCGACGGCCTAGCGCTGACGCTGCACCTGCGCCCGAACGTCACCTTCCATGACGGCACGAAATTCGACGCGGACGCCGTGCGCGCCAACCTCGCCCGCTACCGGACCGCCCCTGAGAGCCTGCGCAAGACCGAGCTGAAGCCGGTCACCGGCGTCGTGGCGATCGACCCTCTCACCGTCCGCTTCACCCTGGCGGCACCCTACGCGCCGCTGCTGTCGCTGCTGGCCAACCGGCCGGGCATCATGCTCTCGCCGGCGACGCTGGCCGGCGGCAGCGACGCCATCGTCGCCCATCCGGTTTGCGCCGGCCCCTACAGCTTCGTCGAGCGCGTGGCGCAGTCCCGCATCGTGCTGGCGAAATACCCCGGCCACTGGAACGCGGCCGCCATGGGGCCGGACCGGGTCGAGTTCCAGGTGATCGTGGACAGCACGGTCCGCCGCGTGAACCTCGCCGCCGGCGCGCTCGACATCGCCAACCGGATCGCGCCCACCGACGCCGAGCAGGTGGCCGCCAATCCGCGGCTGCGGCTGGTGACGTCGCCCTCGATCGGCTTCCAGCTGGTCTCGTTCAATCTCGATCACGGCCCCGCCGCGCAAACCCCCATCGGCCGCGACCCGCTTGTGCGCGCGGCGTTCGAGAAATCGCTCGACCGGGCGGCGCTGAACCAGGTGGCGCTCGATGGCCGCTACGTGCCGAGCAACCAGACCGAGACGCCCGGCAGCCGCTACTGGTCCCCCGACCACCCGGTGCCGCCGCGCGACGTGGCGGGCGCCCGGGCGCTTTTGAAACAGGCCGGGCTGGATCGTGTGGCGTTCACCCTGCTGGTCGGCAACGACCCGGTGAACACGCAGATCGGCGAGGTGATCCAGTCCATGGCGCGCGAGGCGGGCTTCGACGTCACCGTGCGCGCCATCGAGTCGCTCGCGGGCCTGGCCGCCGAACGCGCGGGCGACTACCAGGCCGCGATGGTGATCTGGAGCGGCCGGCCGGACCCGGACGGCAATTCCAGCATCTGGATGTCATGCGCGGGCTTTCTGAACTGGGGCCGGTATTGCAACCCGTCGCTCGACGCGCTGTTTGCCCAGGGCAGCGCCACGCTCGACCCGCTCGCCCGCATCCCGGTCTACCGCGCCGTGACCGACATCGCGCAGCGCGACCGCAGCCACCTGGTGCTGTTCCACTTCACCTGGCTGTGGGGCGTGTCGGACAAGGTCACGGGGCTGGTGCCGATGCCGGACGGCATCCTCCGCCCCGCGGGCGTCAGGCTTACGCCTTCGCCTTGACCACGTCGTTCGCGGGCGTCGGGTTGATCACGCTGGTGATGGTCTCGCGCAGCACCGTGATGCGCACGTTCGGCGCGATCTCGACCTCGATCTCGCTGTTCTTGTCGTTGGTGCGCTGAACGGTTCCCAGTATGCCGCCGCCGGTCACCACGCGGTCGCCGCGCTTCAGCGCCTTCAGCATCGTCTGCATCTGCTTCTGCTTCTGCTGCTGCGGACGGAACAGCAGGAAGTAGAACACCCCCATGATGAGAACGATGGGCAGGAACTGGCCGGCTTGGCCCATCAGGCCCGAAATGTCCTGCGCGTAGGCGGGGGAAATGAGCATGTTCAGACCTTAGGTTGCGGTGAAGTGCGGCGGACCATAGTTTCCGCCCCCTGAACGTCAAGCCGAGCCGCCATGGAATTGAACAGCCTTCCCCTGCTCACGCGCATCGCCGAGGCGCTGGAGCGTCTGGCCCCTGCCCCGCCGCCGCCGATCGACCTCTCAGCGGCCGAGGCATTCGTCTGGCACCCCGACGGCTTCCGGCTGTTGCCGGTGGCCCACGTCAGCCGCGTGGGCATCGACATGCTGCGCGGCGTGGACCGGCAGAAGATGCTGCTGCTGGACAACACGCGGCGTTTCGCGCGCGGCTTCACCGCCAACAACGCGATGCTGTGGGGCGCGCGCGGCATGGGCAAATCCTCGCTGGTCAAGGCCGCCCACGCCGCCGCCAACGCCGAGCACCCCGGCAGCCTCGCCTTGATCGAGATCCATCGCGAGGACATTGCCACCCTGCCCGGCCTGCTCGGCGCGCTGCGCGGCCAGTCGCGCCGCTGCCTGATCCTGTGCGACGACCTCTCGTTCGAGCGGGAGGATGCCGACTACAAGGCGCTGAAATCGGTGCTCGACGGGGGCATCGAGGGGCGGCCGGACAACGTGCTGTTCTACGCCACCTCGAACCGCCGCCATTTGATGCCGCGCGACATGATCGAGAACGAGCGTGCGACCGCGATCAATCCCTCGGAAGCCACCGAGGAGAAGGTCTCGCTGTCCGACCGCTTCGGCCTCTGGATCGGCTTCCACAATTGCGACCAGGACGTGTTCTTCGCCATGGTCGAAGGCTATGCCGGCGCCTTCGGGCTGGACGTGTCGCCGGAGCGGCTGCATGCCCAGGCGACCGAATGGTCGGTCACGCGCGGGGCCCGTTCGGGCCGGGTGGCGTGGCAGTTCATCCAGGATCTCGCGGGACGCATGGGCGTGAAGCCGCCCGCATAGGAGACAGCCGATGGCGTGGCTGGAAACGGCGTGCTGCATCGCCGGCGGCGGGCCGGCCGGGATGATGCTCGGCTATCTGCTGGCGCGCGCCGGCGTGGACGTGGTGGTGCTGGAAAAGCACGCCGATTTCCTGCGCGATTTCAGGGGCGACACCATTCATCCCTCCACGCTACGCGTGATGGACGAGCTTGGCCTGCTCGACGAATTCCTGAAACTGCCCCATCAGGAAATCCGTCACCTCTCCGCGAAAATCGGCGCTTCCTCGTATCGGATCGCCGATTTTTCCCACCTTCCGGGGCGGTGCCGTTTCCTCGCCTTCATGCCCCAATGGGATTTTCTCGACTTCGTGGCGCGCGAGGCCGGCACCTTGCCCCACTTCACGTTGCGGATGAACAGCGCCGCCACGGGTTTGATCGAGGAAAACGGCCGCGTCGTGGGCCTGCGCGGCGCTGGCCCGGATGGCGCCTTCGAGGTGCGTGCCGCACTGGTGGTCGGCGCCGACGGCCGGCGCTCGACGATCCGGGCCGCGGCCGGGCTCCGTGTGGAGCCGATCGGCGCGCCGATGGACGTGCTGTGGTTCAGCCTGCCGCGCCATCCGGACGACCGGGCAGAGGCGTTCGGGCGTCTGGACGGCGGCCGAATGCTGATCCTGATAGATCGCGGCACGCATTGGCAGGCCGGTTACGTGATCGCGAAAGGTGCCGACGCGGCCCTGCGCGCCAAGGGGCTCGCGGCGTTTCGCGCCGAACTGGCCGCGCTGGAGCCATTCCTTGCGGACCGTATGGACGCCATCGGCTCGTGGGACGACGTGAAACTCCTCACGGTCGGGGTGGACCGGCTGCGGACCTGGTGGAAGCCCGGCCTGCTCTGCATCGGCGACGCCGCGCACACCATGTCGCCCGTTGGCGGCGTCGGCGTCAACCTCGCGGTCCAGGATGCCGTGGCCTGTGCGAACCGCCTGGCTCCGGCACTTCGCGAACGCCGCGTGGCTGACACCGATCTCGCTTGGGTGCAGCGCCGTCGCGAGTGGCCGACGCGGGTGACGCAGCGCATCCAGGTCGCGATCCAGAACCGTGTCATCGGACGCGTGCTCGGCGGCGACGGCCCCCTCGCCGTCCCCCCCGCCGTCCCCCTCTCCGCCCCCTGGGCCTTGCGGGCGGCGGGCCGCATGGCGTGGCTGCAACAAATTCCCGCGCGGCTGATCGGCCTGGGTGTGCGGCCGGAGCATGTGCGCCACCGCGGCGCACCGATCCCGCTTGTTAGGGGTTGATGACAATTAAGCGCTTCAAGATTTGCACAGTCGTATCATCCCGCCTTGGTCGGCGGAGGCCGACCATCCACGACTTTCCGAGACCCGCGCTGCAAATCGAGTAGGGAGGCGCCTCACGACGCCCCCCTCTCACACC